>CALFAV010000007.1 GCA_937946835.1 uncultured Verrucomicrobiae bacterium | reverse complement strand
AAGAAATTCTGGCTCAAAAACAGATCCTCGGCCCCGTCCCCGTCAAAGTCCGCCACCGCCAGCCCGAAGACCGGCGCCCACTGCGCCTCCGCCGGCAACGGCCGCGCCTCAAACCGGTCGCCACGGTTCAGAAACAGCGTGCTGGCCAGGTGCCCGGCTTCCACCCGGGGGACCTGGGTGAGTTCCCGATTCAGCACCTCGGCGGCGGAGGCCGTCCCAAAAGCCGCGAAAGTGGGAAAGCGGCTCCGCAACACCGGCAGGCCGGCGCTCAAGGTGAGCAGGTCTCGCAGCGGCACTTCGCGCCCGGTGAGGGGATCATGACAGGCCTCGAGGAGGTCCATCGAGCCGCTCGCGTCGAAATCGCCATAGTAAAGCCGGTGCGGCCGTTCGGGCGTGGCACGGACCGGGCCGTTGAGGCCCCAGTTGGCGGCGACGATGTCCTGCCGGCCGTCGCCGTCAAAGTCTCCCGTGGTCACACCGGTCCAGCGGCCGGGGTACCGGTCCAACCCCCGCGCGGCAGTGACCTCGCGAAAGCGCCCGCGGGTGTTCTCGAAAAGCCGAATCGGCCCCCATTCGCAGGCCAATACCAGGTCCGGCCAGCCGTCGTTGTTCAGGTCGCTGAAAACCGCTCCCCGCACCAGCCCGGCGCGGGCCAGCAGCGCGGAGTTCGCCGGGTCCAACGCCCAACGCCCCGCCGCCTGCCGCCAGAGTTGTGATGCCGCCGGCTCCGGATACCGCCCCGGCACAACCCGCCCGCCCACGAACAAATCCAGATTCCCATCGCCGTCGTAATCGGCCGCGGCCAACGGGCCCGGACTGGCTGAAAAGCTTGGGATCAGTCCGCCGGCATTGGACCCGTCCGGGTCTGACGACAGCACCGCCGCCGGGACCTCGCCTTCCACCCGAGCCACTCCGGCCAGGACACGAGCGGGGCCGTTGCCCGCGGGCAGAATCAACAAGCCGGTGGAATCGCCCGGCAAGACCACGGGATTGCCGGACATCGCAGCGAAGCCACCGCGCCCGTCGTTGAGATAAACCGCCAGTGCGCCGCCGCGGCCGGTGCCAATGACCAGGTCTTCCCAGCCGTCCCGGTTCAGGTCGCCCCAGGCCACGCCAGGGCCATCCTGGCTGAGCCGGATCGGGAGCAACGGCTGGACCGAAAAATCGTCAAACGCCGGCTCGTGGTGGCGGTGGTCCAACCGCTCGCTCACGTCTTCAAACAGCGGCGCCGGCGCGGCCGAAGCGGGAGACGGAGCCGACGGCACGTCGGCCGCAGGCTCGGCCACTTCGTAAAGCCGGTTGGCCGTCACGTTCGGCACCCGGCTCACCCGACCGCTGCGCCAGCGCACCTCCAGATCAAAGGGGCCGTCACCGCGGGCGGCAAACACCCGCAACGGTTCCGCGCCCGAGAGGTAGCGTCCGCCCGCCACGACTTCCTGGCTTTGCTCTGGCGAGGTGCCCCGCAGCGTGAGCCGGGCGCCGATGCCCTGGGTGTTGGGCGGCCGACCCCGCAGGCGCACCGCCACCCGCGGCCCCGGGGCGTTGTTGCGGTACACGGCCGCCGGGGCGTTCAGGTTGTTGGCCACCACGTCCAGGTCGCCGTCGTTGTCCAGGTCCGCCAGCGTCAGGCCGTGCGAGACACCCCGGGCGTCAAACCCCCAGGCGGCGGAGACGTTCTCAAAGGTGCGGTCTCCGCGGTTGCGAAAGGCCAGCCGGGCCATGGGCAGTCGCGGGTACAGGAGCAGTTTGCCCGGCACCTTCTCGCGCGGCATCGGGCCCAGGGCAGCGATGCGCCGGTCCGCGTCCAGGTCCTGCGTGTCGAAGGCATGGCCGGTGTTGCAGAGCAGGTCCTCGTAGCCGTCCAGGTCCACGTCCAGGAACACGGCCGACCACGCCCAATCGTTGGCCTCGACGCCGGCGTAAAAGGCGATGTCGGCGAAGGTGCCGTCGCCGCGGTTCCACTGGAGCACGCTGCGGTCGTACTGCGGGCGATCGGCGAAGTGGCCGATGAGCACGGGGTTGGGCTCGCTGCCCGCCTGTTGCATCAGGCGGCGGGCGTGCTCGGTGCCGAGCATGTCCGCCACGAAGAAATCATCGTGGCCGTCCCGGTCCACGTCCGCAAAGTCCACGGCCATGGAAAACGTGCTGGTGTGGCGCAGCGCCAGCGCGGGGGCGGCCTGAAAGCGGCCGGCACCGTCGTTCAGCCAGAGATGATCCGGGGAATGGAAATCCCCGCACACGTACAGGTCCGGCGCGCCGTCGCGGTTCACATCGCGGAACATGGCGTTCAGGGTCCAGTCCCGGGGCGGGCGGTCCAGCGGGGTGCCGTCGGCCCGGCGGAAGGCGCCGCCGGTCCAGGCCACGGCCGTGAAATGGCCACGGCCGTCGTTGAGGTAAAGCTGATCCGGTTCCCCATGCTCGAGGAGCCGGCCGTTGGGGAGCAGCTCATAATCCTCGCGGTCCTCGGGCTTGAGCACGCGCCGGCCGCCCACGCGCAGGAATTCCATGCCGGTCGAGCGCACGGTGGTGGTCCGGTAATGGCACACGTACAGGTCCAGGTCACCGTCCCCGTCCACGTCCGCCAGGGCCAGGGTGGTGACGCAAAAGCGCCGCGCCAGGCCGCTGTCGGCTGACTCGGTGAAGCGGCCGGCGCCGTCGTTCAAGAAGAGCCGGACCCCGCCGCCGAGGCTGCCCACCAACAGGTCCGGGTCGGCGTCCCCGTCCACGTCGGCGAACACCGCCCCGGTGCTGTATTGACCGGCGCAGGCCACGCCGGCCGCGGTGGTGATGTCCGCGAAACGCCCGCCGCCGAGGTTGCGAAACAGGGCGTTGGGGTTCTCCAGCCCGCAAAAGTACAGGTCGCACCACCCGTCGCCGTCCACGTCCCCGGCCGCGACGCCGGAGCCATTGAGGCGAATCTGGTTCTCCGCGGCGCGGGCGTCACTGAGCACGTTGGAAAATGTCACCCCGGTCTGCGCCGGACCCAACAGGCTGAACCCCGGGCGGCCCGCGGCGGGCACGGCCAGCGGGCGGACGGTGGTCCCGGCCAGGTCTGCGCCCGCGGCGTTCTGCGGCCCGCCGAGGATCAAGCCACCCACGACCGCCAGCCGGAGCACGGCGGCGGGACCCGCGGTTGAACGGCGCCGGGCGTGGGATTCGCGCCTCCGGCAGCAATGGCTCTGGCAACCCAGGGCGTCCACCCCGCAGTGAATCGGGCTTTGTCCCGGGCGCGGTCAAGCCGCGAAGCACCTGTGCCGCGGATGCCGCCGACCGTTTTCCCGGCCGCGGTCCTCAAAAGAAGACGGCGCCGCCAGGGGGAGCTCTCCAGGCCGGCCGTGACACAGCCGCCGGGGGGCCGGGCCGGAGCGCGGGATCGCGCGTTCACCGGGGTTCGATGCCGGTTGAGACCTGACACGGCCGGGGAGTTTTGGCATGTTGCCCGCATGAATCGCCTGTCTCTTGGAGGGCGGGCCTTGACCCGGGAGGTCCGCCGGTTTCCCGGTCCGGGAGTCGTGTGTTTTCTGTGGGTCTGGCTCGGCGGGGCGACGTCCGCTGCGGCCGAACCGCCGCCCGCCAATCCGCCCGCCAATCCGCCCGCGGCCGCCCCGGCGGAGGCGTCTTCGGTCAGCCGGCTGCACTTCGAGCCGGACGGTCTGGGGGGATTTTATTTCGACACGGGCGTGCTGCGCGGGCGCGTGCACGCCGGGGGCACTTCGACGGGGATTACCGAGGCGTATCACGTGCCCACCGGGGCGCGGCTGGACCGGAGCAAGGGTCTGCTCAGCCCGTACCGGGTGTTTGCCAACGGACGGCGCTTCGGCAACGGCGCCTGGGATTGGCCCAGCGTGGCCACGCGGCTGCCCGACGGCCGGGTGGAGGTGCACTGGGCCGCGACCAATGATCGGCCGTTTGTCCTGCGGGGACGCTACCAACTGGCGCGGCCGAGCGTCATCATCCTGGACCTGGAGGTGGAGGCACAGGCCGAGCTGCGCGGCTTCGAGGTCTTTCTGGCCTCGTATTTTGACCCGATCTTCACCAACTCGTTTGTGTTCGCCAAGGGCCGGGCACGGGACGGCTACATCAACGCCACGCCCGACCGGGGCGAATGGCAGATGTACCCGCGAGACGCCGCCGCGCGCGCGCTGGCCGAGGACGGCCGCTGGCGCTTGGAACCGCACCCGGTGAACTGGAGTTTCCCCGCCGAACTGGCCGGGGAGAACATTCGCGCTTATCGCCGGGCGCCGGAGCGGGGCCTTCTGGCCACGCTCAGCGCCGGGGCCGCGGATTGCTTTGCCGTGGCCACACCCCATCAGACCGAGGCGCACTACTCGACCTACCTGTCGCTCTTCGGGCGGACGCTGGCCGCGGGTCAAAAGGCCGTCGCGCGGGTTTCCCTGGTCATCACCGGCCCGGCGGCACCGGCCGCCCAATGAACGACCCAACCGCGGGAAGCCGCGGTTCCGGTCCCCTGCCCTCCGTTCGGCTTCAGGGCAGCGGCACAAACCGGCCCTGACGGGCCACCACCGGTTCCAGTTCGACCCGGCGGTTGCCCACCGGGTCAAACTCCAGGGGGCCGGTCAGCCCTGCCAGCGGCTCCCGGAGTGGGAAGCGGGCAAAGGCTGGCTGACCGCCCGCGTCCCGCAGCACGGTGACCAACAACCGCACCGCATCCGCGGCGGCCGCAGCCACGGGGTCGGATTCCTCGCCAAATTGGGCGCGGAACCGCTCGAGAAACCGCGCGCGCAATTCGTGGCTCGCCGCCACCAGCACGGGGCGGGTGGAGAAAAAACCCTCCGCCGCCGGGCCGGCCGCGCTCAAAAATGAAGGGCCAGCCAGCCGTCCCGGCCCGGCCAGGAGCCCGGCGTGGCCGGCTTCCCGCAGCGCGCGCACCCAGCGGCCCGCGAGCACCGGGTCCAGCCAGAGCAGTACCCCTTCAGGTCGGGACTGAAGCAGCCGCGCCAGCGTCGGCTTCAAATTCGTGGCCGTGGTGGTCACGGACTCCACCGCGACCAAGGTGGTCTCGACAGCGGTCACGGCGGCGCGCAGGTCGCTGGCGGCTTCACGCCCGGCCCGCCCCTCGGGTACCAGGGCCGCCCAGCGGCGCGGCAGTGGGCCGGGGTGGGCGGCGTGCACGCCGCGCAGCAAGGCCCGCGCTTCTGTGGCGGTGTCGGGCACCAGGCGCAGCACCCAGGGCAGTCGCGCGCCGGTGACCGAGCGGTCGGCGCAGAGGGACACCGTGGGAATCCGCGCACGCCCGGCCACCTGTTCGACCAGATGAACCGTGGCGCCGGTGGTGGGGGCGATGAGAGCCTGCACGCCGGCGTCCAGCGCCAGCGCCACGGCGTCATCGCCCTCGGTGCCCCACTGGCCCGGACTGCCGCGGACGCGCAGTTCCACCGCTTGCCCGGTCTCCGCCCGCGCCAGGGCCGCGCCAATTTCGGCGCCCCGCAGGATGTTTGTTGCCTCCGGCTCGCCGGGGGGCAGGACCAGGCCGATGGTGAGCGAGACCGGAGCCGGGACGTCTTGCGCGCGCAGCCCGCTGGTTTCCACGCTCGAGGTGAGCAGGCCGACGAGCACCGAAACTATCGCAAGCAGGAACCGCCGGCGATGGTTCATGGCCGGGCGGCGCCGGCCTGGGCCTGCTGCGTGCGCCGTGGCCGCCAGTTCGGCGCGGGCGGCGGGTCGTACTGCCATTCGCCGTGGTGGAACCGGGCAATGGTGATGGGCGCGATGTTGTCCCAGCGGCCGTCAAAGATCATGTGCCCGGTCACGCCATCCCACTCCTCGAGGCCGGCCAGGTAGTCGCGGATGCGGAAGCGATTCGGGCCGGCGTGGTCAATGGCCTCGATCATGAGCCGGGCGGCGTCGTAGCCGTAGGCGGCATAGACGTCGGGCTTCTCGCCCCAGCGCTTTTCGTAGCGGGCCGCGAAGTCCAGCCACACCGGGTCGGTGCGGTGCGGGTTGAAGAAGTAGGTGATGGTCATGCCCTCGGCATGTTCGCCGGCCTCGCGGCGGAACGCGTCTTCCTGGAGGCGATCGAAGCCGTAAAACCGGGCGGTGAGGCCGGCCTCGCGGAACATTTTGACGAAGCGCCCGACGTCCTCGGGTTGGCCGTAAAACAGGACCGCGTCCGGCTCGGCGGCCTTGATGGCCTGGATTTGTGCCGAGATGTCCTTGTCGCCCGGCTTGAAGAACAGGTGGGCCACCGGCGGGTAACCCAGACGGCGAATGTAGTTGTTGAAGTGCATCACGCCCACCCGGCCCGGGCGGCTGCTCTCGCGGAAGACCGCGATGCGCCGGCAGCCGTGCTGTTTGACCGCCAGCAAAGCCAGGCGGAAGCACTGCTGGCGGTCGTCCGGCCAGACGCGGGTCAGCCAGGGGATTTGCGTTTCGGTCAGCGTCGGGTCGGGGTCGGAGGCGTTGATCATGTAGGTTTCGATCTTGAGGGCCACGCGGAGGGCCACGTGCGTGGCGTCGCCATCAATGGTGCCCAGGAAGCCGAGGACGTCGGCATCCTTGAACTCGACGGCGATGTTGGCGGCGCTGCCCCACTGCGGGGAGTCCTCCTTCTCGATGATCTCGAAGGGCAATTGACCCGGCCGGCGGGCGGCGTTGGCCTCCTCGACGGCCAGCAGCACGCCCTGGCGGCTGCGTTTGCCGCGCGCGCCCTCCGGCCCGTAGGGTGGCGGGCTGAGCAGACCAATCTTGAGCGATTTAAGGTCCGGCGGGTCCGGGTAGTCCCGGCCCGGGCCGCGGAAGGGCAGGCGCTTGGTCCAGTAGCGGTAGTAGGGCTCGACCCCGCGGAAGGGGATCAGTTCCTCCGGCGTGTTGCCGTAGTAGGGGTACTCGAAATCGAGCACCGAGGCATCGCCCGGTTTCGCCGCCGGGTCCACCGGCACGCTCACGCAGCCGTCGTCTTTTTCGGCCTGGGTCGGCGGCGGCTCGGGCTTTTCCACATAGCCGTAGCCGGCGGCCAGCAGGGGCACCGACAGGGTTGGAACAAGGAGGAAACGGAACCAGGTGTTCATGGCGGCCTCCTAGCGGATCAAAATGGCCTGGGCTTCGATCTCCACCAGCAGTTCGCTCCGGCAAATGCGGGCCTGAATGGCCGTGCTGGCCGGGAAGGGGTCGAGACCAAGCGCCCGGTAAAACTCGTTGCGGACGCGGTTGAACTCGGGGTAGTCGCGTTCGATGTCGCGCAGGTAACAGGTGGTGCGGACCACGTCGTGCCAGGTGGCGCCCTCGCTCTTGAGCAGTTCGGTGAGGTTGCGGAAGGTGCGCCAGAGCTGGGCGCGGAAATCGCCCGGGTAGAGCGTCTCGCCGTGCGCGCCCACGCTGGCCGTGCCGCTGAGCAGCAGGTGGGTGATGCCGCCGGGCAGGTCCACCCGCAGGCCGCGCGGGAAGGCGCTGCCGTACTCGCCGGCATCGTTGAGCACCTTGGGCGCGGAAATGGCGCGCTTGCTCACCACCGGCCGGCCGGGGGGCAGTTTTTTGAGCAGCCCCACCGGGGCCGGCTCGGCGGCGGGCAGCCCCAGCGCGCGGCGCTCGGCTTTCTCGGCCTCGGAATAGACGAGGCCGTTGTCCTGGTAGTTGTCCAGGGTCACTTCGGGTGCGGGAATGTAGGCAGGCATGGGGGGATTCGGGTTGGAGTCGGCAGGTGAGTTCATGGGTTCAGGGGCGCGCCCGGGCCACCGTGGCGGGTCGCGGGTAGGGGGCGAACACGCCCCGGCTCAGGCCGTTGGAGGTGGCAAACCAGGCCTCCTCGTCGTCCACGTAGATGCCCAGCACAAAGCAGTTCGCCAGCGCGGTGGGCATGGTCTGCACCTCGGGAGGCTGACCGGGCCGGTACAGGGTGCGGAGACCCTCCCCTTTCGGCCCGACCTCGTAGTTGACCCAGGTCTCGCCGTCGGTGACCGAGACGCCCCGGTCCATGCCGATCCAGGCCACCCGCCGGTGCGGCCAGACGAACTGGGTGAAGTTGGACAGCAGGGGCGTTTTCTCCTCGACCCAGGTTTTCCAGCCGCGGCCCTCGTAGCGGGCGAAGCCGAAGTAGGTGCACTGCCAGAGCACGCCGTCCTCCCAACTGAGCCAGGAGGTGATGTCGTTGATCGGGCCGTCATCGGGCACCAGGTCGTAGTGAAAATCGCGGTCCGGGTCGCGGTACTCCTTGAACGTGCCGCGCCGGGGGTCATGCTCGATGATGCCGCCGCCCCAGACGCCGATGAACACCTTGTCCGGGGTGGCCTTGATGGCATAGCACCAGGGCTCGTGCATCACGGTGTTGTTGTGGTCATAAATTTTCCACTCGCCGGTTTTCGGGTTGAATGAGCCGGCCCCGGCGGCGGTGGCCACCCAGACCCGGCCCTCCCGCACGTCCACGCCGTACACCACGTTGTTGGGCAGGCCGCTGTTGGTCTGGGTGTACACGGTGAACCTGCCGCCGCTGAGCCGGGTCAGGCCCCGCATCGTGGCGATCCACAGGTCCCCGGTCTGCGGGTCCTCGACGATCTGGAGCACCATTTTGTGGCTGAGACCGTCTTCGGGGCCGTAGCGATGGAACCGGCCGTCCTCGCGCCGCACGCACAAGCCGTTCCACGTGCCGAGCCAGAGCCGGCCGTCGGTGGTCTTGTACACGGCATGGACCTTCTCGGTGGGGATGCCCTCGGCCTTGCCGAAATTCTCAAAGCGCTCGATCACCGGGAACGGAATGTCCTTGAATGCGGCGGGGGTGGTTTCCGCCGCTTGCAGGGTGGTCACCGCCAGGGCGACGGTGAGCCAGGGGGATAGGTCTCGGGGTTTCATGGGAGTCTGCGGTTACAGGGTTTTGAGGTACTCGATCAGGTCATTGAGCTGGTGTTTGCTCCAGTAAGAGCTGACGCCGTGCAGGTCGTTGGTCTGGTAGGTGGTCCAGAGCTCCTCCAGCGTGCGCGCGCGGCCGTCGTGCAGGTAGGGCGCGGAGGCGGCGACGCCCAGCAGGTGCGGCGTGTCGAACTCGTCGGTCAGGTCCCGTGGGCCGCGGGTGCCCACGGCGGTTTTGAGCCGGTTGGTGAACAGCGGCGGTCGGTGGCAGGTCTGGCACTGCCGCTCGATCGGGATGGGCGTGCCGTCGGGTCGGTGCGTGGCGAAGAACAACTGCCGGCCCCGCTCGGCGGCGGGCGAAAGCGGTTTGTTCAGTTCGGTGAAATGCCGCGGGCGCGCGGGCGGCAGGGAGTTTAGAAACCTCACCAGGTCCTCCAGCTCGGCCGGCGGGATGGGATCGGTGCGCATCAACACGCGGGCAAAGCGCGGCCCGCACTGCACCTGCAGGCTGGGGTTCTTGCCGTTCCACTTGAACGGCGGGGTCCGGTCAATGCCCCGCAGCGTCCGGTTGTCCAACAGGTTGTCGCCGATGCCGTCGCCGTCGAAGTCGTAGGCCAGCCCGTCCACGTGGCCGTCCGGGTGACACGAGCGGCAGGAGAACTGGCGTTGGAAGGTGTGTGCCGCCTTCGTGAAAACCCGCTCGCCCCGGCGAATGGGGTCCGAGTCCCCGCCGTCGCCCAGGACCAGTTTGCCCACCACCGTCAACCGCTCGGTGTCCACGGCCCAGACCTGATCCTCGAGACGCACTGACACGTACAAGCGGCGGCCGTCCGGGCTGAGCGCCAGGTGCCGCGGGTTGCGGCCGGTGGGGATCCGCGCCACGACGTATTCGGTCGAGAGAGACAGGTCCCGGATGGCTTCGCGGCGGGTGGCGTCATCCGCCTGCTCCAGCCACGCCGCCAGTCGGTCCAGGTCCACCACGGTGATGACGTCGCTGCCGCCGGAGGCGACGTACGCCCGCCGCCCTGCCGCGTCCACCGCCAGGCCGGCGGGATCGGCGAAGTAGTCGTTGGCCTCGTCGAGCGGCACCTGGGTCACGTGGCCCTGAAGATCCGCCACCGCCAGGCCACTGGACATCACCCAGCCGTTGGCCACCTGGGTGATGGGCACCAGGTTGCGCACCTTGACCAACGGCGCCAGCACCCAGCCGCGCGCGGGCACGAAGGCGAGGTCTTCGGACAAATGCGCCGATTCAAGCGGCACCCGGCGCAGCACCCGCCCACCCGCCGGACTGAGGTGGGTCAACTCCGCCGCCGCCGGCAGGAACAGGTGCGCAAACCCCGCCTCCGCCGGATGCGCCGAGGCGCCACCCCGGGCCAGGTCCGGCTCGGCCAGGCGGCTCATCACCCAGGCGTGACGACCATCCGGCGAAACGGCCACGCCGAACGGTTCCCGACCCGTGCCCGGACGCGCCACTTCCTTCAAGGGCGAGAGGCTCAACACGGCGGCGTCCCCGGAACCGGAGTTGGCCACGATCAGGCGTTCCCCTTCCGGCGTTTCCGTGAACGCCAGCGCCACCGGCTCCACGCCCACGAACAAACTGTCCACCTCGCGAAACGTCTCCAGGTCCAGTTGCGCGACGCGGTCCTGGTGCCGGCAGGCCACAAACAGCCGCCGTCCCGACCGGTCCAGGGCCAGCCCGAACGGCCCCCCGGCCACGGCGGTCCGCCGCAAGATGGCGAGGCTTTCGGCATCCGCTTCGACCACCTCGTCCACGTCATCCAGCGCCACGTACAACCGCCGACCGTCCGGTGAAACGGCCAGCCCGGCCGGCGCGGGGTGATGCGGGCGGGGCCTGGCCCAGGCCGTTTTGCTCAGGTCGTTACCGTGACAGTGCGTGCAGGAGACAAAGCCCAACGTTGGGTTGCCGGTCCACCGCCGCACGTGGCCCACCGACCAGAAATAGCCGCCGCTGCTCAGGCCGCCGGCGGCGACCAGACCGGCCAGCGAAATCAGGACAAAACCACGTGTTTTCATGGCTCGTTGCCCGCCAATGCTGGTGCGGGTGACTTCAAGGTCAGGGGTGCCGTGTTGGCCGCGAGGGGTCGCACGTTGCGCGGGGCCCGGTGATGCGGCTCGTGGCAGCCCACACAAGCGCGGTTTTCGCCCGGCCGCACCCACACCAGGGGCGGGCAGCGGCGCACCCGGCGCCCCTCGTCATCCCAGGCCTCGATGACCAGGGGCACATCCGCCGGCACGTCCACCAGAAACGAGCCGTCGGGGTGGGGTTGCAGTTCGCCCAGCACCTGCTCCCGGCCGTCCCGCAGCGCCGCGAAACGAACACGCGCGGCTGCGTTGGTCGCCGGGCCGGCGGTGTAGCTGGTTTCGTTCACGTCCAGGCAGAGCACCGTGCCCGTGGGGCGCTGGGGGTCCACGGTGGACATGTGCCCTTGCGGCGGGGTGCGTGCGGCCAGCCAGGCGGCCTCGACCTCGTGCCAGGCCGGGTCGTCAAAAAGCGGCGTCACCGCATCAGGGGCGTCCGCCCGGACCCGATACACCGCGAAAGTGTCGCTCAGCCCGCGCCCGCTCCGGCCGAGCGTCTCCAGGCAGGCCAGCCATTCCCCGGGCGGGCCGGGTTCGAGCGCGCGGCAACGGGCGTTGACCCCGGGCAACAGCGGCGTCCGGGTTTGCTGGGGCCGGGCCAGGCGCACGCCTTCGGCCCGGGTCAGGTCGGCGCCGACGTGGCGTTCGGCGGCCAGAAACGCCACCCAGGTGCGATCCAGTGCCCGGGGCCGACGCACCACCGGCCAACCGCCGTCGTGCTGACCGGCAAAGGCCGTCAACTCCGTGCCGTCGGTGTTCACCGTGAACAGGGCCAGCCGGGGATGCTCGGGGTCGGCGGAGCCGGGCTGAACCGTCACAAACAAAATCCGACCGTCGGCCAGCACGGTGGGGTCGAGCGCGGTGTGCGGGGTGAATGTGATCCGGTGCGGTGGGGCGCCGGCTTTTTGCGCGTACAGCGCGGCGGGGCGCGGCGGGGTCCAGGGTCGGTCCGCCGGGGGCACGGGCGAGGAGAAAATCAGCTCACCTCCCGCCGCCACGGCCGGGTTCATGGCGCCGCCGGGCAGCCCGGTGACCCGACGGGGCGAGCCGCCGTTGAGTCGGGCGCGGTAAATTTGCCACTCGGCGCCCGCGGCCGGGCGGCCGATGAAATACACCGTCTGTCCGTCCGGCGTCACCACCGGGTCTCCGGCAGCCCAGAGGCCTTTTGAAAGCAGGCGCACGTCATTGGTCCGGTAGGGCGGCACCAGCAACACCACGCGGCTGCCCGCGGGGTAACGCTCGTCCAAGACCGTCGCCGCCCTTGCCGGGGCGCCGGTCCCCAGGGGCGTCTGGGTCAACACCAGCGCCCCGGTCGGGGGAGCCTCCCGACAGCCGCTCAACAGCAAGGCGGCCAACAACACCGCGACCGGAGGCCCAAGCGCGCGCATGGTCAGGGTTCCTTGAGCTTGAGGTACCGGTTGACCGGCACGTTTTCCAAAACCTGAGTGGCGCCCCCGGGCCAGCGGATTTCCAGCTTGTCCACCTTGTCCGCCGCGCCGAGGCCAAAGTGCAGGCGGGGATCGGATTGGCTGAGGAAACCGGAGGGGCAACGCGCTTCGGCAAACCAGGTGCGACCGCCGGCGGTCACGCGCACGTGCGCCCCCCAGCCGTGGGGATTGGATTTGGTGCCCTGCAGCTCCAGTCCCAGCCAGTGGCCGACCGGACCGCGGTTCTGCAGCAGGAACGGGCGGTCGCCCATCATCGTCACCACCAGGTCCGGGGCACCGTCGTTGTTGAAATCCACCACCGCGCTGCCACGGGCGCGCAGGCGTGCGTCGAAGAAGGCGCCGCCCTTGTCGCGCGCGTTGCTGAAGCGGGCCTGGCCGTCGTTTTCGAGCAGGAGACTTTCCCAGCCCACCAGGTGATGGGCGTCGCCGTTGGCCACGAAGATGTCCAGGTCCCCGTCGTTGTCGAAGTCCAGGAAATTGCTGCCCCAGCCCACGTACTCGGCGGTGAGCCGGCCCAGGCCGCTGGCCATCATCCGGTCGTCGTAGAGGCCCTTGGGTGTGGCCAGGTACAGCGAGCCGTAGCCGAGGCGCGAGACCAGGATGTCCGGCAACAGATCGCCGTTGCAGTCGCCGATGGCGGCGGTCATTGAACCGGCCGCCTCGCCCAGGGCGTTGAAAGCGATGCCCACCTTCATGGCCATTTCGGTGAAGCGGCCCCGACCGTCGTTGACCAGAAGCACGTTGGGCGTGGCGTCGTTGCAGAGGTAGAAGTCCGTGTCGCCGTCCAGATCGTAGTCAAAAGCGCAGACCGACATCGCCCGGTGGTTGGGCAGACGGATGCCGGCCGCCTCGCTGATATTCTCGAAGGTGCCGTCGCCGCGGTTGCGGTACAGGACGTTGAACTCGCCCTTGTAGCTGAGCGGGCCGGGGTAGGCGTCCGGGTTGAAGTACAGCTTGTAGTTGGGATCGAAGGTCAGGTAGTTGGCCACAAACAGGTCCAGCCGGCCGTCGCCGTCCACGTCCGCCCAGGCCGCACCGATGCCCGTGCCGGGATCGCCCACGCCGGCCTTGCGGGTCACATCTTCGAACGTGCCGTCGCCGCGGTTCCGGTACAGGAGGTTGGGTCCCACGTTCACCAGGTACAGGTCCGGCCAGCCGTCGCCATCGTAATCGGCCACCGCGACGGCGGTGCCGTAGCCGGTGCCGGCCACGCCGGCCTTTTGGGTAACGTCCTCGAATTTCCCGTTGCCCAGATTCCGGTACAGGCGATTCGGCTCACGCCGGGTGCCCGGAGCGTGCTGGGTCACCCCGTCCAGCGGTCCGGAGTTGACGAAGTACAGGTCCATCCAGCCGTCCTGGTCGTAGTCGAGCACGGCCACCCCCGCCCCGTTCGACATAATGATGTTTGCGATGCGCGGCGCACAAAACTGGTGGACAAACGTGATGCCCGCCTCCGCGGTCACGTCCACGTAACGGTCGCCCTCCTGCGCCGGCAGGGGCGGCGACACCGTGAGCGGCTCTTCCTCCCCCCCGCTCACCCGACTGACCGGTCGGCCACCCTCCGCGACCGATTGCCCGCGCATCTCGGGCGTCCGCGCCGGAGACGGCCGCTGGCCGCAGCCGCACCACCACACGGCGGCGCTTAGAAACACCACACCCGCGGATGGGATTAGGTCCGTGCGATGCTCTAAGACGCTCATTGCAGTGGAAGTTGTTACGAAGGTATGCCCTCACGCGTGACCGTCGCCGGATGCGATTGTGGCGAAACGGACTTCTGCGGTGGCGAAGTGGATTTTCCCCGCTTTGAAACGACGCCCATGCGGGCGACGCAACCGCTCCCGGGTTAATCCCAGGTCACACTGAACGTTTCTTCATCAGCGGCTGGCCCGGCCGCCTCCGGCTCGGGCGCCGATGGTTGCGGTGCTGGCGGCGGAAAGGCGGTTCCGCGCGCCCCGGATTCAGCCCGCGGGCTCGTGCCCGCCCTCGCACGCGGCGGTCCGCCGCGCTCTGCTGCCACGAGGGTGTTGCGCAGGGTGTTGATGCTGCCCATGTGCAGCGCGGCGGCGATCCAGCGCAGGGAAAGCGCGGTTTCCCGGCGCAGCCGTTGGGCAATGGCCGCCTTTTCCGGGTCGGTCTTGCGCCGGCGTGCCAGGTCCGCGACCGTCCAGCCGCGCCGCGACAATTCCTCGGCCACGATGCCCCGCCCCAGTTGAACCTGCGCCTCGGGGGGCACCGGCCCGCGCCGGGGGTCCGGGGAGGTCCCGCGCAACCGCGCCAACACTTCGGCGCGGAAGGCCTCGTCGCCGCAGCACCAACCCCGGCGCAGCATCCGCCAGGTGGGCGGTTCGGGCGCTGCCCGGCGCGCCTCGAGCCACTCGGCAAACGCGCGGCGCGTTTCCGCGGAGTCTTCCGACAGCCCGGCGGCGGCGAAGAGCCGGTCGGTCACCAGCCAGGAGGGGCGTTTTTCCGGCGGAAGCACGGACCAGGCGGCGCTGGTTGCCGGGTGGCTCGCCACCGGCTGCTCCGGCGCCAGCAGGCCCGCGCGGGCGGGGTTCAGCAACACATGCAGGCAGGCCTCGAGAAAAAACGGGCCGGCGGGGGCCACGGGCACGGCGCGGTAACGGCCCGCAAAAAGGTGTCCGCTCAGGCCGCGGCGGCGGTTGTAACGGTTGGTGAAGGTGCCCAACCACCATTTCATCCCGCTGACCAGGTTGGGCTGCGGGGTTTCAAGCACCACGTGCGCGTGGTCGGGCAGCAGGCCCCAGGCGTGGACCCGCCAGCCGGTTTTCGCGCACGCCAGGCCCAACTCGGCCAGAAAATGCTCGCGGGCGGCGGGTTCATCAAACACCGGCTCTGCCCGGTTGGTGCGGCAGGTCACGTGGTACAGCGCGCCGGGGTATTCGAGCCGGAAGGGACGGGGCATGGCATCGAGCGGGAAGGTTCCGGACGGGCCGAGCGGAGTTTGGGGCGGCCGCGCCGGGGGAGTGGCTCAATCGCCGCGCCAGCGTTGCAACCGCCGGCGCAGGGCGGCGTGACGGTCCGGCTCGGGCACCAGGTTGGGGAAGTCTTGGAACAGGCGCTCCGGGTCCGGGATTTCGCCCCAGGCGGTGACGGTGAACACCTCGACCGCCCCCGGGCCGGCCAGGCCCAGTTCGCGGCGTTTGCGCTCGAAGCGCGCGCGCAACGTCTGACGCCAGGCCGCGAAATCGGCCGGCGGTTCCATCTGGTGCCGTCCCACCCAGGGCAGCCACTCCCGAATCTGGCTCTGGTGACACCAGGTCAGGCGCGCGATGTCCTCGAAGGCCGGCTCGACATCCACCGCCAAATCATGGGTGTTGGCGCCGAACTGATAACCGTCGTACACCGCGACAATGACCGGCACGGGACAGGGCTCCGAACGGGTCTCGTCGGCGGGATATTCCGGCGTGAAGGCGTGGGGCACGTTGATCATGTAGGCCACCTCGCGCACCGCCCGGGCCACGGCCACATGGTCCACGTGCACGCCCGCCAGGGGGTCGGCGGGCAGCGGCGGACAAAACAGGTAATCCGGCTGAAAATCCCGGATGCCCTTCCACAGGGCCGCCAGCAGCGGAATGTCCACGCGCAAACAGGCCTCGCGCGGTACCCGGCCGTCGGGCAGGCGCAGCAGCTCAAATTCATACCCGCCCAATCGCGCCGACTCCTGCTGCTCGGCCAACCGCAGCCGGCCCGTTTCTGCCCGGGTCCGGAAGTGGTGCCCGGCGCAGCCGTCAGTGCAGACCAGCACCTTGCGACGCACCTGCCCGCCCGTCCGCCGGCGCCACAACTCGAAGGTGCCCGCCGCCGTAAACTCGAAGTCGTCGAAATGCGCGTGAACGAAAAGCAGCTTCATGCGGTGCGTCCGGCAGGCTAGTCGCCGTCCGGCCGGCGCACAAGACGGCCGTCCGGCGTAAAGTCGTGGCGCATCTCGCACGCCTCAAGGGACCCTGACCAAGGCCGCGGTTGCATTCCCCGTAGCGGGGTAGTCGGCCACCGACCCGGCGGGCGTCTGTCAAGAGACTGCTTCTGCTCGGGCTGTGGCAAGGTTCCCAAAGCCCTCGGAGCCGGCAACATGGAATCCGCCCGAACAGTCTTGGATGAAGGTTGCCTCCCCGGCTGGCAATCGCACGGCTTTGCTCAAGCCCTGGCCAGACCGGTGACGCGCCCACGCTCTTGCAAGGACACCGGGCTGCGGGGTGTCCGAAGCGGACCTTGGATGAAGATAAGGTCGTGCGTTGGTCGGCCGACCAGAGCGGGAGAGTCGAAACATCCGACGCCATTTTTTAACATTGAGACGTTGTTTGTCTGCTTGACAACGAAAGGTTGGGTCCAGTTTTAATCCAGCACCAGCGGGGCTTCATCAGAACCTGAGGTTCTTTGGGCAATGAAAAACATGACCGGCAGGAGGAGAAGGAAGTTAGGGCGACAGGCATGGATCGCGGCGGTGCTCACCGGGCTGGGGCTGCAAGCCCTCGCCCAGACCGCTTTGCTGGTGACCGAGTACGGCACGGGTAATCTGCGCGCGTTTGATTTCTCAGGCGCCAGCGGCGTGGCGCTACCCGTACCGCCGTCTTGGACGCCGATTGCGGGCAGCTCGGCTGGCGCGGACGGCATGGTGACGGCCCCGGACGGCCGGCTGCTCATTAATCGGGCCGACGGCACGATCCACCGCCGCTCGCTCAGTGGAACCACTTTTGATGTTTTCACCACGGTCACGGTCAGCCAGCCGCTGTTGGACGTGAGCCGGACGGCCACGCACCTCTTCGCTGCGGAGTTTGGATCCAGCACGTTGCATCAAATTTCCCTGGCCTCGGGGACTGATTCTCCCCTGGCGGGTCCTGCGGGATTGGGCAGTGCCGACGGGGTGCGGATTGGGCCGGATGGCCGGCTTTATGTGGTGGACAGCAGTGACGGCCAGATTTTTACCTACGACTTGTCCACGAGCGTCTGGAGT
>CALFAV010000006.1 GCA_937946835.1 uncultured Verrucomicrobiae bacterium | reverse complement strand
CCAGTTCGAGGAGTTCGGGATGCCGGGCCCGCCGGCCGGCCCACAAGCCGGCAAACAACTCGTCCCGACGGGATGCGGGGAGAAAGGCAAAGGCGCGCTCGAACTCGGCCCGGCGCCGGGCCTCGTCCGCCACGGTCGCCAACCCGCGCCGGGTGAGGCGTCCGTCAATGCTCACGTTCCACAACAGCCGGTAGCGTTCGAGGACCAACCGTTGCTGCGTCGCCGTTCGGCCGGAGAGGCCGGTTTCGGGCGCGTACTCGAAGGGCGGGTCCACCAGGTCCGCCAGGTGCGCCAGTTCGTGGTGGAGCAGCGGTTCCAAACGCCCCGTCGCCGTGAAGCGCTCGGGGCGCAGCGCCAGCACCCCGCGACGCCGGCTCTCGGCGTCGGTGTACAACTCGGCCCCCTCCTCGCCGCGGGTGCGGGCCTTGCGGCAGGCCAGCGCAGCCAGGTGCTCGGCCAGCAGGGGGAATTGCCGCACCGCCCCTTCCAGCGGGCGGGTCAGCCCCCATTCCCGAAACCACTCCAGATGCACCCGCGCGAAGGCGGCCTGGCGGGCGTCCGGATCGAGCACCGCGTAACAACGCTCGCGTTCGGCGTGGAACCGACGCACCTGCGCCGCGGGCACCTCGGGTCCCCGCCCGGCGGCGGCCAGGAAGACCACCGCCTCCACCAGATCGTCATCAAACAGCAGCTCCATACCAGACGCGGGAACAGCGGCCGCCCGAAGCGGACTCCGGGGGCGGTTCAAGCTGGCGCAGGGGCGTCCGTGCCGGGCAGGGTTTGAGGCAGCCCGCAGGTTTCGCACAACGCCGCGCCCGTGTCGGCCGGGCGCAACAGCAGGTCTTCGCTGCCGGACGGGACGCCGCAGCGGGCGCACTCGGTCTCGATGAAGGCGCGCGTGAACCGGGCCAACTCCGCCAACGGCGTGCCGGCGGCCTGACGTTCCAGCCGGCGGGTGAACGCCGGCGTCCAACGGCCCAGATGTTCGCGGAGGAACTTTTTCTGCGCGTCCCGGCAGCGGGCGGGGAGGTCGGAGTCGGGCTGGTGCTCCAAGGCCCACGCCTCTTTGGCCGTGAGCACACACATGAACTCCAGTTCCACGGCCAGGTGGTCGTGGCGTTCACCCGCGTCGTCGGCGAGTTCCAGACCAAAGGCGCGGTAAAAGGCCGCCAGGTCGGCCAGCCGATGCGGTTGGAAGAGCGGGTCGGCCTTGACGTCACCGTACTCGATTTCGTTGATCGGACACGGCCCGCGGGCGGCGTGACCGAAGGCGGCGACATGGGCGGTGTGAAACGAGTCGAAGGCGTCGGGTTCCAGCGCGGGGAGGGGCGCGCCGCCGCCCACCAGTTCCCAGGCGGTTTGCAGGCTTTGGCGGGTGGCGGGCGCACACAGCCAGTCCCAGGTTTCCCGCGCAGGGTCTTCGCAGGCCCGGGCCAGGTACCGGTACAGAAAGGCCCGGGCCAGGGCTGGTGCAGGATTCTCGTCGGGGGCTGCGCGCGGAGCCGGGTTCTGGGAAAGGAGTGCGTCGGGGGCCGGAGGCTCCGCCGCCGGGTCGGGCCGGTAGTTGCCAAAGACCGAACGGGGGGGAGCCCCGGGGGGTGCCGCCCAAATCTGACGGGGCTCTTCCGGCTTCGGAGGACGGACTTCAGATGGAGTTGGCATGGCGGTTGGGCCGCTCGTGGAGCGGTTCCTCGACGGTGGTTTCGATGATCTTGGAGCCGTCGGCGCCGTAGCCGATGATGGTGTCGTTGTACAACTCGAACTTCCGTCCGTGGACGGTGGTTTCAAACACCTTCGGCCCGGGCTTGATCTCGTAACGGAAGCACATCCGGGCGTCCTTGCCGAAGAGCTGGAGCACGGCCAGCAGTTCGCGGTCGGGCGCGAGGTATTTCTCGATGGCCGCATCCACGCCGGGGCCGAACATCTGGCGCAGGTAGGGGCGCGGGACCCAGCGGGGTGGGATGTAGTAGCCGTTGGGCTCGGTGCCGAACTGGGGGTAAAGCGGCAGGGCGACCTTGGCAACGTGCACCAGGTAGTAGAGGGGGTGCTGGCGGTCTTCCTTCCAGGTGCCGTCGGGGTTCATCCGCACCAGGCCGTGGAGGCGGATGTGACCCACGCAGGCGGCCATGCAGCGGGTTTGCATGGGCCGGCCGCCGCCCTGGGGGTCGCGTCCCTCGACGCGCGGGAAGCAGCCGATGCATTTCTCGGTGGTGCGGGTGGTGCCACGGTAATGGGTTTTCTTGTAGGGGCAGGCCTCCATGCACTTGCGGTAGCCGCGGCAGCGGGACTGGTCAATGAGCACGATGCCGTCCTCAGGGCGTTTGTAGATGGCATTGCGGGGGCAGGCCGCCAGACAGGCCGGGTAGGTGCAGTGGTTGCAGAGGCGGGCGAGGTAAAAGAACCAGGTCTTGTGCTGGGGCACGAGCTGGCCGCCGCTGAAGGTCATCTGGCCGGCCCGGCCTTTTTCAGCGGCGGTGGGGTTGTCCTCGAAGCGGTTGGGCGCCGCCCACTCCTCGTCGGTGGGCAGGTACCCCAGCGCGCGTTGAGCGCCCTCGGGGCTGACGTGGGTTTTGGCGACCTCGAAGATGGTTTTGCCGTTAAACCGTCCGTAGGGGGCCTTGAGTTCCTGCAGCGCGCCGTTCCAGGTCTGGCCGCCGGGGTTGGCCTGATTGAGGAGGTGGAGGATTTTGACGTCCCAGTGGTGGGGGTAGCCGCCGTAGGGTTTGGTTTCGACGTTGTTCCACCACATGGCCTCCTGGCCCTTGGCGAAGGTCCAGGTGGACTTGCAGGCCATGGTGCAGCTCTGGCAGCCGATGCAGCGGTTGAGGTTGAAGACAAAGGCGAACTGCCGGTCCGGATACGCCGCCTCGTACGGGTATTCCATGTCGCGGCCCAGTTGCCAGTTGAAGACGGTGCTCATAAGTACGCGGGAGAAGGGACGGTTTTCCGGTTCAGGGCGTGACCTCCGGTGGGGGGACCTGCGAAGGGGTGGGCGCACTCGCCCACGCGACCGGCCGGCCCCACCAGCCGAAGACCTCGGCGATCTTGCGGCGGACAAACTCCTCGCCGCGGTTCTGCAGGACCATGTTCACGCCGGTGTAAAAGGGGTTGCGGAACAGGGCCAGCAGCCGTTCGGCGTCGTAGCCCAGGCGCAGGAACTCCTCGATGAAACACTCGGTCATGGTCTCGCTGGTGTCCTCGGCGGTGAGCAGACCCACGCCGCACAGTTCCATCGGGTCCTCGGGATCGGTCTCGTGTTTGGGCATGGTTCAAGGGGTGATTGCCAGAAGGCCGGGTTCGGCAGTAAATTGCTCCCGACCATGAGCTACAAGGGCACGGTCAAAAACGGCGTGGTGGTGCTGGAACCCGGAGCGAACCTTCCGGAGGGCACCAGGGTGCGGGTCGAACCCGACGCTGGCGTCACTGCTCAGGATGCGGATCTGGATCCGGCGTTTAAGATCGGCGAGCTGGCCGTGGACTGCGGCATCCCCGACCTGTCGGTGAACCTTGACCATTACCTGTACGGACACCCCAGGGTCACCGATGCCCGGTAAACCGGTCCTGCTTGATTCCAACGGCTGGGTGGCGCTCCTCAACTCGCGTGACCCGCTCCATGCCAAAGCCAGCACCTTGTGGCGGCACTTGGGACGCGCGGGACGCCCGGTTTTCCTGACCGACTGGATCATTGCCGAAACCGGAAGTGGACTGGCTCGAACCCCGGCTCGGGCACTACTTGTCGAATCGCTCGGGCGGTTCCAGCGCTGCCCACAATTCTGCATTGTGACCGTGACGGCCGAAATCCGAACCCACGCCCTGGCCCTGTACTCCGACCGTCCCGATAAGACCTGGGGGTAGGTGGACTGCGCCAGCTTTGTGGTCATGGCGGACGCGGGCATCGCTGAAGCCTTCACCACGGACCGGCACTTCGAGCAGGCGGGTTTCAAGGGCCTGCTGCCGGTGGTGGTTGGGGAGTAGCGTTTCATGGCCCATGCCAGCGGAGTCGCGCGCGGCGGTTATTCGTATCCCGGCGCCTGCTCGGCCACCTTGCCGGTGGCGAAGTCCCCGGCCAGGTAGTGCTGCATCACCTCGTTCTCGGCGTCCGGCGACATGCCGTCGGTCCCGCCCTTCCAGGACCCCCGGCCGCCCAGGCCGCCGTCCTCGGCCTTGGTGATGCGCACCAGGCATTCCTTGGGCACGGTGTTGACGGCGTGGTTGTCCGCCTCACCGCCGAAGATGAAGCTCATGAAGACCTTCGCCTTGTGGAAGAGCGTGTCGGTCTGGTGCATGGGCATGTGCCAGTTCCGGTTGATGGACTGCTGGGAGCCGAAGCGGAAGTTGGCGATGTAGCCGTTCTCGGTCAGCGACAGTCCGTCCGGCCGGGTCTGCTGGGCCTTCACGGTCTTCTCCGTGGCGATGAAGGTGCCGTGCTTCATCATGACCACGTGGTAGGGGTAGGCGCCGTTGTAGGTCACGCGCAGCATCAGGCGACTGACCTTGTAGAACGGGTCGCTGGGGGTGGCGCCCAGGTACGGGCGGTCGGCCGGGTTGGCGTCCACATAGACGTAATCGCCGTCGTTGAGGCCCAGGTCGCGGGCGGCCTGGGGGTTCATGTGGAGCTGATGCTCGCTGACGTTGGGCAGGCGTTTGTCCAGCCGGTAGGGGTCGCCGAAGTTCGAGTTCCAGATCAGATGCCAGTCCACGTTGGCCCAGGAGGAGTGGACGCTGTGGCGGGACTTGGGGGTGAGGCAGTAGAAGCGGTAGCCGCGCTCCCAGAGGAAATTCTGGGTCTGCTTCACCGCGGGCCAGGGGAGTTTGACGTTGCGCACGGTGCGCTCGTCCCAGTGCTCGGCGTTGAGCGGGATGCCGAAATCGTTCGGGCGCACCCAGGGGTTGGAGCTGACGATCACGTTGGGCAGGTAGGGCGTGGCCTCCGGTCCCTCCCGATGCACAATGAAGTTCTCGCCGCACTGGATGGCCGTGGGGTCGTCGGTGTAGGCATGGAGCCGGCCGGTCTCGGTGTAGAAGGGCCAGCTTTCGTGAATCTGCTCGTGAAAGGGGATCCGCGGGTAGGTGCGGAAGTTCATGAGCGCCCCGCCCGGCGGGCCGTACTTGCCGGCCAGGATGTCGTCCAGCTTGTAGCCGGCGGTGGTGGTGCATGAGTCCAGCAGGCGCTGGAGGTACACGCGGCGTTTGCCCTCCAGCTCGAACTTGAAGTAGTCGCGGAAGCGCCGGTCGCCGGTGACGCGGGCCAGCGCGTGGGCGATACCCGCCAGGATGCTCAGGTCATCCTTCGAGTCGTAGAGGGGCTTGATGCCGCCCTTCCAGATTTGGAGGAAGGGGTTCGAGCAACTGGCCGTGATCTCGAGGTCCTGGAACTCGCACCAGGTGTTGGCCGGCAGGGCCAGGTCCGAGTACTCGACCGAGGCGGTGGCCTGGGTGTCAATGCTCACGATCAACTCGACGCGGGGGTTGACGTTCTTGATGACGCCGTAGGCCCACTTGGCGTTGTTGATGAGGTTGACGTTGGTGAAGAGCATCGCCTTGGTGGGCGTGGGCATGTGCGTCTTGCCGGTGAACACCTTCCGGCCCTCGCGGGGGGTGTTCACGATCAGCGGCAGGTCGCCGTGGTTCCAGTACGCCGGTTCCTCGTCCTTGGTGTAGGCGTGGGCCTCGATGTTCCGGCCGTGGGCCTTTTCGTCGAGGTTCGGATGGAAGGGGTCTTCCGCCACCCAGCCCTTGAAGCCGGGGCCGGTCAGCTTGGAGCCCTGGAACAGCGCGGCCTTGTAGTTGCCCGCCCAGCCGTGCACGCCCGCGCCGGGCCGGCCCAGGTTGCCGGTGAGCATGGCCGGCAGGTAGGCCGCCCGGTTGGCCTCGGTGGCGTGGAACCAGTGGTTGATGCCCTCGCCCTGATGGATCGAACAGGGCTGGATCGTCGCGATGTCCTTCGTCAGTTGCTCGATCAAGTCCTTCGGCGCGCCGGTGATCTCGGCCACGGTGTCCAGGTCGTAGTCCCGCAGGTGCACCTGGTACTGGGCCCAGACGGTCTTGACCTCGACCTCGGTGCCATCGGCCAGCTTGAGGGTGCCGCTCCAGTCCAGCACCGGGTCAATGCCCGCCTCGACCAGCCGCCGGCCCACCAGGTCCCGGTGAATGGCCTTCGGGGCGTTGGTGCGGGCGTCCCAGACCACGAAGTCGCCCAGTTTGGCGTGCTGCTCGTCGGTGAGGCCCTGCACGGTCTTGCTGGGGCCGTCGGGGGGCAGGGCCGAGCGGTAGTTGGGGAAAACCTCGTGCGCGCGCAGGCGCTTGAGGTTGTCCGCACGCACCAGGAGCGGGAAGTCGGTGAACTGCTTGACAAAGGCGGCGTCGTACCAGCCCCGCTCGATGAGCAGCCGCGCCACGCCCAGCCACAGCGCGGCGTCGGTCGCGGGGCGAATGGGAATCCAGTAATCGGCCTTGGTGGACGGGGCGCCGTATTCGGGGGCGATGACCACGATCCTGGCCCCGCGCTCCATGCATTCGATGAACCAGTGGGCGTCGGTGATCTTGTTTTCGACCAGGTTCTTCCCGTTCATGATGATGAGCTTGGAGGAACGCAGGTCGTTGAAGTCGCAATCCGAGTTTTGGAGGCCGTGCACCCAGGGATGGCCCGGGGCCTGGTCGCCGTGCCAGGTGTAGTTGGACCAGTTGCGGCCGGCGCGGGCCTGTTCGGGGGGGACCCCGCGCACGTGCACATCGAGCAGGGCCAGCGAATTGCACAGCCGGTACATGCCGTACTTGCCCAGCACCCCCAGCAGGCCCATGCCCCCGCGGCATTTGATGGTGCGGGTGCCGGCGCCGCCCATTTCCTCGATCATTTCCGGCGGGTAGCCCTGTTCGGCCAACAGCCGCGCCCCCTCCGGGCCGCTGTAGCGGGCGGCGATGGCCTTGAGGCCCCGCGCGATGTAGGTGAAGGCTTCGTCCCAGCTCAGCCGCACGAAACGGTCGGTGCCGCGGGAATCAAACTTGTATTTGGCCCGCAACTCCCGGGTCAGCGTCGGAAAGCCGTCGTCCGCCCACTGTTTCCAGCCCAGGCGCACGATGGGGTGCTTGAGCCGGTAGGGCCCGTAGAGGACGCGGTGGAAGGTGTAGCCCTTGGCGCAATGACGGTTGCCCCAGTTCCAGGAGGCCTTGTTCCCATACAGGTCGGAATAGGTGCCCACGTCAAACTGCTCGCCCATGCGAATGATCACGCCGTTGCGGACATGGGCGGTGACGCGGCAGTTGTGGGTGTCGTTGGGCGCGCAGACCCAGGAAAAGCTCGAGTCGTACGCGTACTGGTTGCGGTAAATCTTCTCCCAGTCCCGGTCGGGGTAGTGCGCCAGCGGGTTGGGGATGGTTTCCTGGGCCTGCAGGTAGCGCAGAGCGCCCAGGTGCAACGCCGTCAGGCCGGCGCCGACCAGGCCGCTGCGTTGGAGGAAATCCCGGCGGGAAAGGGGGGTGGTGTTCATCGGGTGCGTCGGTGAAGCATTCGGAAAATCGTCAAACGGACCGGCCATTCACGGATTCAACACCAGTTGGAACCAGTGGCTGACCACCTTGCGGCCGTTGCGGTCCCGCTGGGCGCCGTTCCAGATGGCAAAGGCCACCGGCACGGGCCGCCCCGGCACGAATTGCACGTCCTGGCGGTCCCGGGACCGGAGCTCGCGCACAAACAGGACGTTCCAGAAACCGCCCACCCAGACCCCGCGGCCGCGCACATTCTGGGAAGCGGGCGGCTGACTGGTGATGGTGCCGAAGCCGACGGCATTGGCGTCTTCGACCGGCGACTTCATGGTGCGGGCGGCCAGGAGGTTGCCGGCCGCCTCCGCGGTGCGGTACGTGGCCTGCATGAGCGGATCAGGGTACACGTCCACGTGCAGGCTCGGATGCACGGTCTCCACGTCCGGGCGCGCGCCGTCCACGGCCTGTTGCCAGCCGGCCTTCCATTGCCAGAGGTTGACCGGGTGACGCACGTCGCCCATGCCCAGGAAGGGAAACTCGCCGGTGAGCGAAAACTGCAGCGCCGCGGCGTCCTGAAAGTCCTCCACCCGCACGGGCGCGCCGTCGAAAATCTCATCCCGCCACTGAAGCAGAAGGGCCAGCTCCCGGCCGTTGTGCAGGGCGCGCACGGCCACGGCGGGGATGGGATACGGCTCGGGCCAGAGCGGGTTCAAGGGCACGCGCACGCTCTCGATCCGTTCCCAGGCCGGGTCCATCGGGTCCAACGGCAGCCCGCCCCGCACCCGCCGGGCGACAATCAGGCCGTCTTCCGGGACCAGGATGTCGTTGACCTCGGCGTCCTTTTGGCGCAGCGACTGAATGTAGTGCACCAGCGCCCAGCGGTCCTGTGGCTTGAGCACCTCGTCCGGGTAGGCCACCATCGGCGTGCCCGCCAGGCCCACCGCAATGCGGGTGTAGAGGTCCGCCCCGGCCGCCCCGCCGCGAAACGCGCCCGAGCTGAAATCCCGCGGCCGGATGGGGATGCCGAAACTGTCCTGGAGCGTGGGCGCCGAGGGCCCATCCCCCGCGCCGGTTTCGCCGTGGCAGGAATTGCATTGCAGGCTCACGTACAACTCCTTGCCGCGCACGATCGAGTCGAACGTCAACGGCGGCTCGGGCGGCACGGGGAGGGGTTGGGCCGCGGTGCCGTTGGCCCGGGCCTGCTCGAAGAGGTTCACCCGCCGACCGTCCGGCCCCACCGTGGCGGTCAGGTGCTTGACGTACTGCACCACCGCCCGGCGGTCCGCGTCCGGCAGGTAGTTGAACGCCGGCATCGAACTGCCGCCCAGCCCCCGCGTGACCGAGCGGTACAGGTCCTCGTCGGTGGGCAGCGAACCGGCCGGGGTGGACTGGATTTTGTACAGGCCGGCGCTGAAGTTGCGCGGCTTGGGATAAAGCCAGACCGCCGCCGGTCCGTTGCCGTCGCCCGTGCTGCCGTGGCAGGCGGCGCAATGCGCCTCGTAAACCACCCGCCCGCGTTCAAGCTCCGGGGACAGCACTTCGGCGCCCGACACCGACCGGCTCAAAAGCCAGCCACCGCCCAGGGCCAGAATCCAGCAGCGGGTGAAGGATTGCATGGTGGACTCTGTAGCACGGCGGGCGGCGCGGCGGCCTTGATTTACATCAACGCCCCTCGGCTTTCCCGGGCCGGACCGGGCCGCGCGGAGAGGTTTTGCGCCGGACTCTCCGCTCCTGAGCCGGACCGACGGCCCGGGGCAAGGGCCCCGCCCTGGTGGACACCCTGTCTCAGCGGTGCCGCCCCGACACCGGTCTCGGTGCGCACGCCGGCGGATTTTTGCACCCCGGCTACGCTGGTTGAAAGGCCTGCCCCACCTGCCGCCCGGCAGAGGGCACCGGGCGAGTCCGCGCCGAACTTACTTGGGCAGAAGCGTGACTTTGAACTCCAGCGCGGCGCTCAGCGGCTGGCCGGGCCGCACCAGCAGGTTGGTCACCGTGCAGGCCATTCGCACGGCGCGTTCGCCCTGTCGGTCCTCCGCCCGGCCGCGGACCTCAAGGAGCGCGGTCCGGCCCGCGGGCAGACGCAGCTCCCGCGGGAATTTCAGGTCGGCATCCTCCCCCGTCGGCTGCAGGGTGTAGGTGAGGTCCGACTCGTTGTGGAGTTGCACGTAGGCGCGGCCCGTGCCGCGCACCCGCAGGTGCGGGGTGAGCACGCGCACCGAGCGCTCGAAGATGGGTTTAAGGAACTCCTCTTGCCCGATCAGCAGCGTGCCGGAGTACACCGCGGTGCGCCGGGCGAAGAGGGCCTCCTTGATGGCCTCCGGGCTGCCGTCACGGGCAAAGACCAGCGTCAACGGGCGGTGGTCGCCGGTGTGCAGGTCGTAGTCGAGGTTGAGCGGGTTGTGGATGTCGGAGTTGCTGAGCATCGTCAGGTTTTTCTCCAGGCACCAGGCGTGGGCCTCGGGGTAGTACTCGCGGCCGTTGACGACCTCGATGCCGTGGAGCTGGTTCGAGGTCACCAACTCGGTGTGCTCGGGGTACCACCGTGCCACCCCGTCGGGCTGCTGGCCGGTCCAGCCGGGATGGTTCCAGAAGATGAAGGCCCCCTGGCGATGCGCCGCGGCCACCGCCGCCCGCCAGTCCGAGACGTCCAACGCCCGGGCGTCGGTCAGAAAGATGGCGTTCAGGTGTCCGGGGGGCATCGCCCGGGTGATTTCGGAGCCGCGGATCACGACCAGTTGCAGGACATCGCCATGCGAGTGGGCGATCTCCCAGGAGCGATTGTGCGCCGTGGGCAGGTCGGCCTTGTGCGGCTGGTACTCGATGTGGTCGGTGATGGCGATGGCGTCCAACCCCTCCCGCCAGGCCTCCTCCGCTCGTATATCCGGCCAGACCTTGCCGTCCGAGAACACGGTGTGGATGTGGAAATCGCATTTGAGGGTGCGATAGCCGGGAAGGTCGGGGATGCGCACCGGCGTGCGGGCGCGATCATGCGCCATCGCCGCCAGGGCCAGGGCCAGGCCGGCGAGCCAGAGCAAGAGCGGGGAACTCGGTTTCATGAACGGGGGAAATTGAAGTTCGTGTAGCGGCCGATGCAAACCCGAAGTGGTGAAAACCCGGTAAAATCCGCAGGCAGACCTGCTGGCGGCGTCCCGGTGGGATACGGGCCATGCGGCATGGCCCCCCCGCCCCCCCGGCACGCTTGACCTCCAGGGGCGCTTCGTGCAGGGAGGCGATCGCGGCATGGCCCCCCCGCCCCCCGGCACGCTTGACCCCACCCGGGCCGGGGGGTAAACCCAACTCATGAAAACCCACCTTTGCTTGAGGCTCCCTCTTCTTTCCATGCCCCGCGCCGCCGGTTGGGTGCTTCTGGCCGCCCTGCTCGCCCTGCCTGTCCCCACCCGCGGCGCCACCGCCGAAGCGACGCGCCGCCTCCTGGCCCACCCACCGCGCGAGTACGCCACCGCGCCGCTGTGGGTCTGGAACGACCTGCTGAGCGAGCGGCAAATCCGTGACACGTTGCGCGACCTGGCCGGCCAACAGGTCAAGCAGGTCTTTGTCCATCCGCGCCCCGGCCTGATGACGCCGTATCTGGGCGCGGACTGGTTCCGCCTGTGGAAAGTCGCGCTGGCCGAGGCCGAGCGGCTGGACATGAACGTGTGGATTTACGACGAGAACTCCTACCCCAGCGGCTTTGCCGGCGGTTGGGTGCCGGAACTGATGCCCGAAGCGCGTGGGATGGGGCTGCATTTCAGGGAGAGCCCGGCGGCACCAAAATGGGAGGAGAGCTTGGTGCGGGTCTTCCGGCTGTCCGACACATCCGGCCCGTCGGACGTGTCGGACGCCCTCCGCCGCGGCGAAGCTCTGCCCGAGGGTCGTTACCTGGTCGCCGAGCTCCGGCGCGCGGGGGATTCCCCCTGGCACGGCGGCCGCAGTTACGTGAACCTGCTGACCCAGGGCGTGACGGAGAAGTTTTTGGAAGTGACGCTGGAGGCCTACAAGCGCCAGGTGGGCAGCCAGTTCGGCCAGCGCATCCCCGGCGTGTTCACCGACGAGCCCAACATCCGGCCCGCCGGCGACTTTCCGTGGTGCCCTGACCTGCCGGAGCAGTTCCAGAAGCGGTGGGGCTACAACCTGTTGAATCATCTGCCCAGTCTGGTGCGGGAGGTGGGCGACTGGCGGCGGGTGCGCCACAACTACTTCGCGACCCTCAACGAGCTGTTCATCGAGCGTTGGGCCAAACCCTACTACGAGTGGTGCGAGCGCCACGGCCTGGCCTTCACCGGCCATTACTGGGACCACGAATGGCCACACTGTGTGGGCGTGCCGGACAACATGGCCATGGCCGCCTGGCAGCACATCCCCGGCATTGATTGCCTCATGAACCAATACGCCGAGCACACCCACGCCCAGTTCGGCAACGTGCGGTTCTGCCGCGAGGTGTCGAGCATCGCCAACCAGCTCGGCCGCCAACGCACCCTGGTGGAGCTTTACGGTGCCGGCGGTTGGGACCTGCGCTTCGAGGACATGAAGCGCATCGGCGACTGGCTGGCCGTGCTGGGCATCAACCTCATGGACGAGCACCTCAGCTACGTGACCATCCGCGGCGCCCGCAAACGCGATCATCCCCAGAGCTTCAGCTACCACGAGCCGTGGTGGGAAGCCTACCACGTACACGCCCAATACCTGGCCCGGCTCTCGGCTGTGATGTCGCAGGGCGAACAAATCAACCGCATCCTGGTCCTCGAGCCGACCTCCACCGCCTGGATGTACCAGGGCAACCAGGCCAGGCTGAAGGAACTGGGCGACGCGTTCTTCAAGCTGCTGATGGCCCTGGAGGCCGCGCAGATCGAATACGACCTGGGCTGCGAGGAGGTCCTGGCCCGGCACGGCGCGGTCGAGGGCCACAAGCTGCGTGTGGGGCAGCGGCTTTACGAGGTGGTGGTCTTGCCGCCCCACACCGAAAACATCTCCTCCGACCTGGTCCGGTTGGGCGAGGAGTTTCTCCCCGCCGGCGTTCAGGTGCTGTGTTTGGGCGACCCGCCTGCGCGGGTGGACGGCACGCCCTCCGACCGGCCGGCTGAGGGCGCCAATGAAGCCGGCTGGACCAGCGCCCGGCCCGAACAAGCGGTGGACCTGCTGAATCGGTTGGCGCCCCCGCAGGGCCTGCGCATCAGTCGGAACCCCGGCGACAAAGGCATCCTGTTCCATCACCGGCGGCACCTCGACGACGGCCAAATCCTCCTGCTGGTCAACACCAGCATCGAGTCGCCCTCGGCCGGCGCCATCGAGTCCGACCTCAAAGGGGTCGAACGTTGGGACCTCTACACCGGCGCGGTTGAGCCGTATCCGTTCGAGACGACCGCCGGCGGCGTCAAGGCCCGCTTCAACCTCCCGCCCTCGGGCAGCCTGCTGCTGTTTCTCTCGGCAACGCCGCTCAAGCCGGCCCCGTCCGTCCACGAAACGTGCTCGCCCATCGCCGCGTCTGGCCCGCTCGAGATCCGTCGCGTGCAACCGAACGTCCTCACCCTCGATTACGTGGACATCAGCGCCGGGGGCGAGACCCGCACCAACCTCTACTTTTACCAGGCCGACCAGTTTGCCTGGCAGAAGCACGGCCTGCCGCGCAACCCCTGGGACAACGCGGTCCAGTTCAAGGACGAGCTCATCACGCGGACCTTCCCCGCGGACAGCGGCTTCACCGCCAGCTACCGCTTCACGATCGAAGGCCCGGTGCCGCCCAACCTCGAGATCGTCATCGAACGCCCGGACCTTTACTCGATCACCTGCAACGGCCGGCCGGTAAAACCCCGGCGGGGGGAGTGGTGGCTCGACAAGGCGTTCGGCCGCGTGCCCCTCGCCGCGGCGGCGCGGCCGGGCGAAAACGTGGTCACGCTCACCGCCCGGCCCTTCACCATGTTCCACGAGATCGAGCCGGCCTATGTTCGCGGTGATTTCGCCCTCAAACCGGCCGCGCGCGGTTTCGTCCTCACCCCTGACCGACCGCTCACCCTCGGCCGGTGGAACGAACAGGGCCAGCCCTTCTACGCGCACGGCGTGGCCTACCGGCAGCGCTTCGTGATTTCACCCAAACGCGGGCGCTACGTGGTGGCCCTGCCCGCCTGGTACGGCAGCGTGGCGCGCGTGGACGTAAACGGCCGGCGCGCCGGCTACATCGGGGCGCCGCCGTGGGAACTGGAGGTCACCAAACAGCTCAAGCGCGGTGAGAACACGGTCGAGGTGATCGTGTTCGGCACGCTCAAGAACACGCTCGGGCCGCACCACGGCAAGCCGGGTCTGGGCAGCGCCTGGCCGGGTATGTTCCAGCGGGGCCCCAACAACGGCCCGCCGCCCGGCGCAGATTACGCCACCGTGGGCTACGGCCTGTTCGCGCCCTTCGAGCTGCGGCAAGTCACTCCCGCGCCCTAGCCCCCAACTCCACCGGTAGCCGAAGCGCCGATCACCCCGACGATTCCCGGGCTTCTCAGCGGGCGGCGATTTACCCTGCCGCACCTCGGGCTTTGCTTCGCCGCGCCCGCCGCGAACAATGGCGGCGTGCACGACCCGGCCGCCCTTGCCGAGCTTCGCCGCCTGATTCCCCGGTGCCTGTTGCCGGATCAAATCCGGCTGGGCCACCGGCTGCTCCAGTTGCGGCAACGTGACGGTGCGTCGGGCGGCCCGGCCGCGGTGGCGCGCTGGCTGGCCGAGGCCCGCGCCTCTGCCGCCCTGCGCGAGCGGCGCGCGGCCGTGCGGCGCCATCTTCACTACCCGCCGGAGCTGCCCATCACCGCGCACAAGGACGAGATCGTGGCCGCCCTGCGAGCGCACCGGGTTGTGGTGGTGGCCGGCGAGACCGGTTCGGGCAAGACCACGCAGCTCCCCAAGATGTGTCTGGAGGCCGGCCTGGGCCTGCGCGCCCGCATCGGCTGCACCCAGCCCCGCCGCGTGGCGGCGCTGGCCGTTTCGCGACGCCTGGCCGAGGAACTGCGCGTGCCCTGGGGCCGCGAGGTCGGGTGCAAAATCCGCTTCGCCGACGACACCGCGCCCGAGACCAGCCTCAAGGTCATGACCGACGGCATTCTCCTGGCCGAGTTGCAGGGGGACCCGTTGCTGACCGAGTACGAGGCGTTGATCCTGGACGAGGCGCACGAGCGCTCGCTGAACATTGACTTCCTGCTCGGCCACCTGCGGCAACTGCTCGCGCGCCGCGACGACCTCAGGCTGGTCATCACCTCGGCCACGCTGGACACCGCGCTGTTTGCCCGCACGTTCGGCGGCGCTCCGGTTTTCCAGGTCTCCGGCCGGTTGTACCCGGTCGAAATCCGCTACGCGCCGCTGGACGAGGCGGCCGTCGAGGCCGGCGAACTGACCTACGTGGACGCGGCGGTGGCGGCGGTGGGCCGGCTGCTGGACGAGACCCCCGCCGGCGACGTGCTGGTGTTCATGCCCACCGAGCGGGACATCCGCGAAACCTGCGACCTGCTGAGCGCGCGACACGGCGACCGCATCGAGGGGGTGCCGCTGTTTGGCCGGCTGGCGGCGGGCGATCAGCAGCGCGTCTTCCAGCCCGGCCCGCGCCGGCGCGTGGTCGTGGCCACGAACATCGCGGAAACCTCGCTCACCGTGCCGCGCATTCGCTGCGTGGTGGACACCGGCCTGGCGCGGGTAAGCCGGTACAGCCCCGGCACCCGCACGCATCGGCTGCCCATCGAGCCGGTCGCGCAAAGCAGCGCCAACCAGCGCGCCGGCCGCTGCGGGCGCGTGGCCGCGGGCGTCTGCGTGCGCCTGTACTCCGAGGCGGACTTCCGTGCCCGCCCGCCATTCACCGAGCCGGAAATTCAGCGTTGCGACCTGGCCGAGGTCATTCTGCGCATGAAGGCCTGGGGGCTGGGCGAACCGGAAACCTTTCCGTTTCCGGAGCCGCCCGCCCCGGCCGCGATTCGCGCCGCCTACCAGTTGCTCGAGGAACTCGGCGCCCTGGACGCGCAGCGCGCGCTCACGCCGCTGGGTCGCGATCTCGCCCGCCTGCCGGTGGACCCCGCCATCGGCCGCATGTTGCTCCAGGCCCGCCTCGAGGGCGTGCTGTCGGAGGTGCTCGTCATCGCCGCCGGTTTGAGCATTCAGGACCCGCGCGAGCGGCCGCTTGAACAAAAGGACGCCGCCGATGCGGCCCACCGGCGCTTCCAGCATCCGCGGTCCGATTTCCTCACCCTGCTCAACCTCTGGAACGCCTGGCACGACGAGTGGGAAGCCCTCAAGACCCAGAGTCAGATGCGCCGGTTTTGCCGGGCGCATTTCCTGTCCTACGTGCGGATGCGCGAGTGGCGGGATGTCCACGCCGAACTCGAGGACGCCGTGGCCGAGCTGGAGGAACCGTGTCCGGCCGCCAACCACCGGCCGGGGCGCGGCCACCCGCCCAGGGCCACGGCCTTTGATTCCCGCTACGCAGCCATTCACCGCGCACTGCTCACCGGCCTGTGGGGCCACGTGCTCAAACGCGAGGAGCGCAATCTGTACCGCACCGCAGGCGGCCGGCAGGTGATGGTGTTTCCCGGCTCGGCGCTCTTCGCCAATCCGGCGCCCGGGGCGAGCGGCCGGCGCGGCGCGGCCCCGGGATCCAAACCCGAACCCGGGCCGGACCGAAGCGGCCAACCCGACTGGCTCGTGGCTGGCGAACTCGTGGAAACCTCCCGGCCGTTTGCGCGCGTGGTCGCCGCGATTGACCCGGAATGGGTCATCGAACTGGCGCCGCACCTGGTCCGCACCACGCATGACCTGACCCGCTGGGACGCCGCCGCGGGGCGCGTGCTGGCCCGGGAGCGGGTGTGGCTGCGCGGGCTGGTCCTGCGCGAACGCACCGTGGGCTTTGGCCGCGTGGACCCGGCGGCGGCCACGGAGATCTTCCTCCGCGAGGCGCTGGTCGGCTACGAGCCAGGCCCCGAAGCGAGCGAACCAACTCCCGCGACCACGCTGCCCCAATCCAGTGGAGCAAGACCCCGTCGAGTCGCGCCGTCCGTAGGAGCCGAGCCGATGGTCCCGGGTCGGCCCGGTCCCGCCCCGCCGATGCCCCCACCGCTGCGCGCGCGGGCGTTCCTGGAACACAACCGTCGCCTGCGCGAAAAGCTCGAGCTGTGGCAAACCCGGCTTCGCCACCGGGTCGTGCCCGACCTGGACGAGGCGTTGTTCCGCTTTTACGCCGCCCGGCTGCGCGAGGTCAGCTCCTGGCATGATTTGAACCGGGTGCTGCAGGCAGTGGCGCCGGATTTCCTGCACGCGCAGCCGGCCGACCTGCTGGGCGAGCACGCCGCCGCCTTCGCTGCCGAGGCCTTCCCCGACGCGGTGGACCTGGCCGGGCACCCGGTGCCGGTGCGTTACGCCTACGCGCCCGATCGCGACGACGACGGCGTGACCCTGCGCCTGGCGGTGCCGCTGGCCGCGCAGGTGGATGCCGCCCTGCTGGACTGGGCCGTGCCGGCACTGCGCGAGGAACGTCTGGCGCATCTGCTGCGGGAATTGCCCAAGGACCTGCGCCGGCCCTTGATGCCCCTCCACGACACCGCGCGTGAAATTGCCGCGCAGGTGTCGCCGACCGGCCGCGATTACCTGGCCGCGGTGTCCGCGTTCGTGAAACGCCGCTTCGGGGTGGACATCCCGCCGGCGGCCTGGCCCGTGGCGCGCCTGCCCGAGCATTTGCGCCCGCGGGTGGAGTTGGTCGCCTCGGACGGCCAACTGGTGGCGTCGGGACGCGACCTCGAGGCGTTGCGCGCGCAGGTGCGTGAGCATCGCACCCCGGCCGAGCAGGCAGCCTGGGAACAGGCCGTGCAACGCTGGGAAAAGTACGACCTGCGGGCCTGGGATTTCGGCGATTTGCCGCCGGAAATCGTGGTCGCGGACCTGGGCGGCTTTCCGCTCAAGGCATGGCCGGGACTGCAGCTCGAGGCCGGGGCGGTGCACCTGCGGTTGTTCCGCGACGCGACCGAGGCGCCGGCGGCAACCCGCGCGGCCGCGCCCCGGCTGGCGGAGGTCGTCCTGGAACGGGAACTGGCCGCGATACAAAAGGACCTGCGCCGGTTGCGCGCGCACGGCGTGCTGCACGCCACGCTGGGGCCGGTGGATGAATTGCTCGAAAGCGCCTGGGAATGTCTGCGCCGCCACCTGTTGCCGCCCGCCGAACCGCCCCCGCGGACGGCGGCCGGGTTCGCCGCCTACCTTGACGCGGTCCGCGCCCGGATGCCCGGCGTGGTGGACCGCCTCCACGCCGCGGTGGGGGCGGTGCTGCAGGCGCGCCAGGAGGTGCTGCTGTGCCGACGGCCGTTCGCCGGGATGGAGGCGGAGTTGAATGCGTTGGTGCCACGACGCTTCCTGGCGATGGTGCCGTTGGAGCGGCTGTTGCATCTGCCCCGTTACCTGCGCGCCCTGCGGGTGCGTGCCGAGCGCGCGGCCCTGGACCCGGCCAAGGACGCCGCCAAGGCCGCCCGGGTGCGGCCATACCTCGAGGTGCTGAACCGCTGGGCGCCCGCAGCCCGCGGCGAGGCGGCCCGTGCGGCGTGGCATCGGCTGCGCTGGCTGGTCGAGGAGTTCAAGGTGTCAGTCTTTGCGCCGGAGCTGGGCACAGCGGAGAAGGTCTCGCCCGCACGGCTGGATGCCGCGGTGGAGGCGCTGCGGCAGAGTGGGGCTTGAGCGTCCCCGGCAGGTCGGGGTGGTCCTCCTTACCGGTGCGGCCCGGCCGAAAGCGCCATTGCTAATCGGCCGGGTCTGTTTCATCGTGGCCGCCGCGTTCCATCCTTCCATGGCAGATCAGTTGCAACTGGAATCGGGCGTGGTGCTGGACGCCCGCGGGGCCGCCTGGTGCGGCGAGGCCGCCGTGCTGGCCCTGGCCGGGGTGCAACTGGGCGCTGCGGCGACGCCCCGCGCCGGGGGACCCTCCTTGGCGCTGTCGGCCCTGGAGGACGGCATCGTGCGGTTCAGCGAGCTGCTGGCGGATTACCGGCCGCTGCGTACCGTGGTGCTCGGCAGTCCCCTCTCCGGCGCGTTAAGTCCCCCGATGCTGGAGCATGTGCTCAAGAGCTTTGTGGCGGCAGCGGCCTGTCACGGGGAACTGGTCGTGGTGGGCAGCGACCCCGGACAGCGATTGGAGGCCGCTCGTCAACGGTGGGGACTGAACTTGACCCTGCTTCCCCGGCTCGAGGCGGAGCGCTGGCTCTTCGTCGAGGGCGATGACGCCTCCGCGGAACAAGCCCGGGCCTGGCTGGCCGGGCGGGGGCGGGAGGGCTGGGTGGTTTTCAATCGCGAGCATCCGGTGGTGACCGTAGCCCGGCGGCTGGCGACCCCGACTCGTTGTCCCTGCTTTCTGGTCGGGCCGAACCGGCTTTGCCTGCCGGCCTACTCGCCGGGGGTGCGCGGGACGGAGCTGGGGACCGGCGAATTTCAATCGCCCCTGGCGCGCGAGGCAGCCTGGCAGCAAGTGGTCGCCATCGCCGGTCAACGCCTGCTGTCGCTTCCCTTGAGCGAGGTCACCCGCTGAGCGGGTTTCACCAACCGCACCACCGCGGTGTCACCGCCGCGCCAGGCTGCTCAAAAAAAGCCAGGACGCTGAAGGCGCTCTCGCCTTCCAGCCAGAGGGACAACCCGCGAGTCGAGCGGCAAAACTCCCTGCACTTGCGGCAGTTGAGGTCTGTCGCCCCTCCTCGGGTATGCGCCTGGCATCCCCGTTGCTAGGGGCGCGGCGTGCGCTGCACGACAGCCGCCATCACCGCCCGCCGAGCGTTGTGCCGGCCCCGCAGTCCCGGGCCGGGCACGCACCATCTCGGCGGTGGCTCCAACTCCTGAACACCGATGAAGAAAATCGAAGCCATCATCAAACCCTTCAAACTGGAGGAGGTCAAAGACGCCCTCAGCGAACTGGGTATCGAGGGCATGACGGTCACCGAGGTCAAGGGGTTTGGCCGTCAGAAGGGCCACACCGAGATTTACCGGGGTAGCGAGTACACCGTGGACTTTCTGCCCAAGATCAAGATCGAGGTGGTGCTGCCGGACGACCGAACCGAGGCGGCGGTCAAGGCCATCTTGAAAACCGCCCGGACCGGCAAGATCGGCGACGGCAAGATCTTTGTGACTCCGGTCGAAGAAGCCATCCGCATACGCACCGAAGAGCGCGGAGACGCCGCGGTTTGAGACCATCCAAACCTCACCCAGAAACCCATTCGTCATCCCCCATGAAACGGAATCTCCTGAACCTGCTGGTTGTTTTGATCTGTCTGGCTGCGGTCGGTCCCGCCCTGTGGGCGGCCGAACCCGAGCCCACGGCCGCGGTGGCTGAAGCCTCGGCGGCGGCCGCGGCGACGGCGCCTCCCCCCGCGCTGGACTCCGGCAACACCGCCTGGCTGATCACGGCCGGGGCGCTGGTGCTGTTCATGACCCTGCCCGGACTGGCGTTGTTTTATGGCGGCCTGGTGCGTGTCAAAAACGTCCTGTCGGTCCTGATGCAATGCTTTGGCATCGCGAGCGTGGTCACGGTGCTCTGGGTCATCTACGGCTACAGCCTGGCCTTTAGTACCGCGGGCATGGAAAAGGGCGTCGTCAGCCTGCATGCCTTCATCGGGGGCCTGGACAAGATGTTCCTCCGGGGCGTGACGCTGGACTCGGTCTCGGGGTCCATTCCGGAGGCGGTGTTTGTGATGTTCCAACTGACGTTTGCGATCATCACCCCGGCGTTGATCGTGGGCGCGTTTGCCGAGCGGATGAAGTACGCGGCGGTCATGATTTTCATCACGCTCTGGTTCACCTTCTCGTACCTGCCCATCTGTCACATGGCCTGGTCGGGTCCGGGAGCGCTGTTCGCGGACTGGGGCGTGCTGGACTTCGCCGGCGGCACGGTGGTGCACATCAACGCCGGTCTGGCCGGGTTGGTGGCCTGCGTGATGGTGGGCCGGCGGCTCGGGCACGGCAGCGAAAGCCTGCGGCCGCACAACGTGGTGTTGACCGTTGTGGGCGCGGCCATGCTGTGGGTGGGGTGGTTCGGCTTCAACGCAGGCAGCGCGCTGGCCGCGGACAAGGTGGCCGGCATGGCCCTGCTGGTCACCCAGGTCGCCACGGCCACCGCCGCCGCCTCATGGTTGTTCATCGAGTGGATTTTCCGCGGCAAACCGACGGCCGTGGGCGTGGCCACGGGGGCCGTGGCCGGGCTGGTCGCGATCACTCCGGCCTCCGGCACGGCGGGCCCCATCGGGGCGCTGATCATCGGGGCAGCGGCGGCGGTGTGCTGCTATCTGGCCGCCACCAGTCTCAAGGCGAAACTCAAGTACGACGATAGCCTGGATGTGTTCGGTGTGCACGGCGTGGGCGGCATCGTGGGTGCGCTGCTGACCGGGGTCTGTGCCGATGCCGCCCTGGGGGGCGCCGGCCTGGCCGAGGGCACCGGCATCGCCGCGCAGGTCTTCACTCAACTCAAAAGCATCATCGTCACCGTGATCTGGAGCACTGTCGTGGCCGGGGTGGCCTTGTATGTCGCCGACAAGGTGGTGGGCCTGCGCGTGAGCGAGGAGGTCGAAACCGTCGGCCTGGACCTCTCCGAGCACGGCGAGGAGGGGTATCACCTGGCCTGAGCGGTTGAACCAGCGGCCGTGCCCGGGCGTGGAGCGGAAGAGAATCACTCCGGGCACGGCCCGCACCGCGTCCTGGGTAGAACGCCGTGCAGCACCGAGAAATACAACACAAACCGACAAACATCAATCCAATACCCATGAGTACCCCCCAAAAAGTGCTGGAGCTGGCCAAGAAGGCCGGCGCCAAGATGATGGACATCAAGTTCGTGGACACCTTCGGCTCCTGGCAGCACTTCAGTTGTCCGATCCGGGAATTGTCCGCGGAAATTTTCACCGACGGCCTGGGCTTTGACGGCTCCAGCATCCGCGGTTGGAAGAGCATCGAAGCTTCCGACATGCTCGCCCTACCCGACCCGGCCACGGCGTTCCTGGACCCCTTCACCAAAGAGCCGACGCTCTCGTTGACCTGCACCATTGCGGAAACCCTCACCAAGGAACCGTACTCGCGCGACCCGCGGGGCATCGCTCAGAAGGCCGAGAGATACCTGGTGTCCACGGGCATTGCCGACACGGCCGTGTTCGGCCCGGAGGCCGAGTTTTTCATCTTCGACAACGTCCAGTTCGACTCCAAAAGCAACGGGACGTTTTACTCCGTGGACTCGGAGGAGGGCATCTGGAACACCGGCCGCGAGGAAATGCCCAACCTGGGCTACAAAATCCGGCACAAGGAAGGCTATTTTCCCGCACCCCCCGCTGACACGCTCCAGGACATCCGCACCGAAATGGTGCTGGTGATGGAACAACTGGGTGTGCCGGTTGAAAAACAGCACCACGAGGTCGCCACTGCCGGCCAGGCGGAAATTGATTACCGCTTCGACACGCTGGTGCGCGCCGCGGACGCCATGATGGTTTACAAATACGTCGTGCGCAACGTGGCCCGCCGCCACGGCAAAACCGCCACCTTCATGCCCAAACCGCTGTTTGGCGACAACGGCAGCGGCATGCACACGCACCAGTCGCTCTGGAAGAAGGGCAAGCCGCTGTTTGCCGGCAACGAATACGCCGGCCTGAGCCAGACCGCCCTGTACTACATTGGCGGGCTGCTCAAGCACGCCCGCGCGCTGTGCGCCTTCTGCAGCCCCACGACCAACAGCTACAAACGGCTCGTGCCCGGCTACGAAGCGCCCGTGAACCTCGCTTACAGCAGCCGCAACCGCTCGGCGGCCATCCGCATCCCCACCTACAGCGAAAGCCCCAGGGCCAAACGCCTCGAATACCGCCCCCCGGACCCCAGCGCCAATCCGTACCTGGCGTTCGCCGCGATGCTCATGGCCGGGCTCGACGGCATTCAGAACAAGATTGATCCGGGCGAACCGGTGGACAAAAACATGTACGAGTTGCCGCCGGAGGAGCACGCCAAAATCCCCCAGGTGCCCGGTAGCCTCGAGGAAGCCATCCAGGCGCTGGAAAAGGACCACGAGTTCCTCCTCAAGGGCGATGTCTTCACCGCGGACTTCATCCAGATGTGGATCAGCAACAAACGCAAAGAATGCGACGCGCTCCGGCTGCGTCCGCACCCCTACGAGTTCTTCCTTTATTACGATGTCTGAGACGCGGCGGTGAGCTTTTGCACGGAGGAACGCGGTCGCAAATACAGCCACGCGGTGCGGGAACCCTCACCCGCGCCGCGTGCGCTTTTTTGCCTGCGTCCCGCCGCCCGCGGCCGGCGACCGGAATGGGTGCCAAATAAAACGGCGGGGCTGCGTGCCCCGCCCTGCATTCCCCCGGCGAAGATGACCGCTTCAGGCTCCGGCCGTCGCGGTCGCAGGAGTTTTGGCGGACCCTTTGGTCGCAGACGCCCACTGTCGCTTCGGCGGCTTGACCACCAGGCCCTTCTTGATGGCCGAGGCCGCCACGCGGATGTAGCGCACCCGCCCGTTCACCACCGCCTTGACCCGCTGCAAATTCGGGAAAAAGCGGCGCTTGGTGATGGCGGTCACGTGGGTGCCGATGCCGCCCTGCTTTTTCGGCTTGCCGCTGCGCCAGATGCGGCTGCCTTTGATCGGGCCCTTGCCGGTTAATTGACAACGCCTTGCCATAACAAAGGCCGCGATTGTGGCAGGCCCGCCGGTCCCGGGCAAGCGGACTTTTGGCCCGAAAGCACCGCCCGGGGCGCGCCGACCGGACCACGGCCCGCCCGCGCGCTTGCTGAAACGCGGCCGTCCGTTACTGTGCCGCCCGTGCAACCACCTGTCCGCCGCTCGCGGGCGCCCCGTCGGAACCCCGGGCTGGAGACCCAAATCCGCGAATTGATCGCCGCCGCCGGCAACGGCCACAACGCCGACCTGGTGGCCGACATCATCGAAACCGCGCTCCGTCTGCTGCGCGAGATCGAGCACCGGGGCGACGTGCGCATCATCCAAACCGCCGTCCGCGAGCTGCGGCTGGCCTTCAAGGTCTTCGCCCCCTACGCGAACCGCCGCAAAGTGACCATCTTCGGCTCGGCGCGCACCGAGCCATCGCGCCCCGAGTACCGGCAGGCGGTCGAGTTCGGTCGGCAGATCGCAGCAGCCGGGTTCATGGTCATCACCGGCGCAGGCGGCGGGATCATGCAGGCCGGACACGAGGGGGCGGGACCGGAAATGAGCTTCGGGGCCAACATCCGTCTGCCCTGGGAACAGGCGGCCAACCCGGTCATCAAAAAGGACGCCAAGCTCATCACGTTCAAGTATTTCTTCACCCGCAAGCTGACCTTCATCCGGCACTCGGACGCCGTGGCCCTGTTTCCCGGCGGCTTTGGCACGCTCGACGAGGGCTACGAGGCGTTGACCCTCATGCAGACCGGCAAGAGCCGGCTCATGCCGCTGGTGCTCATTGACCGGCCGGGCGGAGAGTTTTGGAAGACCTGGGACCGGCACGTCCGCGATCATCTCCTGGGCAACGGCCTGATCTCGCCCGAGGACCTGAATCTCTACCAGATCACCGACCGGCCGGAACAGGCGGTGAAGTGGATCACGCGCTTTTACCGCAATTACCACTCCAGCCGCTTTGTGGGTGAACGGCTGGTCATTCGTCTCCAACACCGGCCCTCCGACACGGCCCTGGCCGCGCTCAACGAGGATTTTGCCGACATCATCGCCGGCGCTCCCTTGCAGGTGGTGCCGCCCACCCCGGAAGAGCGCGAGGACGACGACTTTGTGGAACTGCCCCGGATCGCCTTCGGCTTCGACCGCAAATCCTACGGGCGGCTGCGGGAGATGATTGACCGGCTCAACGGACTTTGAGCGGCATCCGGGCATGGCCGGCCTTCGCCTCGCCCGCCAGCAACTTCCGTTTCCAATTCAAGCCGGCCGAAAACCCCCCCAGCCCGCCGCCGGCGGCGAGCACGCGATGGCACGGGGTCAACACCGGGATGGGATTCGCCCCACAGGCCTGCCCCACCGCGCGCGCCGCGCCGGGCGGCCGCCCCAGGGCGCGGGCCACGTCGGCGTAGGTCCGGGTCTGCCCGGGCGGGATGGTCCGCAGCGCCCGCCATACGGCCCGTTGAAACGGGGTGCCCGTCTCATCCAACGGCGGCAGGTCACCCGGCGGCCGGCCCGCCAAGACCCGTTCCAGGGCCCGGGCCGTCCGGGTGGCCCAGCGGCGTTGCGGCAGCGGCAGTTGCTCCACCGGCAGGGCGCGGGCGGAGCGCCGTCCCGGGAAATGCAGGCGCGCCAGCCCGCGGGAAGAAAACTCCGCCAGGAAGACCCCTGCCGGCGTGGGCAGGGCCGTGGGCCAGCGCTTCATCGGTTGAAGAAATAGATCAGGCCCCAGATCAGCGCGAGGAACAGGAGCAGGAGGGCAAAAAACCGGTTGCGCGCCACCCGCTTCTCATACCGGAGCGGCCTCAAGCCCTGCACGTTGCCCGCGGCCAGGTAGCGCACCAGCGCGGGATTGGTGGTGGAAGTCCCCCGCATCTGCTGCCACCAGCGTCGCACCCGGGCCAGCGGATCGTACTTGCGCACGCCCAGCTCGTTGTAATGTGCCGGGGTGGTTTCTGCCACCGCCGGCTGGGTCACCCGCTGGTGGTTGACCGCCTCAAAGGCGGGTGGGGGCGCGGTCGAGCGCAGCCTGGGGCGGGCCTGTTCTTCGGCGATTTGGGCGTTGAGCCGGGCAATTTCCGCCTGCAATTCCGCCAGCCGCGCGGCCAGTTGGCGTTCCTGCGCGCGGATTGGGTCCGACTTGCGCCGAAACAACCCCATGACCCCGGTGGTGTTCACGGGCGGAACAGGGCCAGGGCCAGCACCCCCACCGCCAACAGCGCCACCACCGCCAGCGGCCAGGTCAGCGCCAGACCCAGCTTGCACAACTCACCCAGGCTGCGCCCGGCCAGCCACGCGGGTGCGGCCGCCGCCCCGGGCTGCCGGCTCGGGCCGCTCGGGCCGGCGGTCTCGCCGTTGAGCAACGGCCACTTCAAGCGCGCCGCGTTCCATTCCATGCGGGCGTTTTCGAGCGTGGTCAGCGCGCGCGTCAATTCCGTCTGCCAGGTTTCCGGTGTCCAGGTTTCCGGCTTGAGCCCCTGCACGGCCTGGAGCGCCTCGCGCAGGCCCCCGAGGGTCTTGGCCATTTGCTCCGCCTCGCGGCGCGCGGCGAATTCCGCCCGGGCCAACAACTCCACCCCGCGGGTCAGTTGCTGAATCATTTCCGGGCGGCCGGTCTCGAACTCGGCCTGGCGGCGGCGCGCTTCCTCGAGGGCCAGGCGCTCGCGTTCGATGGCCTCCTGCCGGGCCTTCAACTCGGCCAGTTGCTGTTGCCGGGTGGTGAGCTGGCTTTCCAATTCAGCGCGCGTGGGCGGCCGGCCGCCGGGCGGAGGCGTCGGGGCATTCATCGGAGAAAAAGCGGGCACGGGTGCCGCCGGCCGGGCGGTCGGAGCGGCGAGCACATCGCGGTCCACAAACTCGGTCTCGTCGAGCGGCACGGACATGAACCGACATTAACACCCGCCTCCGGGGTGTAAAGGCGGCGCGACCCGGGAGTTGTCCACCGGTGGCCCGGACCGAATTTTCCCGGTGGGCGCGGCCCTTCACGCCGGGTTTGGCCTCCCTGGTGCGCGCTGCCAGGGGACCAGCGCGCGGTGCGCGCTTCCCCAGACACTTGCGACCCCGGCTCGGGTGCTTCAAGCTGCGCGAAGTGTTGCCCCGACCCCAGCCACCGATGCCGGACGCGCCCGCGTGCGCCTGGTGTCCGGGAGAGCTGCACTTCCCCACCCGCAGGCCCAAATCCCCGTCGCCCTTTGCGCGGTCGCGCTTGTGGCGTCTGGCGGGGCTGCTGGCTCTCGGGACAAGGTTCGCCCTGGCCGCCGGGCCTCCGGTCAGCGGGCAGGCGATCCCGCCGGCGGCGGAAACGGAGGCCGTGGCCCGGCTGTATTACGGCGACCGCGCGCGCCTGGCCGAGGTGGTGAGCCGGTACGATGTCTTCGAGTTTGCCGACCACGCGCAGGGCTACGTGCTGGCCCGATTGGCCCCGGCCGAATGGGCCGAACTGGAAGCGGCCGGATTTCGACTCGAGTTCGCCACCGATTGGACCACCGCCCTGCGCCGCTCGCCGCGCCCGGCGGCGCCTCAAATCTCCGGCATCCCCAACTACCCCTGCTACCGCACGGTCGAGGAAACCGACGCCGCCCTGGACCGGCTGGCGCAGGCATACCCGCACCTGGCCACGGTGCTTGCCATCGGCCCGAGCTGGGAAAAGACCGTCCCCGGCGAGGCCCCGGGCTACGACCTGCGCGTGCTGGTGCTCACCCGGCGCGAGCTTCCCGGCCCCAAGCCCCGGTTTTTCCTGCTGGCGGCCCACCACGCCCGCGAACTGACCACCGCCGAGACCGCCCTGCGTTTCGCCGAGGAGTTGGTGGCCGGCTACGATCGCGACCCCGAGGCCACCTGGTTGCTGGACTTTCACGAGCTCCACATCCTGCCCATGGCAAACCCGGACGGCCGCAAACTGGCCGAGCAGGGGCTGTGGTGGCGCAAAAACACCTGCCGCACCAACGGCTGCACCAGCTACCCGCGCTACGGCACCGACCTCAACCGCAACGCCGGCTTCCTCTGGGGCGGTGTGGGGGCCAGCGACGAACCCTGCAGCGAGGTCTTCCGCGGGCCGCACCCTTTTTCCGAACCGGAAAGCCAAGCTCTGCGCGATTACCTGCGCGAGTTGTTCCCGCCGCAACGCCCGCCCGACGCGCGCACCCCGGCCCCGGACACCGCCAGTGGCCTGGTCATCAGCCTGCACAGTTTTTCCGAGCTGGTGCTCCACCCCTGGGGCTGGACCACCAACCCCGCGCCCAACGCGGCCGCGCTGGCCACGCTCGGCGCAAAGTTCGGCTTCTTCAATCGCTACCGCGTCCAGCCCAGCATCGAACTGTACCCCACCACCGGCTCGCTGGATGACTGGGCCTACGGCGAACTGGGCGTGGCCACCTACACCTTCGAGCTGGGCACAAACTTTTTCGAGGACTGCTCAAGCTTTGAAACCGTGGTCTGGCCCGCCAACCGCCCGGCTCTCTGGTACGCCGCCAAGGCCTGCCGCGAACCCTATCGTGCCCCGGCCGGACCGGACGTGCTCGAAGCGCAGGTCCTGCCCGCGCGCGCGGTTCAAGGCGCCCCGGTGCTCCTCCGCGCCCGGGCCGACACCACCCGGTCCTTCGGCTTGAAAACCCTTCCACCACCCCGACGCGTGGCGGCGGCGCGCGCCTGCCTGAACCGGCCTTCCTGGTTGAACGAAACACCTCCCCAGCCGCTGGCGGCGGAGGACGGCGACTTCGATGCGCCGCAGGAGACTCTCGTGGCCACGCTGGACACCTCCGATCTGGCGCCGGGCCGGCACACGGTGTTCTTCGAGGCGCAAAACGAGGACGGCATCTGGGGCGTGCCCAGCGCCCGCTTTCTGTGGATCGAACCACTGAGCCTGAGTGCGGAGCCCACACCCGAGGGGCTGCGGCTGCGCTGGCCCAGCCTGCCCGGACGCACGTTCACCGTGCGGGCCGCGGACAGTCTGGCCGGCGGCTTCAGGGACTGGCTGACCGGGCTGCCGGACACCGCCCCCGAAAACACGCGGCTCATCCCCTGGTCCACCGCCGGACCGCGCTTCTTCCAAATCCGCGTGGAGCGGTGAGGCCAGCGCCGCGCCGTCGGCCGAAAGAGGCTTGCCTTCGCCGCCGCCCGACGCCACGCTGCACGCGATCTTTGACAGAGACCGGTCCCGTGACCGGTTGGACCGTGCGCCGGCGCCCGGGAACCCCGTGAGAATCGGGGACGGTTGCGCCACTGTGACGGGCTACAAACCCCCTCGGAGCCACTGCTGCGGCGGGAAGGCGGGGGCAAGGTCCGAAGCCCGCGAGTCAGGAGACCGGCCGGCGCATGCTCGTCGGATGCCGCCCCGGGTGGGGTGGCATCGCTTCTCCGCAAAGAGAAGGATGAGGCCAGTTTGCCGCACCCGGCCCGCGTCGGGTCGGTGAAATTTCACAGGAACGCCTTCCTTCGTGATTTGCCGGAGGAAGGCGTTGGTGTTTTCGGGCCGGACGGCCCGGCCGGCGCCCCTCCGGTCTGGTCTCGCCGTGAACCCGGGCCGGCGACCGCTGGCACGCGCCGCCGGCCCCAACACCGCAAACCAGACATGCTGCAAATCCCAAATCGCGCTTGTGCGTGGGTCGCCACGGCGGTGGCGCTCACCCTCAACCCCCACCTCCTCGCCGCGTCCCTGGAGGACATCCAACTGTGGGCCGGCACCGGCTCCCAGCGCGCCGCGCTGGTGATTGAATGGCCGGAGGGACCCGAGCCCCGTTCCCTGCTCTGGGGCTTTCGCTGGGAGGGCACGGCCACCGGCCTGGACATGCTCCAAGCCGTGGTTCAGGCCGATCCGTTTCTCTACGCCCACCTCGGCCAGTTCGGCTGGGGCACGGCCGTCTTCGGCCTGGGCTATGACCACAACCAAAACGGCGTCTTCGCCGTAAACCCGCCCGTTGCTTTCGACGCCGGCGGCCTGGCCGTGGACACCGCGCCCGACGACGCCCGCACGGCCACCGACCCCGGCGACCTCTGGCGCGAAGGCTGGAACACCGGCTTCTGGGCCTACTACCTCAGGGCCTCGGAGGCCGCGGCGTGGGAGTCGGCCATGACCGGCGCGGCCGACCGCACGCTCAGCGACGGCGTCTGGGACGGCTACCGCTTCGCGCCCGGCTTCGCGGGCCCAGCGCCCGGTGAACCGGTGCCGGCGGCCGTGCCCGAGCCGGCCCCCTGGGCCTTGCTGGCGCTGGGCGCACTGCTGCTGGCCGGAGGTGCCCGCCGGGCGACCGGCACCCAACCCGAGCGCGCTTCGTGAGCGGGCGGCTCCTCCATTCGAAAGCTCCCATTCCTCGCCGGCCGAGCTCGCGGCGTGGGTGCGATGGCCACCATCGGGTCGCGGCGCACGCCGCCGCGGGCGCGGCCGTACTGCTCGGGTTGGGAATCACCCCGAGCGCGTCGCCGGCCGGGGCCGACCCGCTCTCGGCCGCGCGATTCGCGGTCGAAGTGGTCGCCGCCCGCGGCCCGTTCGGCCCGTCACCCTACGACGACCCGCAGGCGGTGCTCGGCCCGCCGGCCACGGAGTTTTACGACCCGCTGGGCACGTGGTCGGGCGGCGCCGCCGTGCGGCGGGTCAAATTGGTCGAACCGGCCTACCACCTCGATCCCACGCAAAGCCGCAAGCTGTTGCTCACGCTCGACGCGGGCAGTGTGGTGGTGGTGCGCTTCGAGGAACCGATCCGCGACGACCCGGCTCACCCGTTCGGCGTGGACTTCCTGGTCTTCGGCAACGCCGCCTTCACCGCGGCGGGCATGGTCCACGACGGCACTGACCTGAACACGGTGCGGCTGAGCGGAGGCGGTTTTTTCGAGCCGCTGCTGGTCTCGGTCAGCCCCGGCTACACCGGCGGGCCGGGCGAAGACCCGACCAACTGGGAAACCTGGCCCTGGTACCGGTACGAGCACGGACCGTTCGCCGACACCGCCTTTCCCACGCAGGCGTACCACTGGGATCGGGCCGGCACCGCCTGGACCGACCAACTCATGGACTTCACCAAGCCGGTGAACCCTGCGCTGGCCGCGTGGTTCGAGCCGGGCGCGGGGCGGTCCCTGACCGCCGCGGAGGCCATCGAGCTGTACGACGGCGCGGGCGGCGGCACGGGTTTTGATCTGCGCGAATCCGGCTTCGCCGCCATCCGCTACGTGAAAATCGAGGGCCGGCCGGGCCGGGCCGGTGGGGAGGTGGACGCGCTGGCGGCGGTGCGAGCGGCGGTGCTGGGAGACAGCCTGCTGGTGGTTCCTGCAAACCCGGGCGCGTCATCGTTGCCTCTGCGTTTCCAGCGCCCCGAAACACCCAACCATCCGGCCCTGGAAATCACCCTCCACGCCCTGGACCGACCGGCGCGTGTACGCACCGCGCCGCTGGCCGAAGCGGACCTGCCCCCGGCATCGCCCGGGACAGTGCGGGCGGCTGCGGAACTGGCGGTGCAGCCCGTGCTGGACGAACCCGCCCCGGTCTTCGCCGCCGAGGCCCGACTGTTCGTCGGCGCGGATTACCCGGGTGACGGCCGCGATCTGGTCGTGTGGCAGCGAGGCGGCGCAGATTGGACCCCGGTTGCCTTTGAGTTTCTCCCCGGCGAACGGGCGGTGGTCCTGCGCGAGGTGCCCGCTGCGGCGGCCTGGGTGGTCGCGCAGGAGACGGCTCCACGGCTGGAGTGGATTCGGCAGCCGGCGGGCTTCGCGGTGCGAACGGCCGCCACGCCGGGCTGGCGGCATGTGCTCGAGCGCAGCGCGGATTGCACCCGCTGGGTCCCGGTGGTCGCCGTGGAACCGACCGGCACCATGCCGCTGGACCTGCGCGATCCGGCGCCGCCGGCCGCGGCCGCTTTTTACCGCTTGCGCCTGGAACGACCATGAGCGCCGACGGCCTTGTCCCCTGTCGCGCCCGCGGCGCCGGCGGTTTTACGCTGGTCGAACTGCTCGTGGTGGTGGCGGTGATCGGGTTGTTGGCGGCCTTGTTGTTACCCGCCCTGGCCCGTTCCCAAAGCAGCGCCCGCCGCGCGGCGTGCCTGAGCCAACTCCGGCAGTTGGCGCTGGCGGCGCAGACCTACACCGACGCGTACCACCAAACCTACCCGCCCGCCTACGCGAGCACGGTCGAGGCGGGGGTGACCGTGATCCGGGCCTGGGACTTCACCACGCGCCTGAGCCAACCGCCGCAGGTCACCGCCGGCCTGCTTTGGGAGGGGCTGCCCGTGGGACAAATCCAGCAATGCCCCGCCTGGCGCGGCCCGGCCAACTGGTTGGCCGACCCGCACACCGGCTACAACTACAACACCAGCTACCTCGGCCACGGCCAGCTTGAGAGCATCCCCGAGCCGGCGCGGGTCAGCGACGTGAAACAACCCGCCGCCACTGCGTTGTTCGGAGACGGCGAGTACGCGGGCGGGGCGAACAAATTCATGCGGGCGCCCTGGCCCAACCCGGGCGACGCCGCCTTCCGCGGGCGCTGGGCGGGGACGCAGGGTTTCCGGCATGGCGGGCGGAGCAACGTCGCGTTCTGCGACGGCCATGCGGCGGCGTGGCGCGGGCGGTTCACCGAAAACCAGGACGGCGCCGGGCACGTGGCCGCCGGGACCGGTTTCTTGTCCGCCGACAACTCCCTGTACGACCTGGAATAGCCGGGCGCGGCCCGGGGCGTGGGCCCGGGCGCTCAGCGCGGCTTCATGTAGAAGCGGTAGAAGCGGGTGGGGCCCTCGGGCCGCGGCAGTTCCACCTCGAACTCGTCGTTGCCCTTGTACCCCGGCCCGATGCCCGTGGGTGCAAACCCGCCGCCCAACGTGTCTGCCGCCTCGACCACGAACAGGAACTTGCCCGCGTAGGCGGCGGGGAATTTCCACACCACACCCAGCTTGCCCCCCGGCTTGAGCACCAGATCCAGCGCCGGCGGCAGCAACACCACCGGCGGTCCGGCACCCTTGATGGCGGCGTCGTTCGGGTCGGTGCCATCGAGGAACTCCTGCAGGTTCGAGTAGCCGTCGCCGTCCTTGTCGCCGTACGGGCCTTCGGCCAGGCCGCCGAAAAAGGCGCACTCGAAGTTGTCGGGCAGCAGGTCGCCGTCGGCATCCAGCACCGGCACCGCCGGGATCGCGAGCACGGCGGCGGCAATCACCTCCAGCCCGTGGTCGGCGCACCCGCCCGGGTCCACGTCCGCGTAGCCGATGGCCTGGACCATCGTGCCCGGCACCAGATCGAAGTCCGGGAACAGGTAGCTGCCTCCACCGGCGAACTGCAGGCTCCAGGTCTGCGCGCCGTCGCTGAGCACCGTACACCCCTCGGGCATGGGGGTGGGCAGCACGGTCAGGTTCAGGTTCACCTTCGGCCGGGCGAAGTTGAGGGCCATCAGTTCGACCACCGCATTCGAGGCCGCGGTGCGCTGCGCCGGCGTCAGGGTGCTGGCGGCCAGGTAATTCGACGGCAGGGTGCCGGCCCGGAGGAACTGCCGCAGCGCCTCGACGGGCAACACGTACTGGCCGGGCGCGGCGTTGTTCGAGAGGCTGCTGAGGCGGTACACGTCGTTCGCCAGCGCCCGCAGCGCGGTGACATTGGCCCCCGGGCCGGCCAGGGCGGCGAGCAGGCCCTGTTGCACGGTCACCAGCCGGTGCGCCGGCTGGCCGGCGTCTTCTTGCTCGAGCGCCAGCAGGGCGTCGCTGCCGGGGAAGTAGCGGTCCACGTCCCCCGCCCGGGCGGGGAACAGGGTGAGCTGGTTGGTCGGCGGCAGACCGCGAGCCTGGAGCAGCAGCTCGAATTTCCGCTCGGTGAGCAGGGCGGCGAGCGTGTCCTGCGGCCCGATGGCGGTGATGACGCGTGTGCGTGGACGCGCCGCGGCGGCGGCCTGGGCGGCGGCGCGCCAGGCGGCGGCCTGCTGTGCCGGCGTGCCCGGACCGGGCGTGAAGATCACGTCCAGCCCGGCGTCCTGCGAGGGGATGGGCTCAAGCGCCAGCAGTTCGCGGCCGAGGTTCTTGTCCGCCGCCGCAGTCTGGATGGGGAAGTGCGGGTCAGTGGCGATGGCCAGCAGGCGCTGCCGGTCGTCCACGCCGAGGTTCTGCAAACGCGCGGCGGGATTGAGCACGCCGGGCACGGCGAGGTTGGCGGTGAGGGCGGAGCCGAGCAGGTCGCCGGCGAGGTTGAAGGCGCGCACGGTCACGCCGGTGCGGGCCAGCGCCGGCCCGGGGAGGGTGCCGTCCAACGGACGCGGGGTCACGTAGAGATCAAAGCCCGAGCCGTCATCGAGCCGCGGGCCGGCCGGCCGGCTGGAGGCATTATAGGGATTGGTGCCGGCCACGATTTCCTCGAGGTCGTTGAAGCCGTCACCGTCGGCGTCCTTGAGGCTCGTGACCGGGTCCAGGCCGGCGCCAAGCTCACGATAATCGGGGATGCCATTGCCGTTGGCATCGAGGCCCAGCTCGACGAAGTCCGGCACACCGTCGTTGTCCGAATCGAGCGTCCACTGATCGGCCGGGAAGGTGTAGGTGGCGTGGCGGACCGGGGACTTGCGGTTGCTGCCGCCGCCCTGCTGGGCGTAGCAACTGACGGTGGTGTCGAAATAGACCGGGAACGGCGCGGTGTAGGTGAGCCAAGCCGAGGCCGGGTTGGTGCGGTACAAGATCGTCGCCCCGGCGAGCGAAGCGGTGAGGGTGACGTTTATTGCCCCCGGCTGCGGCCCCGACGGCGGACTGATGGTCACGTCCGCCACCTCGTCGCCGGTGGGCGGGAGATAGCTGAAGACCGAGATGGCCTCGTGGTACTGGTTGACCAAACCGAACGCGGCCGGCGGCGTCACGTTGGCCACGGCGCGCGGCGTGGGACTGCGGAGCCCCTGGGTGGCGCCCTGGAAGGTCCACACGTCCACGGTGATCTTCGGCGGCGCGCCGCCAATGACCGGCTTGGAGGTCCAATCACCGGCGGCCAGGCGCTGGACCAGGTTGGGCGCGGGCGAGACAAACGGCTCGAACTGGAACAGGAAAACGTTGGCGCCGCCGGCATGGCGGTTGAGCAGGTCCAGCGCACCGCTCTCGGCCAAGGTGTAAGCGCCACCCGCGTCCTGGTAGCGATGGAAGCGCGCGGGCCGGCCGTCCGCGCCGGAGAAGGCCACGAAGCCGTTGGCCGTCGCCACCGCGCCGCCGAACCGTTCGCCAGCCGGGGCGGCGAGGGTCTGGAACACCGTCGGCGCGCCCGAGCCGTCGAAATTCAGCAGCACGGCCGTCGCCCCGCCGTTGCGCAGGGCCAGCAGCCGGCCGCCCGTGGCCGTGGGGATCACGAACAGCGCCTCGGCGTTGAAGCCCAGCGGGAAGTTTGCGCCGGCGCTCAGGTTGAAGGTGCCCGGCACCGGCTCGGTCACGCGGCGATGGTGAATGGCATTGGCACCGGGGGCATGAAACACGAAGTCGAACAGCGCTGCCGCGGTGAAGCGGTGGTTGAGCACCTGGGCGGCGTCGGGCACGCCGGCGGCCGTGGCGAGGTTGACCGGCGCGCCAGTGGTCAGGCTGACGAGGCGAAATTCATCGCCCGCGCCGGGCGTGGCGACCAACAGCCCGAGCACGTCGGCCACGCCGGTTTTGAGGCGGGCGGGCTGGGCGCGCAGCACCTCGGCAGCCTCGTTGGCCTCGCCGAGAACCGAGAAGGCCGCCCCGGTGGAGCGCACCAGCGCCCGGCGCCGGGGCGCGGGCGGGCTGTTCAGAGCGGTGAGGACGTACAGGTCGTGGTGGGCGGTGTTGCCGCCGCCGCCGATGTCCAGTGCCGCCACCTGCGCCGGGCCGACGCCGCCCACAAACACCTCGCGCGGGACGCCGTTGAGGACCGGGTCTTCAGCGGGCAGGACCAGCACGCGGTTGGCGTCCGGTCCGGCCAGGACCAGCGCGTCGCGGGCGGTGTCCAACACCCGGCCGGCGCTCACGCCGGTGACTCCGGCCACGCCGCCCGGGCGGGAAGACGTCCACTGCAGGCCATCGCCCGGCTGACCATAGCCGATGAGGTAGGCGCCGGATTCAAGGTCCACCACGGCCGCGTCCGGCCGGCCGTCGCCGTTGAAATCCGCGCCGAGATAGGCGGAACCGAAGGAAAAGACCGGACCGGGCGGCTGGGCGTCAGCAGTCCCGCCGGCCAGGCCGGCGGCCGCGAGCGCGGCGCGCAAAAATCGCAAAGCTTTCATGGCGTCGCCTCCACGACGTTGGTGGGGATGACTTCCTTGATCTCACCATTCGGCCCCAGCCGGACGATGAGATACACATACTTGGCGCCGATCACCACGGGTTGGGTGTCCACCAGCCAGAGCGCGTGGGGGAGGGCGGTTTGCCCCAGCACCACGCCCTCGGTGACGCGGATGAAGGGATCGTGGATCACGGTCACGTCGCCAAACTGCGGGTCGGAGGCGAAGGCGTGGGCGATCGTTTCCATCAACGGCGTGACCTGAATCAGGTCCCGGCTAACCT
>CALFAV010000005.1 GCA_937946835.1 uncultured Verrucomicrobiae bacterium | reverse complement strand
GTTCAGTTCGTCCGCGCTCAGCGGCTCGTTGGGGTCCACCAGCCCGTCCATGCCATTCTCCGTCAACCACAAATCCCCGGTCTGGGGATGGAAGGCAAATCCGAAAGCGTTGCGCAGCCCGGTTGCCACTTGAACCAGGTCGGAAGCGGCGATCCCGCCCGCGCCCGAGCCGAGCCGAAAACGGTAAACGGAATCCGCGTTCAACTCCGGGGCCGTGAGCAGGCCACTGACCGAGACCTTGTCCGGGGTGGCCACGTCATTCCCCTTCGCCCCCAGGTTGAAAAAGACCTCGTAGGACCCCGGCTGCCCGGGGGTGGGACGAACGCCCAGACTGAGGAACCGGTGGGACCAGCGCCCGGGGAATGAAAAATCCAGACTCCCGACTTGCGCGTAAGGTGCCCCGGGCGTAGCGCCGCGCTGGAGCACCAGCAGGCTCGGCCCGGCGGCGGCCAACAGGTACTCGCCGGCGAACCGCAGCGCGGTGACCGGGCCGGCACCCCCCGAAAAGACCGGTATCCCCGGCCCGTCAGCCACCCCGTTCCGGTCGGCATCCGTGAAGCGGAGCAGCTCGAAGGTCGCGTTGAAGGCACTGCCGCCGGCCGTGTTTGGACGGCTGGTGGCCACCAGCAACGTGCCCGGCCCCTCCCACTGCAACCCGTAGGGGTAATTAAGCCCGGCGGCGAACTCCGTGATTCGGTAACTCGCCGGTTCGAGGGCGGGGTGATCGCCCAGTTGGACGGGCTGAGCCGCACCGCCCAAAACGACGGAGAACACGATGCTCCAGGACGCGTATCTTGCTTTCACGAGCGGAATCTGAAGTCGGGAAAAAGCAGCGTCAATTGCTCAGCGCCAATCCAACGAACGGACTCCGGGGGAGAAATCAGCGCCGCCGGTTCACCCGGGATGAACCGCCCGGCGGGGAACCCGCGCCGCCGAGGGACGCGCGGCGAGCCGTTGACCGGCGCCAGCCCGCCGTTTCGAGAAGCCCCGCGAGCGCGAACGAGCCGAGCGGGCGGGCCCCGGGCCGGTCTTGATCGAGCTGGCTCAATCCGGGCTGCAAAAGACCACCACCCCGAGCGGGGGCAGGGTTAGCGCGGCGGAGTACGGTTGGCCATGCATGGGCATTTCTTCGGCGGTGACGCCGCCCAGGTTGCCCACGCCGCTGCCGCCGTAGATTTCCGCGTCGGTGTTGAGCACCTCGCGCCAGGCGCCGGGGCGCGGCAGGCCCACGCGGTAACCGTGGCGCGGGACCGGCGTCAGGTTCAGCACCACCACCAGCTCGGGGCCGGGACGGAGCGGCCGCCGCAGGAAGGACAGCACCGAGTGCACGTGATCCGAGCAGTCAATCCACTGGAAGCCCGCCGCCTCGTAATCGCCCTCCCAGCCGGCGGGCTGCTCCCGGTACAGGCGGTTGAGGTCGCGCACCAGTCGCTGGGTGCCGACGTGGTACGGGCCGGCCCGGAGCAGCCACCAGTCCAGTTCGGCGTTTTCGTTCCACTCGGCGCGCTGGCCGAATTCGCCGCCCATGAAGAGCAGTTGCTTGCCCGGGAAGAACCACTGGTAGGCCAGCAGGGCCCGCAGGTTGGCAAAGCCCTGCCAGTCGTCGCCGGGCATCCGGCTGCGCAGCGAGCCCTTGCCGTGCACCACCTCGTCGTGCGAGAGCGGCAGGATGAAGTTCTCGTGGTGGTGGTAGAGCATGGCGAAGGTCAGGTCGTTTTGGTGGTACTTGCGGTGGATGGGGTCGCGCTTGAAGTACCCCAGCGTGTCGTGCATCCAGCCCATGTTCCACTTGAAGCTGAAGCCCAGGCCGCCCAGGTAGGGCGGGCGGGTCACCAGGGGCCAGGCGGTGCTCTCCTCGGCCACCGTGATCACGCCCGGATGCTCGGTGTGCACCAGGTGATTGAACTCGCGCAGGAAGGCAATGGCCTCGAGGTTCTCCCGGCCGCCGAATTCGTTGGGCACCCACTCGCCCTCGCGCCGGGAGTAGTCCAGGTAGAGCATCGAGGCCACGGCGTCCACCCGCAGGCCGTCCACGTGGTAGCGGTCGCACCAGAACAGCGCGTTGGCGGTGAGGAAATTTCGCACCTCGTGCCGGCCGTAGTTGAAGATGAGCGTGCCCCAGTCCTGATGCGCCCCCTTGCGCGGGTCCTCGTGCTCGTAAAGCGCGGTGCCGTCGAAGCGCGCCAGCGCCCAGGCGTCGCGCGGGAAGTGCGCCGGCACCCAGTCCACGATCACCCCGATGCCCGCCTCGTGCAGGGCGTTGACCAGGTACTGGAAATCCTCCGGCGTGCCGTAGCGGCTGGTGGGCGCGTAAAAGCCCGTCACCTGATAACCCCAGCTCGGGTAAAAGGCGTGCTCGGCCACGGGCAGAAACTCGACGTGCGTGAATCCCAGGTCCCGCACGTAGTCCACCAACGGCCCGGCCAGCTCGCGATAACTGAACGACTCGTACGGCGATTTCTTCCGCCACGAGCCCAGGTGCACCTCGTAGATGCTCAGGGGCGAGCGGAACGGGTTGGCGCGGGCCCGCCGCTCCAGCCACGCGGCATCGCTCCAGGCAAACCGCTGCGTCTCCCACACCACCGCGGCCTGCTTGGGCGGCACTTCAAACAGGAACCCGAACGGGTCGGTGCGCAGGCTCACCTGCCCGTGGCAGTCCAGGACTTCAAACTTGTACAACGCCCCCGGACCCAGGCCGGGCACAAACAACTCCCACACCCCGGACACGCCCAGCAGCCGCATCGGGTGGTAACGGCCATTCCAGCCGTTGAAGTCGCCCACCACGCTCACCCGCCGGGCGTTGGGCGCCCACACCGCGAAGCCGACCCCGCGCACCCCGTCCAGCTCGCGCCGGTGCGCGCCCAGTTTGTCGTAGAGCCGTCGCTCGTTGCCCTGGTTGAACAAATACAGGTCCTGCTCGCCCAGGGTGGGCAGGAAGGAATAGCCGTCCCGGAGGCGCCGCTGCCCGCCCTGGTAATCGGTGATCACCAGCTCGTAGGCGTACACCCGCCGGATGGCGTGGCTGACGCCCTCGTACAGGCCGGACTCGTGCAAGCGCTCCAGCCGGATGCGGGGCAGATGCGGCTCGTGCACGGGCACGGCCTCGACCGCGGCCGCGTTGGGCAGGTAGGCCCGCACCACCACTCCCGAGCCGTCGCCCAACGGATGCATGCCCAACAAGCGGTGTGGGTCCCGGAGCCGCGCCTGCACCAGACTCTCGAGTTCCGCAGGGGTCAAAATCACGGGCCCGGTTGTGCCAGAATCGCCCGGCAAAGCCACGCAAAAACCCACCCCTGCTTCGGGCCGCGGCGCAGCGCGGCCCCACCCTGCTGCCGCCAGGGAGGGCACCGCGGCGCCGGCGCCTCCGCTCCCGGGCGGCAGGTTGCCGCCCCGCCGGAGCGCCGGCTTCCAGCCGGCGAGCGGTGAGCGATGTGCTGTGGTTGGCGGGTTGAAAACCCGCGATACGGCGGACCGGAAGTCTGCGCTACCCCATGCGGCGGGCAGAGCGTGGCGACGCCCGGACCGGTCGCGAGCCGGGGCCGACGGCCGCGGGTGCATCCTCCTTGCTCGGCAACGGAAAGCGCCAGCAAGCTGGCGCACTCCAAAGGCTGGTGCCCGGACCCGGGGTCTCCGCCAACGCCGGGCGCCCGGGAGGGCGGGCCGTCCCCGGCCGCCAAAGTAGCGATCGGCCTCTGGCCTGCCGTGGTGCCGGGCGCCCCGCCCCGCGGGTACCCGGGGCCGCGGCGCAGCGCGGCCCCACCGTGAGCGAGACCGGATTTGCCCCGGTGGTGTCGCTGCGTTAACACCCCACCCCCTTGGTAGGGTGCCGCTGCGTCGGCGCCGCTGCCCCGGGTGGCGAGACGTCGCCCTCGACAACAGCCAAGTTGGTCGCCGCCGCTCGGATGGCTGGCAGACCCACATCGGAAACGACATCAGCCCACCCGGCCTGGCTCCCGGGATTACGGCCCGGGGGTTCCGGGCGACCACCCGATCGCGACCAGCACCGGCGTGAGCAAGAGGTTCACGTAGAGCGCGGCCAGCAGGTCGTCCAGGGTGATGCCCCAGCCGCCGGGCAGGGCCTGGCTCTGGCGCACGGGCCAGGGCTTGAGGACATCGAAAAACCGGAAGGCCAACAGGACCGCCAGGGTCACCAGCCAGGCACCCTCCCGGACCAGCTCGGCCGGAGCCAACAGGCGACCGGTTTGGAACCCGTGGACGAGCAGCCAACCGCCGAAACACGCCGGCACGGCAGCAATTTCATCCACCACCACCGAGGGCGGGTCGGTCCGGCCCAGTTGCCGCTCGGCCACGCCCCCGCACCAGACCGAAAGCGCCACCCCGCCCAGGCATCCGGCGGCGTACAGCCAACCCGAGGCCCCCGCCAGCAGCAGCGCGGTCCAGGCCAGGCCCACCACCGAGCCCCAGGTGCCGGGGGCCACCGGCAGGCGGCCCAGCCCGAAGCCCTGAGCGATCCAACAAGCCCGGCTCGGGTGCATGGTTCAAAGGTCCTGGAGGTACAGCCGGCGGTTGCGCCAGAGGTAGAGCCCGCCGGACAGGGCGGTGAGTCCCACGGCCCACCATTTGGCCGCCTCGGAAAACAGCTCCACCCACGGCCGGCCCAGCAGCGACCAGCCGAACACGGCCGGTCCCACCCCGCCCCACTCGCGGTAACCGAGTGCCACCAGGATGGCGATGATGGCCACGATTTGGGACACGGTCTTGTGTTTGCCGAAGCCCTCCGCCGCCAGCACGACGTGGTGCGAGGCGGCCAGCAGGCGCAGGCCGGTAATGGCCAGCTCGCGGGCCACGATCACCACCACCATCCAGCCCGGCATCAGGCCGCGGTCCACAAACGCGATGAACGCCGAGCAGATCAGCACCTTGTCCGCCAGCGGGTCCATGAGGATGCCGAAGTTGGTGATCTGCCGGCGTTGCCGCGCGATCCGGCCGTCGAACAGGTCCGTGAGACTGGCTCCGATGAAGATCACCAGGGCCAGCGCGTCACCCGGCGGGGTGCGGGAAAACACGGCCAGCAAAAAGGCCAGTGTCAGCGCCAGGCGGGAGACGGTCAGCTTGTTCGGCAGGTTCATCGGCGAAGGGTCTTGTAACGGGTTGGCACCCGCCCGCCAAGAACGGGGACCGTTTTTCGGCATCCCCGCCCCCGCGGCGGGGGCCGCGCCGCGGACCTCACCGGGCTTCGGCCAGGAGGTCGTAGTCGGTATGCCCCACGATGCGCACGCGGTGGAACTCCCCCGCGGGAAGCCGGCCGCGCACGTACACCCGGGCGTCAATGTCCGGCGCGTCCGCCTCGCTGCGGGCCACGGTCCAGCCCCGAGCCGGGACGGTACCGTCCCGGGCTTCGCCGTCGCGGAGCTGGCCGTGTTCCGGATTGAACACCCGGGCTTCGTGCAAGGCCCGGGGGCTGGCCGGACCTTCGGTCAAGACGGTCAGTTCCCGCCCCACCTGCGCCGCGGCGTGGGCGCGGGCGATTTCCCGCTGCACGGCCATCGCCCGCGCGCGGCGTTGCTCGCGCACGCGCCGCGGCACCTGATCGGCCATGCGGGCCGCGACGGTGCCGTCCTCGCGCGAGTAGGTGAAGACGCCCAGGCGCTCGAAACGCGCCGCGCGGATGAATTCCAGGAGGCTTTCAAAGATGGCCGGGGTTTCGCCGGGGAAGCCCACGATGAACGTGGTTCGCAACGTCAACCCCGGCACGCCGGCGCGCAGCCGGGCCAGGAGGTCCTCGATGTCCTCGCGGGAGGTTTCCCGGCGCATGCGCTGGAGCATGAGCGGGTGGATGTGTTGCAGGGGGAGGTCCACGTAGCGGGCGACCTTGGGACACTCGGCCACGGCGCGGATCAGGTCCTCCGTCCAGTGCGCCGGGTGGGTGTAGAGGATGCGAATCCAGAACGCGCCCGGCAGGGCGTTGAGCGCGCGCAGCAGCCGGGCCAGCGTGGGCGTGTCGGCCGGCAGTTGGGCGGCGGCGGCGCGGAACCGCTCGGGCGCGGCGATGGCGGGCGTGGGGTGGGGCCGCAGGTCCAGGCCGTAGTAGGTCGAGTCCTGGGAAATCAGGTTCAGTTCCCGGACGCCCTCGCCGATCAGTCGCCGCGCCTCCTCGACAATGTCCTCCAGCGGCCGGCTGCGGTGGCGGCCGCGCATCCGGGGGATGGTGCAAAAGCTGCAGGGGTGGTTGCAGCCCTCGGCGATTTTCACGTAGGCGAAATGCCGGGGGGTGAGCCGAAAACGCGGTTGGGAGTAATCGGGGACAAAGGTGGGGCGGCGATGCACCTCGAGCAGGGCCGGGACCGGTGCTGATCGGGCCACGCCCGGCGCTTCCGCGGCCTTCCCCGCCGGGGGCCGGGTTTTTTCCAGGTCGTCCAACTGCCGGAGCACGTGCCGGGTGCGCTCGGCATCCCGGGAGTTCCGCGGCCGGGCTGCCGGCGTCCGACTCCGAATCCGCGCCGCCCGCCGGGCCAGCGCTTCGCGCACCAGCCGGCCCACGTCGGTCACCTGGTCAATGCCCAGGAAGGCGTCCACTTCGGGGAACAGGCGGGGCAGTTCGTCGCGATAACGCTGGGAAAGGCAGCCGGCCACCAGCAGGGCCTGCCCGCGCCGCCGGGTCTCGCGCACGGCGGCGGATTCGAGGATGGCGTCCACGCTTTCCTCCTGGGCGGCATCAATGAACGAGCAGGTGTTGACGATCACCGCGTCCGCCCGGGCGGGGTCGTTGGTGATTTCAAAGCCCTCGCGCAACAGATGGCCCAGCATCAGTTCGGCATCCACCAGGTTTTTGGCGCAACCCAGTGAAACCAGGCCGACCCGCAGTGGGGGCGTGGACGGGACAGGCGAGTTCACAGGTCAAAAGGCACGGCGCACACCGCGGGACAAACCTACGGGGCGGGCGGCAACGGCAACGTGTCGCCGGCCGAGGGGGGCGGTTCGTAGCGGGCGGGCGGCACGCCGCTCAAGGGGTCCCGGGCCAGGGCCCGCTCGCGGGCCTGATAAATCCACGTGGCCAGGACCACGATCAGCACCAGCCCGGCCACGGGCAGGACCACCTTCCAGGGTACCTGGGAAAGCCGCAACATCACCCGGTCCAGCGGGGTTTGCTGCGGTCCGGTCAGGCTGGGGTGTTCCCGCAGGTGCTCGACCCGGGCCAGTTCCTGCTCCAGGGCGGCCATCACCGCGGCCTCGTCCGCGTGGACCAGGCGGGCGTAGGTGCGCACAAATCCGCGCAGGTACACCGGCGCGGTGAAGGCCGCGTAGTTGCCCTCCTCGACCGCCTGCACGCGGTCGGCGCGCATTTTGGTGATTTCGGCAACCTGCTGGATGCTCAACCCGGCGGCTTCGCGGGCGGCGCGCAGTTGCTCGGCGACAGTGGCCATTGGCCAACAAGCTAGGGACGGCCGGCAGGCTTGACAACGCCGGACTGCGGGCAATTTGCCGTGCGCTCCCCTCGGCGGGCCGTTAGGCTGGCGGGGTGAATCCGACGGCGTTGATCACGGGCGCCTCGCGCGGCATCGGGCGGGGCATCGCGCTCGAACTGGCCGGGCTGGGCTGGGACCTGGTGCTCGCCTACGCGCGCAACGAGGCCGCCGCCGCCGCCACGGCGGCTGATTGCCGGGCCGCCGCCCGGGCCGGCGGGCGGGAAATTCGCGCGGTGACGGTGCAGGCGGACCTTGCCCGGGCCGAGGACCGCGCGACGCTGGTCACGCGCGCCCGTGCCGAGTTTCCGCGCCTGGACCTGCTGGTCAACAACGCCGGCGTGGCCCCGGCGGTGCGGGCGGACTTGCTCGAGGCCGGCGAGGAGAGTTTTGACCGGGTGTTGGCCGTCAATCTCAAGGGGCCGTTTTTCCTGACCCAGCAGGTCGCCCGTTGGATGTTGGAGACGCCGGCCGCCCTGCCCGCGGCGGGCGGGGCCACGGGCGGGGCGCCGCCCCGGGCCATCGTGTTTGTGTCCTCGATCAGCGCGTACACGGCCTCGGTGAACCGCGGGGACTACTGCATTTCCAAGGCGGGACTGGCGATGGTGGTGAAGTTGTTCGCCGCACGGCTGGCGGAGGCGGGCATCGGCGTGTTTGAAGTCCGGCCCGGCATCATTGCCACGGACATGACCGCGCCGGTGCGGGCGCGTTACGACCGGTTGATCGGGGAGGGGTTGACGCCGCTGCGGCGCTGGGGCACGCCGGCGGACGTGGGCCGGGCGGTGGCCGCCATCGCGCTCGGCCTGCTGCCGTTCAGCACGGGCGAGGTGATCAACGTGGACGGCGGGTTTCACCTGCACCGCTTGTAAGCGGGCAGACGGTTTTCACCGCGGAGACGCGGAGGAGCAGAGGTGCGTGGAATGCGGGAGCGGTTCAGAAGCTCAGCAGGCACTGCCAGATGAAGGTGTAGCCGTGCGCATCGGTTTGTTCCCACACGCGGCGGATCAGGTCCGGGTCGCCGGTGATGGGCGGCAGCTCGCGCACCTTTTCCTCCCAGGGCAGACAGGTGCCCGGGGGCTTGCGCGTGGAGGCGGGGTGGGCCAGGCCGGGACGTTGCAGGTCCTCGGCGGCGGGTTGCGGCCCGCGGGTTTCCTCGGGCGGGGTGACCCGGTAGGCGGGATTGTCGTAGCCGCCGAACTCGCGGCCGGCCTCGGTCAGGGCGCGGAGGTTTTCGACGCGGGTGTCGTCCTGCATGATGGCGCCGGCGTCGAGGATGTAGCCGCCGTCGCGGGCCACTTCGCGGAGCACGCGCCGCACGAAGTCGCGCACCTCCTCCGGCTTGCCGAAGCTGAGCAGGACGTTGGGGATGCCGCCGCTGAGGGCGAATTTGTCGTGCAGCCGGCGATGCGCCTCGAAGATGTCGTCCTGGTCGCAGTGGAACACGATGCTGCGGTCGGGCAGTTCCCGAAAGGCGTCGAAGTGATGGCGCCACTTGCCCTCGGCGTAAAAGAGGGTTTGGTGACCGTGCTTCCAAAATTCCTCGATGCAGGGCTTGAGCGTGGGCCAGTAGTGGGTCTCGAACTGGCGGGGGTTGATGAACGGCACGCAGCCGCGGTGCATCCAAAAGCCGATGGGCACCTGCCTGGCCGGGTCGGCGGTGGTCAGTCCCACGTGAACCAGGTGGGGCATGAGCGCCTCGCAGGCCTTGAGCACCTTGTCCGGCTGGGTGTGCATGTCCAGGGTGAGGCCCACGTAGCCGCGGAGTTTGTCGGCCAGGATGTCGAACGGCGCCTTGAAGATGCCCGCGATGGCGGAAACGGTGCCGCATTCTTCGCGGAGCCGGGCGATCTGTGGGCCGAAGGCGTAGAAGTACTCGAGCATCGCCATGCCGCCCTTCACGCAGGCGAGGTTGTTGCGGTAGGTGTTGGGGGCGCCGGGCTTGACGGCGTCGGCGCACACCCGCGGAAACCAAACCTCGTACAGGAACCCGGTCGGGTCGGCAATCAGGTGGTCATACTCATCGGCCCGCATCCAGGCCTGGTCTTCCGGAGGCTCGAGGTAGTTGAAGCCCTTGTCGGCGGGGATGCCGAGTCCCGGAATGGCGTAGTAGCGCAGGTTCATGGCCTGGGTCAGACCGGTCCAGACGTAAACCATGTTGGGCACCACGGCGTCCCAGTCGAAGTCCCGGGCACAGCGCACCGCCGCCTCGAAAGCGCGGCGATAATCGTGGACGACCTCCTGGCAGGTCATGCCCGCGTATGTAGCAGTGAACTCGGCCACGAACGGCCGGATGGGCACACGATCCGGCTTTTCGTTGCGCATGGCGGCGACGTACCGGCTGAGGCGCTCTTGGTAAAGCGGGGCGGTGTTCATCCAGCGGAGATTGCGCCTTCCGCTTCCATTCGGCGAGCCTCAATGGTGTGCGTTAAAAAGCCTCATCGGGGGGAGGATTCTCAGGGTTCGCTGCCGGGCGCGTCGAATCGGTGCGGCGGTGCTTTCTCGGGGGCCAATTCGGCAGTCAGCCAAGCTCGCTGAACTGTCGGTTTACCGACATTCCCAAGCGGTGATTGATGCTTAAGTCTTGATTTGCAAGTGACTTACCTTGCCCCTTGAGGTGAGTGGCCTGCTTGTCGGCCTTGGATACGCTCGCGTCTTCCAGTTTATCCAGCAGGTGTTCAATTGGTTACCGATGACGATCGGCTTATGCTCATCGGGAACGCAGGCCAAACTGTCGGCCAAGTTAACATCCCGGTTCTTAAACGGGTTTCAGACGACAACCGAAATGCAATCTTAAGTCACTTGATACAAACAGGATACGGATTTTGATCTTGCCGATTCTCAAGCTCAGTTTTTCCTGGCATAGTAGCTGCGTTTAGGTGGATATCGGAGTATTTATCGGGTAACTACTAAGGGCTAACATGAAGGGACTGAAGGGAATCGTTCTGCCAGCAGGGGCTGCCTTGCTGGGTTTTTTTGCGCCAACCGCTCAGGCCATTCCCACCCCGGTGGGAGCCAATCGCGTGTTGGGGATCATCCAGCCAGCTACGCCGGCAAGGGAATCCAACGAGCGGGTGATGGTCAACGGGCTCCTTGAGGGATGGACCGGTGTGCCCGGCTACAACGGCGGGGCCTCTTCGGGTACAGTCATGGGGGACAATCCCAACGATCCGAAGACAGAAACCTACACCCTTAAGTTTACCGGTGACACACTCATCCCGGCACCGCCCAATGCCCCGTTGGTTCGGGACAACGACTGGTACAAGGTTGACACGAGCGATCCGGTCATTGACCTGGGTGCCTTCCGGTACGACTGGGTGCTGGCCAAGTGGGGTAAAAATGCCGAGGTTTATTACATCGGCGACCTAACCGGCACCATCGAGCTGACCCGGGTCAACCTCGACAAGGGTGGTCTTTCGCACTACACACTGTTCAATCGAGCCGCCGTGCCCGATGCCGGCCATACCCTGGCCCTGTTGGGCCTGGGGTTGATGGGCCTGGGTTACTGGGCGCGCCGCCGGGGCTGAACAATTTCAACGCGAAGGCCAACCGCCTTTCAACGCCGGGCAACCGGCGTTTTTTTGTCTCGGGCAGAGCCCTCCCGACCAACCTGCTCAAGCGTGCCCCGGTCGGGCCGAAGGTCCGGCCCCGGGCAGGTGCACGGTAAAGACGGCCCCGCCCCCGGGCGCGTCGTCCACGGTCAGCCGGCCCCCGTGCTGTTCCACGATTGTGCGTGCGATGGACAAGCCCAGACCCAGGCCGCCCTTGCTGGCGTCCTCCGGTTTTTTGGTGCTGAAACCGCTTTCGAAAATCCGTTCCCGCAATTCCGGGGGCACCCCCGGCCCGGTGTCTTGCACGCGCACCCAAACCGAGCCATCCGGCTCCGTCCCCCCGCTGAGGGTCAGGGTGCCGTGGGTCCCCATCGCCTCGCAGGCGTTGAGGATCAGGTTGGTCCAAACCTGGTTCAGATCGCCCGGCCGGCTCCGGACGCGGAGAGGAACGGGCAGGTTCACCACCACCTCGAACCGCTTGAGCCGGTAGCCGAACAACACCAGCGTGTCGCGCAGGCCGTCGCGCAGGTCCACCTCCGCCCATTCGGCCTGGTCCTGGCGGCTGTAGCCCTTGAGGCTGCGCACCAATCCGCTGATGCGCTCGGCGGCCACGCGCATGGTGCGCACCAAAGCGCCCACCTCGAACATCTCCACCCAGCGGCGCGCCAGCTCCTTGCGTTCCACCGAGGGATGCGAAATCACGTAATGCACCATCTCCTCGAGCACGGCCGGCTGGATTTGGGCCAGCGTGCGCAGCAACGGCCGGGGCAGGTCGGGAAAGCGCAGGCTCAACTGCTCGAGACGCTCGCGTTGGACTTCGGTCTGCAAGGGCTGATGGCGCAGGCCCTCGGACAATCCCTGCCGCAGCACCTCCAGTTCGGTCGTTCCGATGGGCTGGTCCAACACCGCGCGCAGCGCCGGTTCGATGGCATCGGCCGCGCGGGCCAGCGAGGCCACCGGATTGTTGATCTCGTGCGCGATGCCCGCGGTCAACAGGCCGAGCGTGGCCATTTTTTCCTGCTGGATGAGCCGATTGCGCGTGGCCTCCAGTTCCCGGATGGTCGCCTGCAACCGGGCCTTTTCCTCCCCCAACGCGCGGCTCAACTCGGCCACCTGCAGGTGCAGTTGCACCACGCGCCGGTATCGGCTGACCAGGTTGCCCAGCAACAGCGGCCCCACCATCTGGTAAAAGCCCGGCAGGTTGGAGAGCAGCAACAAAAACCGCTGGCGGGGCATGACCAGCATCCGGCCCGCGGTTTTGGCCCGTGCGGTCAAAAACGACGGCTCTCCCGAACTCAACAACAGCAGCCCGAGGAACTGCCCGGGACGCAGCCCGCCCACCGAATGCTCGCCCCCCGAGGTGTCCCGTTTGAGCAACTCGATCTCCCCCTGAACCACCAACCCGATCCAGTCCGAACACTGGCCCTCCCGCAACAACACCTCCCCCGCGGCGAAGGGCCGGTCCACGCTTTCCGTCTCCGGCATCGAGGCCAGCGCCTCGCGAATGCGCTCCAGGGAGCGGATGGGAATGCTCATGGGGACGGGGCTTCGTTCCGGGCGGGCCGGGCACCGGGCCCGGTCCGGTTAGCCGTCTCCCGGCAACGGCTGCTGCCGGATTTTTTCGGCGATCCGGTCGGCCTCCAACACCGTGAGGTAGGGGCACCAATCGGTTTCCTGTTCGAGCACGAAATCCGTCAGTTGCCGCCGCACCACGGCACGCAATTCCTCCGGGTTCCAGGGCTTGGCCACGTAGTGTTTGAGTTCGGCCCGGTTCAGGGCCTCGACCGTCGCCGCCAGGCCGGCCTGGGCGGTGAGCAGGATTTTGCGGGCCGACGCCGTGCGGGGGTCCTGCTGGAGGGCGATCAAGAACGACACGCCGTCCTCGCCCGGCAACACGTGGTCACACACCACCACGCCCAGTTTGCCCCGGGGCAAGATGACCTCCCGCACCACCCGCCGGGCTTCGGCCGCGGTCGAAGCGGCCTCGAGGGGAAATTTTTCCTCGAACGGCGCAAGGTCCCGCACGACCGCGGCCAGGACTTCCGGCTCGTCCTCGACGCAGAGGATGTAGATCGGGTTCATGGGCAGTACGGGAAGAGGAGGGTTGCTCAACGGGCAAACCACGGCCAGTAAAACCGGGCCAGCAACAAGACCAGCGCCATGCCGGCCAGGCCGATCAACCCTCCGGCCCGGACCAGGTGGGGTGTTTGCAGGGCGCCCGTGCTCATGGCAATCGCGTTGGGTGGTGTGGAGATCGGCAGCGTCATGCCGTAGCTCGAGGCCACGGCCACGGCCACCAGGGCGGTGGTCAGCTCAAACCCCGCCGTCCGCCCCACCGCCGCCCCCACGCTCACCGCGATGGGCGAGAGCAGGGTCACCGTGACGGTGTGCGACAGGAAATTTGCCAACAAGAAGGACAGCCACGCCAGCCCCGCCACCACAGCGAAACCACCCAGTCCGGTCCAGTTGACCCGGCCGACCAACCATTCCGCCAGGCCGGTGGTTTTGATGGCTGTTCCCAGGGAGATGCCGCCGGCCATCAACCAGAAGACCTCCCACGGCAGGGCCTGAATCTCCTTCTTGCCCACGATGCCGAACATGGGCAACGCCACCACCGGCAGGAAGGCCACGATGTTGCTGCTGATCCCGTGCTGATTTTCCGTGAACCACAACAGCGCGGTCAGCCCGAATACCGTGTACAGCCCGAGCGCCCGGCCCGAGCGGTCAAACCCGCCTCCCAGCTCGACCCGCAACTCGGCGGCCTGCGGCGGGAACAGTTTCAACAGGACCAGCCAGCCCACCAGCAACGTCACCGCCACCACCGGCAGGGTCATGAGCACCCACGTCACAAACGGCACCCCCGCCCCTGCCTGGCTCAGCGCGGCCAGGGCAATGGCGTTGGGCGGCGTGCCAATGGGCGTGGCGATGCCGCCGATGTTCGCACCGATGGGAACGGCCAGCACCAGCGCCACGCGCAACGGGTCCTGCGACCCCAGGCCGGCCAGCAACGGCAGCACCACCGTCATCATCATGGCCGTGGTGGCCGTGTTGCTCATGAAGGCCGAAAGCGCGCCCGTGGCCAGCAACAAACCCAGCAGGATCAGGCGCGGGTTGCGCCCCAGCGGCCGCAGGAACAGGCCCGTCAGCGCCCGGTCCAGCCGGTACTTCACCGAGGCATCGGCCAGCAGGCAACCGCCCAGGAACAGGATGATGATCGGATCGGCCATGGCCGCAAAAAAAGTGCGGGAGGCCGGGGCGGCGTAACTCGCCGTCCAATGCTCCGGCCGCGAGAGCACCGCGCTGTTGGTGCTCAGCGCCGCGGCGCGCACCCGCACCTGGTCGCCGAGCGTCTCCAGGGGTTCGACCTGCACCCGCTCCACCCCGCCCGACTTCTTCTCGACCCGCACGGTTTGGTCGGCGGCAAGACTCCCGGCCGGGAGCCAAAATTCCCCCGCGACATCCGTGGCCCGGGGCGTCCCGGTCGGCGGCCGGGCCAGGGCAAAGAGCGGCCCGTCCGCGCTGAGCAGGAGCACCTCCAGGAAAATGACCAACAACGAGGTGGTGTAAATCGGCACCGGCTCCAGCAGCCAGAAGGCCGCCGCCAGCAGGAAAATTCCCAAGGTGACATGACCGGGGAAACTCAGTCCGGGAAACGCCACCCACCACGGCAGGGCAAAACCCGCCAGTCCCAGACACACACCGAGCCATTGTCGTGCTTTCATGAATGGTCCAACGCCCCGGCCCGACGGGCGGGCACCCCCGCCCCTTGCCACGTGGGGTCCGGTGGCCGCCGCGAATGCCCCGCAGCCTGCGGGCGGCCCCCACGGCCTGTCAAGGTGAGGCGGGCACCCGTGGATTCTATCCGGCGTTTGGCCCGGATCCGCTTGGTTTCCTCACTCGGGCCGGCGGCACCCCAGGTACAACCACCCAACCATTCCCAGCGAGCCGGCCAGGAAAAGCACGGTCACGACCCAGAAGGCCGGTCCCAGCCGCGGCGGGGGCGAAAGGTTGGCCCGCATGGTCAGGTCGCCCAGAGCGGTCACGTAGGCCGACAACAGGGTGCCCAGTCCGAGAACAAAATTGCCCAGGCGCTGGCGCGTGAACTCGGCTCGGCCCGGCGCCAGCCACCAGGTCCGATGCGGCAGGTTGATCATCGAGACCGGCAGCCGGGGCAGGGCCAGCCAAAGCCCGACGATCAGGGCGCTCACAAACCCCAGACTGAACAGGTGCAGCGTGAGAAAAGTGTCGCGCGGGGACCAGGCCACGGGCCGGCCGCCGGAACCGAACTTGGTGGCCATCAGCTCGGGCATTTGCGGGTAAAGCCAGGCCACGTCCGCCGCGGCCACCAGCAAGGTCAGACCGAAGAGCACCAGCAAAAGGCCCGTGCGGTTCATGGTCTCGGGGTCGGCTCAGCGGTTCGGCGAGGCCTCGGTTTGGTTTTCTTGAACCGGCGCGGTCAGATTCTGGCGCCGGCGCCGGACCGCCTCGCGCAGCAGGTATTCGATCTGACCGTTGACACTGCGCAACTCGGCCTGCGCCCAGGCCTCCAGCTCGGCCCACAGCGCCGGGTCCATGCGCAACAGAAAAGCCTTCCGCTCAGCCATACGCCCTCAGCCCGATTGGGTGCCCGGGGAAAGCGCGCGCACCAACGCATCCGGCCGGTCGGGGCTGACCACCACGACCCGGCGATCGAAGCGCAACACCACCGCGCGGTCCAGGTCCGTGGCGTACAGGCGAAACAGGCCCAGCCGGCGGTTCCAGAACACCCCCCAGTAGGCGTAAAGGCCGCCGTTGCCCAACAAGCGCAGTGCGCGCCGCACCGCCTCCGGCTCCCATCGGCAGGAGCGCAGGCCGCTCAGCGGAATGCGCGTTTCCCAAAACAATCGGCGCACGCGCAACATGTCCGGCTCGAGCGTGTACCCGCGCACCACCCCGAGCACGCCCACGACCAGCATCAACGGGGGAAGCGCCCCCAGGGCCGGGCGCGCCAGCTCGGGTAGCCCGGGCCAGAGCAGCCCAAACGCCGTCACCGCGCCGAACAGCAACGTGGCTGCCGCCGAAGTGGTTCGCAGAGCGTCGCTCCACGGGGCGCCGAACTCGAGTGGGGATTCCATGTCCGTCGCCATTCAAGGGTACAGGGTGCCGGTGTTCACCACCGGATGCACCTCGGATTCCCCGCAGAGCACCACCATGAGGTTGCTGACCATCGCCGCCTTGCGCTCGTCGTCGAGCGTGAGCACGTGCTTGTCCGCCAACTCCTGCAGGGCCATTTGGACCATGCCCACCGCGCCCTGCACGATTTTTTGCCGGGCGGCGATCACCGCCTCGGCCTGCTGGCGGCGCAACATGGCCTGGGCGATTTCCGGCGCATAGGCCAGGTGGGTCAGGCGCGCCTCCTCGACCACCACCCCGGCTTTGGCGAGCCGCTCCTGCAACTCACGGGTCAGCGCCAGCGAGACTTCCTCCAACCCGCTGCGGAGCGTGATTTCGTTTTCCTCCCCGTGGTCGTAGGCGTACTGGCTGGCAATGTGGCGCAAGGCAGACTCGTACTGCACCTGCACGTAGTGCTCGTAATCGTCCACGTCAAACATCGCCTGCGCGGTGTCCCGGACCCGCCAGACCACCACCGCGGCAATCTCGATCGGGTTGCCGCGCCTGTCATTGACCTTGAGCCGCTCGCCGTTGAGGTTGCGGGCGCGCAATGAGATTTTCATCCGCGGGTGCCGCTTGGGCGGCACGGCGGCGGCCTTGTCGGTTCCCTTGGCCGCAGAAACAGCGGGGACCGGGGATGCGGCCGATTGCCCGTTCGAGTAAAAGGGGTTGCCCCAGTGAAAGCCGCTCTCGCGCACGGTGCCGCGGTACTCGCCGAACAGCACCAGCACCCGCGCCTCGTTGGGCTGCAACGTGAAAAAGCCAAAAAGCATGATCACGCCGCCAAGCACCCCCAGGACCGCCGGCACAAACAGCATCCAGTAAGGGTGCCCCTGCCGGGAGACCCCGGCGGCAATGGACCAGATGAGCAGTGCGGGACTGCCGAGAAGAAGAATCAGATTGAGGGGGAGCATCGCCCAACCATTGAGAACCCGAACGGGGACCTCCCGGCTGAGGTTTGGATTGGTGGTGTTCATGGGTTTGGACGGTTTTCAGCTAGAGATCTTGGCGATATCATATTGAAATCTTGCGGCGACGCAAGGTTTTTCCACGCCGGTGCCTTCACGACAAGAAACGGCCGTCGGGTGAGGCCCTGGCAGGATCGCTTCCCCTGCAAACCACTCCCAAGCCGCGTCTTAAGCACTACCTTCTGACCCCCGCTCTGGAGGATCGGCTTTTTCGGCTGGGAAACGGCAAAAACCAGCCACCCCCCCGCCCTGCAGGTTTCCTGCTGGGCGATAGAGGTTCTTCTGCCACCGCGCCTTGGGAGAGCTACGCGGTGCGGAGCGCCGGGAATTCGGGCCCCGGAGGCTCAGTCCAGACCGAAGCCGAGCCGAACGGGGATTTCGTGGGCGCAGGGCGCGTTGGTGGGGGCGTCGGCCTGGCGCTCGGTCGGCTGCACCAAGCCGTGGGCCAACAGGTAGGCTTCCACCTCATCGCCACTGACATCGGCCAGCATGTGGCCGTTGATCTCGACGCACGGGCTGAACATCTGGCCGCTTTTGCGGATCATTTCCTCGCGCTGCGCCGGGTTGTTGAGGATGTCCCGGTCTTCGTAGGGCAAATCGTACTTGCGCAGCACGGCGCGCACGCCGTTGCTCCAGCCGCAGGTCGGCTTGAGGTAGGCAATGATTTTGGGTTTGGCAATTCCGGTCATAACGGCGGGGAAAGTGTCACGAGAAGAGCAGGCCGCAAGTGAAGCCGCACCGCCTTCAGCCCGGGGCCAGCCGCTCGATCGGCTCCCCGACCGGCAGTTGTTCCAGCAGGCTGGCCGCGGGTGCGGGCCAGCCCGGCGCGCGGAAATCGGGCGCAATCTCCGCCAGCGGGGCCAGCACAAAGCGTCGCTGGTGGGCGCGCGGATGTGGCAGGGTTAATCGCTCGGAGGTGCGCCGCTCGGTTCCGAACGCGATGAGGTCCAGGTCCAACGGGCGGGGTTCGTTGAGCACCCGCTTGGGGGGGCGACCGAATTCGCGCTCCAACCCCTGTAACTTTTCCAGGAGCGATTCCGGGGTCTCGCCCGGGCGGGCGGTCAGGAGCACCACGGCGTTGAGAAACCAGGGCGAGCCCGGCGGGCAAGCCACGGGTGCGCTGCGCCAGAGCGAAGAGCGGCGGAGCGGAACGGCGCTCCAGGTTTCCAGCCGGTCCATCGCGGCGCGCAGGAGTGCGGCCGGGTCGCCCAGGTTTGATCCCAGGCCGATCACGGCCAGGGGGGCGGTCTCCGCCGTCCCTGGCAGGGAGCAGTTGGCCGGGCGGGGGGCAGGCGGGTTGCCGGACCCGGGGGCCGGAGGGCGCGGACTTGCGGACCCGGACTTCACTTCAGCCCCAGCACATCCTGCATGTCGTAAAGGCCGGGCGGCCGGCCCACCACCCAGCGGGCCGCGCGGAGCGCGCCCAGGGCAAAGGTTTCCCGGCTGGAGGCCTTGTGGGTGAGTTCGACGCGCTCGCCCGCGGCCGCAAAAATGACCGTGTGCTCGCCCACCACGTCGCCGCCCCGAATCGCGTGCAGGCCGATTTCGGCGGGGGAGCGTTCGCCCACCCATCCCCGCCGGCCGTGGCGCAGCGCCGCCTCGAGGGCGACCCCGCGGGCCGCGGCCAGGATTTCCGCCAGCCGCACGGCGGTGCCGCTGGGGGCGTCCTTTTTGTGCCGGTGGTGCATTTCCACAATCTCGAGGTCGTAGTCCGCCCCGAGAATTTCGGCCGCTCGCCGCGTGAGCCAGAACAACAGGTTCACCCCGGTCGAATAATTGGCCGACCACACCACGGGCAGGCGCGCCGCACACGCGCGCAGCTCGGCCTTTTGCGCCTCCGTGTGGCCGGTGGTCCCAATGACCAGGGGCTTGCCGTGCCGGAGGCAGAGCGCGGCGAGTGCGGGCGTAACCTCGGGCGCGCTGAAATCAATCACCACGTCCGCGGCCGGCACCACCGGGGCGGGGTCATCGCCCTGATCCACCTGGCCGACCACTTCCAGTTCGGGCTGACGCGCCGCGCAGGCCAGCAGCATCCGGCCCATGCGACCCCTGGCACCGACAATGACGAGCCTGGTCATGCCGTGAGTTGCGTTACCGGTCAGCGATTTTCAACACCCGGCCGCTTGCCCTCATGCCGGCAGCTTGGGGCGAGGGGCAAAAAACTGTGCCGTCCCGGGTCCGGGCGTTTGCCAATCCGGCGGGGCCACTGTCGCGAGCCGCGCCGGGCCCCTGGCCGGCGGTCGCCGCAGGGAGTGGTGTTGAATTCGGTCCGGACCACGGGCGGACCCTAACGACCGGCCCCGGGCGCGGCAAGCGGCGGCTGGCGGGGATTGCCGGAGTTCGCCCCGGACAGAACTTGCACCCACAAGCCGTACCGGCGACACCCCTGCCGGCGGCAGCCCTGTTTCGCCGGGCAAGGCGGCGGCGCGACGTCGCGGTGACTCTGGCCCCGCCCACCGCGGTTGCCTCGCGTTTACAACTTCACCCACCGGCGGGCTTTCAGCTCGAAGCGGGGCAGCGTCCCCGGCGGCACGAAAGTGACCGGCACGCGCAGCGCAAACACCGCCTGCAGCTCCGCCTGCACCCGCGCCGCCAGCCCGGCCGGATCGGTACAGTCCGGCGTCGGCTCGATCTCCAGCGTCAGCTCGGCCAACCCCGCCGATTGCCGCACCTGCACCTGGTATTCGACCACGTCGGGAAACCGCCGCACCACCTCGTCCACCGCGCTCGGGTACACATTCACCCCGCGCACGATCACCATGTCATCCACCCGGCCCAGGATGCCGCCTTCGAGGGCCAGCTCGACCCGGCCACAGGCGCAGGGCGGGACCTCGGTTTGCTCGGGGGCAAAGCGCGGTTGCACCAGGTCGCCCGTGCGGTAGCGCAACAGGGGCGAGCCGGAGCGAAGCAGGGTGGTGAGCACCAGTTCGCCGCGTTGCCCCGCCGCGACCGGCCGGCCGGTGGCCGGGTCCAGCACCTCGGCCAGGAAGGCGTGTTCCATCACGTGCAACACGCCCGGCTGCGCCGGGCACTCGTAGGTCACGGGGCCGACCTCGGTCATGCCGTGGTGATCGGCCACGCGCGCGCCGGGCCAGGCGGCTTGCAGCCGCGCGCGGGTGGCGGGCACGCTGCCGCCGGGTTCGCCGGCCACCAGCAGTCGGCGGACGGCGCCGCGGCGCAGGTCCAGGCCCTCCCGCGCGGCCGTCTCGGCCAGGTGCAGGGCGTAGGTGGGCGTGCAGCACAGGACCGTGGCCTGCAGGTCGAGCAGGGCGCGCAGTCGCGCCACGCTGTTCAGGCCCCCCCCGGGCAGGCACAGGCACCCCAGCCGCTCGGCGGCCTCAAACGCCATCCAGAACCCGATGAACGGCCCGAAGGAAAAGGCGAAGAACACGCGGTCGCCCCGCCCCACGTCCGCGGCGTGGAAGACCTCGGTCCAGCAGGCCACCAACGCCTCCCAGCTTTCGGGGGTGTCCAGCCAGCGCAGCGGTGTGCCGGTGGTGCCGCTGGTCTGGTGAAACCGCGTGTAGTGCTCGAGCGGGTGGGTGAGGTTGGTCCCGAAGGGCGGGTGGGCGCGCTGGTCGGCGACCAGTTCCGCCTTGGTGGTGAGCGGCACGCGTTGGCAGAAATCCTCCAGGGAGGCGGGCTGCCAGACCGCATCGCCGAGCGGGTCCAGTCGGGCGCGGTGAAAGGCGTTGCCCGCGCGCACCATCCCCAGCAACGCGCGCAACCGCTCCCGTTGCGCCGCCCGGAGCGCGGCCCGGGTGGGAAAGCCCGCCGCGGGCATGGTCAGGACCGGGCCGCTGCTGCCGGGGTGTGCGGGGCGGCCTGGACCGCGGCGGGTTTGGCCGGGGCCGGCGCGGGTTTGAAGTAGGTCACCAAACATCCGCCCAGTGCGGCCAGGGCAATGCCCAGGTAAAACGGCCACTTGATCGAACCCCAGCCCCCGGCGGGAGGGTGCAGGAGCAGCGAGTACCCCGCATTCACCACCGGGGCGCCGGCGAAGACGATGGACATCACCACCGCGGGCGTGCCTTTGGCGCCGAAGGCCAGCAGGACGCCGAAGGCGCCCGCGGCACCCACGATACCCGCCAGCAGCGACCACCACATCCCTCGGGGGGTGTATCCGGTGAAAGCCGCGCCCTTGGCCAGTAACAGGGCCAGCGGCGCCAGCACGGCCGTGAGGAAGTATGCCAGGCCCACAAACAGGAAGGCCTTGTAACGGCCGTTGACCGGGTCCTGCATGGCCACCTGCCCGGTGTGCAGGAACACGCCGTACACACCCCAGCAAATCACGGTCATCAGAGCAAAGGCCAGCCAGGTCAGGCCGGCTCCGGAAGAAGAAGGTGCATCAGCCATCGTGCGGCGAGTGTAGCCGGCGGCCGGAGCGGCGCAAATGGTTTGACCGGGGGCCGGCGTAACGCGCGGCCTGCTCCGGCGCAACCGAGGTGGGCGCAGTGGATTCCTTCTCAGGTGGGCGCCCGGCTCGCCGCGCCGCGGCGGCCGGGGTGCCGCGCGGTGGGGCGCGTCGCGGGGCGGGGCAGGTTTATGGCGGCTTGACTGACCGGGGGCTTGGCCTAGGGTGGACGGTGCGCCGGTTGCCCGATGGTGTAACGGTAGCACAGCAGACTCTGGATCTGTTTGTCTAGGTTCAAATCCTAGTCGGGCAGCCAATCTTTTCCCCAGTACGGCTTCGGGGTTCGCTGTGTTCTGCTCACCTCGAAGCGCTGGTAAACAGTTCGGTCAAGGTCTCCAGCGCCCGCTTGGGCTTTCGATCCACGGTGACGACGCCGTAAGGCCCGAAGGCGGCGTACTCGATAAAGTCCCGGCGGTGGTAGTAGTCCGCCCAACACCACAAAATGCCACCGGCCACATCGGCGTTTTCCCGGATGGCCCGCCAGGTGGCACGGATGCATTCGGCCTGGAGGTCTTCCGTAAACAGCGCGTCGCCCCGCAGCCCGCGCACGCCCTTGGTGCCGAATTCGGTGACCACCAGCGGCTTGTCCGGAAAGGCCCGGACCGCCTCTCGGAGATACTCCCGCGTGGCGCGGTAAACGCGGTCCTCGACCTCGGCCAGTCGGTTGGCAATTGGCGCGTGCAAGGTGCCGGCATAGACGTTGGCGCCCACCAGGTCCGCTTCCGCAAAGGCCACATGTCGGCGCAGGTCCCCGTGCGAGGCCACAAAGGTCACCAGGCGCGTGGGGTCCAGCTCGCGGGTCCGGCGGATCAGCGTCCGCATGGTGCGGATGCCCAGCGGGGTATCGGTGGGGCTTTCGTTGGCCATGCTCCAAATGACCAGGCAGGGATGGTTCTTATCCCGGCGGATCATGCGCTCGAGCGTGGCCAGGGCGGGTTCGCGGATGTCGTTCTCGGACGTGCCGGCCCCGTGCGGATGCAACTGCCACCAGTTGATGGGCAACTCCTCGATCAGGAGAAACCCCAGCTCGTCGTACAGGGCGATCAGTTCGGGCGACTGCGGGTAGTGGACCCGGACGGCGTTCACCCCGGCGCGCCGCATGGCCTGCAGGTCCTCCACCACCCGTGACCGGGGTGGGGTTGGTCCGTAGGGCGCGTACTCATCGTAGCGGTTGACCCCGCGGAGATGGATGGGCTCGCCGTTGAGAAGAATTTGCCGGCCGGCGACCTCGATGCGGCGCAACCCGAAGCGCTCGGCGAGCCGGTCCAGCACGACGTCACCCGACCGGAGTTCCACCTCGAGCAGGTACAGGTGCGGGGTTTGGGGCGACCACCAGCGCGGGGCGTTCAACTTCAGAATCAACGGGAGCGTCGTCAGCACACCCGGCCGGACGGCCAGGTTCGTGACGGCCTCAACGCCATCCACGCGCAGACGCAATTGCACCGGCTGCTCAACCCGGCTGGTAATCGTGACCGAGCAACGCACGTCGGGCGAAAGGGCCACGAGGGTCAGGTCGGCCACGTGGGTGTCGGCCCGGTTCTCCAGCGTCACCGGCCCGAGGATGCCGCCGTACTGGATCCATTCGATGCGCGTGCCGCCGGGCAGCCACTCGGGGCGCGGCCGATTGTCCACCCGCAGGACCAGGCGATTGCTCCGGTCGGGGTGCAGGCGACCGGTCACGTCGAACTCAAAGGGCATCCAACCGTCGCGGTTTTCGCCGAGCAGCTCTCCGTTGAGCCAGACCTTGGTGTGGTAGTTGACACGCTCGAAGCGCAGGATTTGCACCCGGCCGGGCCGGGCCAGTTCGCCGGGCAACTCCCGCACATACCAACCCAGCCCCTCGTAGCCCCAGAGCGCGGTTTCGTACAGGTCCCAGGCGCGCGGCACCGCCACACGACCCCAGGCCGTATGGTCCTGCACGGGTAAATGCCAGCCGTCCTTTTCGCCCAGGTCGGCGTGATCCATCTGGAATTGCCACTGGCCATCGAGCGGAATGCGCTCGCGCGGCGGGCTGACCGAGGTCAGGGCGGGCAGAGCGGCGCCCACAAACAGCGCGGCCAGGCCACTCAGGCAACTGTGCGCCACCCGCAGTCCCGGTTGGCGTCCGGGACGCGCGCGGCGATTGAGCAAATCGAGGCGGGTCGGTTTCATCGCCGGGTGCAATTCTGGATCCGATCCGAAAAAGCCGGTCAACGAACAGGCGCGGTCTCCGGGTTGCCCAGCGCGAACTCGTGCCGTCCCGGCTGCCCGCGTTTGAGGTCAAAGGTAAAACGCCAGCTTCGCCCGGCTTCCCGGACGCGCGCCTCGTACTGCCCGTGGAACCCGCGAAAACGCACCGTGCCCCCGGCGTCGGTCGCCACGCGCAGGCGTGTGCTCCATTCCTCATGGATCAACCGGCGCAATCGCTCCCACGCCGGCTTGGGCCGATACTGTTCGTCGAGCAGACAGACGTTGGGATAACCCGGCGGGTCGGCGTCGGCCAGGCCGAAGTAAATGATGGCCTCGACCGCCGGATGCCCGAAGGCGATGCGGTAAAACTCCTCGATGGCTTCCGCCTGCCGCTCCGGGCTCCAGTTGCCCTGGCGGTACGGGCCGGTGAGGGCGCGGCCGGGGTCGGAAGTGTACCAGAACTCGGTGAAGTAAATCGGCAGGCCGGTCTGCGTCCCGAAGACCTCGCACGCCTCCCAGATTTCCTCCGGCGAAAACCAGTACGCGCCCCGGTCCGGCTCATGCGCCTGGATGCCCACCGCGTGCAACGGCGCGCCAGCCTGCTGAAGGCGTCGAATCAGGTCCACGTAACGTTCGCGGTAATGCCCGCGCGGGATCACCCGGTAGTCGTTGCTGAGCAGGCGGGCGTTGGGATTGGCCGCGTGCGCCCGGGCCAGCGCGTTGTTCACGTAGGGCACGACCTCCGGGAGGGGCTCGTCCACCCAGCCGGGCTTGTCCCAGGCGCCCCAAACCCGGCAGTGAATGGCCTCGTTGACCACGTCCCAGACCATGTCCACCTCGCGGTAGTCACGCACCTCACGCTCGATGCGGCGGCGCAGTTGGGCGGTGCGCTCACCCGGTTCGTAGTTGAACAGCCAGGCCGGCAACAGCGAACCGGACTGGTCCTGCCGCTGCGGCGTCCACACGAGCATGTGGCCGTAGAGGCGGGTGAAGCCGTTTTCCCGGCACCAGCCGTTGATGAAGTCCATGCGGCCGGCGAGTCGGGGCCGGCCCTCCTCCGGCTCGTACTGGCCCCAGTTGAACTCCAGCAGGGAGATAAAGTTGAACAGCTCCTTGAACCGTTCCCGGTACAGCGCGTTGGTGTAGTGCCGCGGCCGGAAGACATTGCCGAAACGGAACTCATGGGCGGTCTGGCGCACCTCCACCGCCGGCCCCGCCGCCGGCCGGCCGTCGGGCCAACGGAACCCCAGGACCGCCTCGCCCTTGCGGTGCTGCTCGATGCCGCGGGCGGCCCGTTCCAGCACCGAATTGCTCGCCGCATCCATTCCCAGGCCCGAGATCGCCAGCATCCACGGCAGCAGCTTTTTCATGGCTCGAGACTTTGGTCCGGCTCTTTGCCACCCGGTGGCTTGATGAGCGTTATCCCTCCAGCGTCCACGGCGGGCGCATGGGGCGGACCTTCCGCAGCTCGTTGGCCGTTTCGTCGCCGAGGAATTCCTCCTTCACCGGGTCCCAGCGCAGCTTGCGGCCCAGCTTGAGGGCGATGTTGGCCAGGTGGCACACGGTCGAAACCCGGTGCCCGATGTCCACGGGGAAGTACGGGTCTTTCCGGCTCTTCACGCACTGGAGGAAGTCGTGGTGTTCGCCCTGCGGGTTGGTGTAGAGGCGGATTTCGTCCGGGCCGAGGCGGGCGTTTTTGATGGCGTCCGAACTGGCCTCCAGTTCGCCCCGCCAGCCGGTGTTGCCCACCCAGCCGTCGGTGCCGATGAACCGGATGCTGGGGTTGCCGGGCCGGCAGGTCATGACCACGCCGTTGGCGTAGCGGAAGGTCACGTCGTAGTCCTTGACCGTGTTGTACAGGCCGCCGCTCCAGAACGTGCCGGTGCCCTCGATCTCGACCGGCCCGCTGCGCTCGACGTCCAGCGCCCACTGGGCGGTGTCGAACAGGTGCGTGCCCCAGTCGCAGATGATCCCGCCGGAGTAGTCCTCGATCCAGCGGAAGTTGAAGTGCACGCGGTCCCTGGTGTACGGCGCAAACGGTGCCGGCCCGAGCCACATCTCCCAGTCCAGGTCCGGCGGCACCGGCTGGGGCGTGGGATCGCCCGGGACGTTGGGCTGTCTGGGCAGGATGACCTCGACGCGCTGGACGCGGCCGATGCGGCCGTTGCGGACCAGCTCGGCCATGCGGTGGTACACCGGGATCGAACGGTCCTCGGTGCTGGTCTGGAACACCCGGTGGTGGCGGCGCACCTCGCGGATGAGGATCTTGCCCTCGTCAATGCTAAGGGTGGGTTTTTCGCACTGCACGTCCTTGCCGGCACGCACGGCCAGCACGCTCATGAGCGTGTGCCAGTGGTCGGGCGTGGAGATCATCACGGCGTCAATGTCCTTCCGGGCCAGGACCTCGCGGAAATCCTTCGTCAGGGCGCAATCGCGGTTTTGGTACTGCTCGTCCACGATCTCCTTGGCGCGGCGCATCCGGGCGCCGTCCACGTCGCACACCACGAGCACGCGGCACAGCTCGCGCAGTTCGAGGTAACGCCGCAGGTTCCAGCCGGTGCCGTGTTCGCCGGTGCCGATGAACCCCACGGTGATGAGGTTGCTCGGGGCGGCGGCGCCCCGCAGGCGGGCCGGAAGGATTTGGGGCAGGACCAGGGCGGTGGCGGCGCCGGACTTGAGAAAGGCGCGACGGGAAAGGCAGGCTTTCATGAGCGTGGTTTTAACGCCGGGCGGCCGGTCGCTCCACCAAATTCCGGACCGGTCGGGGGCTGGCGAATTCGCCATTGACGCCGCCGGCCGCCCTGCTTAGCGTGACCGTGCTCCGCGGGGGCGTAGCTCAATTGGTTAGAGCGCTGCCCTGTCACGGCAGAGGTTACGGGTTCGAGCCCCGCCGCTCCCGCCATTTCTTCCTCGCAAAGTCTTCCCACCTCGGGCGCGCTTGGCCCCTTTTTCTCAAAGGCCCGTCCCCCGCGGGCCGGCTTCAGTAGCTCAGGGGCGTCAGACGCACCTTCCCGCGGAAAATCCAGTAGATGCTCACCGTGTAGGCGAGCACCAGCGGCACGCCGATCAGTGCAATGATGAGCATGATGCCCAGGGTCTTTTGAGACGAGGCCGCGTTGTAAATCGTCAGGCTGTGTTCCGGGTTGGGATTGCTCAGGATCAGGTGCGGATACATCTCCAGCCCGAAGAGCGTCATGAGCGCCAGCATCGCGACGCAGGAGGAAATGAACGCCCGCCCGTCGCGCCGCCGGGTCACCTCGCGGGGGATGTTGGCGATGGCGAGCATGTTCACCAGCGCGATGCTGAAGAGCCACGGGTTGGCCCGTACCCGCGCCGCCATGTGCGGCACGTACAGGAGCGTGGCCATGGTGGTGATCGCGTAGCAGATGATGAAGAAGATGATGGTGTGGTTGATCCAGCCCCGCAGCTTTTCGTGCAACGGTCCCTCGGTTTTCATCAGCGCGTAAATCGCCCCGTGCATCATGAACAACGCCACCGTGGTCACCCCCAGCAGCAGCGCGTACGGGTGCAGCAGATCGAAAAAACTCCCGGCGAACTCGTGCTTTTCGTCCAGCGCAATGCCCCAGGCAATGTTGCCCATTGCCACGCCGATCAGGAAGCTCGACAGCACGCTGCCCGCCGCAAAGCTCACGTCCCACATCTGCCGCCACCAGCGCATCGGCTGCTTGCTGCGGAACTCGATGGCCACCGCGCGGAAAATCAGCGCCACCAGCAGCAGAATGAACGCAAAGTAAAACCCCGAAAACACCGTCGCGTACACCTCGGGAAAGGCCGCGAACAACGCCCCGCCCCCGGTCACCAGCCACACTTCGTTGCCGTCCCAGACCGGACCGATGCTGTTGAGCATCAGCCGGCGTTCCTCGTCGGTCTTGGTGAACAGGTGCAGCGCGCCCACGCCCAGATCAAAGCCGTCGAGCATCGCGTAGCCGGTGAACAGCACGCCCACCAGCACGAACCAGACGGTGTTCAGATCAAGCCACTCGATGTTCATGACGCGAAATCAATCGCAATCGCTGCGGCTCCCGACGCTGCGCGAAACCTGGCCACTGCCCTTCCGGCGAAAGAGAACACCGGCTGGCAGGACGTGGCCGCATGGCGTGGCGGTGGCATGGATTGCCGATCGGCCGTCTCGCGGCGGCCGGCCCGCCACACCCCCGCCGGCTTCCACGGCTCGCGGATTATCAATCCGCGACACGGCAGGCTTCCCGCCGGCGTGACAGCCCGGTCCTTTCGCCTTCTTGCCTTGCGCAGTTCGTTTGTGTCCATTCGCGCTTTCAAGCCCTGGTTGGCAGCGCCAGCTTGCCGCTCGGCACCAAATCCGCCGCGTCCGGCCCGTGCTGGATTTTGTCGTTGAGCAGATACACGAACACCGCAAACAGCAGCAGGTAGATGAACGTGAACAGCACCAGCGACCCCAGCACCGCGTGGGCCGACACGTTCGGCGAAAGCCCTTCGGCCGTGCGCATCAGGCCATACACGATCCAGGGCTGGCGGCCCATCTCGGCGGCGAACCAGCCGGCCTGGTTGGCGATTTGCGGCCCGAGCACCGACAACACCAGCACCCCGAGCATCCACCGATGCCGGAACAAAATTCCCCGCCAGCACAGGAACGAGCCAAGCACCGACACGGCAATCATCCCCAGCCCGATCGCGACCATCAGGTGATAAAGCTGGAACACCCGTTGCACCGGCGGACGATCTTCCGGGGGAAATTCCCGCAGGCCGGTGACCGGCCGGTTCACCTCCCCGTGCGTCAGGTAGCTCAACAGGCCCGGAATTCTCGGCCCAAGGACGCGCTCGTTTTTCTCGTCCACCCAACCGAAGAGCACCAACGGCGCGTTGGGGGTTGTTTCAAACAGCCCCTCGAAGGCCGCGAGCTTCGCCGGTTGGTTGCGGGCCACGCCCCGCGCGCTTTCGTGGCCGCTGACCAGCGAGAGCACCGACGCCACCAGCCCCAGGCCCAGCCCCACGCGCATCGAGGCCTTGGCGAACTCGAAGTGCCGCTGCTTGAGCAGATACCACGCGGCCACGCTCACCACCAGAAACGCCCCGGCCTGCCAGCAGCCGCACAGCACGTGAAACAGCCGCTCCATCGAGGAGGGGTTGAACACCATCGCCCAGAAGTCGGTGATTTCGGCCCGCGGACCGCCGGGCGTTTGTACGAGGTGATAGCCCGCGGGGGTCTGCATCCACGAGTTGGCCACGACAATCCAGATGGCGCTGAAATGCGCGCCCAAACACACCATGCAGGTGGCAAAAAAATGCATCGCGCGGCTGACCTTGTCCCAGCCGAACAACAGCACCGCCAGGAAACCCGATTCCAGAAAGAACGCGAAGATGCCCTCCGCGGCCAGCGCGCTGCCGAACACGTCGCCCACAAACCGCGAGTAGGCCGCCCAGTTCGTGCCGAACTCGAACTCCATGACGATGCCCGTGGCCACGCCCAGCGCAAACGTCAGCGCGAAAATCCGCGTCCAGAACCGCGCCATCTGGTGGTAGAGGGGATTGCCCGTGCGCAGCCACAACGCCTCCATGATCACCAGGGCCACGCCCAGCCCGATGCTCAGCGGCGGGTAAAGGTAATGAAACGACACCGTTGCCGCGAACTGGAGGCGCGAGAGCGTCAGCACGTCCATGTCGCCGGCGTCCTAACGCCGGGGGCAACCCCGGTCAAGCCGCACCGGCGGCGCTCCGAGGCTGCCGGGCTCGGCGGGTTTCCCGCCCCCGCCCGCGCCGGATGCCCAATGGGCGGCCCGCCCGGCGCGGCCGGCCCGCGTCGCGGGCCGCCCCGAGCGCATCCGCCGGCCCGTCGGGACCCTGATGCGCCCTGGCGGGCGCCCGGTGGGGATTTTCCGATTTGAAAATGGCGACCGCCCCTCCATCTTCGGGCCGCCGGCCGCCGCGGTCGGCGTGCGCACCACATGAATTCGATGTTCACCCCACCCCGGTTGCTCATGGCCTGTTGCCTCGGCTCTTCCCTTCTTGCCCCGCTCGCCCCGCGCGCCGACGAGGGCATGTGGCTGTTCAACGCCCCGCCCCGCGAACTGATCCGCCAAACCTACGGCTTCGAGCTCACCGACCCCTGGCTGGAGCATCTCATGCAGGCCTCGGTCCGCTTCAACAGCGGCGGTTCCGGCTCGTTCGTCAGCGAGGACGGCCTGATCATTTCCAATCACCACGTCGGCGCCGACGCCCTCCAAAAGCTCAGCACCCCCCAGAAGGATTACCTCCGGGACGGCTTTTACGCCCGGCGCCCCGAGGACGAGGTTCGGTGCGTGGACCTCGAGTTGAACGTGCTCCAGAGCATCGAAGACGTGACCGAGCGGGTGAACGCCGCCGTGCCCGCGGGCGCCTCGCCCGAAGCGGCCTTCCAGGCCCGGCGCGCCGTCATGGCCGCCATCGAGAAGGAATCGCAGGAGCGCACCGGCCTGCGCAGCGACGTGGTCACGCTCTACCAGGGCGGCGCCTACCACCTGTACCGGTTCAAGCGCTACACCGACGTGCGGCTGGTCTTCGCCCCCGAGCAGCAGATCGCCTTTTTCGGCGGCGACCCCGACAACTTCGAGTACCCCCGCCACGTCCTGGACATCTGCCTGTTCCGCGTGTACGAGGACGGCCACCCCGCGCGCGTGCCGCACCACCTGCGCTGGTCCCGCACCGGCGTGGCGGACGGCGAACTGACCTTTGTCACCGGCCATCCCGGCCGCACCAGCCGCCTGCTCACCGTGGCCGAACTCGAGTACCTGCGCGACGTGCAGTTCCCCTACACCCTCGAGTGGCTCAAACGGCGCGAGGTGCTGCTCAGCGCCTGGAGCGCCCGCCGCGAGGAAAATGCCCGCCGCGCCAAGGACGACCTCTTCGGGGTGCAAAACAGCCGCAAGGCCCGCGACGGCGGCCTGGCCGGGCTGATGGACCCGCGCTTCCTGGCGGCCAAACAACAGGCCGAAACCGCGTTCAAGGCCGCCGTGGCCGGGCGCCCCGAGGAACGCGAGGTCGCCGCCGCCTTCGAGCAAATCGCCGCCGCCCAACAGGCCATCGCGGCCGTGGCCCTGCGTTACCGCCTGCTCGAGGCCGGTCACGCCTTTGACGCCGAGTGCTTCCGCCTCGCCCGCACCCTGCTGCGCGCCGGCGAGGAACGCCCCAAACCCAACGGCGAACGCCTGCCGGAGTTTCGCGACTCGAACCGCGAGTCGCTCGAACTGGAGCTGTTCTCAACCAAGCCCATCTACGAAGACCTCGAAACCCTCACCCTGGCCGACTCCCTCACCTTTCTGGCTGAAAAACTCGGCGCGCGCGACCCCCTGGTGCAACAGGTCCTGGCCGGCCAATCCCCCCGCGCCCGCGCCGCCGCGCTGGTGGCCGGCACCCGCGTGCGCGACGTGGCGGTGCGGCGCCAACTCTACCAGGGCGGCGCCGACGCCGTGGCGGCCGCCGCCGACCCCCTGATCGAACTGGCCCGGCTGGTGGATGCGGAAGCCCGCGCCGTGCGCCGGACCGTCGAGGTGCAGGACGAGCGCAAACGCCAGGCCCACGCCGTCCTGGCGCGCGCGCGCTTCGCCGTGCAGGGCACCGGTACCTACCCGGATGCCACCTTCACCCTCCGCCTGGCCTACGGCACCGTGCGCGGCTACGCAGAAGACGGCCGCAGCCTGCCGCCGTGGACCACCCTGGGCGGCCTGTACCAGCGCGCCGCGGAGATGAGGGAACGCCCGCCCTTTGACCTGCCCGAGCTGTGGCGCCGGCGCAAAGGGGCGCTGAACCTGAACACCCCGCTGAATTTCGTGGGCACCCACGACATCATCGGCGGCAACTCCGGCAGCCCGGTGGTGAACCGCGCCGGTGAATTCGTGGGCGTGATCTTCGACGGCAACATCCACTCGCTGGTGCTGGACTTCGCCTATGACGACACCCTGGCCCGCAGCATCAGCGTGGACAGCCGCGGCATTCTCGAGGCCCTGCGCCGCGTGTACCGGGCCGATCGCCTGGTGCGCGAACTGACCACCGGCCGCCTGTCCCGGTAGTCCGCGGCACCCCCCGTGCGCGGCCCGGACGCGCGGGCAAACCCGGTTCAAACCCGGCGCAACCACCGCCGCACCGTCGCCCAGGTGGGGCAGCCGGCCTGACCCCCGGGCCGGGTGGCCTTCAAAGCGGCCGCCCCCGCGGCCACGCGCAGGCGTTCCTCCAAGGGCAGCCCCCGGGCCAGCGCCGCCGCGTAAGCCCCGTGAAAGACGTCGCCGCAGCCGGTCGTGTCCACCGCCTTCACCTGAAAGGCGGCATAATGCCGCGGCCCGGTCATTCCCGCCGCCAGCCACCAACCGCCGCGCGCACCACAGGTCACCACCACCACCGCGCGGTCGTCGCGCCAGAGTTTGCGTGCGCCCGCCGAGGCGTCCGCCGCGCCGGTGTAACGACGGGCAAAGTCCTCCGAGACGATCAGATGGTCCGCCAGGGCCAGCAACTCCTCGAAGCGCGGCCGGTCAAAGGACTCCAGGTCTCCCACCACGGCCACACCCGCGCGGCGGGCGAGGCGGGCGGCGCGGAGTTGGCCGGGCATGCCCCAGCCGTCCACCAGCAACACCCGGCTGCGCGTGATCAGGTCGGCCGCGGGCCGGCGCGCGTCCGCCCCCACCGCCCCGCTCACGTCGTAAAGGATCGTGCGGGCGCCGGTCCGAGCCTCCACAAGGATGACCGACCGGACCGGCCGGCGGTCCGCCCGGCGCACCACCCAGCGGGTTTGCACGCCGGCGCGCTCGAGGGTCTCGAGGACAAACGCCGAGTCCGGGTCCGGGCCGAGCGTGCCGGCGTAGGCCGTGCGCGCGCCCAGTCGGGCCGCGGCCACCAGGGCGGTGGCGGTCAGTCCGCCGCAGTGCCGTTCGCGGCGGTTCACCCGGAGTTTGGTATCCGGATCGGGAAACCGCGGCACAAACAGCAGCTCATCCACGGCGGTGCAGCCGAGGCCCAACACGTCAATGGTCCGGGACATAAATCAGGAGGGGCTGGCCCCGGTGGGGGCGGTGCCCGACTCACCTTCCCCGGCGGCCAGACGGCGCACGCATTCCGGGAACCGGCAGCCGTCACAGCGGGCGTTCGAGGCGGCGCAGAAGTCGCCCAGGATTTGCAGCACCCCCTGTTGCAGGGCGGCGCGGAGCGGTCGCGGCCAGGGGCGTCCGCCCAGCAGGCGGGTGCGGGCCAGTCGCAGCCGGGCGTTGTCCTGGGCGGCGGGCCAGGCCAGGTAGAGGCGTTCGGCCTTTACCGTCCAGGCGGGGTCGGCCCCTGTGTCCGCGCGCGCCCGCAGCCAGGGCAGGAGGACGTTGACGGCCAGGTCGGTGGCCCGCGCGGCGCCCAGCAGCGGGAGGGGCCGGGCCAGGGGCGCGCCGGTCAGGGTCCAATGCCGTTCCCAAAAGGGATCGGGGCCGGGCTGCAACCCACGCTCCAGCTCGGCCACGGCGCGGCGGGGGTCCTCGGCGGTGCGCAGCCAGGCGGGCCAGCGCCCGGCCCAGTCCGGCGTGGCCAGCCAGTGAGCGGCCAGGGCCAGGCGGCGTTGGGGATGATTGGCCGGCCGGGTGCCGTGCAGGCGCCAGGCGCTGCGGGGCAGGGTGCAGTCGGCCACGCCCGCCTGCCAACGCCACCACAGGTCCCAGGCCCGGCGCAGCCAGGCGTCGTTTTCGGCGCGGCGCCGGGTGGGTTGGTCGGGGAGCAGGCCGGCCAGACCGAGGAGCCGGACCTGGATTTCAAACGGGGCGGGTGGACGCGTCTCCGGGTCGCTCAGCACGCGGTCGGTCAGTTCCGCCAGCCGGCGCATGGGCCAGACATTGTGCTTGTAACCCAGCGCGGTGAACAGGCCCTCCCAAAGGCTCTGGGTCCAGCCGACCTGCCGGGCGCGGGCGGCGAAGCGGGCGGCTTTGAGACGGAGCCGTGTGCCGGCCGCCTGCTCGAGCAGGGCAGCGAGGGTGGCGGGGGGCAACAGAGCGAGCGGCCCGGCACAAGCGCCACGCCACGCCGCCGGGAACTCGCTCAGTTCGGTGGCGCCGAGCTGGTCCTCGAGTTGTTCCAGCGGGGCGTCCAGCAGCGGTTCCAGGACCAGGGTGGGCAGGGCGAGGGCTTCGGCCGGGCGCGTGCTCCAGACCACGTGCAGTCGTACGTTGCGGAAGGCCGGGTTGCGGTCGTGGCCGTGTTGGCGCCAGGCCGCCGGGCGCGTGTCCACCTCCACGTCCCCGGTCACGGGCGACTCCGCGCCGAACTGGAGCAGGGCGTCGCGGAAGTCGGGCCCGGCTTCGGGGTTGGGGAAGCCGGGGTGAAGAACGATCAGCGGCCGGCCGTCGAACGTGGCCATCGCCTCGCGGCGCAGGCGTTGGTGGGCCCAGATGCGTTGGAGCAGGCTTTCGGCGGGGGGTGTGGATGCATCCGTCTCGCGCAACGTCGCGTCTCGCGGCGCGGCGCGCCAGCGTTCATACCAGCCGGGCGGGCAGGGTTGCACCTTGGCGTTGCTTTTCCGGCGGGGCCTCTGCTAAGTCAAGTGCGGTGTCACATCCTCCCCGTGGCCGCCGGTGTTCCGGGGGTCCCGGGATATATCCATGCAAAATTGGTCATCGGTTCCGTGGGGGCGTTTCGGTTGGGCGGCGGGGCGGCGCGGCGTGGTGGTTGCGGTCCTGACCGTGCTGGCGGCGGTCCGGGCCGCCGAGCCGGACGTGCGGCGCACGCCCGCGGTCGAGGCCGTGGCCCGGGTGCTGCCCGCGGTGGTGAACATCGGCACCGAGACCATCGTGGAGGTAAGCGACCCGTTCGAGGAACTGTTGCGCGAGTTCTTTGGGCCGTACTACCGGCGCCGACCGGCGGAAACCCAGTACAGCCTGGGCTCGGGCGTGATCATTGACGAAACGGGCTACCTGCTGACCAACGAACACGTGGTGCGCCGGGCCAGCCGCATCTGGGTGAAACTCACCGAGGAGGCCGGCGGCGGGGTGTACGAGGCCGAGCGGGTGGCCGGCAACGCCCTCAGCGACGTGGCCCTGCTCAAGATCAAGGCCGGGCCGGGCGAGCGCTTCCAGGCGGTGCGCTTCGCCGCGGACGATGACCTGCTGCTGGGCGAGACGGTGCTCGCCCTGGGCAACCCGTTCGGCCTGGGCGGCTCCGTCAGCCAGGGCATCCTCAGCTCCAAGAGCCGGCGTCCCGCCGAGGAGGGCGGGCCGCTGGGCATCGAGGACTGGTTGCAGACCGACGCGGCCATCAACCCCGGCAACAGCGGCGGCCCGCTCATCAACCTGCGCGGCGAACTGATCGGCCTGAACGTGGCCGTGTACCGGGAGGGCCAGGGCATCGGCTTCGCCATCCCCATCAAGCGCGTGTCCGAAGCGCTCACCGAGTTGTTTTCGCCCGAGCGCGAGCGTCTGTGGTTCGGTGCACGGGTGCGGCCGGCGGGCAGCGACCTGATCGTGGCGGCGGTCGAGCCGGGCAGCCCGGCCCAACGCGCCGGCTTGCGCGCGGGGGACCACGTGCTGCGGGTGGACGGCGCGCCGCCCGCGGGTTTCATCGAGTTCAACCAGCGCCTGCTGGCGGCGGGAGACCGGCGCGACGTGCCCCTGGAGGTGCGGCGCGGGAACACGCCCCTCCAACTGACCGTGCGGCTGGTGCGCGAGGCCACGGTCTTCAATGCGGCGCTCATCCGGCAAAAGCTCGGATTGACGGTGCAGGAGCTGACCCGCGACCAGGCCGCGCGGCTGGGGCTGATGTCCCCGGTGGGCCTGTACATCACCGCGGTGGAGGCCGGCTCGGAAGCGGAACGGGCGGGCCTGGAGCGGGGTCAAATCCTCCTGGCGCTGGACGGCAAGGTGCCGGACGACCTGGTGGCCGCCGCGCGCCACCTCTACCCGCGCGCCCCCGGCGACGCGGTGCGGGTGGATCTGCTGTGGCCGCGGCGCAGCGGCCGGTTGATCCTGCACCAGCGCGGCCAGGTCACGCTCCATGTCCGCTGACCCCGCCCAGAACGGCGCGCCGATGATCGAGGTGCGCGCGCTGACCAAGCGGTACGGCCGCCAGGTGGCCGTGCAGGAGGTGAGCTTCACGGTCGGCCCCGGCGAGGTGGTCGGCCTGCTCGGCCCCAACGGCGCGGGCAAGAGCACCATCCTGCGCATCCTGGCCTGTTACCTGACCGCCAGCAGCGGCACCGTGCGCGTGGCCGGGCGGGACGTGTTCCTGGAGGCGGACGCGGTGCGCCGCCTGATCGGCTACATGCCGGAGAACAACCCGCTGTACCCGGACCTGCGGGTGCGCGAGTACCTCCGGTTCCGCGCCCGGCTCAAGGGGCTGCGCGGCGCCGCCGTCCGCGCCCGCGTGAACGCGGTGCTCGAGCAGTGCGGCCTGACGGAAGTGGCCGGCAAGATCATCGGCACCCTGTCGAAGGGCTACCGCCAGCGGGTGGGGCTGGCCGACGCACTGGTGCACGAACCCCGGTTGATCCTGCTCGACGAACCCACCATCGGCCTGGACCCGCACCAACTGCGCGCGGTGCGGGACATGATCCGGTCCCTGGCCCGGGAGCGGACCATTCTGATTTCCTCGCACATCCTGCCCGAGATCGAGGCCACGTGCGGGCGGGTGCTCATCATGTTCGCGGGCCGCATCCTGGCCGCCGACACCGCGGCCAACCTGCGGCAGCGGCTGAGCGCAGGGGGGGAAGTGGTGCTCGAGGTCGCCGCCCCGCCCGCGGAGCTGCAGACCTGCTGGGAAACCCATCCGGACGTGGCCCGGTTCGAATGCGCGCCGGCGGACGATGGCTATGTGCGCTGCGTGCTGACGCCGCGGGGGGAAACCGACCTGCGGCCGGGGTTGTTTGCGCTGGCGGTGGAGCGGGGTTGGCGCCTGCGGGAACTGACCCGCCGCCAGCAGACGCTCGAGGAAATTTTCCTCCGGTTGACCCGCCCGGACGCCGAAGCGGAGGAGTGAACGCCATGCGCCCCTACTTCATTCTGGTGCGCCGCGAGCTGGGTTGGTACGCCGGCGCGCTCAGCAGCTACGTGACGGTGGCGGCGGCGCAGTTTCTGCTCGGGCTGGGGTTCATCAGCCTGTTGGAGGCCTTCAACGGCGAGGCGCTCAACGCGCCGCTCACCGAGGTGTTTTACGACACGATGTACTTCTGGCTGGTGCTGTTGCTGGCCCCGCCGGTGATCACCATGCGGCTGTTTGCCCAGGAACGGGCCACGGGCACCTTCGAGACGCTCATGACCGCCCCGGTGGGGGACGCGGCGGTGGTGCTGGCCAAATTCACCGCCGCGCTGGTGTTTTACCTGGTCACCTGGGCGCCGCTGCTGTTGTGCCTGGGGGTGGTGCGCCAGTACATCCCCGAGCACCACCCGCTGGAATGGCGACCGGTGGCCAGCACCTTGCTGGGTATCGCGCTGCTGGGCGGGGTGTACGTGGCCCTGGGGTGTCTGGCCTCGGCGCTGACCCGCAGCCAGATTCTGGCCGCGGTGCTGGCCCTGGCGCTGGGGGTGACGTTGTTTCTGGTGAGCTTCCTCCGCGCCAGCGTCGGGGCGGGCACGGACTGGTCGGCGGCGGTGGTCCGACACGTGTCGCTGCTCTCCCACATGGAGGACTTCGTGCGCGGGGTGGTGGACACGCGGCCCCTGGTCTTTCACCTCAGCCTCACGGCGTGGCTGGTCTTTCTGACGGTGAAGGTGGTGGAAAGCCGCCGCTGGAAGTGAAATGAATCCCCCCGCCCCAGACGAACCCAGTTTCTCCCCGGCCCGGCGCCTGCGGATCGCGGGCCAGGTGTTGCTGGCGGTGGGCGCCCTGAGCGCCATCGTGGTCATGGTCAATTACCTGGCCGCCCGCCACTACCGGCGGCTGCACTGGACCGTGGACACGCGCTTCGAGCTGTCCCGGGTCACGCGCGAGGTCCTGGCCCGGCAGTCCAACGAGGTTGCCGTGACCGTCCTCTTCGACCGGGACCATGTCCTGTTTCCCTCCGTGTACGGGCTGCTGACCGAATACGCCTACGCCTGCCCGCGCCTGAAGCTGGAACATGTGGACTACCGCCGCGACCCCGGGCGGGCCGAGCTGCTCGCCCAGCGCCACCAGCTCCCCTCCGGCGAGGCCGACCTGGTGATCTTCACCAGCGGTCCGCGCACGCGCATCGTGCGCGCGGCCGAGCTTTCCGAATACGACCTGGGCCCGTTGTGGTCCGGGGAGGGCGCCGTGCGGCGCTCCGGCTTCAAGGGCGAGGCGCTCTTCACCGCCGCCCTGGCCGCGGTGCAACAACCCGGGGGGCAGAGCGCCGCCTTCCTGCGCGGCCACGGCGAGCACGACCCGGAAAACGACGACAAGCTGACCGGCTACTCGCGCCTGGCCGGCCTGCTGCGGCAAAAAGGGCTGACCGTGCAGCCCCTCGAACTGGTCGGAACCAACGACGTGCCGCCGGACTGCGCCTTGCTGATCGTGGCCGGACCGCGCTCCCCGTGGATGCCCGCCGAACTGGACAAGCTCCAGCGCTACCTCCAGCGGGGCGGCCGCCTGCTGGCGCTGTTGAGCTTTTACCGCGCCGGGCACACCCGCACCGGCCTGGAGGACTTTCTGCTCTCCTGGGGCGTGCAGGTCAGCGACACCTTCGTCTTCGATCCGGCGCACACCATCCGCGGCAACGACCTCATCCTGTCCAACCTGGCCGCCCATCCCATCACCAGCCCGCTGTTCGACCGGCGGCTGCACCTGATCCTGGCCCGTGCGGTGGCCCCGCGCGCCGGGCCGGGCACGCCCCCGGAGGTGCGGGCCCAGGTCCTTTTCTCCACCAGCGTCCAGGGCTACACCGCCAGCGAAATCACCCCCGCGGGCCTGCCCCGGGTCGTGCCCGGCCGGGACGTGCGCGGTGCCGTGCCCCTGGCCGTGGCGGTGGAGCGCGGGGGCATCGCCGGCCTGGGGGCGGACCTGGCGGCCGCGCGGCTGGTGGTGGTGGGCGAATCCCTGTTCCTGGGCAACGAACTGATTGTCAGCGCCGCCAATCTCGATTTCGCCAGCCTGGCGGTGAACTGGTTGCTGGACCGCCCCCACGACCTGGCCGGTCTGGCCGCCCGACCGCTCCACGAATATCGCCTCACCCTCACTCCCGCCCAGATGACCCGCGTGCGCTGGCTGCTGCTGGGGGCACTGCCCGGGATGATCCTGGCCGCGGGCGGGTTGGTGTGGTGGTGGCGGCGGGCATAACCCCGCGGAGGCGCAACGAGATGAACTGGCGCACCACCCAATGGCTGCTCGGCGGGGCGTTGGCCCTGGCCCTGTTCATCCTGCTGTTCGAGCGGCACACGCCCTCCACCACCCGGCGGCGGGCCGAGGCCGCCCGGCTGCTGCCCGGCCTGGACCCGCGGGGGATCAACCGCCTGGAAATCCGCCTGGGCACCAACCGCCCCGTGATTCTGGAGCGCGGCACCAACACGTGGTTCTTCCGCGCCCCGCTCCTGTATCCGGCCCGGGCCGAGCCGGTGGACCGGTTCCTCCAACGCCTGGCCGAGGCGCCCGTGCGCGCCCACATCCCCGCCGGGGAGGTCCTGCGCCAGACCAACGCCCTGGCCGCCTACGGCCTGGCCCCGCCGGCCCTGAGCCTGCGGCTGGACGGCGCCCCGGGGCCGCTGACCCTGCTCTGGAGCCGTCCCGCCAGCGTGGGCGCCCAGGTGTTCGTGCAAATCGTGGGCCGGGACGGGCTGGAGGTGGTGGATGCCGCCCTGCCCGCCGCCCTGCCCGCCTCGTTCGATGCCTGGCGCGACCCAACCCTGGTGGACCTTTCCCGCCTGGCCTTTGACCGGTTGGAGGTCCGGCCGCTGACCAACGGTTTCGAGGCAGTGCGCGATCCGGCCACGCGCGTCTGGACGCTGAGCAAACCCCTGCCCCTGCGCGCCAACCAGGCCCTGCTCGAACACCTCCTCCAACAGTTGGAGTTGCTGCGAGTGGTCGGTTTCGCCGCCGACCCGCCGGTGAGCGACGCCGAGCGGTTCGGCCTGGCCCCCCCGCAACGCGAACTGATCTTCGCCCGGGGCACCAACGAAGTGCTGAGCCTGCGCCTGGGCCGGCCCCCGGCCGAACAGCCGGACCTGCTGCCGGTGTGGCTCTCCACCTACTCGAACGTGGTGCTGGTGCCCGGCGCCCCGCTCCGCCCCTGGTTCGACGGCTTCACCAACTTCTGCGACCGGCGCCTGCTGATCTTCGAGCTTGAGCAGGTGAGGCGCCTGGAGGTGCGGGCCGACGAGGCCTTCGCCGTCGAGCGCGGCCCCGGGGAGGACTGGCGCATCGTCGAACCCTATTCCGCCCCGGCCGATCGGGTGTTGGTGCTCGAGGCGTTGAGCGAAATGGCCGGGCTGGAGTTTCTGGGCTTTGCGCGCGAGGTGGCCACCGACTTCGCCCCGTACGGCCTGGACCCGCCCCGTCGCCAGTACCTCCTGCGCGGCGCCCGCACCAGCGCCGCCGAGACGGCCGCCCCCGTGTTGGCGCGCGTGGATTACGGCCTGCCCGCCGATCACCGGTTTTATGCCCGCCGATCCCTGGAAAACTCGGTGGTGCTGGCGCTGGACCCGGTTCGATTGCCGCGCGCGGCATTTGAACTGCGCGACCGCCGCCTCTGGAATGTGAGCACCAACGACCTGACCGCCATCGTGGTGCGGGCCCAGGGCCGCGAGCGCAAGTTGGTTCGACTCGGCCCCATGCAATGGGCGGCCGCCGAAAGCTCCGGGCCGCCGCCCAACCCGGTCACCCTCGAAGAGGCCGCCTACCGGCTGGGCCAGTTGCTGGCCGAGCGCTGGACGGCCCAGGGCGCAGAGGCTTTGCCCCGCTACGGGATTGGGCCGGGCGCCCACGAGATCGTGCTCGAGGTGCGCGGCGCCGCGCCCGAACCGCCCTACCGCGTGCGTTTCGGCCGCCAGGCCGCCAGCGGGCGCACCTACGCGGCGGTCACCCTGCCCGAGCCGCCCGGCACGGTGATCTTCGAATGCCCCGCCTCGATCTACGCGTTCGTGCAAAGCGACCTGTCGCTGCCCGAACCGGCCCCGGCACCCGCCACCTCACCGTGAGATGTCGCCCGTCGCCCTCACTCCGACCCGACGGCGCTGGCGTCTGGCCTGGCGCGGCTGCCGGATCGCGGCGCTGTTGGTCTTGTTGCTGGGGCTGGTGGCGGTGCTTTACCTGCACCTGATCGGCGTGCCGGGCTGGGTCGGGACCCGGATAGCCGACGCCCTGCGCCAGCGCGGCGTGGAACTGAGCTGCGAGCGCCTGCGCCTGCGCCTGGACCAGGGCTGGGTGGCGGAAGCGGTGACGTTGGGCCTGTCCCGGCGAGCCGAGGCCCCGGAAGTCCGGTTCGAGCGGGTGATTCTGGAACCGGATTGGGCGGCGCTGCTGCGGCGGCGCGTTTGGGAACCCCACACGTTGGTGTTGCGCCAGGGCCGCGCCTCGATCCCGCTGACGAAAACCCCGGCGCCGGCGGAAACCTTGCGGGTGGAAGACATCACCGCGCAGTTGAACCTGACCATCCCGGGGGTCTGGAAGCTGGAAGCCTTCACCGCCCGGGCCCTGGCGGCCAGGTGGCAAATTCGCGGTTCGCTCACCAATGGCCCGGCGCTGTGGCGGCAGCCCCGCTCTCCCGGCCCCGACGCCGAAGGACGCCACTTCCCCTGGCAGGAAGCCTTGCGCCGGATTCAGCGGACGCTGGCGGAGCTGCGGTTCGCCAACCCTCCGGAAATTCGCCTGAACTTTTCGGGCGACGGGCTCCGCCCCGACTCCTGGACCGCCGACCTGCACGCCCGGGCCGCGGCGGTGGACACGCCCTGGGGCCGCGGCCGGGAATTGCAGCTCGCCGCCCGCTGGGGACCGCGCGCGTCCGGCGCCCCGCCGGAGCTGGATGCCGGGGCGGAACTGGAGTCTTTCGTCGGTCCCCGTGGCCGGGCGCGCCAGGTGCGCGTTCAACTTGCCGGCGCGCCGCGCGGCCCGGAGCAACCCGAAGCGGTCTGGAAATGGTCCGTGCAGGCGGCGGAAGTTGCGCAGGGAGACCTGCGCTTTCACCAACCCCGGGTGGCGGCACAAACGCTTTTCCGATCCGCGCCCGGCCCGCTTCACACCACCGCGCACCTCACCGCGGGGACGGTGCAAACCCCCTGGGCGGATGCGGCGCGGTTGGAGGGGGACATCGCGCTCGAGCACTCGCTCGCGTGGTGCCCGCCCGAGCGGCTCAGCGCGCGGCTTCACTGCCAAGAGGTCAACCGCGGCGAAGTGGGGGCGCGGGAACTGGCTCTGGACCTGAGCCTGGAACCCGGCCCGGAGGTTCCCGCGGAGGCGGCGGCGGCCCTGCCCGCCCCGGTCCGATGGCTCGCGCCTTTGGCCTTCCAGCTCGGGGGGCGGGCGGAGGCATTGCGCGGGCCCGGGCTGGCGATGGACCAACTTCACCTGGGTGCCCGCTGGCGTTTTCCCGAGTTGGCCGTGACCAACCTGCAGGCGCGCCTGCTCGGCGGCCATCTCCAGCTGACGGGGGGACGGTTGGAACTCGTGCGCCGGGAGGCTTCCGCCGACTTCGCCCTGGATTTCGATCTCCAACGCCTCGACCGGTTGCTGCCCGGAAGCGTCCGGGAGTGGCTGGCCCAGTTTCAGTACCCGGCGCCTCCGCAAATTGCCGGGGCGGTGAGCGTGTGCCTGCCTCCGGGGGATCACCCGGGTCCGGAGGCGGGTCGGCAAATGCTCTCCACACTGGCCTTGCGCGCGCGGGTGGAGGGTCACCACGCCCGGTACCGGGAGCTGACCTGCTCGACGGCGGGGGTGACGGTCACCGTGTCAAACGAAGTGCTCCGGCTGCGCGAGCTGGAGGTGGTGCGCCCCGAGGGCCGGGCCAGCCTGGCCTACGACCTGAACCTGCGCACCCGCGACTTCCGCTGGCGGGTGGATTGCGCGCTGGACCCCCGGGCGGCCGCGCCGGTGGTGGATGAGGGGCTGCCGCCCATCGTCGGGCAGTTTGAGTTCAGCACCCCGCCCCGCGTCACAGGCGAGGTGTGGGGCAACTGGAATCCGCCCAAACCGGTGGACTTCGCGCTGCAGATCGCCGCCACCCATTTCGCCCTCCGCGGCGAGGCTTTCGACACCCTGTCCCTGCATCTGGGCAAAACCAACGGGGTCCTCACGTTTTCCGACCTCCACCTCCGCCGCGGGTCCGAATGGCTGCAAGCGCCGTGGAGCCGGTACGACCTGTCCAATCGCGTGGTGACGTTGACCAACGCGGGGTGCCGGATGGACCCGCTGGTCGTGGCCCGGTGCCTGGGCTCAAACGTGGCGGCCGTGCTGGCGCCCTACCACTTTGCCCAACCGCCCGAGGTGCAGGTCAACGGCAGCCTGCCGGTGGACGCCCCCCGGGGTGCGGCGCTGGACTTCGAGGTCGCGGGCGGGCCGTTCCGTTTTTGGCGCTTCCAAACCACCAATCTGACCACCGGCGTGCGCTGGCGCGGGGACCGCGTGTCCGTGACGAACCTGGCCGCGACGTTTTACGGCGGACGACTTTCCGGCGGCCTGACCCTGGATTTGAACCCGGAAGCGCCGGGCGACGCGGCATTTGGCTTCCAGGCCCTGGCCACGGAATTTGATCTCCAATCCCTCCTGCAGGACGTGCTGCCGGGGAGAACCAACCGGCTGGAAGGGGTGACCACCGTCGCGCTCATCGTGACCGACGCCCGGACATCGGACTGGCAAAGCTGGCACGGACGGGGGCAGGTGGAGATGCGCAACGGACTGCTCTGGGACCTGCCCATCTTCGGGCTGTTGTCCCAGGCCTTGAACCTGGTGGTGCCCGGGCTGGGTAACAGCCGCGCCACGGCCGCGCGGGCCACCTTCCGCCTGCAACGCAGCGTGATTTACACCGACGACCTGGCCATCGAGGCCGGCCCGGCGCGCCTCCAGTACCGGGGCACGGTGGACTTCGAGGGTCGGGTGGACGCGCGCGTGGTGGCCGAGGTGCTTCACCGCACCCCGATCATCGGTCCCCTGATCAGTCTGGCGCTTACGCCGGTGGCCAAGGTCTTCGAGTACAAAATCACCGGGACGCTGTGGGAACCGGAGTTGCGGCCGCTGCACGTGCCCGGCTTCCTGCGCCCGCTGCTCAACCCGCTGGGCACGCTGCAGAATCTGATCACGCCCTCGACCCCGCCCGCACCCCCGCCGGAGCCGAAGCCCTGAGTGCGGCGGAGCTGAACAGGGACCTACCGCTCGGGCCGGCCGCGGGCGCGGATGACCGGCCAACAACCCAGCCGCGAAATTATTCGGACTTGCCCGGGACGCTGGGCGGTCGGGCATCCGGCTTTGGTGCGGGCGGAGTGAGTGATGCGTCGCTGTCCGACCCGGAGCGGGGTGACTCGCTGGCCGGAGAAGTCGGTTGTTCCGGCGCGGCCTCCGGCGCGGCGGCCGGCGGCGGCAACAGGCCCTGCGCCTCCAGGTCGGCGAGTTTTTTCTTCGCCCAGTAGTCGCCCTGCCGGGCGGCAGCCTCCAACCACTTGCGCGCCTCGACCAGGTTGGTGGCCACCCCCTGGCCGTTCAGATAGCGCATCGCCAGGTCGTACTGGGCGGAGGCTGACCCGGCCTCGGCCCGCTTGCGCACGGCTTCGACCGCCCGCTTCTGGGCCTCCAGTTGCTCGGGCCGCACCCGGGCCTGATTGGTGGCCGGGGCGGCCGGAAGGGCCGGTGGAGGCGCCACCACCGGGCCGGGCGGCAACCCGGGATTGGGCGGGGTTGCCGGCCGGGGCGAGGGCGCGTTCGGGTTCAGTGGGCGCAGATACTGGCGCGGGGCCAGATATTGGGCCTCCAGCACCGGAGCAAGGCTGCCGGCGAGCACCACCCCGACCAAGACCAACAACCTCGTTTTCATGACGCTGGCAACGTCCCACACCCCGCCCCCCGGGGCAAGTGGGAATCCGGGCGCCGGGCGCCCGCAGGGGCGGTTTCGTTCGCACCCGCCCGGGCCGGGGAGTCTCCCAAGGGGCCTCCGGCGCCCCCGCCGCTTCCTGCCGGGACGTGCGCCGCCCTCTTCCCCGTGCATTTCTGGCTTCCGCGCCGGACGCAGCTTTTCTAGCTTTTCCGGCCTTGGGCCATGCCCAGCGTGTTCATCAAAACCTACGGCTGCCAGATGAACGAGCGCGACTCGGAAGCGGTCGCCGCCCGGTTCCTGGCCCGCGGCTTCACCCTGGCCGCCTCCGAGGCCGCGGCGGACGTGGTGTTGCTGAACACGTGCAGCGTGCGCGACGCCGCCGAACAAAAGGCCCTGGGCAAGATGGGCGCACTGGCGGCGGACACGCGCCGGTACCGGCCCGGCGTGGTGCTGGGGTACCTCGGGTGCATGGCCCAGAGTCGCGGCGCGACGTTGCTCGATCAAACCCCCGGCGTGCGCCTGGTGCTCGGCACGCAGAAAATCCACCGCGCTCCCGAACTGGTGGAAGAACTCCTGGCCGGCCGCCGCGTCACGGTGTGCGAGGTGGACGCCGAACCGGGCAGCGAGGGGCAAATCCGCGAACACGTGCTCGAAATGCCGGGCCGGCCGCGGGCGGTGACGGCGTTTGTGAGCATCATGCAGGGCTGCAACCAACACTGCACCTTCTGCATCGTGCCGCAGACCCGCGGCGCCGAGCGGAGCCGCCCCCTCGAGGACATCGTCGCCGAGTGCCGCGAACTGGCGGCCCGCGGCGTGCGCGAGGTCACTTTGCTGGGGCAGATCGTCACCAGCTACGGCCGCCGGCTGATCCCGCCGCGGGAGGGGCGTTCGCCGTTCGTGCAACTGCTCGAGGCCGTGCACTCGGTGGAGGGCCTCGAACGCCTCCGTTTCACCTCGCCCCACCCCAAGGGCTACGGGGACGATCTGGTGGCGGCTTACGCACGCCTGCCCAAACTCTGCCCCAGCGCGCACCTGCCCGCCCAAAGCGGCAGCGACCGCATCCTCAAACTCATGCGCCGGGGCTACACCCGCGCCCGGTTCCTCGAGATCGTCACCCGGCTGCGCGCCGCCCGGCCGGACATCGCCATCACCACCGACCTGATCGTGGGCTTCCCGGGCGAAACCGAGGCGGACTTCGAGCAAACGCTCGCGCTGGTACGCGAGGCCGATTTTGCCGGCGCCTTTGTCTTCAAGTTCTCGCCGCGGCGCGACACGCCGGCGGCGACCCTGCCGGAGCAGTTGCCCCGGGAAGTTGTCGAGGAACGCCACGCGCGCTTGTTGGCCCTGGTGGGGGAACACACCCGCCGTCACCTCGAACGGCTGGTGGGGCGCGTGGTCACCATTCTGGTGGAAGGCCCCAGCCGCAAGAATCCCGCCCGCCTGGAGGGGCGCACGCCCTGCAACAAGATCGTGGTCTTCGCGGGCAGCCCGCGGCACGTGGGCGAACTGCTCCCGGTGCGGGTGGTGCGGGCCAGCGAGACCACGTTGTACGGTGATCCCGCGATTTTGAACCCCGATTGAACGATGAAGGCCTCCCTGCTGGTGACCCTGCTCGGCCTGGGCTACGCGCTGCCGCAACTGGTCGGCCTGCTGCGGCCGGCGGCCTTCGGCGCGTGGTTGCGCAAGTTCCCGCGCTCGGAGTGGTGGGGCTACCTCCTGATGCCGCTGGGCACGGTGTGGTTTTTGTGGAACCTCAAGCAGGATCAGATCGCCGACTTTGCCGCGTTCAAGCCGGTCCTGTTCATCGGGTTTGCGGTGGTGGGGTTCGGCGCCTGCATCTTCGTGCGGGACTTCCTGGCCGTGCGCGGCCTGGCGGTGGTGGTGCTGCTGCTGGCGCATCTGACCCTCAACACCATCCGCTGGGTGGACACCGAGTGGCGGTTGGTGGTCACGACCTGGGCCTATGTCTGGGTGGTCCTGGCCATCTGGTTCAGCATCTCGCCCTGGAGGCTACGGGACTTTATCGGCTGGCTCACCGCCAACGAGGCGCGTATCCGGGCCACGAGCCTGGCGCGGCTGATCTTCGGGCTGATCGTGGCGGTGATCGGCCTGACCGCCGTGCGTGCGGCCGGGGGTTGATCCGCGCCCCGAGCCTTTCCCGTTATGCCCGCCGAGCGGCCGCGCATCCTGGTCATCCGCGGCGGGGCCATCGGCGATTTCGTCCTGACCCTGCCGGTGCTGGCGGCGCTGCGGACGCACTTTCCCGGGGCCCGGCTCACCGTGCTGGGGTACCCGCACATCGCCCAACTGGCCCTGGTCGGCGGGTTGGCCGACGAGGTCCGGCCCATCGAGGCCCGCGGTCTGGCGGCGTTTTTCAACGCGCGGGCCGAGCCGCCCCCGGACCTGGCGGCGTTCTTCGCCGATTGCGCGGTCATTCTGAGCTACCTCTACGACCCGGACCGCATCTTCGAGGAAAACGTGCGCCGCTGCACCCGCGCCACCTTCATCGCCGGGCCGCACCGCCCGGATGAATCCGGCACGCGCCACGCGACCGAGGTGTTGCTGGAACCGCTGAGCCGGCTGGCGATTTTCGACGCCGATCCCGTGCCGCGCCTGCGCCTGGCGGCGCCGGCGGCCGAAACGCCCCCCGCCGAGCGCCGGTTGGCGGTGCATCCGGGCAGCGGCAGCGAGCGGAAAAACTGGCCGGAGGCCCGCTGGGCGGAATTGTTGACGAGCCTGGCGGCGCGGCCCGGGCTGGAACTGCTCCTGGTGGGCGGAGAGGCGGAGGCCGAGCGCCTGCCGCGGCTGGCGCGGTGCTGGCCCGCCGAGCGCCTGCACCTGGCCCAAGGGCTGCCGCTGGGCGAGCTGGCCCGGCACCTGGCCGGCGCCCGTGCCTTCCTCGGCCACGATTCGGGCATCACCCACCTGGCGGCAGCGCTGGGCTTGCCGGCCGTGGTGTTGTGGGGCGACACCCCGGCGGCCGTGTGGGCCCCGCGCGGAGAGCGACTCCGGTTGGTGCGGCATCCACAGGGTCTGGCCGCGCTGCCGGCGAAGGAAGTGGCCGCCGCGCTGGCGGATTGGCTCTGAGATGGCGGGCGACGGACGTAACTTCCACGCTCGCCGGCTCACTCGCCTTCCCGGCCGCCCATCCGAAGTCCCAAGGGGATCAGAACCGAAACGCGGACCCTGAAAGCCTTCGCGCCTGTTCCGGGCTTTCCCCGGCCCGCCGTCGGTTGGATCGGCTGTTCGGACCTCGGGCCTTGGGCTTCCTTCGGGGTTCGGTTTCCGTGACCCGGAGCCGGCCGGACCGGCAGGAAAGGGCGGCGCGCGAGGCGCTCGTGGGCTGCCGGCCCACCTGTGCCGCTGGGTCGCTTGACGCCGGGAGGGTGCGGAGTAGCGTGTGAGCGTTCTATCCCAGAGATCCCATGAAAACGACTCGGCTTTTCCCGTTGGGGCTGGCCGGGTGGATGCTGAGCGCCCCATCCCTGAAGGCCACCGTGCGGTTGGACCAGACATTTACCCCCGGCGACGGCCCGGATGGCGCGGTGCAAACGATGGCGATCGTCAGTGGCGACCGCATCCTGATCGGGGGCAGTTTTCAACATTACCAGGGCGTGGCACGACCGGGGCTGGCCCGACTGCTTCCCAACGGGATGCTGGACGACACGTTTGATCCCACCGGGGCGCTGGCGGGTGAGGTCCAGGAACTGGTGCCGCTCCGGGAAGGCGGCGTGTTGGTCGGTGGCCGATTTTCCCTCCCGGGCAACACCAATGCGGGCATCGGGCTGGCGCGCTTGGAATGGGATGGCCGCCGTGACCCGACCTTTGCGCCGCCGCTGACCTGGCGGACTGAGGCCGGGATTTGGATTCAAAATACCTTCGGCCTAAGCAGCGTGGGAGGCATCGTTCCGCCCCGAATCCGCTTCGGACTGGCGCCCGACCAAAGCGTGGTGCTGGACGCCCGCGCGTTTCGGGTGGCCGGGCGGGAAATCAACACCCTGGTGCGGCTGCGCCCGGACGGGTCTTGGGACGAGAGTTTCCGCCCGGAACTCAGTCTGCGGGACTGGGACGTGCGCCGGGTGGCCGTGGCCCCGGATGGCCGCGTGTGGGTGGCCGGACACCTGGGCGGCCCCTTCAGCCCCGTGCGGTTCGGGTTGGTGCATTTCCTTGCCGACGGTGCCTGGGACCGGGGCTTCTCCCCTGTGGACCTGCCCCCGCTGGTGGAGGACATTGCCCTGCTGCCCGGTGGACTGGTGGTGGGCTACGGGGCGGACCCCCAACTCGGATGGGCACGGGTTTTTCGGCTGCTCCCCGACGGCGCCCGGGACCCGACATTCGCAACGGCCGAGTTACCTGTGCTGCCCGGCACCATGGCGGTGAGCGCGGATGGCCGGGCCTTCCTGGCCCCCTTTGTCAAATCCGTCAATGGGATCCGCCGTAACGAGCTGGCCCTGCTGGACCCGGCCGGACGGGTGGTGGTGAATTTCGACCTGATTCAGGGGCCGGAGCGGGGCGATTACGGCTCTTTTTGGGCGACGGCGGCGTTTGACCGCCAGGGCCGGGTGTTGTTTTCGAGCAATTTCAAGCGTCTCAACGGGGAGCCGTGCGCCAGCCTGGTCCGCCTGGAAGAGGCCCCCCTGGGACCGCCCTACTCTGAGTCGGTGTACTGGGGCGCGCCCAGCTACAGCGTCTCTGAAGATGCGGGCAAGGTCACCCTCCTCTGCGTGCGCGCCGGCCCGGTCTCCAGACTGGGCCTCACCACCGTCCCGTACGCCACGAGGCCGGAATCCGCGCTCGAGGGCAGCGACTTTGTCGGACAAACCGGGCTGTTGGTCTTCGGCAACGAACAGGTGCGCCTGGTGGAAATTCCCATTCTGGACGACGCGCTGGAGGAAGGTGCGGAAACCTTCCAGGTCGTCCTCTACCCGGGGACGGAATTGCCGCCGGAAAAGGCCGAGCGGGCCGTCACGCGGGTGTTCATCTTGGACAACGACGCCAGCTATCACATCTCATTTCTCGGGCAGGCGGAGGTCAACGCGTCCGAGTCCGACGCCGAGGCTCGCATCCCGCTTCACATCGCCACTTCGGCCAAACTGATCAGCCCGGGCAGCCCGCTGGTTCCCCCGGACGCGCTGGTGGAGGTGGAGTACGAAGAGCGGGGGGCCCGGGCCGGACGCGATTACCTTCCGCTGGTCCGCCCCCTGTTTCAGAACGTGGATCCCGTGGACAATCTGGACCCGGTGGGGGTGTACGCGCGGTTTCGCCTGCCGATTTTGGACAACGCGGACCGGGACGGCCCGCGCCAGGTGCGGCTGCACCTGCGGGGCCGCAGTCCACGGGTCGTCTTCAACCCGAGCGCGGCCACCCTCGTGATCAACATCACCGACAACGACACCGCCGCGGGTGCGGGGCGGTTTATCCGCGGCAGTCCGGACCGTCTGACCCCGGCGCGCGGCGGGCGCTGGTTGATTTCCGGGAACTTCGATGCGGTGGACGCACTGCCGCGGCCCGGTCTGGCAAGGTTGGAGCCGGACGGAGCGGTGGACGAAACGTTCACTCCCGCGGCGGGGCCGGACGGCCCGATTCAAGTGTTGCTCGAAGGGCCGGGAGGGGAAGTGCTTGTCGCCGGCCAGTTCCGCCGCGTGGGCGAGCGCGTCCGCTCCAGCGCGGCCCGCTTTCTGCCCAACGGGGAATTCGACGAGTCCTTCATGCCCCCGGATGGCTGGGATGCGGAGTCGGTCCCGGTGAACTACCTGGCGGGGGGCTTGCAGGCGGATGGCCGCCTCGTGCTCGCCGGCGTGGGCCGCTTCCACGGGCCGGGGCTGAGTCCCGGAGTGGTACGCCTCCTGCCCGACGGTCGCGCGGACCCTGACTTTCACCTGGTCGAGCTGGGACTTTCCGAGTTGACCGCCTTTGCGCTGCTGCCCGACCAACAAATACTGGTGGCGGGCCGCCAGGTGCTGACCTGGACCGGTACATTGCGGCGGCTCCGACCCGACGGCCAACCAGACCCGGACTTCGAGCTGTCCAGTCCGGCAACCATCTCCGCCCTGTGGGGGGCGGCGGAGGGGAGCATTTGGGTGGGCACCGGGGCCGGTCTGGTTCGCCTGCCGCCGGGACTGCAAGTGCCGCCGGGCTCGGCCCTGACCGGGGTCGGTCAGTGGATCCACACCACCAATACGCTGGCACTGGCGGGACAACCGGATGGCCGCATCCTCGCAGCCTGGCGGGATCGGGAAGCCCGGGTGGGGCGATTTGAACCGGACGGAACGCCGGACCCGGACTTTAACCGCTTCACCTTCTGGCCGCCGCTCCTGGTGGTGACGGACAGCGGCTTCATCGGCACGCTGGAATCGTACCAGTACGGGGGCCGGCTTCGTTTCCACCGTTACAGCCCGGCGGGGCAGCCCGTTTACGATGTGCACATCGAGCGGTTGGTCCGCCTGCCCACGGGTGAGGTCCACGGCCGGCTGCGCGGCCAGGGCGTCCCCGTCGTGCAACGCTCCACCAAACTGCGGCGGGACTGGGTGGATGTGTACGTCCCCACCCGTTTTCCCGCCTGGCCCCCGTTCAATTTCGTGGACACCAATGCGGTCCGCCACCCTTATGCGTTTTACCGCGTGCGGAGGTGGTGAACGGAGCAGGGGGCAGGTCTCGGAGGAGCGGTCAAACAGACCAGAGCTGCCCACCAATGCCGTTCGGCGTTTCCGTCTTTTCCGAACAGGAGGGCAATCTCCCCCGGCACGGCGGTTCCGCGTCGGGTTTCGGATGTCGAGTCTCAGACCCCGCGGTTCCGCAGAATGCGCTTGCCCGGGACCTGGCCCCGGGTCAATGGTGCGGGCCAGCCACCGACGGCGGGCCCATAGCTCAGGGGTTAGAGCAGGCGACTCATAATCGCTGGGTCGGGGGTTCGAATCCCTCTGGGCCCACCAGTGGTTTTGCTCCCGCCACCAGGCGCTCCCACCGGCAGCAGGGGGTGTGGAACGCCGTGGAAGGCGCCCCACCAGCGATCGGTTTTCCCGTGCGGACCAGGGGTCAGTCCTTGGCGGCGAGGATTTTTTTCGCCGCGTCCACCAGTGCCCGGGCTTCGTTGTCCCTGCCGACGGTGATCCGGAGGTAGGTGCGGGTTTCCACGGTGTCGAACCAGCGCACCAGGATGTTGTGTTCGCGCAGTCGTTGCTGCCAGACCTCGGCCGGGTGCGCCGGCGGGCGGACAAACAGGAAGTTGGTCTGGCTGGGCAACACCGTGAAACCCAGGTCCTCGAGGTTTTGGGTCAGCCAGGCGCGCGTGGCGCGCACCTTGGCGATCGTGCCCGCGTAGTAGTCCGGGTCCTCCAACGTGGCCCGGGCGGCAATCTGGGCCGGGCCGTTGACGTTGTAGCTGTCCTTGATCTTGAGCAGCGCGGCGATGAGCTCGGGATGCCCCACCGCGTAGCCCACGCGCAGCGCGCACAAGGAGTAGGCCTTGGAGAAGGTGCGGAAGACCAGCACGTGCGGGTACTTGAGCGCCAGGGGCAGGGCGTCGCCATCGGCAAAGTCCACGTACGCCTCGTCCAACACCACCACCCGTTCTTGGGCGCGGACGATCTCCTCCAGTGCTTCCCGCGGGTAGCCCCGGCCGGTGGGGGCATTGGGCGTGGTGATGAAGGTGAGGGCCGCGGCAAAATCCCACACCTTGCCCCGGCGCAACTCGTTCACCGTGGGCAGGGCAAAGTCCATTTGCAGGGGCACGGGGTTTTTCTGCGCGCCGTGGATGTCCGCCAGCACCGGGTACAGGGTGTAGCTGGGGGTGAAGTACTGAACGGTGCACCGGCTCACCTTGGCCGCCCCGTGGCTGTGATAGAACCGGTAGTGCTCGCTGGCCCCGGGCAGGGAACAGTTCACAAAGGCACGCGTGGCCAGGGCCAGCAACTCGTCCATGCCGTTGCCCACGGCAATGTGGGCGGGAGTGCAGCCGTGCCGCCGGGCCAGCGCCTCGCGCAGCGCGTCGGCCGTGGGCGGTGGATACAGCCGCAGCCGCTCGTCCAGGGCCTCGCGCAGCGCGCGGAGTACCTTGGGCGAGGGGCCGTAGGGGTTTTCGTTGGTGTTGAGTTTGATCACCCCGTCGGTTCCGGGCTGCTCTCCCGGAGTGTAGGGCTGCAGGGCCCGCACCTGCGGGCGCACCAGGTCGGCGGGGTTGATGGCTTCCGGTTTGGTTTTTTTCATGGCGTACGCGAGCGAGGGCCGGCGCGAGCGGGCCGGCGGGTTTCCAAGCGGAGCGCGGCCGAGCGGGCGTGGGCGTCCAGCCCCTCGATCCCGGCCAGGGTCTGCACCGCGGCCAGCGAACGCCGCAGGGCCGCGCGATCATACGCGACCACGCTGGTGCGACGCTGGAACTGGTCCACGGTCAGGCCCGCAAAACTGCGGCCGGCGCCACCGGTGGGCAGGGTGTGGCTGGGTCCGGCCAGGTAATCGCCCAGCACCGTGGGGGTCCAGGGGCCCAGGAACAGCGCACCGGCGGTGCGAATGCCCGCGGCCACGCGGGCGGGCTGGCGGGTCATCACCTCGCAATGCTCCGGCGCCAGGCGGTTGACCAGCGCCACCCCCTCGGCCAGCGAACGGACCTGAATGAGCCAGCCGCCGCGCTCCAGCGCGCGTTCGACGAAGGTGCGCCGGCTCAAGGCGGGTAATTGCCGCGCGATTTCAGCCCGGACCGCCCTCAACAGCCGGGCCGACGGGGTGATCAACCAGACCCGCTCGTGACCCGAGCCGTGTTCGGCCTGGGCCAGGAGGTCCGCGGCCACGAAGGCGGGGGGTGCCGAGTCGTCCGCCAGCACCAACACCTCGCTGGGGCCGGGCAACAGGTCAATGGCCACCCGCCCCACCAGCAGGCGCTTGGCGGTGACCACATAGGCGTTGCCGGGGCCGAAGATCTTTTGCACCGGGGCGATGGTGGCGGTGCCGCAGGCCAGCGCGGCCACGGCCTGCGCGCCGCCCACCCGGTAAATCTCGGTGGCCCCGGCCAACCGGGCGGCGAAAAGCAGGTTCGGATTGATGGCGCCGCGCGCGTCACAGGGAGTGCAGACCACGATCTGCGGGCAACCGGCCACGCGCGCCACCAGCACGGTCATCAGGGCCGTGGACACCAGCGGGGCGGTGCCGCCGGGGATGTAGATGCCCACCCGTTCGAACGGGTCGAACTTCTCCCCCACCCGACCGCCCTGGGCATTGCGCAGGGTCCAGTCCCGGCGCAGGCCCCGCCGACTGAAACGCTCGATGTTGCGGGCGGCCAGAGCCAGGGTGCGGCGCAGTTCCGGCCCGGCCTGCACCGAGGCCTGAAACAACTCGGCCCGGGTCACGGCCAGTTGGTCCGGGCGCAGGTCCGCACCATCGAAACGCCGGGTCAGTTCGCACAGGGCCGCGTCCCCACGCTCGGCCACCGCCCGGAGAATCTCGCGGGTGCGCGCCTCGACCTCCGCGTCGAACAGGGAAGTCCCGCGCACCAGGGCCTCGATCGCCGCGGCGTACCCCGGCTCATGATGCCGAATGACGTTCATTTAGGGGCATACTCCGCAAAGGGGGGCTGTTTGTCAAAGCCTCTGAACAGAATTGCTAAACCCTTTGGCCCTTTGCTCCGGGGATTGCTTGCGCTAGACTGGCCCGCATGAGTTCACATGCGGTGGTGACCGGCGCGGGCAGCGGCGTGGGACGGGCGGTGGCCCTGCGCCTGGCCCGGGAAGGTTGGCGCGTGGCGCTGATCGGCCGTCAGCCCGCCTCCCTGGACGAAACCGCCCGGCTGACCGGCGAGCGCGCGGACCAGCTCCTGCCCGTGCCCTGCGACATCCGGGACGCCGCGGCCGTGGCGCGCATGGCCGAGCGGGTGCACGCCGAGTTGGGCGAGGTGCACCTGCTGGTCAACGCCGCCGGCACCAACACCCCGCGCCGCGCCCTGGCCGAGTTGTCGCTGTTCGATTACCAGGACCTTCTGGGCACCAACCTGCATGGGGCCTACTTCTGCGTGCAGGCGTTTCTGCCGGAGATGCGGCGGCGCGGCAGCGGTACCATCGTCAACATCGTCTCCGACGCCGGCAAACAGGCCAGCCCCAAGGCGGGCGCGGCGTACGTCATCTCCAAGTTCGGCCTGGCCGGCCTGACCCAGAGCCTCAACGCCGAGGAACGCGCCCACGGCATCCGCGCCTGCGCCATTTTTCCCGGGGACATTGACACCCCGCTGCTGGACAAGCGCCCCCAGCCGCCCTCGCCCGAGGCCCGGGCGCGGATGCTCCGGCCGGAGGACGTGGCCGAGTGCGTCTGGCTGTGCGTGAGCCTGCCCCCGCACGCCGTGGTCGAAGAACTGGTGATCCGCCCGCGCTGAGCCGGAACGACTCCGCTAACCGTTTGCCCGCATCACTGCGGTCGCGGAACTTCCCCTGCCCTGGCCTACAAAAGCGCCGGCGAGCCGGCGCACTCCAAGGGCTGGCACCCGATTTCACGGTCCCGCTGGCGCGCGAGCGTTTGGAGGGCGACCGCTGGCGGCCGCTGGCGCGGCAACGGCAGGCGTGCCGCCGGTCGTGGAGCCGCGCGGCCGGGCCGGCGGTGCGTTATTCGCGCCGTTCGCGGGTGTGCTGGCGCAGGCCGGCCAGCCAGGCGGCAATGTCATCCAGTTCGGCCCGGGCGGGCCGCTCGCCCCCCGCGTACTGGTTGAGCAGCAGGGCAAACACCAAAGGTTCGCCCGCGGCGGTGGTCACGTAACCGGCCAGCGCGCTGACCAGGTCCAGGGAACCGGTCTTGGCACGCAGGTTCCCCTCGGCGGGGGTGCCGCGCAGGCGGGAGCGCAACGTGCCGTCCACCCCGGCCACGGGCAGGGCCTCGCGGAAGACCGCGGCGTGCGGGTGCCGGGTCATGTACTCGAGCAGGCGCACCAGGGCGCGGGGCGTCACCATGTTGTGGCGCGACAACCCCGAGCCTTCCTCAAGGCGCACCTCGCCGGTCGGGATGCCGACCCGTTGGAGGAAAGCCGCCAGCGCCCGCAGCCCGGCCCGTTCGCTGGTCTCATCCGGCTCGGCGGGGCCGAGGGCCGCCCCGGCCTGCAAGAGCCAGAGCTGCGCGTGCAGGTTTTGCGAGGGCTTGAGCATCCGCGGCAGCAGGTCGCGCAACGGAGCCGAGTCGCACCCGCCCAATTCGAGCCATCGCCCCGACGGCGAGGGGGCCGGGTCGGGGGAGGAACCGTCCACGACCCGGACCGGTCCGCGCACCACGATGCCGCGTCGGTGCAGGGCGCGCTTGAACTCCTCGCCGAACCAGCGGGCCGGCTCGCGCACCGAGACGGTTTGGCTGAGCGGGCGGGCGTCGGCGGGCAAGGTCCCCCGGACATGGACCACATTGGCCCGGGGGTCGCGCCCGAGGTTGACCCGGCGTGGCCCGCCGGCGGCGACGGTTTGCAGGCGGTTGCTCACGGCCACAAACGGAGTGGACGGGAAAAGAAACACCTCGGCCGGCACTCCGGGCCGGGTGCCGGGGCGCACGACGACCTCGACGGCATTGTTGTTCACGCTCAGGGCCGAGACCTCCGCGCCGTAGTACCAGGTCAGGTCGTCGTACTCCCAGCCCGATCCGATGGTCGGCCCGCGAAAGTAGCTGGTGTCCGCCACCAGGCCGCCGAGGACGTGTTTGATCCCGGCGCGCGCCGCGGCCTCGAGCAGCGGCGCAAACGCGCGGTCCCAATCCCCGCCCGCCTCGGCCACGAGAAACCCGGGGTCGCCGCGCCCGTACACGCGCAGATCGCCGGCCAGGACGCCGCGGGCATCGGGTCGGGCCATGGCCAAGAGGGAGGTGCGAATGCGAAAGTCCGGCCCCAGGACGTCCAGGGCCAGGGCGCCGGTAAACAATTTGGCGGTCGAGGCCGGAATGAACCACTTGTCCGAGTTCGCGGTAAAAAGCACCCGCCCGGTCTCCAATGACACGGCATGAATGCCCCAATGCGCGCGGGCAAACCGCGGGTGCGTCACGTGGGCCTGGATGCGCTCGCGCAACGCCGCCACCGTGTCCGGCCCGCCCCGGGGTGCGGGGACCGGAGGCTCGGCCGCACGCGCGGCGAGCCAAACGGCGGCCAGCAGCACGAGGCGCCAGCGGTTGAGGGGCGGACGCGGGGACGCGGGACCAGGGCTCATGATGCCGGCTCCGCGGCCCGATCGGGCGGGCGGAGCGGGGCCAGCTTGGCGAGGGCACGCGCGGGCGCGCCACAAAATTCTGCTTGGCAGTGTCCGGGCGCACGCCAACGTTTCGCGCCGTGCCGACATCGCTCGAGCCGCCGGATTCCCATCATCTGCAGGCCGCCCTGGGTTGGTTGGAGCTGGGCAACACCCACGAGGCCGCCGCCGAGTTGGCGCGTTTGTCGCCCGCGCTGCAGGACCACCCGGACGTGCTGGAGGCCCGCTGGCGGTGGTGCGCGGCCGCGCGCCGTTGGGAAGAGGCCCTGGCCGTGGCGCGCGCCCAGGTGGCCGCCGCTCCGGACGAGCCCACCGGCTGGGTCAACCAGTCCTACGCCCTGCATGAACTCAAGCGCACGGCCGAGGCGCGGGAATTGCTCCTGGCCAAGGCGGCCGAGTTTCCCAAGCTGAGCCTCATCCCGTACAACCTGGCCTGCTACGCCTGTCAGTTGGGCGATCTGGCCGAGGCCCGCCGCTGGCTGGGCCGGGTGCTGCAGTTGCGCAGCAAGGACGAAGTCCAGCGGCTGGCGCTCAACGACCCCGACCTGAAACCGCTCTGGGAGGAAATCCGGGTCTGGTGAGCGTGCGGATCGGCGCGGCGGACCGGGAGGCGGGAGGTTTGACGCGCCGAACGGCGCTTGCGAGAGTCCGCCCCCGCGATGGCGCACATCCACGAACGGATTGACTTTACGGTGGCCGTGTTTGTGGTGGAGGAGGGCCGGGTGCTGTTGGCGCACCACCGCCGGCTGGATCGCTGGCTGCCCCTGGGAGGTCACATCGAGCTGGACGAAGACCCCGAGCAGGCCGCCCACCGGGAAGTGCGCGAGGAGAGCGGCCTGGAGATCGAGCTGCTGGGCGAGCGGCCGCCCACCACCGAGCCGGGCACCCGGGCGTTGCTGGCGCCGCGGTTTTTGGACATCCACCGGATCAGCCCCACCCACGAGCACATCGGCCTGATTTACTGGGCACGGCCACGCGGCGGCACCCTGACCCGGGCGGCGGACGAACACCACGACCTCCGCTGGGTGAGCGCGCACGAACTGAACGCCCTGCAACCGCCCCTGAGCGGCGCGGTGCACTGGTACGCCCGCCAAGCCCTGCACGAAGTGCCGCGGGGCCGGTGGGAAGTGGTGTCCGGACGGCCACCCCTGGAGGCTTGAGAGGTCCGGACCCGCCATGTTTACCCCGCGCATCAAGGCCGGTGTGTTTGTGCTCGAGGGGCTGAACGCCTACGGCACGACGGTCTATTTCACGTACCTGTTCTTTTACATGCGCCAGCGGTTCGGGTTCACCAACCTGGAGAACCTCGCCCTCTGCGCGGTCAGCGGGGCGGTGTACGCCGGCTGGGTGGTCCTGGCGGGGCGTTATGCCCAGCGGCACGGCTACTTTCAGGCGCTGCGGTGGGGCTTTGTCATTTTGGTCGGGGCGATGGTGCTGGGCAGCGAGCTGGCCAGCGTGGTCGGGCAGATGGCGGTGATGATCGGGTGGACGCTCGGCATCGGGCTGACGTGGCCGGCTCTGGAGGCGATCACCAGCGAGCACGAACCCCGGGACCGGCTGCAGCGGTTGTTGGGGATTTACAACCTGGTGTGGTCGGCGGGCAGCGGCCTGGCCACGTTCAGCGGGGGCATGGTGCTCGAGCACTTCGGGCCGCGGGGCATTTTTCTGCTGCCGGCGGCGCTGCACGCGGTGCAACTCGGGTTGCTGGCCTGGTTGGAGCGGGACCACCGGCGGACCACGGCCCGCGGCGCCCCGGCCCCGGCGGCGGCGACCGCGGCGCCACCGGTCTGCCGGGCGGAACCGGGGCCGGTGCCGCGGCGGGTGTTTATGCAAATGGCGTGGATCGCGAACCCGCTGGCGTACGTGGCGGTGAACGCCATCATCCCGGTCATTCCCGGGCTGGCCGAAAAGTTTGCGCTCTCGCCGGCCTGGGCGGGGGTGTTTTGCTCGGTGTGGGCGCTGGCGCGGGCGGGGGGATTCGGGCTGTTCTGGTGGTGGGATGGCTGGCATTACCGCTTTCGGTGGCTGGTGACGGCGTTTGGGGCGCTGATTGTCAGTTTTGCGCTGATCTTGCTGGGCCATCACCTGGGGGGGTTGGTCGCGGCGCAGGTGGTTTTTGGGCTGAGCCTGGCGCTGATTTACTACTCCTCGCTGTTTTACTCGATGGACGTGGGCGAGACCAAGGGCGAGCACGGCGGGTTTCACGAGGCGGCCATCGGCGCCGGCATCTTCGGCGGGCCGGCGTTGGGCGCGGCGTCGCTGTACTTCTTTCCCGGCGTGGCCACGGCCCATGCCTGGGCGGTGTCGGCCGTGTTGGTGGGCGGCCTGGGTTGGTTGCTGGCGCTGCGGGCGCGCGCCGGGCGGGGCGGTTGACGCCCCGGGGTGGGTTGCTAGCGTGGGCCCATGCTCCGACACACCCCCCTGTTTGCGGCCCACCAACGGCTGGGCGCGCGCCTGATCGAGTTCGGCGGCTGGGAGATGCCCGTCCAGTACACCGGCATCGTGGCCGAGCACCAGGCCGTGCGCCGGGCCGCCGGCCTGTTCGACATCTCGCACATGGGCAAGTTCCGCGTGCGCGGTCCGGGCGCGGGCGCCTTTCTGAATCACGTGCTGACCAGTGACCTGCGGCGCCTGGCCGTGGGGCAGGGGCAGTATTCGATGCTGTGCAACGAACGGGGCGGCGTGGTGGACGACTTGTACGTGTACCGGGTGGCGGAGCTGGAGTACCTGCTGGTGGTCAACGCGGCACGCACCGGCGCGGATTGGGATTGGCTGCAAACCCAGGTGGACCACGCGCCGACCCCGGACGGGTTTCAGTTGGAAGACGCCTCGGCCGAGCTGGCGGCGGTGGCGGTGCAAGGGCCGCGCGTGGCCGAGTTCATCGAGGCGGTGATCCCGGGCGGTTCCATCGGGGGCCGGTTGGCGGCACGGCTCACCGAGCTGAAGAAAAACGAGCTGGCCGGGTTTGTGTTCCGCGGCGAATCCCTCCTGGCCGCGCGGACCGGGTACACCGGCGAAGACGGGTTTGAAGTGCTGCTGCCGGCGGCGCGGGCCGTCGAGTTGTGGGAGGCAATTCTGGCGGCCGGCGCGGGGGTTGGTTTGCAGCCCGCCGGCCTGGGGGCGCGGGATACGTTGCGCACCGAGATGGGGTACCCGCTCTACGGCCACGAGTTGAGCGAATCCGTGACCCCGTGGGAGGCGGGCATCACCTTCTGCGTGGCCCTGGACAAAGGGGATTTCACCGGGCGGGCCGCGTTGTTGAGACAAAAAGCGGAAGGCCTCCGGCGCCGGTGCGTGGCGTTTCGGTTGAACGGGTCGGCACCCCCGCCCCGGCCGGAGTACCCGCTGTGGAGCGCTGAGCCGGCGCCGCGCCCACTGGGCCGGGTGACCAGCGGCACGCTCAGCCCGTCGCTGGGCGTGGGGATTGGGATGGGTTTTGTGCCCGTAGAATTTGCGCGGCCCGGCACCCGATTGGAGGTGGAAATCCGGGGGCGGCGTTATCCCGCCGAGGTGGTCGCCAAGCCGCTTTACCGGCGGAGTTGACTCCGGAAACACAGCCCGCGGCGGGGCGGCTGAATCCGACGCGCCCGCCTCGCCGGTCGGCTGCGGCCCTGGGCAAGCCCATTCTCCGGCGCAGCGGTGGCGGCTTTCCTTTTGCCCGGGAAGAGGGTGGTCTCCAACCGACCGGCCCGCAGCGTCACTCCATCGGAATCGGAGCCAGGGGCCGGGCTTGCGCCGGGCGGGGAAATTCCGTTCCCTCGCCGGGTGCGTGCCCTGCGACGCCTGGTTTACTGGCTGCCCGCCACAGCCTGGATGGCGTTGATTTTCTTCGGCTCGACGGAGGTCCTGTCCGGGAACCGCACTTCGCGGTTCATCGCGCCGTTGGTGCGCTGGCTGATGCCGGAGCTTTCGGAGGAGGGGGTTTTTCGGATTGTGTTTGCCGTGCGCAAGGCCGCGCACGTGAGCGAGTACGCGCTGCTGGCCGGGCTGGTGTTGGCGGCGATGCACGGAACGTTCCGCCTGGTGCCGCGCGAATGGTCGTGGCCGCGGGCCGGCCGGGCCCTGCTGGTTTGCGCCGTGTATGCCCTGAGCGATGAACTGCACCAGGCGTTTGTGCCCGCGCGCTTTGGCAATCCGCTGGACGTGTTGATTGACACCGCCGGGGCCGGCGGGGGTCTGTTGGTGATATGGGCCTGGGGCCGGTGGCGCCAGCGGCGCTCGGCCCCGGGCGACCCCGGCAGCGCCTCCGCCCCCGCCGACGCGCTCAGGGAATCGCCGCCTCGGCTTTGATGAGCGTCAGGAGCATGGAGAAACGCTCGACGGCTTTCACCGCGTGGGGCAGGTGCGGCGGCATGTAGAGCAGGTCGCCGGCCTGCAGAGAGCGCGTCTCTCCGCCCAGCTTCCATTCGCATCGGCCGGTGAGCACCTGAACGATGGCGTGATGAGGCGAGGTGTGTTCGGTCAGTTCCTGTCCGGCATCAAAGCCGAAAAGCACCAGCCGGCCCAACGCGGTGCGCAACAGGGTGCGACTGACGATGCCGTGGGGAGCGAACTGGGTTTCGGCCGCCAGGGCCAGGACGGTGGCCCGGTCCGCCGCCAGCAAGGGCGTCTCGTTCTTCATGGGGTGAGGATGGACCGGCGGGGCACCGCGCACCTTGATGGAGGTCAACCGCCCCACACGGCCGCACGCCCCGGTGGGGGTCTGCTTTGGGCTTGTGCAGCGCACCCCGGGCCGGCACAAACAGGCCGCATCATGTCTGCGCCAGTTCCGTCCCTGCACGCCCGCGTGGTTCGCCGTGCGGGGTGTTTCGGTCCACACTTGATCCGGGCGATTCGTGTGCCGGGCATCATCGCCGCATTTGTCGGAGCGGCACTGGCCGGGGAGGTCACCCTGCGCACCCGGGCGCTTGAGCTGGCCGTGTCCACCAACACGGGCGCGTACGCGATCCTTGACCGGGAGACGGGCGTGGTGTGGCGCTCCAATCCGTTTGAAGCCCGGTTCGGCACGGTGGAGTTGACCGTGGACCAGCGGCCGGTCGCCGCGGCGCTGGGGCGCTGCACTGCCCGGGCGGAACGGAACCGACTGGAACTGGTTTTCCACCCCCTGCCCGAGCGGCCGGAATGGGAGCTGCGGGTGGAGATTCGCGTGAGCGGGAACGACCGGACGCTCGAATTTGCCTTCGACCCGGCCCGGGCGCCGGGGGTGCGGCGGGTGCGGTTGCTGGAGCGGGCCCTGGGCGTGGGTGCGACGGATCGCGGCGGGCTGCTGGTGCCGGTGCGGCTGGGGTTGTTCATCCCGGCGGACAGCGGCAAGGCGTTTCGGCACACCTTTGACACCTATGCTTACGAGGGGTGTCACATGGCCATGCTGGGCGCGCTCAAGCAGGGCGCCGCCGTGTTGGTGCACTGGCGCGATCCGTACGTTCAGGCGGAGGTCGAGAGCGTGTTGACCAACCGGCCGGGGTTGGGGCCGGATCAGGTCCTCGCCATCAGCCTGGTTTTGGAGGGTTCGGCGCGCCGCTTCCACCTCTCGGTTCTGGGACGCGGGGATCACGTGACGGTGGCGCAGGCCTACCGGGAGGTGGCCCGGCGCGAGGGGTGGTGGGTGCCCTGGGAGCGCAAGCTGGCGGAACATCCGGGTCGGGGCCGACTCTTCGGGGCATCCAACTACAAGCTCTGGAGCCTGCTGGACCGGCGCATGAGCGAGGACAGCACCCGCGAGGAACAGGTGACCGTGAACTGGACCTTCGACGAGGCCGCGCAAGTGGCCGAGCACCTCAAACGGGACCTGGAACTGGACCGGGTGCTGTTTCTGATGGGAGGATGGATTCACCGCGGCTACGACAACCAACACCCGGACATCCTCCCGGCCGCGCCGGAGTGCGGCGGCAACGAGGCGTTCGCCGAGTGCGCCCGGCGCATCCGCGCGCTGGGTTACGTGCTGGGTTTGCACGACAATTACCAGGACATTTACCGCGATTCGCCCTCGTGGGACGAGAACCTGATCATGAAACACCGCGACGGCTCGCTCGTGCGGGGCGGGCGCTGGGCCGGCGGACGGGCTTACCTGACCTGCGCGAAGATGGCGGTGGGACTGGCCCGACGTCCCCAGAACCTGCCGGCCGTCCACCGGCTGACCGCCGCTGATGCCTATTTCATTGATACGACCTACGCCGCCGGGCTGATGGAGTGCTTTGACCCGGGCCATCCGCTGACCCGACACGATGACCTGTACTGGAAGCAGGCCATTTCGGATTACGCCCGCGGGCTGTTCGGCATCTTCGGCAGCGAGTGCGGACGGGAGTGGGCCATTCCGCACAGCGACTTCTTTGAGGGGTTGGCGGGGGTCAGCGGTCGGCATTTCCACGACGCAGGTCTGGAGGCCAAGGTGGGCGGGGTCATGGTGCCGCTGTTTGAGCTGGTCTATCGGGACTGCATCGCCCTGTACGGCAAGTACGGCTACGACATTCGCCGGGCGGCGGGCTACGTGCTGGACCACCTGTTGATCGGCCGGCCGCTGCATTATCACAGCGTGCCGCCGCATCTGTACTGGCAGCAACCGACCGGGGAGGAGGCGGTCACGCCCGCAATCGGGGAATTCGAGGCGGTGGACGCGCAGCGTTTTTTGATCAGCTACCGCTGGCTGGTGGACCGTCCGCCCCGACGCGATTGGCGGGTGTTTGTTCACTTCACCACGCCCGACGGCCAGATTGCTTTTCAAGACGATCATGACCCGGACACCCCGGCCACCCGGTGGAATCCCGGGGTGATGGAGTTCGGAACCTTCGGTCGCGAGGTGCCGGCCTGGTTGCGCGGCACCTTCGACATCCGGATGGGTTTGTTTGATCCGACCAGCGGCGAGCGGGCGCTACTGCCTCTGCCGGAGGATGGGGAGCGCCGTTACGTGGTCGGGCGGCTCACGTTCACGGGTGAGCGAATCCGCTTTGAGCCGGTGCGGTTTGCGGCACCCGGTGCGGCCGACCCGGGGGTGTTTGTCCGGGGAGACGGGGGGTGGACGTCGGGAAGGCACCCGTTCGACCGATTCGTGAAAAACACCCACGAACTGCTCTCGCCGTTGAACGAGATCACCGCCCGAATGCCCATGACCGAACACCGGTTTCTGTCGGCGGACCGCAAGTGGCAACGCACGGTATTCGGATCAGGCCGCGACGCGATCACGGTTACCGTCCACGCAGGCGAAGGCACGGTGCGGGTGGTCTCGGCCCTGGGCGGGGTGGTCGAATTGCCGCCGTACGGTTTCCTCGTGGAATCGCCGGAGTTTATCGCCTTCCATGCCCTCAGTTGGGCCGGGCGGCAATACGCGGGGCCGGTGATGTTTACGGCGCGGAGCTTGGATGGACGGCCCTTGGCCCGCACCGGCCGGCTGCGGATTTTTCACGGCTGGGGCGAGCCGGAAATCCGCATCGGGCACCGGGAATTTTACGTACCCCGGCAGGCGGAGTTGAACCTCATCCCCAACCGGTAGATCCGCCTTGTCCCGGACCACAAACCCTCGCCCAGTAAAGCCAAGGCAGGGTTTCAAAGCGGGGCGGCAGACAGATTCAGTCGCGCGCCCGGATTTCAGGCCCAAGAATTGGCACGTCAGAACGCAAAGATTCCCCATCTACGGGGAATCCTTCGTAGGCAATGACGATCCGGACTTCAGGAGCGACGGTAGGCAGCCACGCCCAGCCCCATCAATCCCAACCCCATCAAAATCAGGGTAAACCCGCCATCGGGAACACGCCCCCACATCACGTCATTGCCACATTGCATCGTGGTGTGGAGGTAAAGGGGCTGACCATTGGCAGCAGCGATCAGGCCACTGAGGTCAATGTTGTATAGGCTGTAATGGGCCCCCTCGCTGTCGGAAAAACTGGCGTAATCCGCCTGCAGGTCGAAGGTCCCCGATCCGGTCCAGCGCCAGGGTAATCCGGCGTTCAGCGCCAACGAACCGGAGGTAGTTTGGAACGTGCCAGAATTGAAAATGCCGTAGTTGACCTTCCCACTGCCAGGGCTGGTCTCCTTGATGTTGAGGTAGTTGGGCCCGATGGACATGTCTCGCTCGAAGGCAATCACGTAATCCCAGCCGCTGGCTCCCGCCCATGGTCCATCGTGGTCTTCCGGCCCATCAGGGATGGAATAAGGCTCCTTGCCGATGTACACGAAAATATCGCCCATCGGAGCCTTGTAGTAACCCGTCCCGATCAACCCCATGCCGGTCAGATAGTTAAATCCGCCGGTCATGTTCAACTTGGAACCGTTCAGGGTAAAACTTTCCAAGTCCCAAGTCTGGTTGGCAATTGCGTTCCACTCGACCCGTCCATTCTCAGGCAAGGAGGGGCCGGTTTTCACGTTGGAGCCAATGACCTTGTCGCGGTGGGGATCCGCGATGGTGATGTCGAGGGCAAGAACAGAAGGTAGTACCGCACATCCCAGTCCCCAAAAGGCAGTTACGATTCCAATTACCCTGATTTCCATAAGTTCCCAATGGTTTACCTAACTCGGCGATGATCAATCCGTGAGGTCTTCGCTATCTAGAATTATGCCAATTACCAATGCCCGTACACAACTAATTGGTAACCAGTCAATTTAAACCTAAATACGATATACTGAGATTTACACTTTACCCAGAATGTGTCATGAATCCCGACACGAAGGCATTTGACTTTAATTGTTTATTCCTGATTCCAAGCAACTTAAAAATATTCTCCGATACAGAAAGCTTTTCCGACAAGTGTCTAGTTACTGCTCCTTTTACAAAGAGCTATTCGGTTCCTTGCCAGGACCCATGAAGTTGCGTCTTCGGCGGCAACGGCCTACGATTTTTACGTGATTGATGTCATGAATACGGCGTCGAACGCCGATGCCAGACCCGTTCATCGGCTACCATTGGCCGCGGCGCGGCGCGAGGAATTAACCTTGGAAATTCTCGAGCTGCGCCGACGCCTTAACGCCGTCATTTTGGCCCACAATTACCAGATTCCAGAAATTCAAGATGTGGCCGACTACGTGGGCGATTCCCTCGGCTTGGCGCAACAGGCGGCGAAAACCAAAGCGGACGTTATCGTTTTCTGTGGGGTCCATTTCATGGCTGAGACGGCGAAGATTCTGAATCCCGAGAAAATTGTCGTGCTTCCCGACAAAGACGCCGGCTGCTCCTTGGAAGAAAGCTGCCCACCCGATCAATTGGCCGCTCTCCAAGCCACCAATCCGAACTTCTACACCATCGCCTACATCAACTGCTCGGCCGCCGTAAAGGCCCTCAGCGACGTCATTTGCACCAGCGGCAACGCCGAAAAGATCGTCCGTTCTGCGCCCGCGGACCGTGACCTGCTTTTTGTACCCGACGAGAATCTCGGCCAATGGGTCATGGAGCGCACCGGACGTCCCATGACCCTGTGGCGGGGCAACTGCTACGCCCATGTCGAGTTCCGCCGTGATGCGGTGTTGCGCCTGCGTCAGCGCTATCCCGATGCGAAAGTCGTGGTTCATCCCGAGAGCCTGCACGAGGTCCGGGAACTGGCCGACGAGGTGTGCTCGACCGAGAAAATGATCGCCTACTGCAAAAGCAGTCCGGCGCGGCGGTTTGTCGTGGTGACCGAGTCGGGCATCATCCACCGAATGCAGAAGGAATGCCCGGACAAGGAATTCATCTGCACGCCGGTCTATGACGTCATGCGGATGCCCGCGGACAATTGCCGTTGCAGCGAGTGCAAGTACATGAAGTTAAACACGCTCGAAAAATTGCGGGACTGCATGGTCCGGCTCGCTCCCCGCATCGAGCTGCCAGCCGAAATCCTCGAACGCGCCCGCCGACCCATCGAGCGGATGCTTGAAATCTCCGCGCGCCCGTAAGCCGCCTTCCTCGAGTCCAGCTCCGCCGGTCTGCAGGGTTAAAATCTCAGGTTAAAATCAGTCCTCTTCGGCCCGGGCTTTCCTGGTACCCGTTTCGTGAATGAATGGCCTCCTTGCCGGGTCTGAGGCCTCCGCCGCATCGGCTCGACTTTTCCGAGCGTTTGCAAAAAATCCTCCCGTAACATGGCTGATGCCCCGCCACTGCCTGCCCCAACCACAGATCGCGCCGCGGTTTTTCGCCGTCGTCTGGCCAGTTCCCTTGTTTTGTGGGCGGCGGTGGTGGGGGCGCTGTTTGCGCCGCATCCGGTGGTGGCAGGCACCTGCTTTGCCGGCATTCTGATGGTCCTGGCAGGCTTGGGATTGTGGGAATTTTACGGCTTGGTGCGGCAGCGGGGCCTGGAATGCTTCCGGGGGTGGGGGATGTTGGCCGGCTGGCTCCTGATCAGCAGCTCGTTTGTGTATTTGTCCGGGCTGACAGGCGCGCCGCGGCTGCCGGCGAAAGCCAACGACTTCGAAACCGGTATCCTGGTTATCTTCGTGCTGGGGCTGTGTCTGCGGCAATTGGTGACCCGGAGCAGCGCCGGGTTGCTGGCCATTTCCACCACGCTCTTCGGGTTGATGTACGTGCCCTGGCTGCTGAACTTCATCCAGAAAATCAACTTTTTCCCGGGTGTCGAGGGCCGCTGGTACCTGGTCTATTTCCTGGTGGTAACCAAGTTCAGCGACACCGGCGCGTACGTGGCGGGGTCGCTGTTTGGCCGGCACAAAATGGCCCCGCACATCAGCCCCGGAAAGACCTGGGAGGGCTTCGCGGGCGCGGTGACTTTTTCGGTGGCCGCCAGTCTGGCCCTGGTGCACCTGGCCGGGGCGCGCCTGGCCGGGATGCACGCCGGTCATGCGGTGGTGCTGGGGCTGATCCTGGCGGTGGGCGCGGTGGTCGGAGACCTCATCGAGTCGCTGTTCAAGCGCGAGGTCGGGGTCAAGGACTCGGGGCGGATGTTCCCGGGCATCGGCGGTATCCTGGACCTGTTGGACAGCATTCTCTTCAACGCGCCGCTGATGTATCTGTACCTGCGGCACGTGCTGACCCGGCCGGGGTAAACCCCCTTCCGTCGCCGGCTCCTCCCGGGTAGGGTATTTGGCGCAGCATGAAGAACGTTGTTCTGCTCGGCAGCACCGGCTCGATCGGCACCAGCACCCTCAAGGTCGTGGCCGACCTGCCCGACCGCCTGCGCGTGGTGGGCCTGGCTGCCGGCCGCAACGCCGGGCCGTTGCTGGACCAAATCCGCCGCTTCCAGCCCGAGGCGGTTTGCCTGAGCGACCCGGCCGCCGCGGCCGAACTGGCCCGCGCGGTGGGCTCCCGGCCCGCGGTCCTGGCCGGCCCCGAAGGGCTCGTGCGCCTGGCCACCCTGCCCGCCGCGGACATCGTGCTCATTGCCATCGTGGGCACGGCCGGACTCCAACCCGCACTGGCCGCCATCCGTGCCGGCAAGGACCTCGCCGTGGCTTCGAAGGAAATCCTGGTGCTGGCCGGCGAAATCGTGATGGCCGAGGCCCGGCGGCACGGCGTGCGGGTGTTGCCGGTGGACAGCGAACATTCCGCCATCTTCCAATGCCTGGACGGTCGGCCGGCCGCTTCGGTGCGGCGGCTCTGGTTGACCGCCTCGGGCGGGCCATTCCGCCAAACCCCCAAGTCCGAATTTGCCGCCATCACGGTCGAGCGCGCGCTGGCCCATCCCTCCTGGGTGATGGGCCGCAAGATCACCATTGATTCGGCCACCCTGTTCAACAAGGGCCTGGAGATGATCGAGGCCCGCTGGCTTTTTGACGTCGAAATGGCCCGCGTGGGCGTGCTCGTTCACCCGCAAAGCGTGGTCCATTCGATGGTCGAGTTTGTGGACGGCTCGCTGCTGGCGCAACTTTCCACCCCGGACATGTGCCTGCCCATTCAGTGCGCCCTGACCTATCCCGAGCGGGTCCCCAGCGCGCGGGTGCAAACCGACTTCACCCGCATCGGCCAACTCACCTTCGAGGCGCCGGACGAGGACCGTTTCCCCGCCCTGCGCCTGGCGCGGCGCGCCGGCACGGTGGGCGGCACCCTGCCCGCGGTGCTCAACGCCGCCAACGAGGTCGCGGTCGAGGCCTTCTGCGCGCGGCGCATCAACTTCCCCGCCATCACCGAGACCGTGGCCCGGGTCATGGACCGTCACCAGGTGGTGGAACACCCCACGCTGGAGCAACTCCTCGAGGCCGATGCCTGGGCGCGCGCCGCCGCCCGGTCCGGCCGGTAACCCGCATGGGCTTCCCCTACCTGATCTCCACCCTCCTGTACTGCTTCAACCGCCGCGACGAGGTGCTGCTCCTGGAGCGCGCCCGCGAGCCCAACCGCGGCCTCTGGAGCCCCCCGGGGGGCAAGCTCCACACCGACGCGGGCGAGTCCCCCCACGCCTGCGCCTGCCGCGAGGCGCGCGAGGAATTGGGACTGGACCTGTCCCCGCGCGACCTGCACCTGGTCGGGCTGGTGAGCGAACACGGCTACGAAGGGCAGGCCCACTGGCTGATGTTCCTGTTCGAGGTCAAGCCGCGTCTGGAGCGGCTCCCGCCTCCCGGCCCCGAAGGTCGGTTCGCCTTTTTCCCCCGCACCGCGCTGGACGGGTTGAATCTGCCCGAGACCGACCGGGAAATGATCTGGCCGCTGTTCTGGCGACACCGGGGCGGATTTTTCGCCGCCCATTGCCATGTGCATCCGGACGGCCGCCGCGCATGGCTGGTCGAGGAAACGCGCAAACGCCGCCCCGCGGTGCCGGACACCATCTCGTCCGTAATCTCGCCGGAGGTGCCGGCCCCGACCGCGGCCGGGTCGCCCGCCGAGGTCCCGCCGGGCCCGGTGATTGACCTGCACAGCGACGACCACTTCATGACCGAGGCATTGCGCCAAGCGCGTCGGGCGGCGGCCGCCGCCGAGGTGCCTGTGGGCTCGGTGGTGGTGCACGCCGGTCGGGTGATTGCCCGCGCGCACAACCAGGTCGAGCTGCTCAAGGACGCCACGGCTCACGCCGAGATGCTGGCCCTGACCCAGGCTCAGGCCGCCCTGGGCGACTGGCGCTTGAACGACTGCACCCTTTACGTGACCAAGGAACCCTGCCCGATGTGCGCCGGCGCCCTGGTTCAAGCCCGGGTCGGCCGCGTGGTGTACGGCGCGCCCGATCCCCGGTTGGGGGCCGCCGGGGGCGCGCTCAACCTGCTGCAATGGCCCGATGCCAACCACCGCTGCCAGATCACGGCCGGCGTGCGACTGGAGGAATGTCGCCGTCTGTTGCTCGAGTTTTTTCGGGAGCAACGCTCTGGCAAAAACGGCGAAGGCCGGGCAGACCCGGCCGGCGGCAGACCACTCAACTAACCGCCCGCACGGATGCCGGCTCGTTCCGGGCGTCCCGCGCCACGCCCTGGGCGCGGGGGTCCAACACCGGCCGGCCGTCCACCAGGAAGCGGTAAAGGTGGTGACCGTGGTGCAGGGGCACCTGCACGATCCAGGCCCCATCGGGCTGGCGTTGCATGGGATGCGCCTGTGGTTGCCAGTGGTTGAAATCGCCCACCAGGCTCACCTGGCGCGCCCCGGGCGCAACGAAGATGAAGGTCACCGGCTTGGACATGCGCCGGGCCGAGTACCGGTGCAGCGCCCGGCCGACCGGCGGGGTGGGTCGAGAATTCAGTGCGTGTGCCATTCGTTGCCGCCGGCGCTCTGCGCCCTCCGTGTCAAGCAGGTCCGGCAGCATTTTGCTGAGCAAATCCCATGCCCCGTTTTTCACCTGCACCACCCCGACTGGGGGTTGAGAAACCGACCGTCGTCGGTATGGTTGTTTCAGCACCACACCAATCGCCATGAGTGTCACGACCCAGTCCACGCCGACCGCCGAGGCGCCGGCCCGCGAGGCGGCCGCCCGCTTTCCCCCGCGCCGCCTGTTGCTGCCGCTGGATCTTTCGGCCCACAGTTTTCAAGCCCTGCCCACCGCCGAGGCCCTGGCCCGGTTGACCGGTGCCACGCTGCATCTGTTGCACGTGGCCGAGCCGCTGGCCTACCCGACCGATCTGGGTTACGCCCCGGTGCTTTCCGGGGAGGTGGAGTCGGGGCTGCATCAGAGCGCCCGCCAGCGTCTGGAAGAACTGGTGCGCGATTTGCAAAAGCGCGGGGTGACAGCCGAGGCCCGACTGCGGGTGGGCCGGCCGTTTCTGGAAATCGCCGAAGCGGCGCGCGGGCTGGCGGCGGACCTGGTGGTGGTGACCACCCACGGGTTTACCGGCCTGAAACATGTGTTGCTGGGCAGCACGGCCGAACGGGTGGTGCGCCACGCCCCCTGCCCGGTCTGGGTGGTGCGGCGGCCGAGCGTCCCCTCCGGGGCGGCACCCGGGGCGGCGGGTGAAGAACCGACCTTTGTTCTGCGGCGGGTGTTGATGCCCACGGATTTCTCGGAGCCGTCGCAGGAAGCCCTGGCCTATGCCCGGCAGGTGGCGGGCCGGTTTCAGGCCGAGCTGGTGCTGGCGCACGTGACCGAAAAGCCGTTCGTGGACCCGAATCTGGCCGAGATTGACACGCAGGCCTTCGAGGACAACGCCCGGCAGAGCGCCCAGCAGCAGTTGGACAAGGCGGTGGCGGCGCTGCGGGCGGCGGGAGTGCCGGCCCGGGGTCGGTTGCTGAGCGGGGTACCGTGGAATGAGGTGGTCGAACTGGCGCGGCAGGAAGCGGCGGACCTGATCGTGGCCGGCACGCACGGCTACACCGGGTTGAAGCACATCCTGCTGGGCAGCACGGCGGAGCGCATTCTGCGCCACGCGCCGTGCCCGGTGGTGGTGGTGCGCCACGGTCCGGCCTGAGACGCCGGGCCGCCTTGCCCGCGCCCGCGCGCGGCAGTAGGGTGTCTTCATGAAGATGCCGGGCAGGTTGTTCCCTTGGTTGATGCTGGGCCTCGCGGTCGGGGCACCGGTCCCGCAGGGGATGTGTGCTGCCGAGTCCGACGAGGCTTCCCGCCGGCAGGTGTTCGTGCTGCCCATCCGCGAGGACATCATGCCGCCCCTGACCTATCTGGTGCGGCGCGGCGTCAAGCAGGCCATGGACGCGCGGGCCGACCTGCTGGTGCTGGACATGAAGACCGACGGTGGCCGCGTGGACGTGACCGAGGAGATCATCCGCATTCTCGGGCAGTTCAAGGGGCGCAAAGTCACGCTGGTCAACGACCGGGCGTTTTCAGCCGGGGCCTTTATCGCCGTGGCCACCGAGCAGATTTACATGGTGCCCCAGAGCGTCATCGGCGCGGCCGCGCCCATCCTCATGATCCCCGGCGGCGGCGTGCAGGACATGCCGGCCACGATGGAGGCCAAGATGAACTCGGCCATCCGCGCCCTGGTGCGCAGCCAGGCCGAGAAACACGGCTACAACCTCGACGTCATCGAGGCCATGATTGACCGCAACCGCGAGGTCATCATTGACGGCCAGGTCATCAACCGCAAAGGCGACATCCTCACCCTGACCGACACCGAGGCGGCCCGCAAATACGGTGACCCGCCCAAACCCCTGCTTTCCTCCGGCACGGTCGAAAACCTCGAGGTCCTGCTCGAGCGACTGGGCTTTGCCGAGGCCCGGGTCACCCGCATCGAACCCACCGGCGCGGAGCAACTGGCGTTTTGGATCAACTCGCTCAACTGGCTGTGGCTGATCCTCGGGGCGGCGGGCATCTATCTGGAGCTGAAGACCCCCGGCTTCGGCCTGCCGGGCATCGTGGGGCTGGCCGCCGTGGCCCTGTATTTTCTGGGCAGCTACATCGCCGGGTTGTCGGGACTGGAATGGCCGTTGTTGTTTGTGCTGGGGCTGGTGCTGGTGGTGCTGGAATTGTTCCTGTTCCCCGGCACGGTGGTGCTGGGACTGGTGGGCGGACTGCTCATGCTGGTTACGGTGGTGATGGCCATGGTGGACCGCTACCCCGGGATGCCGGCCCTGCCCACCCTGCCGCAACTGGAAACGCCCCTGTGGGACCTGTTCTACGCCGCCGTGGGTGCGGGGGTGGTGATCCTGATCCTGGGCCGGTTCCTGCCGCACACCCCCCTGTACGGCATCCTGGTCTCGCGCGCGGCCAGCGGGATGGAAAGTCTGCGGGAACTCTCCGAACAGCGCCGCCGCCTGCTGGGCCGCGAAGGTGTGGCGCTCTCGGCCCTGCACCCCGGCGGCAAGGCCCGGTTTGGCGAGGAAGTGCTGGACGTGATCACCCAGGGCGACCTGATCGAAAAGGGCACTCCGGTGCGCATCGTGGGCTACAGCGCGCGCGAGGCCGTGGTGGAGCCGGTGGCCACGCCGCCCCGCAACACCGTCAGCCCCGCCGCGCCGGCTCAACGCAGCGCGTAGCGCCAGCCGCGCGCCGGCACCTCGAGGCGCTGCCCGTTCAGTTCGACCGTGACCGGCTGGTCGTTGAAATTTTCCACCACCCAGCGCCGGCCGTTGAACAGGTAGAGCGCCACCCGGTTCGGCGCGCGGAACTCGGTCCGGAACGGGCGCAGCAGCGGCGCGCGCAGGGGGTCCAGCTCGGGCGGGGACAGGTTCAGCAGCGCCTTGGGATCGCCCTTCACCGGCAAGACCTGCACGTTGGGCCGACGCAGCACTTCCCGGCCGGCGAGTTTGGCGGCCAGGCCGTCGGTGATGAGCACCGGCCGGCCGGCGCGGACCAACCGTTCCAACCGCTCGACAAACCGCGGGTCTTTCAGGGCGTGCACGGAAAAGAAAGCGGCCCGGGCCCGATCGGGAAATTCATGGCCGGGCACCAACGGCAGGCCCAGCATACCCACGAAGTCAAACACCCGCGCCTCATTTCCGGGGTGGCTGTTGGCCGGCTTGTAGGCGGCCACGCCCAGCGGCCGAAGTTTGCGCACCCGCTCCGCCACGGCCAGCAGTTCGGGCATTTCGGCCCGCAGGGCGGCCACGTTGGCCGGGCCGGTGTCGCGCAGCAGGCTGCCATAGCAAAACAACAGTGTCTCGCGCGCGCCGCCGAGGATGGTTTGGCGCGCCTGCTCGAGGTAGGTGGGGGGCGTGGTGCCGAACGGATCGAACCAGCCGCCGCCGCACTTGGTCCCGCCCAGGCCGCCCAGCCAGCGCATGATGAAATACGCTTCATACTGCACCGTGCCGCCCCAACGGGGGTCGTGGTAGTCGCGGGTCTCGGTGCCCACCCAGATGCGGTCGAAGTCCGCCGTCTGCTGCGCCACGTCGTAGCCCCGCTCGTGGAAGCGGTCGTACCACTGGGGGTACTTGATGATAAACGTGGCGCGCCGGTTCACGCGCTTGCCGGCCCCGAGCACGTACTCGCGCGACAGATTCACCAGGAGCGCGCGCCGGTAGTCCTCCCACGTGTCCCCCGGCACGGGAAAGGTCTTCGACCCGATCCGCACCGTGCGGGCCTTCCGTGCGGTGTCGCACTCCGGGCAGGTGCAATCGGTGAACCAGAAATCGTCAATCATCGTCTCGTCGAACAGGCCGGCGGCGTACTCGAAGATTTCCCGGGTGCGCTCCTGGGTGGGCGGGTCCGTGTAACAGGAGATGGGGGCCCAGCCGGTGGACCTTTTGCCCACGCCGGTGGTGGTGACGCACCCGGAAACGTCGAAGCCTTCGGCGCGGAACCGGTCCCGCGCCTGCTCCAGCGCGGCGCGCTCGGCCTGGTAGCCGTCCCGGAAAACCTCGATGAACACGCGCGTCACGCCCGAGTCGCGGCACCACGCCACGGCCCGGCTCAGGCCCTCCGCGGAGGAGAGTTGGTCGCGCACGTCCTGCGCGGTGAACAGGGTGGAAAACCGGTGCGCGCGGCGGTGCTCGCGCGCCAGTTGCCAGAGGTCGGTCCCGGCCGGGTGAAGCGGGAGCACAACCCCCAGGCAGCCGAGAACCAGCAGCGTTCGGAAAACGGCGGGGTGGGGTTTCATGTCCGGGCGCTTGGACGCGCGCTCAGGGCGCGAGCTTCAGGCGGAAATACCGCGGGGTGTCGTGGGGCACCGCCGGCAAAACAACCCGCTCCCGCTCGTGAGTGGCCCGGCGGGGCAGGTCCGGCCCGGCGACGGAGGTAAACGGCCCGCCCGGCTCCGGGCTGACCTCCAGGTGGTAGGTTCGCCCCGGTGCGGCCGACCAGCTCAACTCCAGTTGTTGGTCCGGCCGCCGGTGCACCTCCAGCCGCAAGACCGACCCGGGATCGCGCGGGTCCGTGCCCGCCAGTTCCTCCGCGCCGTTGCTCATCCCGTCGCCGTCGGCATCCGCGTCCGGGTCCAGGGCCGCGCCCAACCACACGGGCACGCCTTCCAAGACCACCGGCCCCCGGCCCCGGCCCTCCAAGCGCGCGCCCAGAAAGGCCGAATCCAGCTCCCGCGTCTGCTCGGTGACGTTGGTGGAGTAGCCGCCCAGTCCCACCACGGCACCGAGTCGGATGACCTCGTCCCCGCGCAATCCCAGTTCCGCCAGTGGCAACGCCAGTACGATAAAATCCGCGTTCTGCTCGCCGGACACCGGCTCGTACTGGGGGGAGCGGTTGAACTGCTGCATCCGCACCCCCGGCACTTCGGGAAACCCCGGCGCCAGCCAGAACGCGCCCTGGCCGATGGGCAGAGCCAGGTTGGTCCGCACGGGGATGCTTTCACCCACCGCCACGACATTGGTGCGCCAAAAACCGCGCGCGGGGGCATCGGCGAATTCGTCGCCCAACACCGCCGCCAGCGCCGGGCGAAAGCCGGCGAAGGACAGGTTTTCCAAAAAGTCCAGGCCGTCCACGCCCTCCCCCTCCGGGTCCACCACGCCGTTGCCCAGGCCGGCCATCGTGGTGACCCCCGCGAGACCGGGCACTTCGAGGAAGACAAACAGGTTGCCGTCATCGGGCAACGCCACGTGCCGAAAGCCCAGGTACAGGTGCGTTCGGTCCCGGCTCACGTGGGCCAGCCCCGGGTTGGAAAACTCGCCGGGCATTGTCGGAATGGGCGCGCCCCGCAGGTCAAACTGTTGCCCGGTGAAGTTGCCGTCGCCATCCGCGGTGGCCGGGTCCGGGTCCGGCCCGGGCACGTGCCACGCCGCGGGATACTCGGCAGTTGGCGGCGGGGCGCGGCGCAGGTGCATTTCGTCAAACACCACCCCCTGCCGGTCAATCGCCCGCAGGTGGAGTGCGTCCCCGACCACATCCACCACCACGCCGTGCCAGCGCAGGTGAAATTGCGCGCTGGCCGGGGCACGCCGCGAGTATGCATACAGCTCGCCACCCCCGCCGCCGGTCACCACGCAGGTCACCCCCTGCACCGGTCGGAAGCGTTCGTAGTTGTGGTCGTGCCCCGAGAAAATCATCTGCACCCCGTGCTGTCGGGCCAGCGGCAGCAGCGCGGCCGCCAACTCGTCGGTGTCGGCCACGCCGTTGAAGTTGTAATCGTCCCGGCCATGCAGCCCCGAGCTCATCAGCGGGTGGTGGAGGAAGATGAACTTCCAGGGCTTGGCGGACGCCGCCAGGTCCGCCTCCAACCACCGCCACTGGGCCGTGCCCGGGCGCAGTTCCAGGCCGGCATAAAAGATGGGTGCGTACAGGCCGGTGAAATGCGCGTCGCCGCAGTCGAAGGAGTAGTACGCCTCCGGCCAGGTGCTCTCCCGGGCCAGGGTGGCGGCGTCCGTGTCGTTGGTCGGGCAGACAAAGGCGTCCACAAATTCCCAGGGCCAGTCGTAGGTGGTGTCGTGGTTGCCGGCCACCACGAAGAAGGGCGTGCCGGCCATCAGCGCGCGATAGATGCTGAAAAACCGCTGGTCCGCCAGCCGGTCGCTGAATTTCGGATACACCACATCGCCGGCGATCAACACCAGGTCCGGCGCCGCGTCCCGCAGCACCGCCGCCACGTCCATCTGCGGCCGGCCGCCCCCGCCCACATCCGCCAACACCGCAAAGCGCACCGGTCCTGATTCGTCAAAGGTGCGGAACCGGCGCGGCGGCGACACCGCCTGCCGACCGCCCGCACCACTGCGGACCTGGTACCAGTAGGTCGTGCCCGGCTCCAGTCCGGTGAGCGAAGCAACATGCCGGGTGACCGGGGTTCCGTTACTCAGCGCCGGTGCCAGTGTCTCCGGCGTCGTCCCCAGCCAGACCTCCGTACCGGCGGGCACCGGCGTGCGCCAGACCAGGGTCTGACCGGTGGCCGTGGTGCGCTGGACAAACGGCCCGCGGGTGAAGTTGGCCAGCAGTTCCGGCACCAGTGTACCGGTGCGCCCCGGGGGCACATGCCATTGCAGCGCGAGCACATTTGGGCCCGGGCGCAGGGCAGCCACGCCGAGTGCGGAGCAGTCCAGTTCCTCCGCCGCGCCGGCGTAGTGGTTTGTGAGCGGCGCGACATCAAAGGGCGGAGCAATGCCGGGCTCGCCCGGGAGATTTTGGCGGGCAACCTCCAGCCCGTTGATCCAGGCCGTGAAGCCCCCGCTCCAGTCCGCGCGCAGGATCAGCCACGCCACGCCCGCCGGGTCCGTCAGTTCAAAGGCCGTGCGCAGGCACAGGGCACTGCCGGTCGGCGGCGGGGGCAGCACCGAGCTTTCCGACTTCCAGCTCACCGTGCTGAAACCCGAGCGCGCGGTCGGCCAGGCCGCATCGTCAAACTCCACCTCCCGCCAGTCGGGGGGGAATTCGCCCGCCGGCCCGGGCGCCAGCGACCAGCGCCAGGTCGCCCCCACCGGCACGAGCGCCGGCTCCGGCGCGGCCGCCACCCGCGGGGCCGTCAGGAGCGCGAGCAGGGCCGTGGCCGGGAAACACAGGGCCGTCCGGTGCCCGAACATGGGGACAGTGTGTGCCGGTTTCGGCCGCTTCGTCAAAACCCCCGGGGCGCGGTTGGCCGGCCCAGGTTGACCGTCTCAGTCGGGTGGGGCCGGCCGCAGCAACCGCTCGGCCGCCAGATCGGCAAAGCGCAGCCCGCGGCGGGTGAGGCGAAAAGCCTCGGGAGAAATTTCCCCCAACCCGCGGGCGACCAGCCAGGCCAGGTCCTCCGCCCACTCCCGGCGCAGGTCAAAGCCGGTCAGCCGCGTGAAGTCGGCAAAGGGCCACCCCCGGACCATCCGCACGCCGAACGCGGCTGCTTCGCCGGCCCGGGCCAGCGGGGGCAGCGCTTCGCGAAATTCCACCGCGCGCCGGCCCGTTTCGAGCGCCGCGCAGTAGCGGAGGGTGTTGGCCGCGTTGCGGGTGCGCACCCCGCGCACGTAGCTGGTGGCGCTCGGCCCCAACCCGTAGAACGAGCCGCCGCGCCAGTAATTGACGTTGTGCCGGCAGGCGTGAGTGGGCAGCGGGGTCTCGGACGGGCCGTCGTGACGGGCAAAATTGGCCACCTCGTACTGCCGGTATCCGGCGGCGGCGGCCGCCTCGAGCAGTTCATCGTACATGGCACAGGCCAGGTCCTCGTCCACCTCGAATCGCCCGGCCCGAAGTTGGGCAAACAGGGGTGTGTCCTCCTCGTAAATGACCTCGTAAGTGGAAAGATGCTCGCTGCCCAGCGCCAGCGCCTCGCGCAGCGTGGCCCGCCACACGGCCAACGTCTGCCCGGGAATGGCGAACATGAGGTCCAGGTTCAGGTGCTCGAACCCGGCCGCGCGCAGGGTCTCCCAGGACTCGAACACCTGTCGCCGGCTGTGAATGCGGCCCAGGCGCTCGAGCAGGGCCTCGTCCAGCGATTGCACTCCCAGCGAGACGCGGTTCACCCCGAAGTCGCGGAACAGCCGGGCCTTGTCCGCCGAGACCGTGGCCGGATTGCACTCGATGGTGAACTCCGCCGCCCCCAGCAGGTGCAGGCGATCCATTTGCCGGAGCAGGCGCTCCCACAACCGCAACGGCAGCAGCGAAGGCGTGCCGCCGCCGAAGAAGATCGTGCGCGGGCGCAGGTCCGCCGCCACCCGCTCAAGCTCCCGGCCCAGCGCCTTCACATAGCGCTCCATCAGGTCCCCGCGCGGCACCTCGGAGTAAAACGCGCAGTACTCGCACTTGTGCGCGCAAAACGGCACGTGCACATACAGGTGCCGGACCTGCGGCTCCCAGGTCACGGAGCCGTCCGGCCGGGTGGCGGGCGCCGGGCCGGGGGATTCGCAGGGACGGACCGCCATCGGCGGGACCGGGTCTGCGCTACGGCCGGGCACTTTTAGGGCGGGGGACGACACGTTGACGTTGTTCAGGCCGGGGCTTTGAGCGGGAAACTCGCCAGCACCGAGTACACCGCGCCCTCGGGCCGCAGTTCACTTCGGTAAAGTCGAAACTCGCGCACCGACCACGCACACGCCGGCGGCCGGGGCGCGCGGACCAGTTGCTCGGCCAACCCCCGCGCCACGCGACGATCCCGAACCGCGACGCGCCCCAGGGTGAGGTGCGGGTGAAATGGCCGTTCCTCCTGGTGATCTCCAAAACCCGTGACCGCCGCTTCCACCCGTTGGACCAGGCGGGCAAGCGTCTCGAGTTCCCCACCCAGCCCCACCCACAGCACCCGGGGCGCCTCCAGGTCGGGAAACGCACCGGGCGCCCCCAATTCGAGCGCGAAGCCGTCACAGGCCGTGGCCGCGTCGGCCAGGTGTTGTTCAAGCGCGGTCAGGTGCGCCCGCGGCACCTGACCGAGGAAACGCAGGGTGAGATGACATTGCTCGGACCGGGTCCAACGCACCGTGCCCGGGGGTGCGGCGGTGGCCAGATGCGCCTGCAACCTCTCGACTGCGGCGCGCGCCGCGTCGCCGGGTTCAAGGGCCACGAACGCACGCACCAGTTCGGTCGCGGGGACGGCGGTCTTCATGGCAGGCGCTGGCCGTGGGCCGCTTCCGTGAGCCGGTACCATTCCTCGCGGCTCAGCTCCACTTCGGCCGCCTGTGCGGCCTCGCGCAGGCGCTCGGGCTGCGTGGTGCCCACGATGGGCACGACCCCGGCCGGGTGGCGGCGCAACCAGGCCAGGGCGATTGCGGCGCGGCTGACTCCGCGGTCGCGGGCAATCAGCTCGAGGGCGTCGTTGAGCTTGGCCTTGCGGGCGTGTTGCGGGTCGTTCATCGCGGCGCCGATGCGCCCGCCCAGGATCCCGCCGGCCAACGGGCTCCAGGCCATCGGGGTCAGCCCCTCGGTCAGGCACTGGTCAAGCGTGCCGTCGGACAACGGCTCGAGGTGCAGGAGGCTGAATTCGATTTGGTTGGTCACCAGGGGCATCGGGCAGGCCTTTTGGAGCATCGCCACCTGGGAGGGGCGGAAGTTGCTCACCCCGAACTCGCGCACCTTGCCCGCCTCCTTCAGCCGGCTGAACGCCGCCGCCACTTCCGCCGGGTCGCACAAAAAATCCGGCCGGTGCAGCAGGTACAGGTCAATGGTCTCCACCCCCAGTCGCTTCAGCGAGCCTTCGCAGGCGGCGATGATGTGCGCGGCGGAAAAATCGTACCGGTACGGCGCCGCGGGGTCGGGATCACCGGCGAACCGAATGCCGCACTTGGTGACGATGCGCACCCGCTCGCGCATCTCGGGCACCTGGCGGAGCACTTCGCCAAAGAGACTCTCCGCCGCGCCCTGACAGTAAATGTCCGCGTGATCAAACAGCGTGAAGCCCAGTTCGTAGGCGGCGATCACGGCCGCGTGCGCGGCGGCCCGCCGCTCCGGAGTGACCTGCGCCGGATCATGCGTGCCGGCCAGCCGCCAGCAGCCGTAGGCCAGAACGCTGCCCTCGAGGGCACTGCGCGCAAAGCGGATCGTCTTCATGGCGTCTTCGGGCAACACTCTAGTCCCCGCCCCGCCGGGCGCGAAAGTGAATTCCGGGCGCGAGGTGGCCCCCACCCGGAGCCGGGCCTCGCCCGCAGAAGCCGAAACGCCCCGGGCTGCCGCCATGGACCGCGTTCGGCCGACCGGCCGACGGGAGGCCCGCCGCTGGGCACACTTCGCCGTCACCGCGAGGGGGACAAGCGCACCGCGTCCCGGGTTAACCCCCCGACTGTGCACTTGCCCCTGGCGAACCGGAGCGATACAAGGGGCCCACACACCACACCGGTCATGAATGCGTCCCAACCCGCCCCGGTTTCAACCGGAAGTCCGCCGCCCCGTTCCCGCGTGGAGCGCCTGGCCGAGTTGCTTGAAATCCACGGGCCGTTCGATGCGGAGACGGCCCGGGCGGAGGCGGCGCGGTGCCTGCAATGCCCCGAAGCGTTCTGTGTCTCGGGGTGCCCCCTGGGCAGCCGGATACCCGAGTGGCTGGCGTTGACCGCCGAGGGGCACTTCCTGGAAGCCGCCGCGTTGATCCAGGCCGACAACAACCTCCCGGAAATCTGCGCCGGCCCGTGCCCGAGCGAGGACCTGTGTCAGAGCGCCTGTGTGCTGGCGTCGCGGGACCAGCCCGTGGCCATCGCCGCCCTCGCCCGGTTTTTACAGGAGTTCGCCCTGCGCCACGCCCCGCCGGTGGCGGACGCACCGCCCAACGGCCTGCGCGTGGCGGTGCTGGGTTCCGGGCCGGGCGCTCTGGCGTGCGCGGATGAACTGGTGCGGCATGGCTACGCGGTCACCGTGTATGACACCTGGGCGGTGCCGGCCGGTTTCCTGGCCAACGGCGGCCCCGCCCTGGCGCTGGAAGAAAGCCTGATTCAACAGCGCCTGGAGCAACTGCGCCACCGCGGCGTCGTTCTGGTGTCCGGAGCGCGCTGGGGGGAAACGCACACGCTCCAGACCTTGCGCGAACAATTCGACGCGGTGTACCTGGCCTTCGGCGCCCAGCAGGCCCGGTCCCTGTCCATCCCCGGCGCAACGCTGCGGGGTGTTGGCCAGGCGCTGAGCTTCCTGCTGCCGCACCTGACGCAACCGGCCCCGCCGCTGGCACCGATCGAGGTGCGCGGCCGCCGCGTGGTGGTGATCGGCGGCGGCGACACGGCCATGGACTGCCTGCGCCGCGCCCGGGAAGCGGGCGCCGCGAGGGCGCTGGGCCTGTATCGGCGGGAGGAAGCGCACCTGCCGGCGGCACCCCGCGAGTACGCCGCGGCCCGCGCGGCAGGCGCCTCCTTCCTCTGGCAGGTGCAACCGGTCGCCTTCACCGGCAGCCCGGCGGGCGCGGTCACCGGGGTGCGTTGCGTGCGGACCCGACCCGGAGCCGCCGAACCGGATGGCCGCCCCGAACCGGTGCCGGTGCCGGGAACCGAATTCACGGTGCCCGCCGACGTGGTGTTGCTGGCGCTGGGATTTGATCCCGCCCCCCACCCGCTGGCGCGCGAACTGGCACGGCTGGCCCGCTCGAGCGAGGGCCGGCTGCGCGTGGACGAGCATCTGATGACCAGCGAGCCGGGCTTGTTCGCCGGCGGCGAACTGGTCCGCGGTCCGGGACCGGTGGTGGAAGACGTGCGGGACGGGCGCCGCGCGGCCGAGGGCATTCACCGGCACTTGTTCCAGCGGCGGGTGAACGAGCTGGCGGCCTCCGAGACCGATCACCTGGCTCCCGGCTGAGCGGGATTCGCCCGGGGACACCGGAGCACCCGGCCCGGCTCGGCGAAGCGTCGGCGGCCCGCCTGCTCGCACCCCGCCCGGCGGCACTTATTCGGACTCGCCCACGGTCAACCAGAACACGCCGGTCTCATTGATCAGCAAACCGCCGGGCGGCGCGTGCCGGCCGAGCAGCGGCGCGGTGACGGCAATTGTCCGCGGCGGCGCGACCAGCGGGTCCATTACCCATACCCGCACCGGCCCGCTGAAACGGGGCGTTTCGTCCCGCGCCTGCCATTCGAGGGCAACGGTGTCCGCGTCCGGCGCCAGGATGGCGTGGCCGGCCTGCACGCCCGCCGGCAGGCCAAAGGTCGCGACGGTGAGGGGGCTGCGAAGGGTGTCGGGCCGGCGCACCTGCACCGGGAGGGTCAGACGCCCGCCGGGCGGAAGGCGCAAGGTGTGTGTGGGGGCGGTGGCGACCAGGCGCGGTTGCGGCGGGCTGATCTCCAGTTCGTAACCGAAGTCCGGCCCGCCGGAGTCGGCGGCGTCCGCCACGGCCAGCACGTACGCGCCGTCGGCCGGCGCCGTCCACTCCAGCACCGTTTCCGGACCGGGCACAGACTCGGCCAGCACCGCGCCATCGGCGGCCAACACCCGCAGCACCGGCAGGAAACTTGACCCGGGGTTCACGGCGCGGACCTGGAACCGGTGCCCCAGCTCGCGGCGGGTTTGAAACCCGAAACGGTCCTGGTCCCCGGCCGGATTGATGAACCCGCCGAAGGTGCCGGCGAAATCAGTGGTGGGGCTGAGCGTCTCGGGGTGCAGCACCGGTTCGGGCACGACGGGAAGTTCGCGAAGCACCACGCGCGACGCGGCGTCCGGCCACGGCGCCCCTTCCATCCACGCCCCGGCCGGGAGGGCCGCCGCTGCGCGGCCGGCTTCGTGGGTGGTGACCGTGACCCGGTAAATCACCGGCGCGGCGGGCACCGAGCCGGACAGGCCTTCGCTCAGGACCGCGGACACCCGCAGGGGGCAAAGGCCCGCTTGCGGCACCAGACATTCCAGCACCGGATCGGCCGGCGGCCGGTTCGTGGACCACCCCAGCCGCGTCCCCGAAGCGTCGGCCAACTCCAGCCGCACCGTGCCCGGGCTGTCGAGCCGGGACGCGACGGCCTCGAGCCGCACCGTGGCCGGGCCGGGCAAATTCAGGAGCCACACGTGCTCATGACCGCGTCCGTCCAGGCGCCCTTGGAGCGTTGCGGGTGGGGTCACGTGCTCGGGGAACCCCGCTTGCCCGGCCGGGGGGGCGTTGGTGGCGGGGGCGGCTTCCGGCCAGGTCCATTCCGGGAACCGGCCCACGACAAACTGGCAGGGCACACTGGCCGCCGCGGGGTCAACAAACCGGATCAGAAGTGGTCCGGGTGTGGCATTGGTGCCGAGGGTCACCTGAAAGTGTCCCGGCGCGGCCGTTGCCTCAAAATGCAATTCCGGCTCCTCCGTCCACACCGCCAAGGGCCAGGCACTGAGTTGCCCCGCCAGTCGCACCTCGAACGCAGTGCCCACCCGACCGCCCGGCGGGAACAGCCAGTCCACCCGGGTCTCGGCCGTCCCTGCCGCGGCCCACAGTCCGGCCAGGGCCAGCAGGAACACCGCACCCCAGCCGCAGCCACGACGGCCGCACCCCCGCCGGCCGACAGCGACCAGTCCGGCGCCACCGCCGGGGGTCGGGAAAACCGTTCCGCCGTCCGCGCGGTGAGGGTCGCGGTGCCGGCCCATCGTTTCGTCTCACTCCAGCGCCGGGAGGCTGGCGGCGGCGATGGCCTGGCCGTGGCGCTTCTCTTTTTCGCCGGGCAGGTGAAGGGTGAGGCGCGCGGCCAGGTCGGGGAATTCCTGCTCCAGCACCGCCTGGGCCCCGCGCAGAATCACCGCCCCGCCCTCGCCGCTGGTCACCCGGCCCAGGATGAGCAGGTGACGGAAGTCGTAAAAGTCCGCGAAGTGGGCAACCGTGTAGCCGAGGTAGGTGCCGATGGTTTCGAAGATTTTGCGGGCGCGGTAATCGCCCGCTGCCATCAGGCTCTGGACCTGGACCAGAATTTCCGGCAGGCCGAGATCCGGGCCGGCCTCGATGCCGGCCACGTCCAGGAGTCGCCCGACCGCCTGTTGCGAGAAGTACTTCGCGCCGGTGCCGGCGTCGCGCGACCACTCGTCCACGGGTGCGTGCGGCTGATAATCCACGGGCACAAAGGCCAGCTCGTTGAGCCAGGAGGTGATGTTGCCCTCGGGGGTCACGTAGCCGCCGGCGGTGCTGGTGCCCAGGGCCAGGCCCAGGACCGCGTTGTCGCCCAGCGCCATCGAGCCGGCCAGGGCGGTCACCTCCCCGTCGTTGACCACCTCGAAGGGCACGTTGTTCCAGGCCCGGCGGATTTCGAGGAACAGGTCCTTGACCCGGCGGTCAAACAGCTCGTCGGGCACACCGCGAAACAGCGAGGCCACCTTGACCCGGTTGTTCACGTACACTCCGGCGGCACTGCCCCCGATGGCGTCCACCCGCGGCAGGTGCGCGGCGGCGGCGCGCAGCGAGTCCATGATGCCGTCGAAATGGTATTGCGGATCGCTCTGGCGAATCGGGTCCCACACCACCTCCTCGCTGAACACCACGCGGCCATCCCACACGGCGGCCACCTTGCGGTCGCTGCCCCCCAGGTCGAAGCCGATCCGACAGCCCTCAAGGTGCCGGCCCAGGGGCCGACTGGTGGTGCGCTCCGGCGGCAGTTCCTCCGGCCGGCAGGGGTGCACGGTGAACGGCCGCTCGTAGATGCGCGCCCCCATCATTTCCGCGTCGAACCGGCCGGCCTCGGTCGCGCGGTAGTGCCGTTGCAAGGCCTCGACCAGCTCGGGCGGCGCGGCCACGTGCAGGCGCCAGCCGCCGCGCGACCAGAGCAGGAACTTCACCCAGCGTTCGAGGTAGTAAAAGTTGCCCGTCGCTCCGGGGTGCCCGGCCGGCAGCACCTGGGTGGCGAAGCGGTACACCGAGCCATCCGCCTGCTCGAGCGCCACCGCCACCGGCACCGGCGCCCCGCTGGCCCGCACCTGCTCCTGAAACGCGCGATTGGCCAGCACCGGTGGCCGGAAGGCCGGGTCCAGGACCGGCGTTAGCCGCGGGGCCACCAACCACAAACCACGATTCCGCATAGCCCCTGAACTGTGCGTCGCTCCGCTGCCCCGGTGAAGTTAAAAACCGGCCCCTGGAGCCGGGCCGACGGCCCCGGCGGCACCCCCGTTTCCGCCCGGGGGAGGCGCGGCGCTCAACGCCCCGCCAGCACCTCGCCCAGCGCGGCCAGGCAACGCGCGTTTTCCGCCGACGTGCCCACCGAGAGGCGCACCCACTCGGGCAACCGGTATCCGCCCATCGGCCGCACGATCACCCCGCGGCGCTGCAGTTCGGCAAAGACGCGCTGGCCGTCGCCCACGCGCACCAACAGGAAATTCGCCGCCGAGGGCACGAACGCCAGCCCCAGCGCCCGGCAGCCGGCCTCGAGCTGCCGCAGCCCGGCCCGGTTGTTCGCGCGCGTGCGGGTCAGATGCCCGGTGTCGTCCAGTGCCGCCAGGGCGGCCACCTGGGCCAGCCCGTTCACGTTGAACGGCTCCCGCACCTTTTCCAGCCCGGCGATGAAGTCCGGGTGGCCGATGCCGTAGCCCACGCGCAGCCCGGCCAGGCCGTAAATCTTCGAGAAGGTCCGGGTCAGAAACAGATTCGGCCGCTCCCCCGAGCGGATCAGCGGCAACAGGTCCAGCGGTTCGTCGAGGTATTCAAGGTACGCCTCGTCCACCACCAGCAGCACCTCCGGGGGCAGGCCGTGAACCAGTTCGAGCACCGCCTCCGCCGGCGCCAGGGTGCCGGTCGGGTTGTTCGGGTTGGCCACAAACACCACCCGCGTGCGCGGCGTGACCGCCCGTCGCATGGCCGCGAGGTCATGGGCCAGGTCCCGGGCGGGGACCTCCACCAGCCGGCCGCCGAAGAGGTGGGTCACGATCGGGTAAACGGCAAAACAATACTGTGAGACCACCACCTCCGTGTCCGGGGCGATCACCGCGTGGCCCACCAGTTCCAGCACCTCGTTCGAGCCGTTACCCGGAATAAGGTGCGCCGGGGTCAGGTCCAGTCGCTCGGCCAGCCGGCGTTTGAGGTAAAAGGCGTTGCCGTCCGGATACAGATGCTGCCGGTCCAACGCCGCCCGCATCGCGGCCAGGGCTTTCGGGGAGGGGCCGAGCGGATTTTCATTCGAGGCCAGTTTGAGGATGTCCGCCGGCGACAGCCCCAGTTCCCGGGCCACCTCCTCGATGGGGCGGCCCGGCTGGTACACCGGCAGGTGGGCCAGGTGGGGATTCAACGGCACGGCAAAGGCGGCGGACGACATGGCGGCAAACTCAGCCACAAGCGGCTCCCGCCGGCAATCGGAAGCTGTCCGCCGTGACCGCGGGCGCCTCACCGCCGCGCCGCCAGGGCGCGTTGGGCCCGGCTGGGCCGCTGCCCGGGCACCCAGAAATCCGACCACTCCAATCCGCACTCGCGCACCATGCGCGCGCTGTGCCGCAGCGCGCCCAGGTCCTCGCGCCCGCCGTTGTTGGTGCCGAAGGTAAACTTCGCCCCCGCCGCCCGGGCCTGGCGGATGAACGCCGCCGAGGGCAGGCGGAAGCGGTCATTGATCTCGATGGCCACCTCGTGGCGCACCGCGGCGGCAATGACCCGCGCGCGCCGCTCGGGCGTCCAGAGCCGGTCGTAGTCCGCGGCCAGCACCTCGGGCAGGTAGGTCGGGTTCGCCCAAAGGTCAATCGGCTCGTTTTCAAGGATGCCCACGGTGCGCTCGACCAGCAGGTCCATGAACTGCTCCGGGTCCTCCACGAACACCTCGGCCGGGATCCACAACCGCATCCGCCGGCCGCGCGCGTCACTGAAGGTCATCGCATCGCTGAAGACGTAATCGAACCGGGCGATGGCCGCGGGGCTGAACAACCCGAGCCACTCGCGGCCCTCGGCCTGCAGGGCGGTCCAGATCAGCGGATGGCGCAGTTCCTCCAACGCCCGGTCAATGCCGGCGTCGTTGGTGATGGCGAAGCCCAGCCCGCCGTTGACCGCCACGCCGGCGTTGATGCCGGTGCGGTACTGGCGCTGCAGCACGTCGGCCAGGGTCAACCCGCCCTTGAGGTGCGTGTGCAGGTCAACCACCGGGAAATTGTTGGCGTGCAACCAGGCCAGGTCCGCGCCCGCGTCGGGCGTGGGCGGCGGCGCGGTGGCCGGTTCGGGCAACGGGCGTACCCGCAGGTGACGGAAGTAAACCCGGCTGCCGGGGTCGTGGCATTGGAGGGCAAACGTGCCCCGGCCGGCCGTGGGCGCCACGTAGTCCACCGTCGGCACCGCGTTTACCCACACCTGAATGGCCGGGCCGCGCACCACCACCCGGATCTGGAACCACTCGTTGTCCGGCACGAACGGTTTGTACACGTTGCGCACCCCGTACAGGCTGCCGGTGCGCTTGTGTTCCCGGTAACCGCCCTCGCCCGTGGCCGAGTTGTTGATCTGCACCTCGTAGCCGCGACCCGGCCAGTCGCGCTCCTGCCAGGCGGTGTGGAAATAGATGCCCGAGTTGGCGCCCGGCCGGGTCATCACCTGGGCCTCAAACTCGAAACTGCCGAAGCTGGCGTCGCCGTCCGGACCCACATAAAACAGATGCGCCCGCGGGCCGTCGGCCACAATGGCGCCGCCTTCAACCCGGAAGGAAGCCGGGGTTTCCGCGGCGCGCCAGCCCGCCAGCGAGCGGCCGTCAAAAAGATCCCGCCATTCTCCGGGCGCGGCCGGGGCGGCGCCCATGCCAGTTACCACCAGCCCGCTCAGGGCCAGTGGGGCCATCAGGTACTTCACGGCCGCAGCGTACGAGCGCGGGGCCGGCCGGGTCAACGCCGCGGACCGGCTCCGTGCTGCAGGTGCCGGGCCGCGCAGGGCCTTGAGGCTTTTTCGCCGCGCTTTCCCCGCGCCAGGGGCTTTGGCAGACTGCCGCCATGCGCGCGCGCGGACTGCTTCCCCTGCTGGAACGGGTTTCGCGTTCGTTTTACCTCACGCTGCGCGTCCTGCCGCCCCCGGTCCGGGAACCCCTGGCCCTGGCCTACCTGCTGGCCCGGGCCACGGACAGCGTGGCCGACACCAGTCCCCTGCCCGTCGCGCACCGGCGGGCCCTGCTCAAGCAGATGGGGGAGCGGATCGCCTCCCTGCACGACGCGCCCCTGGACCTGGCGCCCGTGGCGGCCGCGCAAACCGATGCCGGGGAGCGGGAGTTGCTGACCCGGTTCGAGTCGCTGGTGGACCGGCTCGAACACACCGTGCCGGAAATCCGTGACCTGATCCGCGATGTCCTGGCCACGATCCTCAGCGGCCAGTTGCTGGACGTGACGCGCTTCGGGGAAGCGGGGCCGGGCCGGATTGGCGCGCTGGAGACCGACGCCGAGTTGGAAGACTACACCTACCGCGTGGCCGGAAGCGTGGGACGCTTCTGGACCATGCTGACCCGGAATCTGCTGTTCCCGAACGTGTGGTTGGATTTCAAGCGGCTGCTCCAGCGCGGGGTGCACTTCGGCCAGGGCCTGCAACGGGTCAACATCCTTCGCGACCTGCCCGCAGACCTGCGCCAGGGCCGGTGTTACCTGCCGCGCGAAACCCTGGCCGCCCACGGGCTGGCGCCGGAGGACCTGCTGGACCCGGCGGCGATGGATCGCTTCCGGCCGTTGTACACGCGCCACCTCGATCAAACCCACGCCCTGCTGGCCGAGGGTTGGACCTACACCAACGTCCTGCCCTGGCGCCAAATGCGCCTCCGGCTCGCCTGCGCCTGGCCCGCCCTGATCGGCGCCCGCACGCTGGCCCTGCTCCGCACCGCGAACGTGCTGGACCCGGCCCGGCGCCTCAAGATCGGCCGCGCCGAGGTGCGCAGCCTCCTGCTGCGGTCGCTGCTGCTCTACCCGGCACCGCCCCTGTGGCGGAGGCTGTTTGGAAAACTCCCCTCCCCTCCCCGGTCATGACCTTGTCCGAAGCCCGGAAACGCCACGCCGAACTGGTCGCCGCCATCCGCCGGCACGACCACGCCTACTACGTGCTGGCCCGGCCCGAAATCAGCGACTTCGAGTACGACCGGCTCTACCAGGAGTTGCTCGATCTCGAAAAACGGTTCCCCGAGTTGGTCACCCCCGACTCGCCCTCGCAGCGTGTGGGCGGCGCGCCGGTCGAGGGCTTCCCCCGCGTCCAGCACCGCGTGCCCATGCTCTCGCTGGAAAAGGTCGAGGCCGCCGAGCACCCCACCGCCGACGAGGAACCGGACCGCGCCCGCCGCAACCGCCTGCAGGACGAGCACACCCTGCCGCGCCTGCTCGAGTACGACCGCAACCTCCGCAAGCTCCTGGGTCGCGAGCGCATCGAGTATGTGCTCGAACCCAAGGTGGACGGGGTTTCGATCGGCGTGCACTACGAGCGCGGCCGGTTGGTGCTCGGGGTGACCCGCGGCGACGGCCGCTACGGGGACGACATCACCGCCAACCTCCGCACCGTGCGAGCCATTCCGCTGATGCTCGAGCTCAAAGATCCGCCGCCGTGGCTGGAGGTGCGCGGCGAAGCGTACATCGCCACCTCCGACTTTGAGGCGCTCAACGCCCGGCTCGCGGCCGCGGGCGAAAAACCCTTTCCCAACGCCCGCAACGCCACCGCCGGCACGCTCAAGCAACTGGACCCGCGCCTGGTCGCCCAACGCCCCATCCGCGCCGTGTTTTACGCCGTCGGCGCCTGCGAAGGCATCGCCTGGGAGACCCAGGCCGAACTGCTCCGCGACCTGGCCCGGTTCGGCCTGCCCACCCAGCCGCACTGGTGGCTGTGCCGCGACATCCAGGAAGTGCTGCGCGTGTACCGCGAGGAGGTGGTGTGCGACTACGATGAAACCCGCGACCTGCGCACACGCCTGCCCTACGACATTGACGGCGTCGTCCTCAAGGTCAACCGCCTCGCCGACTGGGCGCGCATCCCGGCCAAGGCCCGCGCGCCCGGGTACGCCATTGTCCACAAGCCCGTGCCCTGGATCACGCCCGCCGAGACCGTGTTGCGCGGCATCACCGTCCAGGTGGGCCGCACGGGCGTGCTCACGCCCGTGGCTGAGCTGGACCCGGTCTTTGTCCAGGGCTCCACCATTGCCCGCGCCACGCTCCACAACGAGGAGGAAATCCGCCGCAAGGACATCCGCATCGGCGACACCGTGGTCATCCGCAAGGCCGGCATGGTCATTCCCGAAGTCGTCGAGGTGGTCCGGGCCAAACGGCCGCCCGGCACCCGGCCCTTCGACCTGGTGGCCCACATCGGGGGCAAATGCCCCGCCTGCGGCGGGCCGATTGTCAAAGAAAAGATCGCCGGCGGTGCGGGCGAAGAGGTCGCCTGGCGTTGCCAGAACGTGGCCGGCTGTCCCGCGCAACTGACCCGGCGCCTCGAATTCTTCGCCCACCGCAAAGCCCTGGACCTCGAATCGCTCGGCGGCATCGTGGCCGAAAAACTGGTCGAGCGCGGCCTGGTGCGTGAGCCGCTGGACCTGTTCGACCTGCCCGAGGACAAGCTCGCCGCGCTCAACCTCGGCACGGACGAGCAACCCCGCGTCTTCGGCGCCAAAAATGCCGCCAAGGTGAAGGAGGCCCTCGAGCGCGCCCGCACCCTCCCCTTGCACCGCTGGCTGCTCGCCCTGGCCATCCCCGAGGTGGGCGAGCAAATCGCCTGGCAACTGGCCCAGGTCCACCGCTCCCTCGAAGAACTGGCCGACTCGCCAATCCTGCGCGACCTCCGCGATCTGGCGGCGCTCAAGGCCGAGCGCAAAACCATCTCCCCGCGCTCCCGGGACAATCCCCCGAAAACCCCGGCCGAACTCGAGGCCCGCACCCGCCGGTACGAGCAGCTCGGCGCCGAGATCGCCCGCATCGAAGAGCGCCTCGAACGCCGCGGGGCCCGTACCGCGCTCACGGAAGTGGGGCCGGTCGTCGCCGCCTCGGTTCTGGATTACTTCGCCTCGCCCGCCGGCCAGCGGGTCCTGCGGCGGCTGCGCGAGCTGGGCATCCGCCCGGCCGGGGCGCCCGCAACCCCGCCCTCCGCGGCGGCCGGCCCGCTGGCCGGCAAAACCTTCGTGCTCACCGGCACGTTGCCCACGCTGACTCGCGACGCGGCTTCGGCCCTGATCCGGCAGGCGGGCGGCACGGTCAGCAATTCGGTGAGCAAAAACACCGACTACGTCCTGGCGGGCGAGAACCCCGGCTCGAAGCTCGACAAGGCCCGCGCCCTGGGGGTGCCGATCCTGGATGAAGCGCAGTTCCGAAAACTGCTCCAGGAAGCCGGCATTTCTCCGCCCGCGGACCAGAAGAGCCTGCTTTGAAGCTTGGCGAGACCGTGGGCCGGACCCCAGCGCCGCCGGGGGTTGATCACATGGACCAGGACAAACGCCGGAACCGGGCCGCGGCCCCTCTCTCCGAGCGGCGGGCTCTTCCTACCGAACAACCGCCCTCCCCGCCCGCCGAACCCGACGCGGCCGCCCTGGCCCGGTTGCGGGCCGTGTTCCTCGAGGGCCGGGGCGCCGACCGCGACTACTGGGAAACCGAGGCCGATCTGGCCGCTTACGATGCGACCTTTGCCCAGCGCATCGGCTGGAAATGGGACCACGTGCTGGGGGAGCTGGAGCACCGCGGCTGGCGGCTCCCGCCAGGACCGGTGCTGGACTGGGGCTGCGGCAGCGGTGTGGCCGCGCGCGCAGTGCTGGATTGGTTCGGAACCGGGGGCGTGAACGGGCTGTATTACTGGGACCGCTCGCCGCTGGCCCGGCGCTTTGCCGTGGCGCGCGCCCGCCACAAGTATCCGGGACTGACCGTGCTCGAAGGGTGGCCCCCCGAACCGGGGTTGGCGTTGGTGAGCCACGTCCTGACCGAGTTGAGGCCCGCGGACCTGGAGGCGCTGCTCGCCGGCCTCGCGCGCGCCATGGCGGTGATCTGGGTCGAGCCCGGCACGTACGAGGTCAGCCGGGCCTTGATCCGGGTGCGGGAGGGGCTGCGCGGCGTTTTTCATCTGGTGGCGCCCTGCCCCCACGCCGAGGTCTGCGGCCTGCTGGCCCCGGGGCTGGAGACCCATTGGTGTCATCATTTCGCCGCCCCGCCACCGGGAGTCTTCGGCGACCCGTTCTGGGGCCGGTTTGCCCGGGACCTCGGCGTGGACCTGCGCAGCCTGCCGGTCAGTTACCTGGTCCTGGACCGGCGGCCGCCGGCGCCGCTGCCGCCGGGCACGGTGCGGGTGCTGGGGCGGCCCCGGGTTTACAAGGCGCACGCCCTGGCCCTGGCCTGCAGCGCGGCGGGCGTGGCGGAAGGCGAGTTGCACCGCCGCGAGCACCCGGCGCTGTTCCGCCGCTGGGCCGCGGGGGACTGCCCCGGCTGGCAGGTCTGGGAACAACAGGCCGGCCGGATCCTTCGCGCCACACCGCTGTCCGCGGCCACTCCGCCGACGGCGCCCGCCACGCCCACGTAATTTCCGGCAGGGCACACGCAGCCAGCGCCAACCGCTTCACAAGTAACTGACAGGGGACCGGCCAAGCACCGGCCTTGGCCACGTTGAACCGGGACCCCGGACGAAGGCACAGACACCCATCCTACCGGCTGCGGTTGCAAGTCGGAGAATCCCCGCCACGGCTGCGACGAGCCACCGCGGTGCTCAATACCAACAATCCTGAGGAGGTGAGCACGATCACCGCGCCGCAGGGCAGGTCTGTAGCGGCCGCAATCAGAAACCCGCCCAGACCACTGGCTGCACCGAAGAGCGCCGAAACGCCCAGTGCCCGGGCGCAGCCGCGGGTCAGTTGAAAGGCGGCCGCTGCCGGGTTGCTGATCAGGCTGTAGATCATCAGCCCGCCCACGGTCTGGAAATTTACCGTAAGGGTCGCCGCGGCGAGCACGAGGAAGCCCGCCCACACCGCGCGGGCTCGAATGCCGGAGGCCTCGGCCAGTTCCCGCGAGAACAGAATCGCCTGAAGCTCCTTGAAGCAGACCCTTACATAGGCCGCCAGGGCCAGCGCCGCCCCGAGCATCCCGGCCACGTCCCGCCATCGGCAAAACGTCAGGCTGCCCCAAAGCAGTGCGCGGACATCGTGGTCGCTCTTGCCCAACACCCCGTGCAAACCGATGCCCAAAAACGCCAGGCCCATCGTGGCCGAGAACAGAAAGCTCAGCACCGTGTTGTCGTCCAATCGGGCCCGGCGCGGGTCCGCCAAACCCAGCACCAGCGCGGTGCCCACCGCGCCGATCAGGGCCGGGAGGAGCAACGCCGACCCCTCCAGGCCGGCCAGCCCGCCAAAAACCGCACCAGCCAAAGCCGCGTGAGCCACGCACACACCCAGGAAGGGGATGCGCATCCCCACGATGAAGGTGCCCAGCACCCCACTGGAGGCACCCGCCACGGCACCCCCGGCCATCACCGGCGCCCAAAATACCAGGTCAAGCATCGCCGCCTCCCGGGACCACCGCGTGGCGTCCCTGGCAATGCAACACCTGCAGGCCGGCACCGTAGAGCCGCTGGGCAGGATCGGCGCTTAACACGCTTTCCGGGGATCCAACCGCCGCAATCCGCCCGGCCTCCAACCAAACCACCCGCTGGCAGGCTGGAGGCAACACCTCGGGTTCGTGACAAACCAACAGGGCAGCCAGGCCGGTCTGCCGATGGACCCGGTCCAGCGTGGCCACGAGTTGCTCGCGCCAACCCAGGTCCAGATTGGCGGTGGGCTCGTCGAGCAGGAGCACCTCCGGCTCCTGGGCCATCACCCGGGCCAGCATGACCTTGCGTTGCTCGCCGCCGGAAAGCTCGTGAAAGCGGCGTCCGGCCAGTGCCCGCAACCCCAGTCGGTCCAACCAGAAATCCACCACCTCCCGGTCTTCACGCCCCGGGCGGCGTCCCCACCCGAGTCGCGCGGTCCGACCCATGGTGACCACCTCGCGCACGGTCAGCGGCAATTCGCTGCGCGGCGGCAGAAGTTGCGGGACGTATCCCAGGCGCCGCCGCAAGGCCGCCCGCGCTGCCCCGCGCAGGGCCGTCACCTCCTGCCCGAGCACGCGGATGGTCCCCGTGCTCGGCCGGACCTCGCCCAGACACGCCCGCAACAGAGTGGTCTTGCCCGCCCCGTTGGGTCCCATCAGGCCGAGCATCTCCCCGGGTGCCAATCGGAGCTCCCCGACGTCCAACAGCTCGTGCCGGCCAACCCGCACGCGCACCCCGCGCAGCTCCAGCACGGCGGGAGTCATGGCCGGGCCAGCGCCCGCAATGCCCGGACATTGTCCGTGAGCATTTGATCAAAGCGAGCAGTTCCGCCGCGGTGAGCCGGGAAATTGTCGAAAACCACCACGGGCACCTGCAACCGTGCGGCCAGCGCCTCAGCGGCCTGCGTGCCCTCGGGACGGTTGGCGATCACGCCTCGAACGGCACCGGTCTGGCCCGCGCGCAAAGCCGCTTCGACCGCGCGAATTCCCGCGGCGTCCGCCGCGCGAAACGTGCCGGCCACGCGCAACCCCAGCCACTCGCAAAACTCGCGTTGGTGCTCACTGGCCAGCACGGGCAACCCGGCCAGGTCGGCTTCGGCCGCCTGACGGGTCAACTGCCGCTCCAGCGCCTGCCGCCGCGCGGCAATGGCCTCCAACCGCAATGTCGCGTGGTGCGAATCCACCCAGCCCAACGCCACCAAACGGTCCGCCACCTGACGGCAGGCGGCCAGGTAAGTGGCGGGCATACCCAGGCCGCCCCGGGCGGTTACCTCCACCACAAAGGGTCCGCCCGGGGCCTTGCCGGCGAGCCGCTCGTCCAGGGACTTTTGGAAATCAAAACGCAGCAGGGCCCGGCAGCGTTGCAGCGCCTGCGCCTGCCGGGGGCGCAGATCGAAATGGCCGGGACAAGTACCCGGCTCGGCCAGCAGCAACACGGGAACCTCTTCTCCCAGGAGGTCCCGCACCACGGCCTCGAGGTAAGAGGTGGTCACGGCCAGGGGCGGCGGCTCGATCGTGCTCCCTCCGGGACCACAGCCCACCCAAAACGGCACGGCGACCCACACCCCCAGCACGGCGCGGTGGAGGTGCTGAAGTCGGGACCAAACCGACAGCGGCGCTCCGGAGTTCATGGGCTCTTGCGCTGGAGGCCTTCGCGGTCGGCGAAGCGGACAATCACGCCCGAGTCGCCCGTGTGCCGATACCAGGTGGACGCGCTCAGCGGGGCGCGGGTGCTCTGACTTTTTGCGCTGTGGGGGCGCGGCCCCAAACTCCACACCACCCAGCGCACCGGGCTGGTGGCCGGGTCGCCGTGATATTCGCCCCGGTCGCTCTCGAGAACGGGAAAGTCCTGCGGCACCCACAATTCAAAGCGGCCCACCGGTTCGCCGTTCAGAAGTTGCGGGCCGGGAGCCGCGTATTTGTAGGTGTGGCCGCGGTCGAAGGGATCCAGCAGGCGGGCCTCGCGCCCGGACTCACCGCCCCCGGGCAGGTAGCGCGCCCGGGCCAGTTCCACGGGCAGTTGACACCAGTGGGAGGCCAGGTCGGTGTTGCAGTTGACTCGCACCGGTGGGAGCCGACCGGCATGGTCGTCGCTGTACATCTGCAGGGCCAACCCCAAGCCGTACAACTCGGCGTGAACCTTGACGACCCGCGCCCGCTCCCGCGCCCGACCCAGTGCCGGGAGCAACAGCCCCGCCAGCAGCCCCAGCAGGCTCATGACCACCAAAAGCTCGACCAGGGTGAAGCCCGACATCCCGTCCCGACGCCTCTCAAGGCTGCCCCTCGAACGCCGGGCAGACCCCGGGGTTGCACGGAAAAGGATTTTGCTGGCGAGGCGTCCCACGAGCGCACTTCAAGGTGGGCCGCGTTGCCAGTCGGCCGGCCAATTCACCGGCCGATCAGGCAACACCGGCACGGCCAGGGGGTCGGCAAAACCGTTCCACAACCGGTTGTTTCGGCTGGCCACCGCCGGGACCAGGGATTCCACGTGCCCGTCGAGGAAAGCCAGATTGGCCCGGCCGTTGTGGCGGCGGCTGAGCAAGGAGGCGTATTCGTAGTACGCCCAGCGTTCCTCCTGGTCGTGGCTGTAGGTGGGGATGAACGGCGGATCAATCACGTAACCGTGGTTGCCGATGCGCTGCACGCTTTCCTCCGGCGGCAGGGCGCTGCGCACCGCATCGGGGGCCAGCGGCTCGTAAGGCTCGCGCGTGCCGGTGCCGTCGGCGCAGCCAAAGGCCAGCGTCTGCGAAAGCGCCGGCAGGGCGCTGAACGGCACGGGAAACCGCTCGTATTCCCCGGAGAATTTTACCCGGGCACTGCCCAGAAACTTGTAGTTGTACCCATAGGGAGCGTTGCGACCGGCGATCCAGTGAGGGACGGCCGGATCGCGGATTACGTCATACCCGTCGGTCACTTCGCGGGCAAAAAGGTTGAACCACCGCAGGCGCCTGCCATCCGACAGCCGCACCTGATGCGGGGGGAGGTATTGATGCGTCTCCGTGTACAGGTGCAGTCCGATGCCCAGTTGGCGTAAATTGCTGCGACACCGAATGTCCTGGGCGCGGCTTTTGGCGCGGGCCAGCGCGGGGAGCAGCATGCCCGCGAGGATGGCAATGATGGCGATCACCACCAGCAGCTCGATCAGGGTGAAGCCTTCGGCCTTTCGACTGTCTCGGAATCCTCGCAGGCGCGGCAACAAGATCATGTCGCTGCTTTTAAGAAACCAGCGTTGCTTCGACCAGAAACAAATCCGGCTGGTCCATGCAACGGACCATGCGGAAGCCGGCCTCCTCCAGCCGTGCCGGCCATTCCTCCGGTGCCGGCAGGAGGTCGCCCGCCACCGCCGCCCCCACTTGCCGATGGAAGGCGTTGACCTGCGCGGTCCCGGCCAGATGCAAGATTACCACTTGGCCCCCCGGCTTGAGCGCCTCGGCCATGTGGCGCAGTGCCGCAGCCGGGTCGCGAAAATGCGGGAAGCTCTGAAAACACAGCACCAGATCGAAGGCCCGCCGCCCCGGCGGCACCGAGCAGATGTCCGCCTCGCGAAACTCCGCCGCGATACCCTTGGTCCGCGCCCGCGCCAGCATTGCGGGGGCAAAGTCCACCGCCGTGACCCGCCCTCCCGGATGCACCCACTCGACCAGCAGGTCTGTGATCTGCCCCGTGCCGCAACCGACCTCGAGCACCTCCCGGCCGGGCTGGACGCCCAGTTGGGGACGCAATGCCTGCAAGCGCGCCCGTACCTGTACCTGCGCCGCGGCGTCATCGTCCCAATGCGCCGCGTGTTGTTCAAAAAACGCCCGCCGCGGATCCGCGGTGTCGCCAGGTGCCATAATTAAGCGCGGGGAAAAAGGTCCCGGATCAACGCCCCTGAATCAGCCGATAGTATCGCTGCGCTCCGGGCACGATGATCTCGCTCACCGTCCAACGGCCATCATTCAACCGCGGAACCGCTGGTACCCGCTCCCAGAGGCTTCCGGGCAGCGCCTCGGTAAATTCCAACTGAAAGCCCTCCGCGGCCGCTGGCCAGGAAATCACGCTGATCTGCAAGCGTGGCGGCTCGTGCTCCACGATTTCCTGTACGAACAATTCGTAGCCGTGTGTGCCATCCGTACCCGAGCCGGATTCCTGATTCAAGATGCCGATCGCGTCAAACCACCCGGTGGGCGGCGGCCCCCCGGTGCGCAACGACGTCCGTACGGGGAAAAACCGTCCCGTGCCGTCTGAGACCCGACATCGCCGCTCATTCCAGGGCACGCGGCCCCAGCCGCCCGCCTCGGTAAGTTTCACCGCGTTGATCCGCACCCGCATCCCCTGGTAACGCTCTCCCCCGCTCTGCCGAGTGGGATCAAAAATGTCCTCGCGCGTGTTCGGGTCCCCATCGTCGGGCCGCACCAGGTCAGCCAGGGTAATCACCTCCGGCTCCGGCAGGCCGTAATCCGCCCAGACCAACCGAAGGGCAAAATCCGCGTCCGAATTCTTGTCGTGGGCCTCGTTGATGTTGCGCTTTCCCCCGTAAAAAAGGCTGCGGCGCGCGGTGACTTCCACCAGGTCACCCTTGCGAAAGCGATGATTGGTCAGCGGGTCCCGGTTGAGGCGTTGCACCTCGGCCAGCCATTCCGCGTCGGTGTAGCTTCTGGCCGAATCCCGAATCCAGGCCAGGTTGCCGTAGTTCTGCCCCAGCCAGCAAGCCGTGCCGCCACGGTCTTCCGGGTCGGCCGCCTGGATGAACACCTGCCACTGGCCTCCCATCTGGCCCGCTCCGGCCCCGTCGTTCCAGGGCACGAAGCGGGGCGTGGAATCGAGAAATTCCTCGGGATCGTTAAGCAACACGCCCCGCAGGGTGAACGGCAGGGAGCCTTCCCAGGCACTGGTACCATCGGCCCGAACTGCCTGAAGGCGGGCGTGGGTCTCCAGAGGGGGATCCGACCGGGCCGGCCGGGGCACGATCAACGCGGCCCCGGTGACGATCAAAGTGGAAATCCACGGCGGGAATCGAAATCGTGTTATTTTCATCGAGAAAAGTGTGAAGCATCGGCCCCCGGCGGCAAGCGAAAAAGTCCGTCTCCCGGCCGGCCGTCAGCGGCCCGGACCACCCTTCACCCCGGGAGCCGGACCCCATGCCCGGCGGGTGGGCCGGAGAACGATCGCGTGCTGCGTCGGTGGGTGACAGACGCCGGCGGGGCTCCCCACGCCAACGGCGGCGGGCCACCCGGGCACACCCTTCCTGAATTTCGGGGGCACGAGGGGTTTCCCAAAGCCCGGCATTTCCGCAGGGTCCCGGGCTTGTCCCGGGCGCGCCCTGCCGCTGCCGGCCCTGGGGCGATTGCCGGGCGCACGCACCGAGCCGACTCAGGGCAGGGGCACGCGGGGAATGGCGGCGTGAATGCGGGCCAGATCGCGGTCGCGGCCGGGGACACCGGGCACGCCCTGCACCCAGCCCTTGAGCTGGTCGGCGTAGAGCGTGTTGCGCTCCCGCCAGGTCCAGGCCTCGGCGTGCCCATCGGCAAAGGTCAGCACCGCGCCGCGGTGGTGTCGCGTGGCCGGATGATCAATCCAGGACCACACCCCCGGCTGGGTGATCAGGAACCGGGCGTTTTCAATGCTGCCCTCGTGCTCGTCCACGAACACCAGGGCGCGGGTGGGCGGCGGGTCCATGATCTCGGAGAGCCGATGCCAGCAGTCCCGGGAGGCGGGGTCGGGGTGGTCGTTCATGTAGTTGCTCATGGCCACGCTGCGGGTGCGCGGCAGTTTGCCCTCGTCCCGCACGGTCGAGCGGTCGGCAGGGCATTTGTAGAGTTTCACCGACCGGTTGTAGGGGAAAAGCATCCCGCGCTCGATGTTCGCGGGGCTGGTGTCGGTCCAGGCGTTGCCGGTCACCCACGTCCGGTCGGTGGCGGACCACGCCGCGCGGCCGGTGCCGGAGGTGGTGGCGTTGGGGGGCAGGCGATCCTGGTGGTCGTCCACGTACATCAACCAGCACAACTGGAGCTGGCGGTAGTTGCCCAGGCAGGCGAGGCGGAGGGCCTTGCCCCTGGCCCGCCCCAACGCGGGCAGAAGCATCCCGGCCAGGATGGCGATTACGGCGATGACGACCAACAGCTCAATGAGGGTAAACGCCCGAGAAGCCGGGGAACTCCCGCCGCCGGGGTGGAGCACTGGTGGGCCGCCGTGCGGTCGGCAACCCCTCCAGCCGCGTCGAGTAGATTCCATGCGCATCATTTTGGGCCCGCCCAATGGCGACGGCAATCTGGGGCCGCCGTTTTACGGCTGGCAAATGCGCCGGCGGCTGACACAATGGCAGGCGCGTGGAACATCCGGACGCGAGGTTTGCCATGCCCGCGAACGCTGAGCCGAAGGCGAATACCGCTGAAGCCGCCCGCCGGACGGCGCTGGAGGAGTACGCCATTCTGGACACCCCGCCCGAGGCGAACTTCGAGGAGTTGGCCCGCCTGGCCACCCAGATCGCCGGCGTTCCCTTCGGGGGGATCAGCTTTGTGGACGCGGACCGGGTGTGGTTCAAGGCGCGTGTCGGCCTGCCCGCCGCCGAGTTGCCCCGGGAGCAAACGCTCTGCACCCACGCGCTGGAGGCGGCCGAGATTCTGGTTATCCCCGACCTGGCCCGCGACCCGACCTGGGCGAGCCACCCAGCCGCGACCGGCGCGGAGGGCTGGCGTTTCTACGCGGGGGTGCCGTTGCGGACCCCGGCCGGCGTGGCGGTGGGGGTTTTGTGCGTGCTGGACCGGGCCCCCCGCGAGCTGACGCCGGAGCAGCGGGCGGGCCTGCAAATCCTCGGCCGGCAGGTGATCACCCACCTGGAGTTGCGCCGCAATCTGCGCCGGTTGGAAAAGAGCCTGGCCGAACACACCCGCAGCGAGGCCGCGTTGGAACTGGCGGAAACCCGGTTTCGCAGCCTCTTCGAACACGTCGGCCAGGGGATTTTTCAGACCACCGCCGACGGGCATTATCTGGCGGCGAACACCGCCCTGGCCCGAATTTACGGCTACGACACCCCGGAGGAACTGCGTGCGGCGGTGCAGGACATCCGCGGTCAACTCTACGTGGACCCGCACCGGCGCGACGAGTTCATCCGCCTGATGCGCGAGCACGGCACGTTGCGGCACTTCGAGTCCCAGGTTCGGCGCAAGGACGGCTCGGTCATCTGGATCTCGGAAAACGCCCACGCCGTGTACGACAGCGAGGGCAACTTCCTCTACTACGAGGGGACCGTCGAGGACATCACCGAACAGAAGGCCGCCGAGGAGGCCCTGCGCAACTCCGAACTGCTCTACCATTCCCTGGTCGAGTCGCTGCCCCAAAACATCTTTCGCAAGGACCGCGAGGGCCGCTTCACCTTCGTGAACCAGGTCTTCTGCCAGACGCTGCGCCGCCCGGCCGAGCTGATCCTGGGCCGGACCGACGCGGACTTGTTCCCCCCCGAGCAGGCGGCGCAGTACCGGGCGGACGACCTGCGGGTCATGAGCACCGGGCAGCCCTTGGACAAGCTCGAGGAGCACGTCAAGTCCGACGGCGCCAAGCTCTATGTGCACGTGATCAAAACCCCGCTCCGGGACGCCAGCGGACAGATTATCGGCGTGCAGGGCATTTTCTGGGACGAGACCGAACGGTACCGCATGGAGGCGGACCTGGCCTACGAGCGGGACCTGCTCCGGGCGTTGCTCGACACGGTGCCGGACGCGATCTACTTCAAAGACCTGGACTCGCGCTTCATCCGGGCCAGCCGCGCCCTGGCGGAAAAATTCGGCGAGGAAGACCCCCGCAAGCTCCAGGGCAAAACCGACTTTCACTACTTCACCGCCGAACACGCCCTACCCGCCTACGAGGACGAGCAGCGCATCATCCGCACCGGCGAACCGCTGCTCAACAAGACCGAAAAGGAAACCTGGCCCGACGGCCGGGTGAGCTGGGTGCGCACCTCGAAAATCCCCTTCCGCAATCGCAGCGGCCGCGTCATCGGCACCATCGGGGTCTCGAAGGACATCACCGACCTCATCCAGGCCGAACGCGCCTTGGAACAGGCCCGCGACGACGCCATGCAGGCCGCCCGGCTCAAGGAAGCCATCCTGGCCAACATGAGCCATGAACTGCGCACCCCCCTGCACGCCATCATCGGCACCGCCGACCTGTTGCTTCATTCCCCCCCGGGCGAGGAGTCCCGCGAGCTGGCCCGCCAGATTCGCGACGGCGCCACCACCCTGCTTGGCATCCTGGAAAACATCCTCGACCAGGCCCGCTTGCAGGCCGGGCAGGTTCGCCTCGAGCAGTTGGAGTTCCCCCTCCGCGACCTGGTCGAGGGCACGGTGGAACTGCTCGCCCTGCCCGCGGGCCGGAAAGGGCTGGAGCTGACCTGCTGGATTCACCCGGACGTACCCTCCCAGGTGCGGGGCGACCCGGCCCGCCTGCGCCAGGTGCTGCTCAACCTGATTGGCAACGCCATCAAGTTCACGTCCCGCGGCGAAATCCAGGTCCGCGTCGGTCCCGTGACCACCACCGCGGAGACGGTCCGGCTGCGCTTCGAGGTGGAAGACACGGGCATCGGGATCGCCCCGGAGCGCCTCCCCCACATCTTCGAGCCCTTCCAGCAAGCGGACGCTTCCCCTGAGCGGCAACCCGGCGGCAGCGGCCTGGGTCTGGCCATCGCGCGGGACCTGGTCCGGCTCATGCACGGCCACATCCAGGTCCACAGTCAACCCGGCCAGGGGTCCACCTTCGCCTTCGAGGCCGAGTTCCACGCTGTGCCGGCACCGGAGACACTCCCTGCCGCCTCGATCTTGCGCGGGCTGCGGGCGCTGGTGGTGGACGACCATGCCCCCAGCCGGCGCGTCCTGCTCCAAGCCCTGCGCGGGTGGGGCGTCGTGGCCGTGGAGGCCGGCACCGCGCCCGAGGCCCTTCAACTACTTCGGGAAGCGGCCGGGGCCGGCGCCGCTTTCGAGGTTGTGCTCGCGGATGTCACGCTCGGCGACACCTCGGGACTGGAACTGGCCGCGGCCATCCGCGCCGACCCCCAACTGCCGCCACCGCGCCTGGTGCTCTTGACCCCGCTCGGCCAGTGGCTCGATGCCGCCACCCTGCGCCACTACGGCATCGCCGAGTGCCTGCTCAAACCACCCCGACAATCCCGCCTGTTCGCCGCCCTGACCACCCTGCGCGCCGAGGTGGTCGGCACCCCCCCTGCCCTGCCCCAGACCGAACGGCCCTTGCGGGTGGTGGTGGCCGAAGACGACGAGTTCAACCGCCGGCTCCTGGTGCAGCAGTTGACCCGGCTGGGCCACACGGTCCGCGCCGCGTCCAGCGGCCACGAGGCCCTCGAACTCCTGGAGCAGGAACCGGCCGACGTGCTCCTGCTCGACTGCCAAATGCCCGAACTGGACGGCTACCAAACCGCCCAATTGTGGCGGGAGCGCGAGGCCGGGCGGGCGGCCCAACCCGGCACCCCACCCCGGCCGCCTCTGACCATCGTCGCCCTCACCGCGCAGGTATCTCCCGGCGACCACGAGCGCTGTCTGGCCGCGGGCATGAACGACCACCTGACCAAACCGGTGCGGCTGGCGGACCTGGCTGCGGTCCTGCGCCGGGTGGGCAGCACGGCCCCAACTTCAACCGCGCCGGCTGATCCCCTGTCTGGTGAGCCCGTCTTGGAAGGCTCGGTGCTCCGCGCGCTGGCGGCGGACCCGTCACAGTTGGCGGAGTTGTGTGATTTGTTTGTGAAAACCGCCCGCCACCAGCTCGAACACCTGCGGCACGCGGCCGCCGCCGGCGATCGGGTCGCCCTGGTCACCGCCGCGCAGATCCTTAAGGACAGCGCCCTCAACTTCGGCGCCCGGCGCCTGGGCCGGCTGGCGGAAACCCTCGAACGCTTGGCGCGCCAAGGTCCCGTGCCGGACGCCGCGGACCGGGTGGCCATCCTGGAGGCCGAACTTGGGCAGTTCCGGCAAGCCCTCGCGGCGCAGACGCCAACTGAAACGAGCTGAGCCCGGGGCGCTCCTTGACGCTCGGGAAAGACCCGGCTAAGCTGCCCAAGTACGTGGGGTTTTTCACCATGAATACACCGCGCAATTTCCTCATTCCGATGGTGGTCGAGCAGACCGGCCGCGGCGAACGCGGCTACGACATCTACTCGCGCCTGCTGGTGGACCGCATCGTCTTCCTGGGCACCCCGGTGGACGACATGGTGGCCAATGTGGTCATCGCCCAGTTGCTCTTTCTGCAGATGAGCGATCCCAAGAAGGACATCCATCTGTACATCAACAGCCCGGGGGGCAGTGTCTCCGCCGGCCTGGCGATCTACGACACAATGCAATTCCTGACCTGCGACGTGAACACCTACTGCGTGGGCATGGCGGCCAGCATGGGCGCCTTCCTGTTGGCGGCCGGCACGCGCGGCAAGCGCTACGCCCTGCCCAACTCGGACATCATGATCCACCAGGTCTCGGGCGGCGCGCAGGGGACGGTCAGCGACGTCGAACGTTCGGTCGAACACATGTTCAAGCTGAAGCGACGGCTCAACCGCCTCCTGGCCCTGCACACCGGCAAGACCGAGGCCGAAATCGAGCGCGACTCGGACCGGGACTACTGGATGAGCGCCCAGGAGGCCAAGGCCTACGGCCTGGTGGACGAGGTGGTCAAATCCCGCAAGGAAATCCCGGCCCTGGCCGAGGAAGCCGCCCGACCGGCGCAACCCTGAGTCCGGCCCCCCGCCCCCGGTCTGCCGATGGCCCGCCCCACCCAGATGACCCTGTGCAGCTTCTGCGGCAAGTCGCACGCGGAGGTCAAAAAACTCATCCAGGGGCCGGGCGTTTACATCTGCGACACCTGCGTGCAGCTCTGCCAGACGGTGCTGGAAAAAGAGGCCCGCAGCGACGCCCGCCGTCGGTTGCCCCGTCCGACGCTGCTGCGGCCGGCCGAAATCAAGGCCCATCTGGACCAGTACTGTGTGGGCCAGGAACAGGCCAAGCGCACCCTCGCCGTGGCCGTCCACAACCACTACAAGCGCATCCATGCCGAGCTGGCGACCGACGCAGAGAAAAATTCCGGCGACCCCACCCTGGCGGGCGTGGAACTGGAAAAGAGCAACATCCTGCTCATCGGCCCCACCGGCTCGGGCAAGACCCTTCTGGCCCGCTCACTGGCCCGCGCCCTGGACGTGCCCTTCGCCATCGCCGACGCCACCACGCTCACCGAGGCGGGTTATGTGGGCGAGGACGTGGAGAACATCATCCTCCGGCTCCTGCAAAACGCCGACTACGACGTGAAACGGGCCCAAATCGGCATCGTGTACGTGGACGAGATCGACAAGATCGCCCGCAAGACCGAGAACGTGTCCATCACCCGGGACGTGTCCGGGGAGGGCGTGCAACAGGGCCTGCTCAAAATCCTCGAAGGCACGGTGTGCAACGTGCCGCCGCAGGGCGGCCGCAAGCATCCCCAGCAGGAGTACGTGCGCGTGGACACCACCCACATCCTGTTCATCTGCGGCGGCGCCTTTGTTGGCCTGGACAAGCTCATCCACCGCCGGTTGGGCAACCGGGTGATGGGCTTTGGGGCCGTTGAGCAGGCCGCCCGGGCGGCCGAACTGGATTCCCGCCGGATCCTGCATCACGTCGAGCCGGAGGACCTCATCGCCTACGGCTTCATCCCCGAATTTGTCGGCCGCCTGCCCGTGGTGAGCGTGTTGGACGAACTGACCACCGACCAACTGGTCAGCATTCTGACCGAACCCAGGAACGCCCTCGTCCGCCAGTACGCCAAGCTCCTGGCCATGGAGGGCATCGAACTGGAGTTCACCCCGGATGCGCTGCGGGAACTGGCCGAGCAGGCCCGGCGCAAGGGCACCGGGGCGCGCGCGTTGCGGGCCTGCCTGGAGAAACTGATGCTGGACGTGATGTACGAGGCGCCCAGCTTGCGCGATGCCGCCCGGCTGACCATCAACCGCGCCGTGGTGCGGGGGGAAACCCCGCCGTTGCTGTGCCGCAAAGCGCCCGCCGCGGTCGCCGCCTGAGCGGAAGGAGCTTTCCCCCAGCCCTCTTTCGCCGTCACACGCTGATGCCCCCGGCGACCTGCGCCAGGGTCAGGTCCGCCAACAACCGCTCGCCCAGCGCCCGGGAACGATGGGCCAGCGTGCGGGCGAGGGCGAGCAACAGCGGTGCCGCCAGGGCCGGCTCTTCCTGAACGATCCGGGCAAACGCCGTCGCCGGCAGCCGCAGCAGCCTGGCGTCCGTATTGGCCACGACGTCGGACGCCCGTTCGCCTTCGATCAACAGGGCCAGTTCGCCGAACGAATCCCCCACCCCCAGGGTGAAGAGGGTGCGTTCCCGGCCCTCGGCGATTTCCCGGGCGCGCACCTCCCCGGCGAGCACCGAGTACATGGCATCGCCCGGCTCGCCCTTGCGGAAGAGGGTGGTGAACTGGCGCACCTCCACCGGCTCCAGGTAGGTCAGCAGCGTCGCGAGCTGGGCGGGGGTCAGGTCCGCGAAAATTTTGATCCGGCGCAACTGCTCGGGGGTCAGTCCGGGGGAGGTGACCGCGCCGCGGGGCGCCAATACCGACTTGAGTTCGGGCCACTCGGCGGCCTTTCGCCAGGCCCGCACATCGTCCCGGTACAACCAGGAGGCGCCGGTCACGCGGCCCTGGCGGATCCAGTTCACCACGGCCGGCAGTTCCCCCGGACCCTCGGCCCGGTGGTCGGGCCCCCAGAGGTAATAAACGGGCGCGTGTTGGGCTTCCATAGCTCGGTCGAGGGCAAAGTACCGGGCGGCCTCCGGGGCACAAGGCATTTCTCCGGGTTTTCGCCCGGGTGGCCCGGGGGCATGGCCCGGGCGCGCGTTCCTGCGACAAGTTTGCGTCGGACGCGCCCCCGGCCACTACGGAGACGAAAAAAACCGGGGCCGGCACGCGGCCAGCCCCGGTGGGAACGGCGTCGGAGGAACGCGCCCTAGAACTTCTTGCTCGCCTGGACGTACCAGAAGCGGCCGCGCAGGTCGTGTGTGTCGCGGTCGTAGTTGTCCGCAAAGGCGCCCTGGACCAGCGGCGGGGCCTCGTCGGACACGTTGATGACGCCGGCGGTGATCTTGGCATCCCACGGCAGCTTGTAACTGGCCTGCAGGTCAAAGGTCAGCCAGTCCTCCACCTCGCGCTCGAAACCGGAGGCGTAGTCGTCGCGGTACGAGCCGATGTAGTTGCCGGTGAGACCGAACTCGAAGTTGCCCCGGCTCCAGAACAGGCTGCCCTGCAACTTGAGCCGCGGCAGACTGCCCAGCCCGAAGGATTGGCTCGGGTCCATGAAGTCACCGAGCCGGTCCCGCATGCCTTCACCCGGGATGTTTTCCTGCTCGAAGGTGAAGAAGTACGTGGCAGACACGGTGGTGGTGAAGGTACCCCAGGTGTCGGTGGCATACTGGTGCGTGACCGACCAGTCCACCCCTTCGAGCAGCCGTTTGCTCAGATTAAGCGCCGGTGCATACAGGGTGGTGTATTCCTCGGTCGCCGGATCGAACACCACCAGGTTGGCATACGGCGCGTTCGGGTTCAGCGGCCCGCCCCCCCGGAAGTTCTGATCCAGGATGAACTGGTCCACGAAGCCCGGGATGTTTTCCTGCTCGATGCGGAAGTAGTCCGCGGTGAGGGTAAGGGTCTTGATCCACGGCGGGGTGTAAACAATCCCCGCGCTGTAGCTCTTGGCCTCGGTGGGTTCGAGGTTGGGATTGCCGGAATAGAAGGTCCGGATCTGGTCGAAGTAGGTCGAGTACTTGGCAATGTTGGCCTGGTCCCCCGCGGCCACGGCGTCCTGGTACTTCTTGAACTTCACCGGATTGCGCAACTCGGGGTAGCTCTCCTGGGCCTGGAGGTACAGATCGCCAAAGCCCGGCGCGGTGAAGGACTCGGAATAGGTCCCGCGGATCACCAGCGACTCGTCAATCGGCTTCCACTTGAAGCCCACCTTTGGCTTGTAGGTGTCGCCAAAGTCCGAGTAGCTTTCGTACCGACCGGAGTGGTTCACCTCGAACTGGTGCAGGAGCGGGATGTCCATGTCCTGCCCGAAGATCGGGATGTTGATTTCGTAGAAGCCGCTGTACACGTCACGGCTGCCCGAGTAGGGCTTGGAACCGTTGAAGCCCACCACATCGTCGTAAATGAGCGTGGCGTCCGGCCGGTAATCGCCGAACTCGTTGCGCCAAGCTCCACCCACGGCAAGGCCCAACGGCCCGCCCGGCAGGTCAATGAGCTCGCCGTTGCGGATCACCGCATCCCACTGGGTCAACTGGTCCAATGTGAAGGTGTAGTGGTCCAGCCGGATGGCATCAAGCACGGCCTGGCTGTTGGCCCGGTTGCCGAACGGGTTGAAGGCCGTGGCCGGATCCTTCGAATTCAGGGCCTGCTCCAGCCCCGTGCGGCTGATGTCGTTGCCCTGGGTGTTGACGCCCTTCTGCTGGGTGAACAGGAAGGCCGTTTCCCAACTCCACGCGGTGTCCCCCACATTACCCTTGAAGCCACCCACGTACCGGAAGATGTCGTACTCGTTCGAGTCGGTGCGCGGGCCCAGCTCTTCCGGGCGGTAGCGGACACGGTTCAACGGCACGCCGAAGACGTTGTACGGATGGTCGGCCGGGACCACCAGCCCATTGGGGCTAGTGGGGGTGCTCAGGCCGACGAAGACCGCCGGAGTGGGGGCCAGTTGGTTATAGCTCCAGCTCCGGGTGTAGAAGCCATCGGTGAAGAACTTCAGGTTTTCCCCGTACAACGCGTGTTCGGCGCTGCCAAAGATGCTGTAGCGCTCCGAGTCCCGGATGGCCGGGGTGAACAGTGGATACGGATAACGATGCCCCGCCGCGACCGAGTTGCTGAAGGGCACGAAGTCCGCCGGGCTGCTGGGGGTGGTGCCGGGCGGGCCGTTGTAAACCAGACCGCCAGCCAGTCCGGGAAACAGGTCCGTGCCGGTGGTGCTCTGGATGCGGCCCGGGTTGCTGGTGGGACTGGTGTTGCGCACGTACCCCTCCTGAGTGGTCAGGTCCGGCCGCGACCGTTCGCGGTCCGCGCTGTACAGCGAATTGGCCTTGTAGTAACTGCCGCCGAAGACCACCGAGGTGGTCTCGTTGGCCGTGCCCGCCAGGAAGGAATACACCTGCTCGCCGGCGTCGCGTTCGGTGGTGTTGCCGTAGCGCGCGGAGAACTCGGCGCCCTGGAAGTCCCGCCGCAGAATGATGTTCACCACGCCCGCCACCGCGTCCGCGCCGTAGATCGAGGAACCGCCGTCCTTGAGGATTTCGATCCGTTCGATGGCGCCCAAGGGGATGGCGTTGAGGTCCTGATTGGCCGTGCGCCGGCCGTTGATGAGCAGCAGGGTGCCGCCCGGGATGCCGCGCAGGGAAATTTCCGTACGGCCGTCACCGCCATTGCCGCGGGACATGCCGAAGTTGCCGGCGCCGATGGTCGAAGGCAGGCGCTTGGCCAGGTTTTCAAACTCGGCCACCCCGGTCTTGCTCAGGGTTTCCGAGCTGATGACGTCCACCGGGGCGATCGCCACCGTTTCCGCGGTGGGAATGTTCGAGCCGGTGACGATGGTTTTCTCCATGCGCTCGGGCTCGGCGGCGGGGGCCTGAGCCAGCGCGGGGACCGCCACCACGGGCACGCCCAGAAGGGCCGTGCACGCCAGGGGCAGTTTGAGGGTGTTGGGGGTCGGAGGTTGTCGCTTCATAAGGTTAGTCGGTTCGGATTTGGTTACGCGTTAGCGCACACAACGGACTGAACTTGGCGGCTTGTACCCGGGCGGCTTGGGATTGGACAAGCAAAAAAATCGCGGGCAATTACCGAAAATTAACCCGGACGGCAATTAACCCGGGCGGCACCGGGGCGTTCCCCGAGCTTCCTTTGGGGATGCCGAAGGTCAGCCCCGGGACACGACCAACAAAGAAACGGGCAGCGGGGCTGGAAGGGGGCGGCCCCCGGACCAGAGGACGGTGTCGGTTTCCCTCTCGGGGAAAGCTTCAAAACCTGGCGGAAGGGGTGGGATTCGAACCCACGGTAGGCTTGCGCCTACGCCTGATTTCGAGTCAGGTGCCTTCAACCACTCAGCCACCCTTCCCGCCGCAACCCGACCAGCATTTCCCATCCCGCCCGACGGCGCAAGCCCGGGGCGATTTTCCCGCAGTTGTCCCCGGCCAATCCGGTGTGCCGGGCCGGTACGGCCCCCGGCTCAAGCGGGTGCCGGCACCACGGCCCTCAAGGCCACCTCCCACAAGGGCCGCACCGCCATCAAAAGCCGCCGCAGCGCGCGAAACCCCGCCTCCCCCAGTCGCAGGCGCACCGCCCACACGGCCGCGTACCGATCGTAGCCGTAGCGCGCCAGGCCCGCCTGGGTGACCGTGAAACCCGCCTCGGTCACCAGATTGCCCAGGGACTGGACGTTCCAGGAATAGAGGTGGTGATTGGGCTCCGCCGGGTCAAAGCGCCGGTAGCGGCGTTCCTTTTCGCAAGGGACCCACAGGCCGAGCCGGCCGCCGGGCTTGAGCAAGCGCCGCATTTCCCTCAACGCCTCCCACGGCTCCGGCACATGCTCCAGGGCATGGTGGCAAATCACCACGTCGGCCAGACCGGAGGGCAACCCCGCGGGGTCGGCGACCCACTCAATGCCGTCAGCTTCCACTTCCGCCCGCAAAAACTCCGCCACGTCGAACCCCAGCCGCCGCGCCGCCGGCAACGCCGCCAGATTCCAGCCCGCCCCGCAGCCGTACTCGAAGACCGTGTCGGTCGGTCCGACCAGGGGGCGAAACTTCTCCGCCCGCAGGCGTGTCACCCACGGCCGCGCCGACGCCGGCAGGCCGCGTTTGACCTCGTGGTAGCGGCGGCCGGCCGCGCCGCGGTAATGGGTCAGCGGGTCCGACATGCCCGGGCGTTATCGCCCGGCACGCCCGGGCGGCTCAAGCCCCTTCACGGACCGCTGGGCGAAGGCTGGAAAGGACCCTCGGGAAAGCCGCCCCGGCCCCGGGCTTCGGGAAACTTGCGCCGACCCGGGCGGCGGGCTGGACAAGCCCGGGGCGTGCGGGCAGCTTGGGCGCATGGCGTTGACACCCTCGACTCAACTGCTCCCGCTGGGCAGCCCCGCCCCGGATTTTTGCCTGCCGGACACCGAAGGGCGGCTGGTCTCCCTGACCGACTTCCGGTCGCACCCGGCGCTGCTGGTGATGTTCTTGTGCAACCACTGCCCCTACGTGAAGCACATCCGGACCGGCCTGGCGCAACTGGGCCGGGATTACCGCGCGCGCGGCGTGGGCATCGTGGCCATCAACTCAAATGACGTGACCGCCTACCCCGAGGACAGCCCGGACCGGATGCGCGAGGAAATCCGCACCGCCGGCTACACCTTTCCGTACCTGTACGACGAGACCCAGGCCGTGGCCAAGGCCTACCGGGCCGCGTGCACGCCGGACTTTTTCCTCTTCGATGCCGGGCGCCGGCTGGTGTACCGGGGCCAGTTCGATGACAGCCGCCCGGGCAACGGCGTGCCCGTGACCGGCCGGGACCTGCGCGCGGCTCTCGACGCCGTGTTGGACGGTCGGCCGGTCGCGCCGGACCAAAAGCCCAGCCTGGGCTGCAACATCAAATGGAAGCCCGGCAACGAGCCGGATTACTTCCGCCATCGCTGAGCGCCCCGCGGGCCGTCCCCGCGCCCGACCATGCGCTGCCTCGTCACCGCCGGCCCCACGTATGAACCCCTCGATGCGGTGCGGCGGTTGACCAATTTCTCGACCGGTCGGCTGGGCACCGAGCTGGCCCTGGCCCTGGCCGGGGCGGGGCACCAGGTGCTGTTGCTGCGCGGCGCGTCGGCCACCTGGCCCGCCCCCGCCGCCCCGGGGCTGGAGGTGCGTCCGTTCACCACCACGGCCAGCCTCGGCGCGGCGTTGGCCGCTCTGGCGGGACCGGGGATGGACGCGGTGTTCCACGCGGCGGCGGTGAGCGATTTCGCCTTTGGGCGGGTGTGGCGGCGCGCACCGGACGGCGGGCTGGAGGAAGTTCGCGGCGGCAAATTGTCCACCCGCGCCGGCCCGCTCCTGGCGGAACTGGCACCCACGCCGAAGCTGATCGCCCGGCTGCGCGGCTGGTTTCCGCGCGCGTGGTTGGTGGGCTGGAAGTACGAGGCGGAGGGCGACCGCGCGGCGGCCCTGGAGGCCGGCGCGGCGCAAATCCGGGACTGTGCCACCGACGCGTGCGTGGTGAACGGCCCGGCCTACGGCGAGGGTTTTGGCCTGCTCACGCGGGCGGCTCCCCCCCGGCATTGCCCGACGCGCGAGGAGTTGCTGAGGGCCCTGCTGGCGGCGCCGGCGGGCCGTTGCCCCTGATCCCGGAAGCAGGCCAGCCCGTTCCACTTTCGGACTCGGCGCGGGTGCGCGGCATTTTCTTTGTTGACTTGCAGGTCATGAACCGGCAGCAACGTCCCCACCCGGAATTTCCGGCCCGGGTGTCAAGCGGTCATGCTGAGCCTGTCTCAAACCACGGGGTACGCCATCAAGGCGCTGGCCTGCCTGCCCGGCATCGGGACGCCGCCGCGCCTGATTGCGGAGGTGGCCCGTTGCACCCGCATCCCTCGCGCGTACCTGGCCAAGATCGTCAACCACCTGGTCCGCCAGGGTCTGGTGAGTGCCCGGCGGGGGCATCACGGCGGCATTGCGCTGGCGCGGCCCGCCGAAAAAATCACCCTGCTGGACATTGTGGAGGCGGTGGAAGGCCCGAACTGGCTGGGGCATTGCCTGCTGGGGCTGGAGGAGTGCCGCAATCAACAGGAGTGCCCCACCCACGGGTTCTGGATGCGGGTCAGCCAACAAATCCGGGAGCAGCTCGGCTCCACGAGCCTGGCGTCGGTCATCGCCGCGTTTCCCGACCCGCCGACCTGCGAGTCCCACACTGTCAGGCAAGCGCTCGCGTCCACCCCGCCCGCCCGCCGCCCGGCTCCGCGGGTGCGGGCCGCGCGGGGCCGGCGGTGAAAGCCTCCTTTGCACCATGAACGACCCGGCCGCAACGGACCTGATTTACGTCATGGCCTTTTGCCTGGCCGGGCTGGCCTTTGCGGTGGGGCCATTTGTGCTGGTGCACCTGTTGTCGCCGCGCCGGACCCGTCAGACCGCGCAGAAGACCGGCCAGTTTGTTGAATGCGGCGTGGAGCCGATCGGCGACGCCTGGATCCGGTACAGCGCGGTGTACTACCGCTACGCGCTGGTGTTTGTGGCCTTTGCGGTGGATGTGCTCTACCTGCTGCCGGTGGCGCTGGTTTACGGCCGGGAGTTTGCCTGGCGCGACCTGGTTGAACTGGCGCTGTTTGTCGGCATCCTGTCCCTGGTCATCGTGTACGCCTGGAAGAAAGGGGTTTTTGAGTGGAAACGCCTCGAGTCACTTCCGAAGAACTGAAAGAGCTGAAGGAATGTCAGCAGATTGTCCGGTTCGCCAAACTGGACGACCTGCTGGCGCTGGGCCGGGCCAATTCGCTCTGGCCGCTGACCTTCGGTCTGGCCTGCTGCGCCATCGAGATGATGGCCGCCGGCGCGTCGCGGTTCGACATTTCGCGCTTTGGCGCCGAGGTGTTCCGCCCCTCCCCCCGCCAGGCGGACGTGATGATCGTGGCCGGCACCATCAACAAGAAAATGGCCCCGGCGGTGAAGACGCTCTACGACCAAATGCTCGAGCCCAAGTGGGTCATCGCCCTGGGCAACTGCGCCATCTCCGGCGGGCCGTTTGTCTTCCCGGGTCAGTACGCCGTGGTCGAGGGCGTGGACAAGCTCTTCCCCGTGGACGTGTACGTGCCCGGTTGCCCGCCGCGACCCGAGGCGCTCATCGAGGGCATCCTGGCCCTGGAAGAGAAAATCACGGGCAAACGCCGCTGGCCGCGCGTGGACCCGGAAAACCCGCCCGCGAAGCCATGACCGAACCCCCGGAGCACCAGGCGGCCGAATTTGCCGCGGCGCTCGCTCCGGACGGGGCGCCGGCCGCGCCGGAGCGCCCCGGCCCCGATTCGGTCTCCGCACACGTGGTCGAGTTCAAGCGCCGGGGCGTGCACTGGGAGGCCCACGTGCCGCCGGCGCAGGTGGTCGCCGCCGCCCGGTGGTTTGCGGAAAAGGGCTTCGCCCTGGACACCCTCACCGGGGTGGACTGGATCGCCCAGGGGGAAATGGAGGTGGTGTACGACTTTTTCCACCCGCACACGTTCTGGCGGGCGGCGGTGCGCACCCGCGTGCCGCGCGACCACCCCGAGCTGCCCACCGTGAGCGAGGTCTTCCCCGGCGCCAACTGGCATGAGCGCGAGGCGCACGAGTTCTTCGGCCTCCGCTTCACCGGGCACCCGCACCTGACCCCGCTCCTGCTGCCCGAGGACGCGGACTTTCACCCGCTGCGCAAGGACTACGCGCCATGAGCACCTCGGCTGCTCTTGCCGACGCCGCGCGTGCCGCCGCCCGGGCGGAGGGCCGGGAAACCTTCGTGCTGAACCTCGGCCCCCAGCATCCGGCCACGCACGGGGTGCTGCGGTTGAAGCTGACGATGGACGGAGAGTACATCGCGCGCGCCGAGCCGGTGTGCGGGTACATCCACCGGATGCACGAAAAGATGGGCGAGAACCGCACCTGGGCGCAGTTCCTGCCCAACACCAGCCGCATTGATTACCTCTCGGCGATGCACTACACCCACGCCTACGTGGCGGCGGTGGAACGGGCGGCGCAACTGGAGGTGCCGCGGCGGGCCGAGTTCGTGCGGGTGATCACCTCGGAGCTGAACCGCATCTCCAGCCACCTGGTCTGGTTCGGCGCCTTCCTGCTGGACCTGGGCGGGTTCACCCCGCTGCTCTATGCCTTTGACGACCGGGAAAAAATCCTGGACCTGCTGGAGCGGATCACCGGGGCGCGGCTCACCTACTGCTATTACCGCTTCGGCGGGCTGTACAACGACGTGGACGCGGAGTTCCTGCGCGGGGCGCGGGACTTTGTCCGGTACCTGCGCCCGCGGCTGGACATGTACCGGGAACTGGTCACCGAGAACATCATCTTCCGCAAACGGCTCGAGGGCATCGGCGTGGCGGACGCGGAACTGTGCCGGCGCTACGGCGCCACCGGGCCGGTGCTGCGCGGGGCGGGCGTGGCCTACGACGTGCGCCGCGCCGAACCCTACGCGGTGTACCCGGAACTGGACTTCAAAATCCCCACCCATCCCCGGGGCGATTCGCTGGCCCGGTACCTGGTGCGGATGGAGGAAATGGAGCAGAGCCTGCGGATCATCGAACAGGCGCTGGACCTCATTCCCGAAGGGCCGTTCCGGTCCAAGGTGCCCAAGGTGCTCAAGCTGCCGCCCGGCGACACCTGCTTTGCGGTCGAGGCCGCGCGGGGGCGGTTCATGGTGCGGATTGTCAGCGACGGCCGGGACATTCCCTACCGGGTCAAGCTGCGCACGCCCTCGTTCTCGAACCTGAGCCTGTTCGAGGAAGCCAGCCGGGGCATGTTACTGGCCGACGCGCTGGCCTTCCTGGGCAGCCTGGACCTGGTGATCCCGGACATTGACCGATGAAACGGCCGCCGAAATCCCGCTCATGACCCTCCCGGAACCCTATCGCCTGGCGGCGTTCGTGCTCGGCGCCCTCGCCTTTGTGGGCCTGAACGCGGCCTACCTGGTGTGGGTCGAGCGCAAGGGTGCGGCGCGCTTCCAGCGCCGGCCCGGTCCGACCGAGGTGGGACCGGAAGGGCTGCTGCAGCCGATTGCCGACGCGATCAAGCTCCTGTCCAAGCAGGTGATCGTGCCGCCCGGGGCCGATGCCCTCCTGTTCCGCCTGGCTCCGGCGGTGGTGATGGCGCCGGCCCTGATGACCTTCGCGGTGCTGCCCTTCGGGGCGCATCTGACTGCGCGGCCGATGTCGGTGGGTCTGTTGCTGGCGGTGGCCTTCGGCTCGATCAACGTCATGGCCATCCTGCTGGGCGGCTGGGCTTCGCGGAACAAGTACGCCATCATCTCCGCGGCGCGGGTGGTTTCGCAAAACGTGGCCTACGAAATCCCGCTCCTGCTGGTGGTGATCACGCTCCTGATGATCACGGGCACCCTGGACCTGAGCGAGATTGTGCGGCAGCAGGCCGGCGGGTTCTGGCGCTGGAACGTCTTCAAACTCTGGGTCAACCCCCTGATGCCGGTGACGTTTGTGATCTTCTTCATCTGCCTGCTGGCCGAGACCAACCGCGCGCCCTTCGACATGGCCGAGGCGGAGAGCGAGCTGGTGGCCGGGGCGTTCACCGAGTATGCGGGCATGGGATTCGGCGTGTTTTTCATGGCCGAGTACGCCAACATCGTGGTGGGCTGCGCGCTGGCCACGGCCCTGTTCCTGGGCGGCTGGCAAAGCCCCTTCGGGATCGGCTCGGGCGTGGGATGGTTCCTGCTCAAGCTCTATCTGCTGATCTTCACGGTGGTGTGGATCCGCTGGACCTTCCCCCGCACCCAGTTTTACGGCCTGTTGAATTTGTCCTGGAAAATCCTGATTCCGATTTCGCTCGGCACGCTGGGACTGACCAGCGTGCTGCTCAAGTTCATCCGCCCATGAAAACGCCCCTGCGCGAGTTGTGGACGGGGTTCCGCAGTCTCCTGACCGGGATGCGGGTGACCCTGACGCAGTTCTTCAAGCCGCCGGTGACGGTGCCCTACCCGTACGCCACGCTGCCCATTCCCGAACGCTACCGCGGGCACATCGAACTGGTGCGCGACCCGGAGACGGGCATGTCGCTGTGCGTGGCCTGCAAGTCCTGCGAAAAGGCCTGCCCCAGCGGCTGCATCGTGGTTGAGGGCATCAAGCGCGAGGGCGACAAGAAGAAGTCCCCGACCGTGTTCACCGTGGACTTCACCCGGTGCAGCCTGTGCGGCTCGTGCGTGGAGGTCTGCCCCACCGAGGCGCTGCGCTTCAGCCGCCGCTACAACCTCGCCGGCACCGACCGGGAGGCCTACTTCCTGGACCTGCTCAAGCGGCTGCAAGCCCAGGCCGCGTCCACTCCCACGCCGGCGACCAAGGCATGAACACGTTCCCGGGCGCAGCGTGGATCCTGGCCGGCGTGTTCGCCCTGAGCGGGATGCTCACGGTCGGCGGGGCGTTGTTGGCCGTGACCAGCCAGCGGGTCATCCGCAGTGTCAGCGGCCTGGCGCTCGGCTCGGTGGGCCTGGCCGGGCTGTACTACTTCCTGCACAGCCCGTTCCTGGCGCTGATGGAAATCCTCATCTACATCGGTGCGGTCTGCGTGACCATCGTCTTTGCCGTCATGCTGGCCGAGCCGGACGAACCGCCCCCCGAAAAGCCCCGGCCGCGCGCGCGCCTCGAGACCGCCGTGGCGCTGCTGGTGAGTCTGGCGGCGGGCGGCGCGCTGGCCTGGCTGGGGCTGCACACCCGCTGGCCCGTGGCGAGGGCGCGCACGGGGGACGGCTCCCTCCGCTCGCTTGGTGTCGAACTGCTTTCCACCTATTGCCTGGCCTTTGAACTGATTTCGCTGGTGTTGTTGCTGGCCATTCTGGGCGCCCTGGTCCTGGCCCGGCACGGCCGCACACCGCCTCCGGCTTCATGAACCCGCTCCACGACCGTCTGGAAACCTACCTGGTGCTCGCCGCCCTGCTGCTGGCGGCGGGGGTCTTCGGCCTGCTGCGCCGCCGCACGCTCATCGGCATGTTGATCGCCGGGGAGCTGATCCTGTCCGGCGCCTCGTTGAATTTTCTGGCCCTAAACCGCTTCACCGCGCCGGACCCGGCCACGGGCCAGCTCTTTGTGCTGTTCATCCTGGGCCTGGCCGCGGCGGAGGTGGCGGTGGCGCTGAGCCTGGTGATCGCCGTGTACCGCAATTACCGGTCCGTGCTGACCCGCGACCTGGCGGATTTGAAGGGCTGAACCGATGGACCACCCGGCCGACCTGCGTCTCCTGGGGGCCTTGCTGGCGCCGCTGCTCGGCGCGGGGCTGGTCATGGCCACCGGCCGGCGCCCCAACCTGCGCGAAGCCTGTTCCCTGGCGGCCGCGCTGACGCTGTTTGCGCTGACGGCTTCGCTGGTGCCGGACGTGCTGGCCGGGCGGGCGCTGCGATGCCCGGTGTTCGAGCTGCTGCCCGGGTTGCGCGTGGCGCTGCGGGCGGACGCGATGTCGCTGCTGTTCGCGGTGGCGGCGTCGTTTCTGTGGGGGCTGACGGTGTTTTACTCGGCGGGCTACATGCGGGGGCTGCGGGAGCACGCGCAGACGCGGTTCAATGTGTGTTTTGCCCTGGCGCTGTTCGGGGCGGTCGGCTGCGCCTTCGCCGACAATCTGCTCACGTTGTACCTGTTTTACGAGGTGGTGAGCGTGAGCACCTACCCGCTGGTGGCCCATCACCAGGATGCCGAGGGCTACGAGGGCGGTCGCAAATACCTGACCTACCTGACCGCCACGGCCAAGGGACTGGTGTTGCCGGCGATGATCCTCATCTACGTGCTGACCGGCAGCCTGGACTTCGCGGACAACCTCCGCTCGGGCATTCTGCCGGCGGACCTGTCGCAGGGGCTGGTGGTGGGCCTGTATGTTGCCTGCCTGCTGGGCTTCGCCAAAAACGGCGTGATGCCGCTGCACCACTGGTTGCCGGGGGCGATGGTCGCGCCCACCCCGGTGAGCGCGCTGCTGCATGCGGTGGCGGTGGTGAAGGTGGGCGTGTTCTCGACCGCCCGGGTCATGCTCTACGTGTTCGGGGTGGACCGGATGGCGGCGGCGAATCTGGGCCTGCCCACCGCGTACTTTGTGTCGTTCACCATCCTGGCGGCGTCGGTGATCGCGCTCAGCCAGGACAACCTCAAACTGCGGCTGGCCTACTCGACGGTGAGCCAGTTGTCCTACATCCTGCTGGGCGTGGCGCTGCTGACGCCGGCGGCCATTCAGGGCGGCCTGCTCCACATCGCCAACCACGCCTTCGCCAAAATCACGCTGTTCTTTTGCGCCGGGGCCATCTACGTGGCCACGCACAAGAAGAACATCTCGGAGATGAGCGGCCTGGGCCGGGCGATGCCGTTCACTTTCGGAGCATTTGCCCTGGCCTCCCTGAGCATGATCGGCGCGCCGCCGGTGGGCGGGTTTGTCTCGAAATGGTACCTGCTCCACGGGGCGCTGGACGCCGGCACGGGCCTGATTTTGGGAGTCTTGCTGGCCAGCACGCTGCTCAACGCGGCGTACTTCGCCCCGGTGGTGTACCAGGCGTTTTTCGGCCGGGCCGGCGCCGCGGGCGCGCCCCGGGCCCATGCGTCGGAGCCGCTGGCGGAATCCCACCCGGTCATGCTGGCGATGGTGGTGCCGCTGTGCGTGACGGCGGTCATTTCGGTGTTGTTGGGCTTCTATCCGGATTTGTTCCTGAACCTCACCCGACGGTTGTTCCCATGATGCTGGTTCGCTGGATCGAGTGGTTGCGCGCGCACCTCCGGGCGGTGGTGCGGGTGGGTTACGGCGTGCTCGCGTTGCTGGTGGTGGCGGACGCGCTGCCGTGGCTGGTGGACAAGTCCCACGCCCACACCGCGGCGGAGCGCCTGCCCGGGTTCTGGTCGGTGTTCGGCTTCGCGGCCTGCACGATCATCATCTTCCTGTCCAAGTGGTACGGCCACGCCGGCATCATGCGGGGGGAGGATTACTACGATGAGTAGCTTCTGGGTCCATCCCGCGCTGGTGATGCTGGCGGGGGCGGCCGTGCTGCCGCTGGTGCCGGCGCGCGCGCGCCGGGGCTGGTTGTTGCTGGTGCCGGTGCTGGCGTTTGTCCGCACGCTCGGGCTGGAACCGGGCACGTACGGGGAGGTGCGGTTTCTGGACTGGACGCTGACCTTCGGCCGGGTGGACCGGCTGAGCCTGGTGTTCGGCTACATCATGACCCTGATGGCGGTGCTGGCCACGTTGTACGGTCTGCACGTGCGGCGGGTGGGCGAGCACGTGGCGGCGTGGGTGTATGTGGGCGGGTCGCTGGGCGCCATTTACGCGGGGGATTGGCTGACGCTGTTCGGGTTTTGGGAACTGATGGCGCTGTCGTCGGTGTTCCTGATCTGGTACCGCGGGCGACCGGAGTCGCTGGGGGCCGGGTACCGCTACCTGCTGGTGCACATGGCGGGCGGGGTGGCGTTGCTGGCCGGGATTGTCCTGCAGTACCACGCCACGCGGGACCTGGCGTTTGTCGCGCTGGACGTGAACGCGCCCACGGCGGCGACGTACCTGGTGATGCTCGGGTTCATTCTCAACGCCGCGGTGCCGCCGTTGCACGCCTGGCTGCCGGACGCCTACGGCGAGGCGACGTTCAACGGCTCGGTCTTCCTGTGCGCGTTCACCACCAAGACCGCCGTGTACGCGCTGGCACGGGGGCTGCCGGGGCTGGACCTGCTGGTGCCGCTGGGGGTGATCATGGCCGTGTACGGGGTGGTGTATGCCGTCCTGGAAAACGACAGCCGCCGGCTGCTGGCCTACCACATCGTCAGCCAGGTCGGTTACATGGTGGCCGGCGTGGGACTCGCGGACCCGGACACGCCGGTGGGACAACTGGCCCTGAACGGCGCCTGCGCCCACGCCTTCGCCCACATCCTGTACAAGGGCCTGCTGTTCATGGGTACCGGCGCGGTGTTGCACATGACCGGCGAGAGCCGCTTCACCCGCCTGGGCGGGTTGTATCCGAAGATGCCCTGGACGTTTCTGTTCACGCTCATCGGCGGGCTTTCCATCTCGGCCTTCCCCCTGTTCAGCGGCTTCATCAGCAAGTCCATGATCGTGGCGGCGAGCTTCGAGGACCACCGGCTCTGGGCGGGCTTCGGCCTGATGCTGGCCTCGGCGGGCACGTTCCTGCACACCGGCCTGAAGGTGCCGTACTTCATCTGGTTCGGGGAAAATCACTGCGCACCGGCGGTCTGGGAGCGCGCGCGCGATCCGGGTTGGAACATGAACCTGGCGATGCTGCTGACCGCGATCTTGTGCGTGTTCATCGGCTGTTACACGCCCTACCTGTACGCGATGTTGCCGTACCAGCCGGTGACCTACCAGCCGTACACCAGCTACCATGTGGCCGAGACGCTCCAGGTGCTGCTGTTCACCGCGCTGGGCTTCTACGTGTTCCTGAAGAAGCTCACCCCCGAGCCGACCATCAGCCTGGACACCGACTGGTTTTACCGGATGGGCGGCCGCGCCTTTCTACGGCTGGCCCGGGGCCCGGTGAACGCGCTGGACGCCTGGTGGGGCGAGTTGTACCGGCGGGTGGGTCTGGAGGGCCTGATGCGGCGGGCCCGGGCCGCCGGGTGGTTTGACCAGCGCGTCATTGACGGCGCGGTGGACGGCCTGGCGGCGGCCGTGCGCGCGGGCGGCGAACGACTGCGGGCCCTGCAGCGCGGCCCGGTGCAGGAAAGCCTGCTGCTGGCGCTCGGGGTCACGGTGGTGGCGCTGCTGGGGGTGGTTTTGGTCCGCGTGTTCCTGCCATGAGTCCCCCCGGTTTGCCCGCTTCGTTTCCCTGGTTGAGCGTGCTGATCTTCAGCCCGCTGGCGGCAGCGGTCGTGGTGGCGGTGTTGCGCCGTGAGCGGGCGGTGCGGTGGTGGACGCTGGCCGCCACGCTGGCCGTGGCCGCGGCGGCCGTGCCGGTGCTGGTGGGGTTCGACCCGGGCACGCCGGCTTTTCAGTTTGTCGAGGATCGCCCGTGGATTCCGCCGCTGGGGCTGCGTTACACGCTGGGCGTGGACGGCCTGAGCCTGGTGCTGGTGTTGCTGACGGTGGGCATCCTGCCGCTGTGCGTGCTGGCCTCCTGGCGGTACATCACCACACGGGTGCGGGAGTTCATGATCGGCCTGCTGGTGATGGAGACGGCGATGGTGGGGGTGTTTTGCGCCCTGGATTTCGTGCTCTTTTTCCTGTTCTGGGAGGCGATGCTCATCCCGATGGCGCTGCTCATCGGCGTGTGGGGCGGGCCGCGCAAGGTATATGCCGCGCTGAAGTTCTTCATCTACACCATGGCCGGCTCGGTGTTCCTGCTGGCGGCCATCATCGCGCTGTACCGGCAGGCGGGCACGTGGGACCTGCGGGCGTTGATGGGACGGGAGCTGCCGCTGGCCTTTCAGGTGTGGGTGTTCCTGGCGTTCTTCCTGTCATTCGCCATCAAGGTGCCGATGGTGCCGTTTCACACCTGGTTGCCGGCGGCGCACGTCGAGGCGCCCACGGCGGGGAGCGTGATCCTGGCCAGTGTGTTGTTGAAGATGGGCACGTACGGGTTTTTGCGGCTGTCGCTGCCGATCACCCCGGATGCCACCCGGCTGCTGGCGCCGCACCTGTGCTGGTTGTCGGTGGCGGCCATTGTTTATGGCGGGCTGACCGCGCTGGCCCAGAGCGACCTCAAGAAACTGGTGGCCTACTCGAGCGTGGGGCACATGGGCTTTGCCACCCTGGGCATCTTCACCCTCACCCGGGCGGGAATCGAGGGCGCCGTACTGCAAATGATCAACCACGGCATCACCACCGGGGCGTTGTTCATCTGCGTGGGGCTGCTGTACGAGCGGTTGCACACGCGCGAACTGGCCGCCGCCGCCGGGGTGGGCCGGCAGGTGCCGGTGTTTGCCGGGTTCTTCGGGGTGTTTGCGCTGTCCTCGATGGCCTTTCCGGGCACGAACAGCTTCATCGGCGAATTCCTCGCCCTGGCCGGGGCGTTCCAGTTTTCGCTACCAGTGGCGCTGGCCGCGGTGCCAGGGGTGGTGTTGGCCGCCGCCTACATGCTGCGAATGCTCCAACGCGTCGCCTACGGCGGCCCGCAAAATCCGGACCACACCGGGGTGGGCGACCTGAACCTGCGCGAGGTGCTGACTCTGGCGCCGTTGCTGGGGCTGGTGTTCTGGATTGGCCTCCAGCCCGGGCCGCTGGTGCGGCTCTTTGCCGCCAGCGTGGGACACCTGTTGGAACAGACCGCCGCCGGGGCACCGCCGCTGGCGGCGGCTCCGTGAACGCCAAACCCGATCTGACATGGCCTTCCTCCCCGAACTGGTTTTGCTCCTGGGCGCGCTGGCGTTGTTTGTGGTGAGCCTGGGTGAGGGGCGGGCGCACACCGCGCGGCACCTGGCGCTGGGTCTGGGCGTGGCCGCTCTCCTGGCGGCGGCCGCCGCGCTGCCAAGCCGGGGGGTGCTGTTTGACGGAGCGTACCAGGTGGACGGCTTTTCCCAGTGGCTGAAACTGGTCCTGACTCTCGGGTACCTGCTGGTGGTGTTGCAAAGCGGCGAACTGCCCGACATCCCCGTCGAAGTGCGGCCCGAGTATCACCTGTTCCTCGCGCTGAGCGTGTCGGGGCTGGTGATGCTGGTGAGTTGTGTGGACGTGCTGACGCTGGTGGTGGCGCTCGAGCTGGCCTCGCTGCCGCTGTACTTCCTGGTGGCGATGCGCCGGGAGCGCGCGGGCCAGCGCATCCAGATGGAGTCCGCCATCAAGTACCTGCTGTTTGGCGTGACCGCCAACGGGCTGATGTTTTTCGGCCTGAGCTACCTGTTCGGCCTGACCGGGACCACGGCGCTGCCCGAGATGATCGCGCGACTGCGGGGCGACGTCTCCGCGGCCGCCGGGGTGGGCCTGGTCCTGACCTTCTGCGGGCTGTTCTACAAACTGGCCATCTTCCCGTTCCACTTCTGGACGCCGGACGTGTACCAGGGTGCGTCGAACGAGACCACCGGGTTTGTGGCCTCGCTGCCCAAGCTGGGCGCGGTGGCGGTGTTCGTCCGCTTCGCCGCGCTGGCGGCCCCGGAGCAGCGCCTGTTACCGGGCCTGTTCACCGCCCTGGCGCTGGGCTCGATGTTTTACGGCAACCTGATTGCGCTGGCCCAGACCGACCTGAAACGGCTGCTGGGCTTTTCCGGCATCGCCCACGCCGGGTACGCGCTGGTCGGGTTCGTGGCGTTGAATCAGGCCGGGTACACCGCGGCGCTCTATTACATGGTGGCCTACCTGTTCATGGCGCTGGCCTGCTTTGCGGTGTTCAGTCTCCTGGCCCCGCACGGCGCCAACCTCACCCTGGGCGACCTGGCCGGGCTGCACCGGCGCTCACCCCTGCTGGCCGTGACGCTGGGCGTGGGGGTCTTCGGCCTGGCGGGGCTGCCGCCGTTTGCCGGGTTCATGGGGAAACTGGCGCTCCTCACCGCGGCGTGGCAGCGCGGGCACCATGCGCTGGTCATCCTCACCCTGATAAACGCCGCCATCGCGATCTACTACTACCTGGCCCTGTTTCGGGAGGCGTTTTTCCGCGACGCGCCCGATCCCGCGGCCCCCCCGCTGCGCCTGTCCGGTTCCGCCCGCCTGTTGTGCCTGACGCTGCTCACCGCCATCCTGGCCCTGGGCGTGGTGCCGGGGCGCTTCATCCAGACCGTCTCCGGCTCGTTGGCCTGGGTCGGCACTGCGCCCATTTCAGCCGCCGGGTCGCCGGGGTTTGTCGGGACGGGCAGCCAGCCGCTTGCGCCGGCCGCACGCGCCCCCTAGCCTGCCGGCGTGGCAATCAACCAGGACACCACCACCGCGCCGCCCCTCACCCCACCCGCGGAAGCCGCGGCCCGGCCCGACGGCCGGGCGGCGGACCAATTGCGCCCCGTGCGCTTTGACAACGGCATCGCCCCGCACGCCGCCGGCTCGACTCTGATCGGCTGGGGCAACACCCGGGTCATCTGCGCCGTCACCGTCGAGGAAACCGTCCCCCGCTGGATGAAGGAGCAAAACGTCCCCGGCGGCTGGGTCACCGCCGAGTACTCGATGCTCCCCTATTCGACCCCCGAGCGCAAAGCACGCGACATTTCCAAGGGTCGGCTTGACGGCCGCGCCCAGGAAATCCAGCGGCTCATCGGCCGGGCAATGCGCGCCGCGGTGGACCTGCAAAAGCTGGGGCCGCGCACGCTCTGGGTGGATTGCGACGTGCTCCAGGCCGACGGCGGCACGCGCACCGCCGCAATCACCGGCGCCTACGTCGCCCTGGCACTGGCCGTGCGCCGGCTCCGCGCCGCGGGCCGGCTGGCCGAGGACCCGCTCCAAACCGCCGTGGCCGCCGTGAGCGTGGGCCTGGTGGGCGGCCGCCCCGTGCTGGACCTCAACTACGCCGAGGACGCCGGCGCCGAGGTGGACCTGAACCTGGTGATGACCGCCCAGGGCGCGTTCGTCGAGGTGCAGGGTACCGGGGAAAAGGGCACGTTCACCGACGCGCAGCTCGCCGAGCTGCTGGCGCTGGGCCGGCGGGGCATTAACCAACTGCTGGCCGCCCAGACCGCCGCGCTGGCGCCGGAAAGCCCCCTTGCCCCATGAACCGTCCCGTCCCCACGCGCCTGTACCTGATCCGCCACGCCGAGGTCGAAGCCCGCTACCACCAGGTCTTCGGCGGTCGCCTGGACGTGGATCTTTCCCCGCGCGGCGAGCAACAGGCCGAAACCCTGGCCGCCTGGCTGCAGCCCACGCACTTCGACGCCCTCTATGCCAGCCCGATGAAGCGGGTGCGGCGCACGCTGGCGCCCCTGCTGGCCCGCAACGGCTACCAACCGGTCTTCCTCGACGCGTTGCGCGAGGTGGACTTCGGCGCCTGGACCGGGTTCACCTGGGCGGAGGTTCGGGAGCGGTTTGGCAAAAGCCCCTACAACTGGCTGCACGAACTGGAGACCGGGGGCATCCCGGGGGCGGAACCCCTTCCTGCCTACCGGCAACGCGTGGCCACGGCCCTGGACACGATGCTCAGCCGGCATCCGGGCCGGAACATCGCGGTGGTCTGTCACGGCGGCGTCATCCGCATGGCCCTGGCCCATCTGCTCGAGTTGCCGTTGTCGAAAATGGCCCACTTCGAGGTGGACTACGCCAGCCTCACCATCGTGGCCCACCGCCCCGGCCGGCCGGAGGTGCGGTTGCTCAACTTCACCCCGTGGCAATCCCCCGCCTGAAGCCGGGTGACCTGCTCAAGGTCACGGTCACCGTGCCCGTTGAGGCCGAGGACCCGGTCGCCGCGCTGCTCGAACGGTTCTTTGGCCAGGCCCCCGCGTTATACACGAACGAGGACACGTTGTTGACCGAAGCCAGCGTGTTCCTCCCGCCCGAGCGGGCCTTCACCGCCCCGCCTCGTGCGCGACTGGAGCGGGCGCTGGCCGCGCTTCGAGCCCGGGGCCTCGTGCCGGGCCGGTGCCCGGTGCGGCTGACGCGCCTGCCGCGGCGCAACTGGGCCGAGGCCTGGCGACGGCATTTCAAGCCGTTGGCGATCGCGCGCCGCTTGCTGGTGCTGCCCACTTGGAGCCGCCGGGTGCCGGGCACCAACCAGGTAACCGTGCGCCTGGACCCGGGACTGAGCTTCGGCACCGGGCATCATCCCACCACGGCCTTTTGCCTGGAGCAGATCGTGCGGCTGGCGCCCGCCGGCGCGGGGGCACCGCCCCGATCACTGCTGGACATCGGCACCGGGTCGGGGCTGTTGGCCATTGCCGCGGCGAAGCTGGGTTACAGCCCGATCGAGGCGTTCGACTGCGATGGCGAGGCGGTCCGCTCCGCCCGCACCAACGCGGCGCTCAACGGGGTCGCCCCCCGCATTCGCTTTGCGCGCCGGGACCTGCGGCGGCTGTCGCTCCAGGCCGGCCGACACTTCGACGTGGTCTGCGCCAATCTCCTGGCCGATCTGCTCCTGGCCGAACGCAAACGGATCACCGCGCGGGTGGCCCCGGACGGAGCGCTGGTGCTGGCGGGGATTCTGGCCGAGGAATTCCCGCAGGTGCGGGCGGCCTACGCGACAGCGGGCTGGCGGGTGGTGCGCGCCCGCACGGTGGGTGAGTGGCGTTCGGGGGTGTTTTGCCGTCATTCCGCTTAGGGGCGGCGGGGCGCGGTCCCGGCCGGCCGGGGCCGCCGGCGCGGCGGCGGGCGGTGGTTTTTGCGCCGTTGCAGTCCGGCGACCGGCCGGTACCCTCCCCGCTCATGCGTTTCATTGCCGGCATGGTGGACAAGCTGCAGCGGCACCCGAAACGGATCGTGTTCCCGGAAGGCACCGAGCCGCGGGTGTTGCAGGCCGCGCGCCAGTTTCATTCGCTGCACCTGGGCGTGCCCATCCTCCTGGGCGAGCGGCCCAAGGTGAAGGAAATGGCCGAGCGGCTGGGCATCTCGCTGGAGGGCATTCGCATCATCAACCCGGTCGAGAGCGAGGACTTCGACCTGTTTGTGCGCCGGTTCCTGCTCTTGCGCCGGAGCAAGGGCGTGCAGGAACACGAGGCCCGCCAGACCCTGGCCAAGCCCAACTACTACGGGGCGATGATGGTCGCGATGCACCGGGCCGACGGGCTGGTCTCGGGCACCAACGAGTTTACCGGCAGTGTGCTGCGGCCGCTGTTCCAGATCATCCAACTGGCCCCCCAGGCCGCCGTGGCCTCCAGTTGCATGATCATGGAGCTGCCGGACTCGAAGTTCGGCGAGGACGGCGTGCTGTTCATGGCCGACTGCGGCGTGATTCCCGACCCCACGGTCGAGCAACTGGCCGACATCGCCGTGGCCACCGCGCGCCTGGCCCGACACCTGTTGGGCGTGCGCCCGCGCGTGGCCATGTTGTCCTTTTCCACCAAGGGCAGCGCCACGCACCCCTCGATTGGCAAGGTGCAGGCCGCCACCGCCCTGGCCCGCCAAAAGGCGGAGCAGCGCGGGCTGGAGGCGGATTTCGACGGGGAGTTGCAGTTGGACGCCGCCCTGGTGCCGGACATCGCGGCGCGCAAAGTGCCGGACAGCCGCGTGGCCGGCCGGGCCAACGTGCTGATCTTCCCCGACCTGAACTCCGGCAACATTGCCAGCAAGATGGTCCGCGTCATCGCCCGGGCCAACGCCTACGGCCAGATTCTGCTGGGGCTGGACCGCCCGGCGGCCGACGTGTCGCGCGGTTCAAACGCCCACGACATCCTGGGCGTGGCGGCCATTGTGGGGGTGCAGGCGGTGGATTACGAATTGCTCTACCCCGGGGCGGGCCGCCGCCTGCCGGGCGAGCCGGTCAGCGCCGAGGTATGAACACCACCACCCCCCGCGTCTTCATCGCCGCCACCCGCCAGAACGAGGGCAAAACCACCATCTCCCTCGGCCTGGCCAGCGCCCTGCAGCGCCACTACCCGCGCATCGGCTACATCAAGCCGGTCGGCCAGCGCTTCGTCGAGATCGAGACCCAGAAAATTGACGAGGACATCATCCTCATGGACCGGGTGTACCAACTGCGCTGCCCGCTGGTGGACATGAGCCCGATCGCGGTGGACCCGGACTTCACCCGCAAGTACCTCCAAAAGTCCAACTACGAGGTGCTGGTCCGGCGCATCATCGAGGCCTTCGACCGCGTGGCCTGGGAAAAGGAATTCGTCCTGTGCGAGGGTTCGGGCCATGCCGGGGTGGGCTCGGTGTTCGACCTGTCCAACGCCCGCGTGGCCAAGCTGCTGGGTGCGAAGGTGGTGATCGTCTCCCAGGGCGGCATCGGCAAGCCCATTGACGAAGTCTGCGTCAACCACGCCCTCTTCGAAAAGGAAGGCGTCGAGGTCATCGGCGTCATCCTCAACAAGGTCCTGCCCGAAAAACTCGAGTTCATCCACGAGTTTGCCCGCAAGGGCCTCCGGCGCCAGGGCCTCGAACTGCTGGGCGTGTTGCCCCTCCAACCCATCCTCTCCAGCCCCACCCTCGAGGTCATCCGCGAGGAATTGCGCGCCGAGCCGCTCAACGCCAGCACCCAGTACCAAAACCTGGTCGAAGAGGTCGTGGTCGGCGCCATGAGCGTGCGCCACGCCCTCGCCTACTTCAAAAAGGGTGTCCTGGTCATCACCCCGGGCGACCGCGAGGACATCGTGCTCGCCGCGGCCACCACCCTCTACGACCAGGCGCACGACGGCCTGGCGGGCATCCTGCTCACCGGAGGCCAGCGCCCCTCGCCCAGCGTCATGCGCGTGGTGCAGGCCCTGCCCTTCCCCGTGCTGGCCGTGGACCAGGAAAGCTACCGCGTGGCCTCGCGCGTCCACGATCTCACCGTCAAAACCCGGCCCTCCGACGTGGCCAAGATCGAACTCATCCGGGACCTCATCGCCCGGCACGTGGATGTGGAGCGCATCCTGCGGGCGGTGGACCCGGCGCGTTTCGGCGGGCGCTGAACCGGCTGAGGTTGCCCCCCTGCGCGTTTTTCCCCCGGGCGCCCGGGTTTCGGCCCGGTCACATCCTGGGAAACCGCAGGCTGGATTTGCCCGCGCGGCTCACTTTTCCAAACACCCCGCGGCCGCCTCGAAGGGTGGATTCAGCAAGCCCAGCCTTCGTCTCGGAGAAGCGAGCGCCGCAGGCCCCGGCTTCTTTCCACCAGCGGAAAACTTCCCGTGTGGCTTGCCTGGAGTAAGCGGCCGGCGACGGCGGCCCTCCCAGACGCCTGGCTTGGGCAGGGACGCCGACCCCGGGCGCCAGCCTTTGGAGTGCGCCCGCATGCTGGCGCTTTCCCCGGTAGGGCCGCGTGGCGCGCAACGGGCAGGACGCCAAATACCCTGCAGCCGCGGGGAATTCGCATCCGCTCACTCCAGGCGCAGCCACAGGGTTTTCAAGTGCGCCGGCACGGCGCGCACAACGGGATAATCCGGCGGTTGCGGCGCATAATGGTGCTGGAGCACGCGCCGTCCCCACTCCCCGAGGGCGGCGTGGATCAGCTTCAGGAATTTCTCCGGCGCCAGTTCCGCGGCGTTGGTTGAGGCGAAGAGCACCCCGCCGGGTTTGACCACCGGCAACGCCGCCCGCACCAGTCGGCCGTAGTCCCGCTCCGCGCTGAACACCGTTCCGCCCTTGGCGGTGGAAAAGGTCGGCGGGTCCAGCAGGACGAGGTCGAACTGCCGACCGCGTTTGGCGAACCGTCGCAACCAGTCGAACACGTCGCCGGTCAGGAACTCGTGGCTCGCCGGCTCCAGGCCGTTCAACGCGAAGTTTCGCCGGCCCCAGTCGAGGTATTTGCGCGAGAGGTCCACACTGGTGACGCGCGCGCCGGCCCGGGCCGCGCAGACGGAAAAGCCGCAGGTGTAGGCGAAGGTGTTCAACACCTCCGCGCCCGCCGGGCCGGCCGGGAAGAGCGGGAAACCGGCCGCCACGTGGTTCACCAGCAGCCGGCGCCGGTTGTCCCGCTGGTCCAGAAACAGGCCCACCGAGTACCCCTCCCCGAAGCGAATCTCGTAAGCGACGCCGTTCTCACGGACGGTAAACGCGGCCGGTGCCGGCTCGCCGAAGAGGAGTTGCGGTGAGGCCGCTGCCCCGCCACAGCCCCGCACCTCGCGGCGCAGTGTCTTGTGATATGCCCCGCGCAGGCCGTACCGCTCCACTTCCCGATGCAGGTAAGCAAGCTGGGTGCGCCCGGGCGGGCCGGCGCTTTGCGCCAGCAGGTAGGGACCGAAGCGGTCCACGCAGAAATCCGGCGCGTTGTCCGCGGCGCGGAAATCGTCGGCCAGCTCGCCCGCGCCGTGGAGCAGGCGCCAGGTGTCGGTCTCCGCCGGGTCGAAGATTGCTTCGCGCAACAGCCGGGCGGGGTCGTCCGTGAAGTCCCCCGGCGCGTGGAATTGAACCTCGGCCCCGGAGGCCGGATGCCGGAACGCCAGCCGCTGGGCGTGCAGCCAGAGGCGCGCCGCGGGCTCGCCCCCGTACCGCGTGTCCCCCAGGATCGGAAAACCGCGGGCGGCGGCATGGACGCGAATCTGGTGCGTGCGGCCGGTGACCGGCACGGCGCGCAACCAGGTCAGGCCGCCGGAGACCTCGAGCACTTCAAAGCGGGTGATCGCCGGCTCCGTACCGGCACCGGCCGGGGCAACCACGTAACGTTCGCCCGCCCGGCGCAGCCCCGTGCGCACCTCCAGCCGCTGAAAACGCACTGGTGCCCGCGTGGCCAGCCGGTACTCCTTGCGCACCTCGCGGCGCGTAAACTGCGCGGTGAGCGCGCGGTTGGCCAAGGGGGTTTTGCCGAAGACCAGCAGGCCGGACGTGTCCTTGTCCAACCGGTGCACGATGGCCAGGTTGGCCCAGCGCGGCTCGCGATGTCGCAGCCAGTCGTACACGCCCTCCCCGGCATACGGGGCGGGGGCGTGGGTGCTCCAGCCGGGCGGCTTGTTCACCACCAGCAGGTGCTCGTCTTCGTGGCAGATCAACGGCAACAAGGCGGCACAGGTTACGGCGGGCGCGACCGGTGGTTAAGCCGGAACCCCGGGGGGCGTGCCGGCGCTCCGGGACCGAACCTGGGGGGCCGCCCGCGATCGCCCGCGGTGGGCGCGCGCGCCTTCTGTGCAGGGCCGGGGAGTCTGGTGCCGATGTCCGAGCGCCGTTTCCCGGAGCAAATTGTGCTTGCCGGTATGGCAGCCATGAATCTTTGTTGGGGGTGTGGAAACGCCCGTCATGCATCCCTATCGCTTATACGTGCAAAGCTACGCCAGTCTGGCCGGGCTGGGAACCCATCTGCCGCTGGGCGACCTGCCCCTCCGGCCCCGCCCCAAGCCCGGTTCCGATGCGCCCAAGGTGCTGCTGTTTTCCCCGCACCCGGACGATGAGTGCATCGTGGGGTTGCTGGCGCTGCGGTTGATGCGCGAATCCGGGTACCGGGTGATCAACGTGGCGGTCACCCAGGGCAGCGACCCCGGCCGACAGGAGGCCCGGCTGGCCGAGTTGAAAAACGCGTGTGCGTTTCTGGGGTTCGAGGTGCAGCAGACCGCGCCGCGCGGGCTGGAGCGGGTGAATCTGGCCGCGCGCGAGCAGGACCCGGTGGGCTGGACCGACAAGGTACGCGTGATTGCCAAGCTGCTCCAGGTGGAGCGTCCGCAGGTCATCTGTTTCCCGCACGACCAGGACTGGAACAGCACGCACGTGGGGGTGCACTGGCTGGTGGTGGATGCCCTGCGCGGGCTGGGAACCAGCCTGGAGTGTGTCACCGTCGAGACCGAGTACTGGGGCCAGTGCGACGATCCCAACGCGGCCGTCGAAGCCGGCCCGGAGGACCTGGCCGACCTCGTGGCCGCCTGCTCCTTCCATGTGGGCGAGGTGCGCCGCAACCCGTACCACCTGCTCCTGCCGGCCTGGATGATGGACAACGTGCGCCGCGGGGGGGAACTGGTGGGCGGGCAGGGCGGCGCGGCACCGGCCTTTACCTTTGCCACGCTGTACCGCGTTCGCCGGTGGCGCGGCGGTCAGTTCGAGCGCTTCTACCCGGGCGGACGGATGCTCCCGGTCGGCCAGCCGGCGGCGACCCTGTTTCAGTAAGCTCAGTAAGCAACCGGCGGGCGGTGCCCGACCCGGGCTTAGAACTTCCGCCCGGCGGCCAGGCTCAGGGCGTGGCTGAGGTAGGTGAAGTCACCGTCGGCCAATCCGCCCGGGCTGCCGCGCACCGTGCGGGTGGGGCCCACGCCCAGTTGGTACACCGCCTCCAGGTTCCAGGCGCCCCAACGCCAGGCCAGGCCGGCGGAAAATGCGTGCAGGGCCACGTCGGGCACAATGGGTTGGTAACGCGCGTCGGGCACGGTCTCCTCGCCGTACCAGTAACCCACGCTCAGGGCCGTGCCGGAGGCGAAGGTGTGCGTCAGGCCAAACTCGTACATGAAGCCGGACTCCCAGTGGAACGGCACCTCGGTCTTGCCACCCGGCAACCCCAGCGTGGCGGTGTCCACGGCGTGCCAGTCCGTCCAGTCCACGTTCACCTCGAGGTTCCAGGCGGGCGTGGGGCGGAAGGACCAACCCACGATGAGGTGTTGGGGCAGGTTCAGCCGGTAGGTGGCGTCCTGCTCGAACCGCAGGCCGCCCACCCGGGTTTCCGCCGTGCCCTCAAAGGTCATCTCCCCGGGACTGCGCCAGCTCACCCCCAACGCGTGCCGCGCATGGGGGCGCCACAGGAACCCCGCGGTGGCCGCCAGGCTGAGGTCGGTCCCGGTGAAATTGAACTGGTCCTCCGGTCGTGTGCCGATGCCCTGCCGGAGCGTGGCGCGCCCCCAGTCCACGCTGGGGCCCACGGCCACGGCCAGGGCGGGCCGGGGCCGCCAGGCGACCACGGGGTTCACGGCCAGGTACATCAACTCCGCCTTGGTACCCAGCGCGCGAAACGGCGCGTCATCCGGCCAGAGCGTGCCCAGGCCATAGGGCGTGTACAGGCCCACGCCCCCGGCCAGGCTGCCGCCGGCGGCGGTGCTGGTGAAATACACCTGCGCCACGCCCTGCAACTGGTCGCGCGTGCTGAACCGCCCGCCCCCCGCGGCTTCATGGTCCACCTTGAGCCAAATCGGGTACGCGCTGGCCCGAAATTGCGTGCCCTCCAGGAACGCCAGGCCGGCCGGGTTGTAGTAAACGGCCGCGGGGTTGTCCGCGGTGGCTGCGAAGGCGTTGCCGCGCGCGACGGCCCGGGCGTCCTGGTTCGGGACCCGAAAGGCCACCCCCCAAACCGGCGCGGCGGCGAGCCCGCCCACCGCGGCCAGGCAGAGCAGCGACCGGGCGGGAAAACGCCGAGGGCTTCGCAAGGCCGAACCGGTCTTGCGGCGGACGGCGGCGGGCCAACCGGGGAGTGAGAAAAGGTTCATTCGGGGGGAAGTTTGGAGGCCACGATCAAGCCGTACCGCCACAGACCGCGGGTCAACGCCAGGTACTGGCCGTGTGCGGCCACGATGTTCAGCGCGCGGGTGCGCAGGTTCGGACCACACCACCGCAACACCGCGGCCAGCCCGAGCAGCGGCCGGGACCACCGGTACAGGTGCCGCGAGGAGGGCAACACGTTCGGGGTGGCATCCCGGACTTGGACGCCGACAAAACCGGCCGCGCCCAGGGCCCGGGTGAACTCCTCCAGCGTGGCCAGCGACTCGACACACCAACCCCGCAGCCACCGGTCCATCAACGCCCGGTCCGCCGGCGCGAAGTGCGCGCGTGCGGCAAACCCATCCGCCACCACCAGGCGGCCGCCCGGCGCCAACACCCGGAAAAACTCGCGGCTCAACCGCGCCTTGTCCGGCGCGTGGCACACGCTCTCGAGGGCCCACACCACGTCGAACGCCCCGTCCGGAAATCCGGTCTGCTGAAAATCCCGGCACAAAAACTCGGTCCCCCCGGCCACCCCGGCCCGGCGGGCCAGGCGCTGCGCGGTCCGCACCTGTCTGGCGCTGAGCGTGACGCCGGTCACCCGGCAGCCGTGGTGCCGCGCCAGGTAAATGGCGCTGCCGCCGATGCCGCAGCCGGCGTCGAGCACGCGCGTGCCGCGGTGCACCCGGGCCAATTCGGCCAGCACGGCGTTTTCCCGCTCCAGCGCCCCGGGCAGGCTCCGCGTGGCGGCGTCCCAGTACCCGAAGTGCATCGCCACGTTCCGCCCCAGATTCCACATGTAGCGATAGTCCGGCTCGAGCACGTCGTAGTACCGGACAATCGCGGCGGGGCTGATCGAGTTGGCGGCCATGCGCAGTCAGGGGCCGACAGGTTCCGCGCGGGGCGAGGGCGGCCGCACGCGCCAGCGCTCGGCCAGGTGATCGGGAATTTGAAACGGCGGGCGCGCCCCGCCGCGGGGTGCGCCCGCCAGCGCCCGGACCAGCCGGCGGAACAGAAACTCCGCCGCCAGACGCGACTGCGGCAGTCGCTCGTAAACCACGTCACCCAGGTGATCCAGCTCGCGGATTCCCCATACCGCCAGTCCCAGCAGCACCTCGTCCCAAAACCCCAGCTTCACCCCCAGAATGCGCGTAAGATCCGGCCCGATCAGGTCGCGCATGACCAGACGGGGCAGCCGCGGCAGGGGCGGGGGCAGATCGTGCAGCGGGTCTTCCAGAAACCGCAGCAACGCCGCGGTGAGCTGAATCCCCTCGGCGTAGGGCGCGCGGGCCCGGAAGCGATGCCAGATGTGGTTGAAGAGTTTCTCCGCCCCCGCGTAGGTCTCGGGCCGCGGCACCAGCAACTCGTCCCGCACGCCCATCAGCCACCCCACCACGTTCCACGCGTGCAGGTAGGCGTGTTCGGCTTCCGGCGGCGGGTGAAGGCCCATCCGGCGCGCACTGCGCAGGGCCACGAAGGAAAAGCACAGGATGGTCGCGGACATCACCACCTGATGAATGGGCTGGCCGTGCGCGCGCACGTCCCAGGACGCCTCGGCCAGCACCCGGGCGAAGTCCCGGCGGCCCTCGCCCAGCGGCCCGGGGGCCGGTTGCAGCAGCAGGTGCCGGATGGCCGCGTGCATCAGGCGCACCCGCGCGATGTCCTGCAGGCCGCGCCCCCCGGGTTCCAGGCCGCCCCGCGACATCACGTCAATCAGAAACAGTGCCGTCTCGGCCAGGCGGCGTTGGGCGTGCTCGGTCAGTTGCTGGGTGAATCCCAGCACGCGCGCCGCCTCGGGGGCGGCGTAGCCCACGGGCAGGCTGGCGCAACCCAGCACCGAGAAGGCCAGCATCCCGTGCTCGGCAAACAGCGCGCCCGCGCGGCCAATCACGGCCCGGTCCGCCCAGGGCGGCAGGGTCTGGCAGTGCGCCAGGTAGGGCTCGAGCGCGGCCCGCGCCGCCTCATCCTGCGCGTCGTCCCGCAGGGCCTCGGGGGGCGGCGCCTGGTGAATGAGCCGGGCAAGCAGCTCGTTGACCCGGTCCATGCCCGCGCCGCTGGCGAAAAGGCGCCGGACCGTGTCATCGGCCAGCGGGTCCGCCTCGAAGCGCATTTGCTCCAGCAGAGCCTCCAGTGCGGGGTCCGGAGTAAAGCGCTCGGCCCGGCGATGAGGCGTGCAACCGCACGCGGCGGTGAGGCGGCCCAGGGCGGCGCGGCTCAACGCGCCGAGCAGGCGAAGCGGGGTGCGGAGGGGGGACAGGTTCATGCGCAGACGGGAAGCGCTGCGGAGTTGTCCAGAAAACGCCGCGCCAGCTCGAGTTCCGGTTCGGAGGTTCCGACGGGAAACCCGGCGCGGGCCTCTTCCACCAGCGGGCGGGCCGGCTCGGGCCGGCCCCGCGCCTGCGCCAGCCGGGCCAGCCCCAGGGCGGCGCGCAACTCCCACATGCGCGCGCCGGTGGCCCGCGCCAGGTCGTGGCCTTCGCGCAGGGACGCCTCGGCGAGGTCGGTTTCGCCGCCGGCCAGCAGGAGTTCGCCCCGCAGGCGCAGCAGTTCCGGCCGGTACCAAAGGTCCCCGCAGGTGCGGGTCAGGGCCAGGGCCTCCTCGATGGTTTGCCGGCTGGCGGTCAGATCGCCCTGGAGGCGGTGCACCTCGGCCAGCACACTCAGTTGATAGGCCTGGGAGACCGTGGCGCCGGTGGCCCGCCAGGTGGCGAGGGCCTGGCGGATTTCCTCGACGGCGCCCTCGCCCTGGCCGGTGGCCACCCGCGCCCAGGCCTGGACATAGGCGGCCACACATTGCCAGAGGGGAAACCCCTGCTCGGCACAGTACCGGATGGCTTCCGCCGCGGCTTGCAGGGCGGCCCGAACCCGGCGGGCCAGAAACCAGAGGGTGTTCTCCCAGGCAAAGGCGTAGCCGAGGCTGTAGGCGTGGCCGCGGGACCGGGCCAACTGACGCAGGCGGGCCACCTGGGCCACGCCCGCTTCGGTCTCGCCCTGAATCCACAGCACCCAGACCAGATGCGCCGCGGCCATGACGCCGGGGTCCTGGCCATAGATCAGCGCATGGGTCCGGTGCCGCTCGACGTCGTAAAGCGCCACGGCCCGTTCCAGGTGGATGCGGGCCTCCGCAAACCGGGCGTGGGCCCAGAAAAGATTGATGCCGGTGCCGGCCTCGGCCTCCAGTTCCAGATCGGGGGAGCCGGTGTCCCGCGCCAGGGTCATCATTTGGGCCGCCAGGGCGGTGGACTCGGCGAATTCGCACCGCACAATGCTGTAGGACCACAGCCCGCTGATGGCGGGGCTCAGTTGCGGCTGCGCGCCCAGGACCTGACACAACTCCCGCGCCCGGCCAAACAGGCGGCCGACTTCGGGGGCGGCGTATCCCTGGAGGGCCATCAACAGGCTGCCCAGCGCCAGCCGGAATTGCAGCTCCAGCGGCGCCAGCTCGGCGGCGTCCGGCAGCCCTTCCAGCAGCTCCAGCCCGCGGCGGAAATGGGTCGCCGCCTCCTGGTTGGCCGAGCGGGCCCGGGCTGCTTCGCCCGCGCGGTACCACCAGGTAAGCGCGGCGCGGGGGTCGCCTCCTTCGGTGAAGTGGTGGGCCAGCAGTTCCGGCCGGCCGGCCGCCAGTTCCGGAAACTGTTTTTCCAACACCTGACCGATCTGCCGGTGATGGTCACGCCGCGTGGCCTGGAGCAACGACTGATAGGCCGCATCCTGGATCAGCGCGTGCTTGAAGACATAGGTGGCCGGGGTTTGGGTGCCCACCCGGGCCAGCAACCCGGCGGCCAGGAGCCGCCCCAGGTCAGCTTCGAGCTCCGAAAAGGCCGGGCCGGCCACGGCCACGAGCACGTCCTGCCGGAACTCCCGTCCCAGCACCGCGCCCCACTGGGCCAGGCGCTTGGCCGTGCCCAGGCGATCCACCCGGGCCATGAGGGAATCCTGGATCGTGGCGGGAATGGCCCACCGCTCCGGGGCGCTCCGGCGGGCGGCGGGAGCCGGCGCTTCGGCCGCGGGCCCGCTTTCCAGAAACATCTTGGTCAGTTCCTCGATGAACAGGGGGATGCCGTCGGCCCGTTCGGTGATCTGCTCCAGCGCGACTTTGGGCAAATCGTGTCCCCCGGCCACTTCGGCCACCAGCCGGACCACTTCCGGCTGGCTCAGTCGGCTCAGGGTCCACACGCGGCCCGCATCCCCCAGGGGCCAGGAGGGGGAAAACTCGGGGCGCGCGGTGAGCAAGGTCAGCAAGCGGTGGGTGCCGTGGGTTTGAAGGATCAACCCCAGCAGTTCGAGCGTCGAAGGGTCGGCCCAATGCAGGTCCTCGACCACCAGCAACACCGGCCGGCGTTGCGCCTTGCCGAAGAGCCAGTTCATCAGGGCCACCAGGGTGCGCTGCCGGCGCTGGGCCGGGGTGAGGTCCCGGCTCGGATCGGTCGCCGGCACCGGCAGGTCGAACAGCGGCGCCAGCAGGGGAAGCGTTTCCGCCGCGGGCAGGCGGTCTTCGGACAGGCGCGCTTCCAACCGGGCCAGGCGCGCGGCCGGGGGATCTGCACTGTTCAGGTCCAGCCGCCGGGCAATCAAATCCGAGATGGGGGCAAAGGCGCTGTTCTGCCAGTGGGGGGAACAAAGGCAGACCAGCACCTGCGCGTCGGCGGAGGCCACGCGTTGGATCAGGGTTTGCACCAGTCGGGATTTGCCGATCCCCGGCTCGCCGGACAACAACACCCAGCGGGAACCGCCGGCGGCGGTGTCCGCCCAGGTGTCCCCAAGCCAGGCCAGCTCGGTTTGCCGTCCCACCAGAGGGGTCAGCCCGCCGGCGGCCGCGGCCTCCAGTCGGGTGGCGGTGTCCGAGTCCCCCAGCAGCCGATACAGGCGCACCGGGCGGGTCAGGCCCTTGACGGGGTGCAGTCCCAGCTCCTCGCAACGGACAAACGGTGCGACCAGCCGGTAGGTGTCCGCGGTGAGCACGGCGCTGTTGCGCCCGGCGAGGGCTTGGACGCGGGCGGCGATGTTCGGCGGTTCGCCCGTGGCCAGGGGCGTTTGCAGGCCCTCCTCCACCAGGTGTTCGACCACCACGGTGCCGGTGTGCAACCCCAGGCGCACGCCCAGTTCCAGGCCCAGCTCGGTCTGAAAAGTCCGGTTGAGGCTCTCCAGGCGGGACAAGATGCCCAGGGCCGTGCGCACGGCCCGGCGGGCCCCGTCCTCGTGCGCCACGGGATACCCGAAAAAAATCACCACGCCATCGCCCAGGTACTGGGCCAGGTGCCCGCCGTGGTGTCGGGTCTCTTCGGCACAAATTGCCTGGTAGGCCCGCATCACCCGCCGCATCACTTCCGGGTCCAGGCGCTCGGACAACGCGGTGGATTCCATCAGGTCGGCAAACAGCACCGTCAATTGCCGGCGTTCGGGGGCCTCGGTGAGGGCACCGGCGCTCGCCGCGGGCGGGGTGTTTGGCGAGGCGGTGGGGGGCGTTTCGAGCCGGCGCCCGCAGCCGGCGCAAAAACGGGCGGTGGACGGATTGGCGCACCCACAAGCCGGGCATGCCCGGGAGAGCGCGCCGCCACACGCCACGCAAAACAGCGCTCGTTCCGGAGATTCCGACTGGCAATGAGGGCAACGCATATCTGAGAAGCCTCCCCAGGTACCGACAACCAGGCTTCTTCTGGCCGAGTACGACGGCGTTTCTGCGCCGGCCAGAGAGTCCGGTCAAGAGAAAACTGAAATTAAAAATGAGCAGCCTAAATTAATCGGCCACCTCAGCCCTCCAGGCCGGCCGGCGCCGGACTCGTCCGGGGCCGGGGGCGGCTCAACCAAGCGAGGGCGACTTCATCCCCTGTTGAGCGGGTGGGTTCCCCGCGCGCAGGTGCCTCGGTGCGCCCCGGAAGCCCGCGGCGGGGGTTTAAGGTTTCCCGGGCATCCGTGCGCCGATCTGGGGCGGCGCGAGGCGGAACCGCACCTGTTCGCCCTCGGTGCCGAGGTAGCCTCCCCAGCCGACGCGAAGGTCGCTGATCCGCGTCCGATCCAACTCGCCGTCCGGGTCCCGGGACCAGCCGGCGAGTTGGAAACGCTCGAGGGGAAGGAAACTTCGTTCCCAACCCGGCCCGGCCAGGGAGCGGCCGGTTTCGGCGAAGAAATCGCCCCCGCCTTCTTCGCGCAAGAGGACCAGCAGTTGGTTCGCGGTGGTCTGACCTTCCGGGACCCAGGTCTCGAGGGCCAGGCAATCGGCAGCGCTCAGGTCCAGCGGCGGGGAAAAGTGGAACTGGGCGAACGCCCAGGTGTCCACCCGGCCGCGGGTCAGTGCCGCGGCCACTTCCCAGGCCGGCGCGTTGGTGGTCGGGCCGGCGGCGGGGCGCAGTTCGGCGCGCACAAACTCCCCCCGCAGCAGCGTGGGCGCGGCGGGGGCCAGGGTGCGAAACCCGAGGCCCGGGAGCGCCCCAGCGCCGAGAGGGCGGCGCGCTGGCGGCCGGGGCGTGGTAAAACGAAACACCGCCGCGTCCCAGGGCTCCAGGCTCAATTCCCCGGCGCCGCCCCGAAACCGGTCCTCGCACCGGCCCGTGGCAAGACTCCACCGTTCCCCCTCGCCCTCCGCGGCAAACTCCACCCGACCGGCCCATGGCCGGGCACTGTCGTTGATGACGAAATAAATCTCGCGGCCCTCGATTCGCCGGTGCGTGGCCCGCAACGGCGACCGCCCTCCGGCGGCCCCGCCGGCGACCTTTAATTCCGGCGCCAACACCCCGTCCAGGACCAACGGGAGCAACCCCTCCGCGCCCGCCGGCAGGAAAATGCCGGCCCCGCCCGCCGCGTTGGAATGCACCCGGGGCTCGCGCGCGGACGCCTCGACAGTGCCAAACATCTCCCCGGCCCGGGCCCGGACACGGGCGGAGGGGAACTCGCGTTCACTGTGGGTGGGCAGGGCGCCCAGCGCGATCACCACGCCGCCCCGGCGCACAAACCGCGCCAGGTTCTCCCACGCCGCCAGGGGCAGGGTGTCCACCCCCGGCAGGATCACCACCCGCCAGCGCAGCGGACCGTGCGCCAACGCGCCGCTCTCCACGGCGGCTTCGGCCAGCGTGCGGCTGTCCACCACCGTGAACTCCCGCCGCGCGGCGAACAGCGCTTCGACCGCGCTGCGGTACAGGTGGTCCAGGCGCGCGGCCGCAGCGGCCTCCCGGGTCCAGTGGCGCGAGGGCACGAACCGCACCCAGAGGCTTTCCACCGGATACACCACCGCCAGGTCCGCCACCTGGTGGCCCCCGCGCAACGCCGCGGCGCCGCGGCCCACCCACGCGTTGAGCCGGCGCAGCGCCTCGTCGTCGAGGTCGGTGAAGCTGTAGTAGCTGGTGATCGTGTTCACGCCGGCCACCAACAGGCGGTTGCAGGTGCCGCGGATTTCGCCTTCGGTGACCCCCCGCCGGGGGCGTCGGTCGCCGGGCGCGCGCCAGACCTGGGCGTGGTCGGAGGTTTCGCTCATCACCAGGGGGCGGCCCTCCAGTGCCGCCGCGCTGCTGACCAACCGCGCCACGGGCCAGGGCACTTCGGCCGGCACGCTGGTCAGGCAATCCATGCCCGGGGCATCCATCCGGCGAAGGCAGCGGAAAAAGTCCCCGTACAGCGGGACGTGGTGGACAAGGTTTTCCTCGGCCAGGAGGTGTCCACCGGAGGCCACGCCGAGCCGGCGCGTGTGGGTCTGGATTTGCCCGAAATAATTTTCGGCCACCAACTCGCCCACCGTGAGCCAGAAATCGTGGCGCAGTTTCGCCGGGCCGGGACGGGTATCCCCCACCAGCATCGGCAAGTGCGCAAGGTCGAGCGCGTAACCGCGCCGGCGTTGGAACTCGGCCGGCAGATGGGGCGCCCAGGGCAACGGCCGGTAGGGCATGGGTTCGAGGAACAGGCTCATCAGCGAGGGTTCATCGGTGAAGGTGGCTGCGAAGAAGCGACCGAGGTTGGTCCCCAGATGGCGCGCATAGCTGCCGTAGGTCAATTCGATGAACCGGGCCGTCGGCTCGGGCAGCAGCAGGTTCGGGTAGGGAAGTTTTGCGTGCAGGTTGCCCGCGGCGTGGGTGCCCTCGAAGAGCCGGTCTTCGGTGATGGCCAGCACCCGCCAGCGCCCGGCGGGGGCCGTCCAGGTCAACCGGCCTTCCCGGACCGCCGGGGACAGTTCCACCCGCGCCGCCAATTCCATCCCGTCCTCGCGCACCGGGTAGGCGGCGACCAGCACTGGCGGGCCGGGGGGCAGTTCCAGCGTGACCGGCCCGCCGGTGGTTTCCGCCTCCGTCACCAACAGGCCGCGCGCCTCCCACTCGGGATGCCCGCGCAAGACCAGCCCCCCGGCGTTGCCCGATGGGTACCCGTGCTCGTCGTACAGCCAGAGCGTCCAGCCGGCGTCTTTGGCCGCTTGGACGGCGCGGGTGAAGGCGGCCCACTTGGACTCGCTTTCGAGGTAGTCCTGGAAGGAAACGTTGCACACCACGCCACCAAAACCCTGGGCGCTCAGCCGGCGAATCCACTGGTCCTGCTGCTCGGGCGCGTCCGGCCACCCGTGGATGATCTTGAGGATGCGCGCATCGGCGGGCGGCCGGGCAAAGCGCGCCTCCCAGGTGAGGTGGGTGTCCGCGCGGCCCGGGGCCGCGACGCCCAGGCCGAGCACCACGACGAGTCGAACCGCGCTCAACGGGGAGTTCATGCCGCGAGGTGTACGCCCGTGGGTTGGGTTTGGGGAGCCGAATCATCGGGCCTCCGCCAGCGTGTGCTTTCGGCGGTCGGTCTGGCGGGAGAATGAGTCTGGCCGCGGGGCGGGGACACCCCCCGCTTGCCCGGCGGACGCCCCCGGCGCTAGGTTGCCGGCGTGAAAACCCCTGTGTTGACCGTCGGCGGACCGGTCTTGTTGGCGCTGGGTCTGCACGCGGCCGCGCCGCTGGCGTTGCACCCGGACAACCCGCATTACTTCCTTTGGCGCGGGCAGCCCACGGTCCTGATCGGCTCCGGCGAGCACTACGGCGCGGTGCTCAACCGCGATTTTGATTACCGCACCTACCTCGACACCCTGGCGCGGGACGGGCTGAACCACACCCGCACCTTCAGTGGCGTGTACTGCGAGCCGCCGGGGGCGTTCAACATCGCCCGAAACACGCTGGCCCCGGCGCCGGGCCGGCTGATCTGTCCCTGGGCGCGCAGTGACCAACCCGGTTACCGGAACGGGGGCAACAAGTTTGACCTCACCCGCTGGGACCCCGAGTACTTCGCGCGCCTGAAGGATTTCCTGGCCCACGCCGGGGCCCGCGGGGTGGTGGTCGAGTTGAACCTGTTCTGCCCCTTTTACGAGGAGGCCATGTGGGCGCTCAGCCCGATGAACGCGAGCAACAACGTCAACGGCGTCGGCGCCATCGCCCGCACCAACGTGTACACCCTGGACCGGCACGGCGGCCTGCTGCCCCACCACGAGGCCCTGGTCCGCAAGCTGGTGACCGAACTGCGGGACTTTGACAACCTGTACTACGAGGTCTGCAACGAACCGTACTTCGGCGGGGTGGAAATGGCCTGGCAGCACCGCATGGTGGACGTGATCGTCGCAACCGAGCAGGCGCTGGGAGTGCGGCACCTGATTTCACTCAACATCGCCAACGACAAGGCGAAGGTGGACCGCCCGCACCCGGCGGTTTCGATCTTCAACTTCCACTACGCCCATCCGCCCGACACCGTGGCGTTGAACTACGGCCTGAACAAGGTGATCGGCGACAACGAAACCGGCTTCCGCGGCACCAACGATCTGCCCTACCGGGTCGAGGCCTGGAGCTTCCTGCTGGCTGGCGGCGGGCTGTTCAGTCACCTGGATTACTCGTTTACCGTGGGCCACGAGGACGGCACCTTTGTGTACCCGGCCAGCCAGCCCGGCGGCGGCAATCCCGCGTTCCGACGGCAACTGAAGGTGCTGGCGGACTTTTTCCGTGGCCTGGACTTCATCCGCATGAAACCGGATCCCGCCCTCATCGCCGGCGGCGTGCCGGTGGGACACCGTGCCTACGCACTGGCCGAGCCGGAGCGCGCCTACGCGATCTACGTGGGCCGGGACCCGCGGGACAAGAAAGCCCCCACCGGCCCGCAAACCGCCGAGCTGCACCTGCGCCTGCCGGCCGGGGAGTACACCGCCGAATGGATCAACCCGCGCACCGGGCAGGTGGACAAACGGGAATCCGTGCCCGCGACGGCCGAGGTGACCCGCCTGACCAGCCCCGTCTTCGAGGAAGACGTGGCGTTGCGGGTGCGCCGCCGTGCGCCTTGACGCCGCGCACGGGCGAGCGTAGCACAGCCGCATGATTCACCTCGGCCTGCACACCGACAACTGGCGCCCCCTGAGCACCGGCTTCGAGGCCGCCTGCCAAAAGATCGCCGCCACGGGACTCAAGCACGTCGAATTTGCCGTGCTGGATGGCCAGAACTTCATCGCCGCCCTCGGTTACGACCCGGGCGTTTCGCTGGAATCCAATCCCCGCGCGCTCCGGCGCTTCCTGGACAAGCTGGGGCTGCAGGTCTCGCAGATTGACGGCTCCTACCCGATGATGGGGCCCAACGGTTCGGCCTACGGCATCCACTACGTCACGCAGAGCATCCGGTTCGCCGCCGAGCTGGGGTGTCCGATGGTGGACACGGTGGACGGCGCGTTCGAGACCCCGGGGCTGACGCGCCAGGAGGTCTTCCGCGTCACCTGCGACAACTACCGGCAATGCCTGGCCTGGGCCGAGGATTACCGGGTGATCCTCAACGTCGAGCCGCACGGCCCGTACACCAACGACCTGGAGTTCATGCAGAAGCTCTTCAAGACCTTCGACTCGGAGTGGCTGCGGTGCAATTTCGACACCGGCAACACCTTCATCGCCGGCCACGACCCGCTCGACTACCTGAAGGCGCTGCGGCCCTACGTGGTGCACTGCCACATCAAGGACGTGAGCGCCGAACTGGCCGCCGCGGCCCGCGGCGAGGAAACCGGCATCGGCAGCAGCATCGTGCCGGTGGGCGGCGGGGTGAACGCGGAGAACATCCGCCGCTGCCTGGCCTATCTCGACGAGACGAAGTGGGACGGGGTGGTCTCGATCGAGTGCCACGGCTCGGACGAGAACATCGCCGCGAGCGTCAAGTGGATGAAGGCGGCGGTGGCCGGGCTGCGGAAGCGGCGCCCACGCTGAATCCGCGCCGTCGGGCCATTTCTCCCCCGGAACACGTGAACCCCATGCTCAGCCAACTGCAGGACCCGGACTGGTGGTTTACGGGGCTGCTGGGCCTGATCGTGATCAGCCTGGTCTGGAGCTTTGCCCGCGACGCGACCCTGCGGGCGTTCAGCCCGGTCTTTCCGGCGGTGCGGCGCTGGCGGGAAAACCGGGTACAGCGGGAGCGGCGGCAGGTGGAGTTGCTGGCCTCGAACCCGCCCCTGTTGAACGCGGAACTAACCCGGTGCGCGATGCTGGTGGTGATCTTCCTGGCCCTGCTGGGGTTTTACCTCTTCTTCGCGATCTTGGGCACCACCCTCCTGCGCCTGACCGAGGCCCCCAAGCCTTCCGGCTACGACCTGCGCCGGATCGCGGAGGTGTGTCTGGTGCTGGGCGCCGCCCTGGGCTTGTGCAGCATCTACCTCGGCACCCCCATGACCCCGCGTCTGCACACCGTCATGCGGGCGCGGGCCGAATACGAAAACCGCTGCAAGCGCGCGGCGGCCCCGTCCGCCCCCGGCTCGAGGGCGGCGACCGAACCCAGGGACCTTTCTTCTCCCCCCCGATCATGAAACCTCGTTGCTCGCGTCGCGCTTTCCTGGGCACCCTGGCCGCCGCCCCGGGTCTGGGATGGCTTGGCGCCGCAGCCAAACGCCCGCCCGCTCCGGGGCGTTTCCCTTTTTTCCCGTTCTGCATTGATTGGCACGACGAGAAAAAACGCACCTACGCCCAGCAGGCGGAGCTGCTCCGCGAGCTGGGCTACGACGGCGTGGGCCACATCTGGTTGGACGGGGTCGAGGAACGGCTGCGCACGCTGGATGCGGTGGGGCTGCGGCTGTTCCAGATCACGATGGTGGTGGAGGTGGGTCCGGACCGGACGCCCTACGACGCCGCGCGGTTCCGCGAAGTGTGCACGGCCGTGCGGGGGCGGGGCGTGCAGTTTGATCTGCTTCTCAACGGCTGGCGGCCGTCCGATCCCGCCCGCGACCCCCACGCGGTAACCCTGCTGCGGGCAATGGCCGAGACGGCGCGTCCGGCCGGCGCGCAGTTGCTGCTTTATCCCCACGTCGAGTCCTGGGTGGAACGGATCGAGGACGCCGTGCGCGTGGCCGCGAAAGTGGACCGTCCCAACGTGGGCGTGATGTTCAACCTCTGCCACTGGCTGCGGGTGGACCCCGCGCGGGAATACCGGCCGTTGCTCAAACTGGCCCGGCCCTGGCTGTGGGCCGTGTCCCTCAACGGCGCCGACGAGCACGACGACCAACCCGGCTGGGCGCGGTACATTCAGCCGCTGGACCAGGGCAACTTTGACGTGGCCGGTCTGCTGCGTGCCCTGCGCGAGCTGGGTTTCGCCGGGCCGATTGGGCTGCAATGTTACGGCATCGGTGGTGACGCCCGCGCGCACCTGGCCCGCTCGATGGCCGCCTGGCAACGACTCAACCGGTCCCGGAACGAAAACCCCGTTTCCCCATGAAGCCCTCGCCCCGCCCCTCGGACGCCCCGGGGTCCCTGCCCCGCCGCCGTTTTCTCCACGCCACGGCCGCCGTCGGCGCCTTCACGGTGCTCCAGCCCGTGACCGTGTTTGGCGCCCCGGCCAACACCCGCGTGGCGCTGGGTCTGATCGGCTGCGGGGGCCGCGGCACGTGGATCGCCGATCTGTTTGTCAAAACGGGCAGGTACCACCTGGCCGCCTGCGCGGACTACTTCCCGGACCGCGTCCAGGCCGTGGGCGAAAAGCACGGGATTGAGCCGGCCCGGCGTTACTCCGGTCTGGCCGGGTACCGGCGGCTGTTGGAAAGCCCGGTGGACGCCGTGGTCATCGAAACCCCACCCTATTTTCACCCGGGGCAGTGCGCCGCCGCGGTCGAGGCCGGCAAACATGTGTTTGTGGCCAAGCCGGTGGCGGTGGACGTGCCCGGGTGCCGGAGCATCGCCGAATCCGGGCGTCGCGCGACCGAGAAACGGCGGGTGTTTCTGGTGGACTTCCAGACCCGCGCCCACCCCCTGTTCCGCGAGGCGCTGGCCCGCATTCGCCAGGGCGACCTGGGCAAGCTGGTGATGGTGGAAGCCCATTACCCGTGGTCCGGCGGCGGTCGCGAGGCTCCCCCGGCCAGTCGCGAAGAGCAATTGCGCCGCTGGTACCACGTGAAGGCGCTGTCCGGGGATTTCATCGTGGAGCAGGCCATTCACGCGCTGGACCTGGCCACCTGGGTGATTGACGCCGACCCGGTGCGGGCGCTCGGCCTGGGCGGCCAGCGGCTGCGGCCGCCGGGCAGCATTTGGGATCACTTCGCCGTCACGTTCGATTTCGCCAACGGCGTGCCCCTGGCGTTCAGTTGCATCCAGACCATCCCGGAGATGCGGGACGAGATCACCTGCCGCGCCTACGGTTCGGAAGGCTACTTCTTCGGCGATTATTTCGGGCAGGTGTGGATCCGGGGCAACGAGCCGTTCCCGGGCGGGCCGGTGGGCAACCTGTACACGGACGGGGCGGTGGCGAACATCCTCGAGTTCCATCAGGCCATCACCGAGGGGCGGTTTGACAATCCCACCGTGGCGCCGTCGGTGCGGTCGAACCTGACCGCCGTGCTGGGCCGGGAGGCGGCCTACCGGAGCGGCGAGCTGACCCTGGCCGACCTGCTCAGGGCCGGGGACCGGCTGGAATTTGACACCACCGGCTTGCGCGAGTGAGCGCCGCCGGCACCGCCGGGCGAGGAGGCCGGGGGAGCCGCGGCGGGGTGCCCCGGCTCATTGCGTGCCGCGGCGCATGAGTTGCTCCAAAAAGCCGGTGGAGTACGAGCCGCGGCGGAAATCGGGGTCCTGGAGGATGGTTTGCTGCAACGGCACGGTGGTCTTGATGCCGGTGAGCAGCATTTCGCCCAGCGCGCGATTCATGCGCTCCAGGGCCTCGCGCCGGTCTTTGCCCACCGTGATGACCTTGCCCACCATGGAATCGTAGTAGGAGGGGATGGTGTAGCCGGCATAGACGTGACTGTCCACGCGCACGCCGTGGCCGCCGGGCGGGTAGTACATTTCGATGCGCCCGGGCGAGGGCCGGAAGTCGTCGTACGGGTCTTCGGCGTTGATGCGGCACTCGATGGCGTGGCCGCGGTAATGGATGTCGCCCTGGGACATTTTCAACGGCTCGCCCATGGCGACCAGAATCTGGAGCTTGATCAAATCCAGACCCGTGACCTCCTCGGTGACGGGGTGTTCGACCTGAATGCGCTTGTTGACCTCGAGGAAGTAGTAGTTGCCCTGGTCGTCCACGATGAACTCGACGGTGCCGGCGTTGGTGTACTGGGCCGCCTCGGCCAAACGGAGGGCCGCCCGGCCCATGGTTTTGCGCAGGCCCTTGAACTTGTGTTCGATGAGCGGAGAGGGGGTTTCCTCGATGAGCTTCTGGTGCCGGCGCTGGATCGAGCAATCCCGCTCGCCCAGGTGGAGCAGGTTGCCCCGGGAATCGCCGATGATCTGAATTTCGATGTGGTGGGGGTTCTCGAAGTATTTCTCGACGTAAACGCCGGAGTTGCCAAACGCCTTCTCCGCCTCGCTGCGCGCGGTGTGATAGCCCTTGATCAGGGAGATGTCGTTGTGGGCGATGCGCATCCCGCGTCCCCCGCCCCCGGCCACGGCCTTGATCATGACCGGGTAACCGATTTTTTTGGCCACGGCCAGCGCTTCGGACTCGTTTTCCACCACCCCTTCCGAGCCGGGCGGGGTGGGCACGCCCACCTTTTTGGCCAGGGCGCGGCTCACCGCCTTGTCCAACAGGGCGTTCATGCTGCGCGAGCTGGGCCCGATGAAGCGGATGTTGCAGCTCTCGCACACGTCGGCGAAGTGGGCATTTTCCGAAAGGAACCCGTAGCCGGGATGGATGGCGTCCACGTCGGCGATCTCCGCCGCGCTGACCAGGCGGTCAATGCGCAGGTAGCTCTCGTTGGCCGGGGCGCGCCCGATGCAGATGGCCTCGTCGGCCAGTTGCACGTGCATCGAATCGGCATCCGCCTCCGAATACACGGCCACGGTGCGGATGCCCATTTCCTTGCAGGTGCGAATGATCCGGACCGCGATCTCACCCCGGTTGGCGATGAGGATTTTCTCAAACATCTCGGCGTGGAGTCGGGGGAAAAAGGAAGGGTGAGGGGCCCGGGTGCCTAGACGGGTCGGATTTTGAAGAGGGGCTGGCCGAATTCGACCGGTTTGCCGTTTTCCACCAACACCTGGGTGATGACCCCCTTGGCCTCCGCCTTGATCTCGTTCATGACCTTCATCGCCTCGATGAGGCAGACCACCGTGTCCGGCTCCACCGCGGTGCCCACCTCGACGTAAGGGGCGGCGTCGGGGGAAGGGGCCCGGTAAAACGTGCCGATCATCGGGGATTTAATCTCCGTTTCCAACGGAACCAAGGTTGCCCCCGGGGCACTCGGGGGAGCCGCGGGAGGCGCGGGGTGAAAGACCACCGGCGCGGGAGCAGCTCCGGTTAACCCGGGGACCTCTTCACTGGGAGTGGGGGAAATTCCGTTGGGTCCGCGCTTGAGCCGGATTTTGAATCCTTCCTTTTCCAGCTCGAACTCGGAGATCGAGTTCTTGCGCATCAGGTCAATGATCGCCTTGATGTCTTTAAGGTCCACGGAACCCTCCCGGATGGCCGGTTGACCCAAACTCGGTCCGAAGTTCAAAGACGCTCATTAAGCAAAAGAGCAGCAGCCGAAATCCGACCCTGCTCAGACTGATCCGAAATGCGGGGGCAGCTTAAAGAATCGCTTTCGGGGCGTCAAGAACCGGTTTTCCGTCGCCCCCTGCGCCGCCCTCGCCACTCAGCCTGCCGAGTGCCTTCCCATTCCGAGTTCAGTCGGAGGGCCGGAAGGCCGCTCGAGAAAAAGCTGCCTTACCTGCCTCCCCGGGGCGGCAAATTGGCCTTCCGGATTCAGTCGTTAACGATCGCCGCCTCAAGTCCCAAGAGGTACGAGCGGGCGCCAAACCCGCAAATCACCCCTCGACACACCGGGGCGATGACCGAGTTTCGGCGAAACTCCTCCCGGGCGTGAACGTTAGAAAGGTGGATTTCCACCGTCGGGATACCCGTGGCGGCAATGGCATCCCTCAACGCTATGCTGGTGTGGGTGTACGCCCCGGCATTCAGGACCACCGCGTCGAACCGCCCTTGCGCCTCCTGAATCCAATCCACCAACTCCCCTTCCCGGTTGCTCTGCCGAAACTCGACCTCCACCCCTCGTTCCGCGGCCAGACGCCGGACGGCAGTTTCGATTTCGGCCAGCGTGGTGCGACCGTAAATTTCCGGCTCCCGGCGACCGAGCAAATTCAGGTTCGGCCCGTTTAAGAAGAGGATGCGCATGGCCGGCAGGCTAGAAAGCGCCCGGTGGGCTGTCCACGCGTTTCAACGCCGCACCGGTGGGCGGTCCACCCCGGGCAGCGGGGTCCGGCGAGCCGCGGGTTTGCTCACAGCGGTCACCGGCTCCGGCGTGGTCCCGGAGACCAAGCCGGGCCCGACCGGGGTCGCCAGCGGACGCGCGGTTACAATTCCCGGCCGACCCACTCCGGGGACGGTTCGCAATACCTCGGGCCTGAATTTCAACAAACCGGTCGGCCACGGCCCACGGGCCGAAAAAGTGGCATCGGCCGGCGGGGGCGGGTTGGCCGGAGGCGGCGCCGAGGGCGAGGTCGGCGACTCCCCACGCGGGCCGGGTCCCGGGAGACCGGCCGTGTGGTTGGTAGCCTCCCCGACCACCCAGCCCGAGACCCACAGCCAGGGCCAGCTCGGATAGTGATGCGCCACGCTGAAGGCGGTCACGGCGGTGGCCCCTCGGGGCGGGGTGTCGCCGGAGGCCCCGGTTTCCGGACCGGGGAGGTGCACGGTCAACTCTGGTTGCGCACCCGGACCGCGGGGATCAAGCCAACCGCTCCCAAGATACCGGCCCTGGGCGAACACGTGAACACGGGTCCCCGCCGGTGGCGGATTGGTCGCCCGGCCTTCACGCAGGGTCGCCAATTCGGATTGCAAAAGGTCCACTTTCCGCTGCTGCTCGCTCAGACGGGACTCGGCGAGTTGCTGTTGGTTTTGCCAGTGCTCCCGTTCGGCGCTCAACCTCCGCAATTGCTCCTGCGCCGCGTCCAGGCGCGCCCGCAGGGAGACGTGTTCCCAGCCCAGGATCAGGACCAAGACCAACAACGCGGCGGCCACCCCGCTGGCAAAACCCACCGTCAACAAAACCGTCCGGCTTGCTTTCATGACCAGGATGAACTTACGCACCGCCCGACGCGGGTCAATGCAGTCCCGGGACAACTCAATCCCGAAGGCGGGTCAGTCCCTCAAGGGCCGGGCCGATCCGGGCCGTGCGGCGCCAGCTCCCACCGCAGGTGAGCGTCCAGGTGGGATTTGAGGATTGCCGACCAGATGCGGTAGCCGAGCGCATTCTGATGCAGACCGTCTTCCCGGAACAGGTCAGCGGCCGGCCGGCCTTCGGCGGTCAGATACGCGTGGGCGGTGGGAATGAACCAGACCCCCGGCCGTGCCGCGCATTCCCGGGCCAGGGCGCGGTTGACTTCGCGAATCTTGGGCCACGCCGCCCACCGCGCGGGGGTTGGGGTGATTTCCAAACAGAAAATCACCGCCTGGGGTTGAACCGCGCGCGCCACCTCGACGATGTACCCGAACCATCCGGCCACCTGTTCCGGGGTGGCGTCTGCCGGAGCACCGGTTACGTCATTGGCGACAAACAGCACCAGCGCCCGGAAGCGGTGGGGGGCGATCAGCCGCCGGGCAAACACGGCCACATCGGAAAACCCGGACCCACCGAAACCCCGCGGGATCGGGTGGTAGGGTGCCAGGTCGGCGGCGAGACTGTCCCAAAGGCGGATCGAGGAACTGCCCACCAACAGGATGCTGTCCGGGGGATGGTGTTCGGTTCGGTCCCGGGCCTCCAGCGCGGCGATTTCTCCCTCCCAGCGTTGCTGGGCGGCCGCCACCCGCTCCGGTTCCGGAGCCAGGCTGGCCGGCCGGGCGCTCAGCGCCCCGCTCAGGAGCAGTACGGGCAACCAAAGGTTCCTCGGGGTTGGCATGGGGAAAATCGCCCTCCGGCGGTTCAACCGTCCAGCGCCTGCCGGACGATGCGGAGCAGTTGGTCGGTGGTGAAGGGCTTGCCCATGAACAGTTCGCCGGGCTGCAAGACGGGGGTTTTGCCGGCGATCTCCACGCTGTAGCCGCTGAGATAAACCACCTTGAGATGGGGGCGTTCCTGGCGCAGTTGCCGCCCCAGTTGCTGGCCGCTCATGCCCCCGGGCATGACCAAATCCGTGAGCACCAGGGCCACCCGGTCCCGCTGGGTCTGCCAACACTCCAGGGCTTCGGCGCCGTTGGCCGCCTCGAGCACGGTGTAGCCATGCCGCTCGAGCACCGTGCGAACCAAGGCCCGCACGGCCGGTTCGTCCTCGACCACCAGCAGGGTCTCGGTGCCCCTGCGGGGCCGGGCGGGCGCCAGGGCGGGGGCCGCCACCGGGCGGGGGGCTGCGGCAGTCTGCGGCTGCCACGGCAGATACACCCAAAAGGTTGAGCCCCGCCCCACTTCGGTGTCCACCTCGATCCAGCCGCGATGCTGGCGAACGATGCCGAAAACGGTGGCCAGCCCAAGGCCGGTGCCCTTGCCCGTGGGCTTGGTCGTAAAAAACGGCTCGAAGATGTGGGGCAGGACCTCGGGAGCGATGCCGGCACCGGTATCCGTCACGCTCAGGCAGGCATACCGCCCGGGGGTGGCTTCGGGATGGCGCTGCACGTGCGCTTCGTTCACGTTGCGAAGCGTGGTCGCGATGACCACTTTTCCGCCGTCGGGCATGGCATCGCGGGCGTTGACCGCGAGGTTCATCAGCACCTGTTCGATCATCCCCGGATCCGCGCGGATTCCCAAGGGTTCTGCGTGCAACCGGAGCTCCAACTGGATGGTTTCGCCGAGGGCGCTGCGGAGCATCCGGTCCATGCCGGTCACCACCGCGTTGAGGTCCAGATCCCGGGGTTGGATGACCTGCCGTCGGCTGAACAGCAGCAACTGGCGGGCGAGGTTGGCGGCGCGCTCGGCCGCGGCGGCAATCTGTCGGAGGCCTTCCCGCGCCCGGTCGGGCAGGTCCCCGAGCTGGGCGGTGGTTTCAGCCTGCATCATGATGATCGCCAAAATGTTGTTGAAATCGTGGGCCACGCCGCCGGCCAGCCGGCCGATGGCCTCCATCTTCTGCACCTGGCGGAACTGTTCCTCCAGCCGGCGCTGATCGGTGATGTCCCGCGCATTGACCACGATGAGGGGGCGGTTTCCGCGCTCGGGCAGACGGCGGCCGCTGGCCCCGATGATGCGCCATTCGCCCGCGTGGTTGCGCACCCGGCATTCCAGCGCCGCGGACCGGGTGGGCGAAGACAGGACCTGTTCAATGGCCTGAGTCACCTGGAAGGCATCGTCCGGGTGGACATAGGAGAGCAAACTGGCCCCCAGCAAACTTTCGGGCGGATACCCCAGCAGGCGCAGGCTCGAGGGGCTTTGGTAACAGATGACACCGTCCTGGTTGAGCACGGTGATCAGATCGGAGGCGTTTTCGATCAGGGACCGGTAGTACGCCTCGCGGCGCTCCAGTTCCGCCGCCGCCTGGTGACGGGCGGTGTCGTCCATGACCAGCCCCTCCAGGGCGAGCAGCCGACCCTGGGAATCAAACACCCCCTGGCCCTGTTCCCAAACCCAGCACACCTCCCCGTTGGCGCGGATCAAGCGGTAGCTCAAAATAAAGGGCAGAGCCTGCGTCAGCGCATGTTGAATCTCCCCCCAGACCCGGGTCCGGTCCTCGGGGTGGATCAGCTCGGCATAGGCCACGCGCCGGTTGCCCACCAAATCCGCGGGCGCGTACCCGGTAAGCGCGAAGGTGCCGTCGCTGACAAATTCCATGCTCCGGCGCTCGTCGTTTTGGCAGCGGTAGGCCATGCCCGGCAGGTTGCTGAGCAGGGTGCTCAACTGGCGCTCGCGCTCGCGTAACGCCTCCTCGGCCCGCTTCCGTTCGGTGATGTCCCTGACCACCGCGAGCACCCGACCGGCCCCGCCAATGGCCGTGCTTCGCAGGGAAATCTCGACCCAGAAGCGCTCGCCATTTTTCCGACGCGCGAGCCATTCGAAAACACGCGCTTCCCCTCCACCGGCTTGACGGATGTACCCCAGCGCCTGATCTGGCGTGTACGGCGGCTCGTTCGCACTCAGCGCCTCCACATCCACCGCCAGGGCCTCCGACTTGTCCGCATACCCGTAAAGCCGCAGCATGGCCTCATTGACGTCCAGAATCCGGCCCGTGGCGGCGTCGTGCAGGAACAGCGCGTCGTGGGCGGCGTTGAAAATCTCGCGGTAGTTTTGTTCGCTGCGCCGCAGGGCCGCTTCGGCCTCCTTGCGCTCGGAGATGTCCTGGATGCTGGAAAGTGCAATCCGGCCCCGGGCATCAGTGACCAACACCGTGGACAATTCGGCCCAGAATGGCCGGCCGTCCGCCCGTTGGAAGCGGATTTCGCTCCGGTGCGCCCGACCCGTGCGCTCCAGTTCCACCCGGATGGCGCGGGCCTCGGCCTTTTCCACGTAAAAGTCCAGGGTGGGGCGGCCCACCGCCGCTTCGGGCTTCAGCCCGAAGACCTCGGCGGCCTTGGGGTTGATGAACTCGATGAGGTAGTTGGGGACGCGCGTGACCACCACCGCCACGGGCAGGGCGCTCACAAGCTGGCGGAAGCGGGCCTCGTTCTCGGCCAGCGCGCGCCCGGCCAGGTCGCGGCGCAGCCGGTTGGCCAGCACCGAACCCAGCAACGCGGTGGCCAGGGGATAAATCAGCATTACCGGCCCCCCAATCACCCGGAGAACTCGTGCGGCCATTTCCCCCGGCAGGGTGAGCCCCAACACCCCCAACATCAGCCCGTGCACCAGCAGGCCAAAGCCGTAAAGCTCTCCCCAGTTCAAATCGGCCAGCGGTTTGCGCCGATACGCCCGCCACAACAGCCCCAAGCCCCCCGTGATCACGATGGCCGCCACGCCCGGCCAGGCCGCCGCGCCGCCCAGCAGCAGGCGGTATCCGCCGGTCATGCCCACGGCCACGAGGGTGGGAATCGGCCCCAGGAACAGTCCCGACATGCTCAACAGGACGGACCGGGTGTCGAACACCACCCCTGGCTCGACCACATAGGCCGCGGCGATCAGCCCGACCCCGAGAAACCCCACCACCACCCCGGCAACCAACTGCGCCGGCCAGTGCCACTCCACCCGGCGGTGGGTGGTGATCAGATCGAAGAACAACACCAGCACCATCAGGAGCGCGGTGTTGGTCAACAGCGCGGTCAGGACCGAGGAGTCACTCATTGCTGACGGGGTGCCGGCCCGAGGTTCATCCCACGCACGGGGCTTCCCCCCAAGGCCGGGGAGAAGCAGTGCCGGACTATGTTCCGACGCTTATGGGTCGCAAAAACAATGGCGTCAACGACAAAGCGCGTGACGGCGGGGGGGCAACTCGGGCGGGGGCCGGGCCGGCAACTCAGGGGCGGGGGGCGGGCCGCCCGGACGGGTTCGCCGCTTGTGAAACCACGTTCATCGCCGACCGGCAGTCGGGCGGGTCACGGACCGCCCATCGGCGCTCTGCGGGCTTTGCGTCGGGCCGCCGCGGGACGGTCCTTCAACGCCCGCAGCACTGCTTGTATTTCTTGCCGCTGCCACACGGGCAGGGGTCATTGCGGCCGACCTTCGGCCCCACCCGCACCGGTTTGGCCTTGGCCACGGCCTCGGTGGCCTCGGAAACGATGTCGCTGGCCCGTTTGCCGTCGCGCTTGTCCACCGGCGGGGCCGCGCCGCCCGGGCCGGACCCGAACGCGGTGGTTTCGGCGTGAACGTGGCGCTGGGGCAGGTTGCGCAGGAAGTTTTCGAAGGCCAGGAGGCTGGAGGCGCTGCGGAAGATGTTGTGGCAAATCTCGGTTTTGATGTTGACCATCAACTCGTCAAACATCTTGAACGCCTCGACCTTGTACTCGATCAGCGGGTCGCGCTGACCGTAGGCGCGCAGGCCGATGGCGTTGCGGAGACTGTCCATGTGGTAGAGGTGCTCCTGCCACAGACGGTCAATGGCGCTGAGGATGGTGTAGCGCTCGACCTTGGCCAGCGCCACGGGGTCCTCGAAGCTGATCTTCAGCTCGTAGGCGTCGCGCACGCTCTTGACGATGAACCGGGCCACGGCCAACTGCGCCGGGCTGAGGCCGTCGAAAAGCGAACCGGGTTCGGGGTCCTCCTGGCCGGTTTCGGCCACGCGGCGAATTTCCGTCTCGGGCAGGCCCAGCGGGAAGTTCAGATTCACCCAGTCGGCCAGGGGGCGCGGATTCCACTCCGCCGGGTCCTTGTCCGCGGGGGTGAGCTGGCGAACCTTCTCGATGACGACCTCTTCCATGATGTCCAGGAGGCGGTCGCGCACCTCGTCGGCGTGGATGATCTCGTTGCGGAAGCCGTACACGACCTCGCGCTGTTTGTTCATCACGTCGTCGTACTCGAGGGTGCGCTTGCGGATCTGGAAGTTGTGCTGCTCGACCCGTTTCTGGGCCTGCTCGATGGAACGGTTCAACAGCGGGTGCTCCAGCTCCTGGCCCTCCTCCAGGCCCATTTTCTCCATGTACTTGACGATCCGGTCCGAGCCGAACAGGCGCATCAGATCGTCCTCGAGGGAGATGAAAAAGTGGCTCGAGCCGGGGTCGCCCTGGCGGGCGCACCGGCCGCGGAGCTGGCGGTCAATGCGGCGGGCCTCGTGGCGCTCGGTGCCCAGCACATGCAGGCCGCCCAGTTCGGCAACGCCGGGACCCAGTTTGATGTCGGTGCCGCGGCCGGCCATGTTGGTGGCGATGGTGACAGCACCGCGCTGGCCGGCGCGCGCCACGATCTCGGCCTCCTGCTGGTGGTACTTGGCGTTGAGCACCGCGTGGGGGATGCCCACCTTCTTGAGCATCCGGGACAGGTGTTCGCTGACCTCGACCGAGATGGTGCCCACGAGGATGGGGCGGCCCTGGGCGTGGATTTCCTGGATTTCGCGGATGACCGCGTCGTATTTCTCGCGCTTGGTCTTGTAAACCGTGTCGTGGTAATCCTTGCGGATGCAGGGCTTGTTGGTGGGGATGACCAGCACCCCCAGCTTGTAAATGTCCAGGAACTCGGCCGCCTCGGTCTCGGCGGTGCCGGTCATGCCGGCCAGTTTCTGGTACAGGCGGAAGTAGTTCTGGATGGTGATCGTGGCCAGGGTTTGCGTCTCGCGCTCGATGGGGACGCCTTCCTTGGCTTCCACCGCCTGGTGCAACCCGTCGCTCCAGCGCCGGCCGGTCATGAGCCGGCCGGTGTTTTCGTCCACGATGATGACCTTGCCGTCCTGCACCACGTACTGCACGTCCCGCTGGTACAGGCAGTAGGCCTTGAGCAGTTGGGCGATGACGTGGATGCGGCGGGCTTTGGCCTCGAACTCGGCCTGGACCTTGGCCTTGCGGTCCAGCCGCTGGCGCAAATCCGCCGTGGGATCGCTGTCAATCTCGTGGAAGGCGGTGATCAGGTCCGGGAGCATGAACGCATCCGGGTCGCCGGGGCTGAGGAAGTTGCGGCCTTTTTCGGTGAGGTCCGCCTCGTGACCCTTTTCGTCCATGCCGAAGAACAGCTCCTCCTTCTCGGCATAGAGCTGCTTCTTGGTTTGGTCGGCGTGGAGTTCTAGCTCGGCCGCGTTCATGAGTCGGGCGCACTCCGGGTTCTCAAGCAGCCGCAGCAAGCCCGGGGAGCGGGGGTTGCCGCGCTTGACGCGGTAGAGCAGCAGGCCGATGCGACGTTGCAGCTCCTCGGCGTCGGGGGGGGTGGACCCGTCCTCGGGATGCAGTTTCCTGAGCAGCTCCTCGGCCTCGCGCAGGAACCGGTTGCACAGTTGTTCCTGAGCGCGCACCAGGGCCTCGACCTGCGGCTTGAACTGCAGGTACAGCTCGTTGTCCTGCGTGACCACCGCCGGGCCGCTGATGATCAGCGGCGTGCGCGCCTCATCAATGAGGATCGAGTCCACCTCGTCCACGATGGCGAAGTAGTGCCCGCGCTGGACCTGGTCCTCCTTGCGGATGGCCATGCCGTTGTCGCGGAGGTAGTCAAAGCCAAACTCCGCGTTGGTGCCGTAGGTGATGTCGCAGTAGTACTGCTGCCGGCGCACCGCCGGGGGCTGGTCGTGCAGGATGCAACCCACGGTCAGGCCGAGGAACTTGTACACCACCCCCATCCATTCGCTGTCGCGCGCGGCCAGGTAATCGTTGACCGTCACCACGTGCACCCCGCGACCGCTCAGGGCGTTCAGGTAAACGGGCAGCGTGGCCACCAGCGTCTTGCCCTCGCCGGTGGCCATTTCCGCGATCCGCCCGTGATGCAGCGCCCAGCCGCCGATCAACTGCACGTCAAACGGGATCATGTCCCAGACCATTTCGTGGCCGCGGACGATGATTTTCTCCCGGCGTTCGGTCAGGCGGCGGCAGACGTTTTTGACCACGGCGAAGGCCTCGGGCAACAACTCGTCCAAGCGCCGGGCCAGCTCCGCGTTGTCCTGGATCTGGCTCAGCTCGGCCTTCCACCGGGCGGTTTTCTCGCGCAGGTCCTCGTCGCTGAGGCTCGAGAGGGACGCCTCGATTTCGTTGATTTTGGCCACCAAGGGACGCAACCGCCGGATTTCGCGGTCGTTCTTGGTGCCGATGACTTGCTTGATGAGCCAGCGAATCATTCGAAAGAAAAAGCTATTGAAGCCTACGGGAAGACGGCGGAAGCGTCAAAGCAATTGCCCGCGGCACCGGGGCCAAACCCGGCGGGACGGACCCGGGGACGCCCCGGGGGAGGCTGCTGCCGCACGCGCGTACAAAAGGAGGTTGCCACTTCCGGGGGCCGGGGTAAACTGGCGCGCGTGGTCGGCTGGGGCGGTTCTCCAAGCCGCGGCCGGCCGGCGTTTGGCGCGCTTAGCTCAGTGGAAGAGCACTTCCTTCACACGGAAGGGGTCGTAGGTTCAAGTCCTGCAGCGCGCACCATTTTCCACCGCCCCGGACCGGTTCTTCCCCACCAACACCAAAACCGGTCCTCGCCCGCTCAATCCCCGGCGGGCCGCCAGTCCAACACGCGGAGCTGCAGCCGGCGTTGCCCGCGGTATTCACGCCACTGGGGCGTCACGGCCAGATCAAACCGGTCTTCCGGCCAGGGCTTGTTTCCGCCGCCCCACCACACCGCCTCGTAGGCCCGTCCGCCCTGGGTGACCCAGAATTTGGCATGCTGCTCGTCCCGACCCATTTTACGGGGCGGCCGCCGGTGCGTCAGACCGGCCACCAGCAACTGCACCGGCGGGTTGTCCTGGCCAAACGGCTGCAGGCGCTCCATTTCCGCCAACGCGGCCTCGGTGCGGGCATCCAGGGACACGGTGGCGTCCAAGCGCAGCACGGGTTGAAGCTGGTGGGGGCGGAGCGTGGCGCGCGCCAGGTGATTGAGGCGCGCGCGCAGCGGCCCCACCAACTCGGGCCGCACGGTCAGGCCCGCAGCCATGGCATGACCGCCGTGCCGCACCAGCAGGTCGTCGCATTGGCGCAGGGCGGCGGCCAGATCGAACCCTTCAATGCTCCGACCGCTGCCCCGCCATTCGTGGCCGTCGCCGCCCAAAATGATGGTCGGCCGGTAAAATTCCTGGAGCACCCGCGAGGCCACGATGCCCACCACGCCCACGTGCCACAGCAACTGGCCCTCCACGATCACGTAATCGGTGGCGGGATTGAACCGGGCCCGGACCGCGCCAATGACTTCCTCGGCGATGCCGCGCTCGAGGTTCTGACGCTCGGTGTTGCGGGCGTCCAGGGACTCGGCCAGAGGCCGGGCGCGTTCGGCATCGGGGGCCAGCAGCAGCTCCAACGCCTCGGTGGCATCCTCGAGCCGGCCGGCGGCGTTGAGGCGCGGCGCCAATACGAACCCGACCTCGTAGGGCCGGATTTCGCCGCTGAGGCCGGCCACGTCGCACAATTCCCGGATGCCGGGCCGGACGCGCTGGTTGAGTCGCCGCAGCCCGGCGGTAACCAGGAGGCGATTCTCGCCGGTGACCGGCACCAGGTCGGCAATGGTGCCCAGGGCCACCAGGTCCAACAACGGTTTGAGGTCGAACCGCACCGTCTCCGGTCGGCCCGCTTCGCGGCCGCGTTTGATGAGCCCGTGCGCCAGTTTGAAGGCCAACCCCACGGAGCACAGTTCGCGGAACCCTTCGGGCCCGGCGGGTCCCAGGTGCGGGTTGACCAGCGCCCGGGCCGCCGGGGGCGGGTTGGACACCTGGTGGTGATCCAGCACAATCACGTCCACGCCGCGCCGGTTGAGCCAGGCAATGGTCTCCGCAGCGGTGGAGCCGCAGTCCACCGCCAGCAGCAGGCGTCCGGGGAAACGTTGCAAACACTTGGCCACCGCGTCGCGCGTCAGGCCGTAACCTTCCTCCAGGCGATGCGGCAGATACGGCTCGATCTGCCAGCCCAGCGGCCGCAGCACCTCCAGCAGCAGGGCCGTGGCGGACACGCCGTCCACGTCATAATCGCCGAAGATGACCACCGGCTCATCCGCGTCGCGGGCCTGCCAGAGCCGGTCCACGGCGGCGGCCAGGTGGGGAATTAGAAACGGGTCGGCCAGGTCTTTGAGCCGGGGCGCCAGGAAAGCGTCGGCCTGCGCGGGCGTGCGCACGCCGCGATTGATCAAACACTGCGCCAGCAAGGGGGAAATCCGCAGGGCGGCCTCGAGTTGGGCGGCCACCAGCGGCTCGGCGGAAGCAACCTGCCAGCGGTATTTCACGGGTTGGACCTCGCCCCACCCGCGGGACGGAGGGCGCGTGCCATCAGACCGTAGCGCGCGGCCGGGGGGCTGGCGAGTCCGAAGCCGGTCGGGTTTCCGTTGGTTCGACCCGGCCCGGTGCTTGCGGGGCGCGGGGAAAGTACGCCATCCCCATCAAGCGGGCGGTGGCAACACTTCCGGCACGGAGCGGCAGGCCTGCTTGCGGCGGGCAGCAATGAGCGAGGCCAGCACCGATGCGCCAATCAAGCAGGCCACCACGCAGAGCGAAACGCCGATCGGGATTTGGATCCAATCCACGATCAGCATTTTGAAACCGATAAAGACCAGCACCACCGCCAGGCCGTACTTGAGGTAACAGCAGTACGCCATGGCCCCGGCCAGGACAAAGTACAACGAGCGCAGACCCAGCACGGCGAAGACATTCGAGGTGAAGACGATGAACGGCTTTTGAGTCACCACGAAGATGGCGGGAATCGAGTCCAGGGCGAAGATCAGGTCGGTGGTCTCCACCATCAAGAGCACCAGCACCAGGGGGGTGGCCACCTTACGGCCGTTTTCCCAAGTGAGGAATTTCTGCCCGTCGTAATGAGCACTGAACTTGAAGTAGCGGCGCGCCAGCCGCAAAACCGGGTTGTGGGCCGGGTCCACTTCCTCATCGGCGCTGACGATCATCTTGATGCCGGTCAGCACCAGAAAAACCCCGAACAGGTACAGGGTCCAGTGGTACGCGGCGATTAATTCGGCCCCCAGCCAGATCATCAGCCCGCGCATGACCAGTGCCCCCATGATGCCCCAAAACAACACCCGGTGCTGGTACTCCAGCGGCACCCGGAAGTAGCGGAAAATCACGGCGATGACGAAGACGTTGTCCATCGAAAGCGACAGTTCGATGAGGTACCCCGTGACAAACTCCAGCGCCTCCACCCGCCCTCGCACCGGCACCAGCGTCCAGGCAAAGAGCATCGCCATTACAAACAGAAAGGCCGTCCAACCCAACGCCTCGGAAAAGCGCACCGCCCGGGCCTGGCGATGCAGCACCCCCAGGTCGAACGCCAGAAACACCAGAACCGCCAGCACAAAGGTGGCGTAGTGCCACCAGTGGATTTCCGTCAGCGCAAACATCGGAGCGATTAGTCTAGCCTCCAACCCCCGAAAACTCAAAGGGCGCAAACCGGCGGCTGCGGGGCGGGCAGCAGCGGCGGGGATTTCCCGCTTGCCTTTCCCGACCCGGCTCAAAGAATCCGCGCTTTCTATGCAGCCGGAAAAGCAGGAGTCCACCTGGATTTATGAAGCCTGGGGCTGGGCGGAGTTGCACCGCTGGCAAATCGTGCTGGGCGCGGTGGGATTGCTGGGTTTGATCATCGCGGGTTACGTGTACTTCTGGTACCGCGGCCACACCGAACTGCGGGCCAACCAGGCCCTGCTGGCCCTCTCCCCCCCGGACCAGGCCGAGAAAAAAAACAGCCCCGGGCACGAAGCCTTTGTGAAGCTGGCCAGCGAGTTTGGCTCTTCCCAAACCGCCACCCGCGCCCTGCTGCTGGCCGCCGGCGAACTCTACCAGGCCGGCAAGTATGCCGAAGCCCGGGGGTACTTCGAGGAGGTCGTGCGCCGTGACACCAGTGGGTTGCTCGCGCCCCTGGCCGCTTTGGGGATGGCCTCCTGCCTGGACGCCGAGAACAAGCTGGACGAGGCGTTTGCGGCCTATCAACAGGTGGTCGCCAAGTACCCGGAGGACCCGGTCGCCGGCCGCGCGCGCCTGGCCCTGGCCGCCCTGCACGAGGCGCGCGGGCAACCGGCGGAGGCGCTCAAGATTTACGATTCCCTCGTGGCGGACCGGAAATCCGGCACGGCCGGCGCGGAGGCCTCGGTCAAGCGCGAGGTCCTGTTGAGGGAACATCCGGAGTTGGCTGCGGCCAGCGCCCCGGCCCAACTCCCCGTAATCACCCCGGTGGGCGACGGAGCGCCCCCCGCAAGCCCAAACCCAACCCCACCCGCCGCCCCGGCACCGGGATCGTCGTCCCCGAACGGCACCTCGGGAACCGCCCCTCCACCCGCGCCCTGAGGACACCGCCGGTTTTCCCAAGCACTCGCCCCTTGGCCCGAGAATTTCCCTGCTTGCGCCTGCCCGCATGAACATCGCCATCATCGGAACCGGTTACGTCGGCCTGGTGACCGGCACCTGCTTCGCCGAGATCGGGCACCACGTGATCTGCGTGGACAACGACCCGGAAAAGGTGCGCACCCTCCAAAGCGGCGGCATCCCGATCTACGAACCAGGCCTGGAGGAACTGGTCCCGCGCAACGTCGCCGCCGGCCGGTTGCGCTTCACCGGCAGTGTGGCCGAAGGGGTGGAGCACGCGGATGTGATCTTCATCGCCGTGCCCACCCCGCCCCTGCCCGACGGCAGCGTGGACCTGAGCTTCATCGAGGGGGTGGCCCGGGAAATCGCCGCGTGTCTGACCTCCTACAAGATCGTGGTGGACAAGAGCACCGTGCCGGTAAAAACCGGCGAAAAAGTGGCTGAGACCATCCGGCGCTACAACCGCGCCAAGGTCGAATTCGACGTGGTCAGCAACCCGGAGTTCCTGCGTGAGGGCTCCGCGGTCGAGGACTTCATGCACCCGGACCGCATCGTCATCGGCGTCTCCAGCCCCCGCCCGGTGCCGCGGATGCGGGAGATTTACGCGCCGATTGACGCGCCGGTGCTGGTGACGGACATCAACTCGGCCGAATTGATCAAGCACGCGGCCAATTCGTTCCTGGCGCTGAAAATTTCGTACATCAACGCCATCTCGGTGATCTGCGAAGCCTCGGGTGCCGACGTGCAGGAGGTGGCCAACGGCATCGGCCTGGACAAGCGCATCGGCCGGCGCTTCCTCGATGCGGGCCTGGGCTTTGGCGGCAGCTGCTTCCCCAAAGACCTGAGCGCGTTCATCAAGATCGCCGAGCAACTGGGCTATGACTTCGGCCTGCTCAAACAGGTCCAGTTGATCAACGCCCAGCAGATGGACCGGTTCCTGCGCAAAATCACCGACACCCTCTGGGTTCTCAAGGACAAGCGCATCGGGGTGTTGGGCCTGGCCTTCAAGCAAAACACCGATGACGTGCGGCTGTCCCCGGCCATCGAGGTCTGCCAGCGGCTCTTGCGCGAGGGCGCCCGACTGCGGGTGTACGACCCTCGGGCCATGGAAAAGGCCAAAGCCGTGCTCCCCCCCGGCCCGACGGTGGAATACGTGCCCGAGCGCGACGCCGTGGCCGAGGGGTGCGACGCCCTGGTGATCGCCACCGAGTGGCCCGAGTTCAAGCAACTGGACCTGGAGCGTGCGCGCCGGACCATGACCCACCCGATCCTGTTCGACGGGCGCAATCTGTTCGACCCGCGCGAAATGGAGCGCCTGGGCTGGGTGTACAAGAGCGTGGGCCGCTGAGGCCATGACGTCCCCCGAGTTGTCACGCCCGGTGGAGGTGGCCGCCGGGGTCGTCTTCCATCAGGGCCGCGTGTTGTTGTGCCAGCGCCGGCCGGGGGATCATCTGGGCGGCCTGTGGGAATTTCCCGGCGGCAAGTGCGAGCCGGGCGAAACTCCCGCAGCCTGCCTGCACCGCGAATTGTGGGAGGAACTGGCCATCCGCGTCAGCCCACCCGAGCCGATTCTGACCCTGGAACACGTTTACCCGGACCGGCACGTGCGCCTGCATTTCTTCCGCTGCCACCTGCTGGAGGGCGAACCTCGCGCCCTGGGGTGTCAGGCCCTGGCCTGGGTTACGCCCGCGGAACTGGCCCGCTACCGCTTCCCCGCGGCGGACGCGCAACTGCTGGGGCTGCTCCGAGACACGCCGGCCTGGTGGCGGGAAGAAACCGGCCCGGGCTGAGAGCCGCGCCTTGCAAGCGGTATCCTCGTTCCCCTTCAGGGGCAGACGCCAGGTTTCGAGGACGGCAAGGCGATCCGCCCCTCGCCCGGCTCCTGTACGCAGGCCGGAAAGCCGGGACAGACCTGGTTGCATTGCCGGCCCTGCAAGTGCCCGTCCTGATTCACGGAGATGCGAGGCCACCCGCACGCTGCCCGCTCGCCGTCCAGGTCCCACGCCACCTCCCGCACCAGTAGCGCCCGATAGTCCCGCTCCGCTAATCACCGGGCCGGGATGTGGATGGGCCTCCAACCATGCTTGCCCAAACACTCGCAGTTTCCCGAGCCAATGTGGATTGGCCAGATGTCGGCAATTCCCCGTAAGCCGGATGTTCAGCCCGTGCTGCGATGCGACCGCCGGGTGAACGGCGCCCGAAGCGGCCGCGGGCGGCAGCCGCCCGGCCACCAATAATTCCCGAATCCGTCTGCACGCGACTGGGGCCGCGACCGGGACCGGCCCGCGGCACGGGTTCCTCAACCAGATCGCTGACGATGGTTGTTTCGATAAAACGACTTCCCCTTGCCTTGTCCTCCACCCACCGATGAATCGCGCACGGGACAACAGGCAGCACTCCACGCCTTGCCGCGTCAGCTCCTTGTGCCACGTGAACTTGGCCACCGCGAACTGCAGATGCTATCCACCTTGCCGGCATACACCGGCAGCGGGGCCATGAATGCGTGGAGGTGGTTGCCGTGGATGGTGAGGGAGTTTGTCCTGCGCCGATGGCTTGGCGGCGGGCGCGGGCAGCGATTGCTTTGCCTCCACCACCACTTCTCGAAAGGGCACGGTGAGGTGGTGCGCACGGCCGAATGCATTGCCTTTGAAAGCCAACGTGGGCATGGGCGCGCGGTGCTCGCCCGGCGGCGTAACTAGCCCGGCGGGAGTTGCAACGACGGAACGTCGCAGCCGCGACAATTCTGTACAAGGGCCGGCAGGCAGTGTAGCGGCAGGCTTCCCGCCTCACCGTAAAGCCGTATCTGGGGTCCGGCGTGGGCTGATCCAGGGCCCCGCCCGGCAGGACCTTTCCGGGAGGCCGGCAGTTTCCCTCAACAGTGCCCAATGGGCTGTCGCTGTGGCGAAAGCGTCACCAACATCAAGGCGAGCGCTCGAAAGGGGTGAAGTGCCCGGTGGCGGCGGCGGTGGTGACTTCGCCGCCCTGCTGGAAAACCAAGGCCCGCAGGACACCAGCCCGGGGTTCCGGTGGGCGCACCCCTGCTCATGGGAAGGGCGACCGGGTAGCCGCCGCGTCTTGAGTAGGCCGGATCAGGCCGTGGGTTTTTCCGTGGACGCCGGTGCCGGGCTGCTCTCGGCAGGGGCCGGCTCGGCCGCGGCCGGGGCGGGAGTGGCGGCCTCGACAAACTCGAGGATGGCTTGCGGGGCGGCGTCGCCGCGGCGGTGGTGCATGAGCTTGATGATGCGGGTGTAGCCGCCGGGCCGGTCCTTGTGGGCCGGGGCGATGTCGCGGAAAAGAATGCGCAGCGCCTCCTTGTCCTGGTAGAGGCGGGCCAGGGCCAGCCGGCGGGCGTGAAGGGTGCCGCGTTTGGCCAGGGTAACCATTTTCTCGGCCACGGGCCGGGCGGCTCTGGCCTTGGCCAGGGTGGTGGTGATGCGGCGGTGTTTGATGAGGCTGCACACCAGGCTGGCGAGCATGCGGTTGCGATGCTCGCTGGTGCGGCCCAGCTTGGCGGTGCGCTTGAGGTGTCGCATAGGCGGACGGCGGTCGGTCAGGCCTTCTTGGGCGTTTCCTTGGGTAGTTCGAGCAGGCTGGGGTCAATCTTCATGCCCAGGGTCAGGCCCAGCGCGGCCAGTTTTTCCTTGATCTCGTTGAGGGATTTCTTGCCGAAGTTGCGGTACTTGAGCATCTCGCTCTCGGTCTTCATGGCCAACTGGCCGACGGTGGTGATGTTGGCGTTGTTGAGGCAGTTGGCGGCGCGGACGCTCAACTCGATTTCGTTGACGCTCATGTTGTAAAGCTTGCGCAGGCGGGCGCGCTCTTCGTCCTGCTTGCTCTCCGCCTCCTCGAAGACCACGGCGTTCTTGTCGTAGCCCACGAACACGTCCAGATGCCGCTGGAGGATGCCGGCGGACTGCACCAGCGCCTCTTCCGGGGTGATCCGGCCGTCGGTCCAGATTTCCAGGATGAGCCGGTCGTAGTCGGTCTTCTGGCCCACCCGGGCGGCCTCGACCTGGTAACGGACGCGCACCACCGGAGAGAAAAGCGAGTCAATAGCGATCACGCCAATGGGTTGATCGGGCTTTTTGTTTTCGTCGCCCGGGCAGAAGCCGCGCCCGACCTTGACCTCCATCTCCATCTCGAACTTTTTCTTCCGGTCGAGGGTGCAGATCAACTGGTCGGGGTTGACCAGTTCGAGGTTTTGGTTGAGCTGGATGTCGGCCGCGGTGACCGGGCCCTCCTTGTTGACGGAGAGCAGCACGATCTGGGGATCGCGGGTGTGGGCGCGGAACTTGATTTTCTTGAGGTTGAGCACGATTTCGGTGACGTCCTCAACCACCCCGTCAATGGTGGTGAACTCGTGCAGGGCCCCGTCAATCTTGACGGAGGTGATGGCCGCCCCCTCCAGCGAGGAGAGCAGGACCCGCCGCAGGGAGTTACCGAGGGTGTAGCCGTAGCCCGTTTCAAAAGGCTCGGCGGTGAACCGGGCATAGGTGGGCGTGGCGGTGGCGGTGTCGCACGTCAACCGCTTGGGCATTTCGAAGCGACCGAGTCGGATTGGCATAGGGATTCAGGCAGCAATTTTAATCTGACCGGCCCCGTCATTTATTCCCGCTCCGGGGCCGACCCGTGTAATTGCCGGGGCCCCACCCGGGGCCCGCAAGACTAGCGGGAATAAAATTCGACCACCGCCTGTTCATTGGCGATGGGGTGGATGTCCTCGCGGCCGGGCAGGCGCATGACGGTGCCCTTGAAGGCGTCCTTGTTGAGGGACAACCAGTCCGGCACGCTCCGGCCCCCGGCGGCCTCCAGGGCCCGGCTGGCCATCTGCCGGGCGACGGTCGAGTTTTTCACCTCGATCACGTCGTTCACTTTGAGCGCGTAGGACGGCACGGTGACCTTGCGTCCATTGACCCGGATGTGACCGTGCGTGACCATCTGCCGGGCGGCCGGCCGGGTGGGCGCAAAGCCCAGATGGTACACGACATTGTCCAGACGCGTCTCCAAAATCTGCAACATGATCTCCCCGGTCACCCCGCGGGTGCGCAGGGCCCGTTCGTATACGCGCCGGAACTGGCGTTCCATCAGCCCGTAGTAGTACCGGAGCTTTTGCTTTTCCATCAGGCCCAGGCCGTAGTCGGAGACCTTCCGCCGGCTTTTGGGACCGTGGACGCCCGGACCGTAATTCCGGCGCTCGAGGTATTTGGTGGGACCAAACAGCGGCACGCCGAACCGGCGGCTGATGCGAACGCGGGGACCAGTGTAACGAGCCATGTGAAGAAAACGGTAAGGGGTTAAACTACCAGCGGGAGACCGGTTACACGCGGCGCTTTTTGCGCGGCCGGCAGCCGTTGTGCGGGATCGGCGTCACATCCTTGATCACGGTGATCTCCAGGCCGATGGCCTGTAATGCCCGAATGGCCGACTCGCGACCCGAGCCTGGCCCCTTGACATGCACCTCGACCTCCCGCATCCCGTGCGCCATGGCCTGGCGGGCGGCCAGTTGGGCGACCTGTTGGGCGGCGTAGGCGGTGCTCTTGCGGGAGCCCTTGAAACCCGCACGCCCGGCCGTGGCCCAGCCGATGACATTGCCCTGCATGTCGGTGATGGAGACGATGGTGTTGTTGAACGTGGCCAGGACGTGGGCGATGCCACTGGTGATGTTCTTGGCGCCCTTGGCCTTGATGATTTTCTTGCCCGCCTGGTCATCGGCCAACAGCTCGGCCGCGGTGGGGGCCGCCGCCGGCTCGGCGGAGGACGGAGTCTCCGTTGCCGACGAACCTTTGGACGCCCCACCCTTGGTGGCCTTGTCCGCGTGTTTCTCGGCCCCCTTGCCCGCCGCCTGGGCGGCCTTGGGCGCGGCCTTTTCTCCGCTCGCGGCGGCCGGCTTGGGCGCTTTGGTCTGCTTGGCGCCGGGGACGGCCTCGGCGGTGGATTTTTCCGATGGGGGAACGGGCGTGGGAACTTCAGACATACTGGGAAAGAGGCGGAGGGTCAGTGGATGCCGGCCTTGGCGTGCGGATTACGCTGCACGCCCACGGTCTTGCGCGGGCCCTTGCGGGTGCGGGCATTGGTCTGGGTGCGCTGGCCGCGGACCGGTAAGCCGCGGAGGTGGCGCAGGCCCCGGTAGCACTTGATGGCCTGGAGCCGCTTGAGGTTGAGGCCGATCTCGCGGCGCAGGTCGCCCTCAATCACATAGCCGCCCTCCTGAATCGCGTGAACGATCCGGGATAACTGCTGCTCGGACAGGTCCTTGGCCCGGATGGCCGGGTCAATTTGCGCCCGTTCAAGGATGGCCTTCGAGTTGGAGGGACCGATGCCGTAGATGTAGCGCAGGGCAATGTCAATGCGCTTGTGACCGGGAATGTCAACACCAAGGATGCGCGCCATGGTAATCGGGGGAGGTTTGAGAACGATCTAACCCTGCCGCTGTTTGTGGCGGGGGTTGCTGCAAATGATGCGGATCACGCCCTTGCGACGCACCACCTTGCAGTGCTCGCACAGGCGCTTGACTGATGCGCGAACTTTCATGGTTTCACACTTTCCAAATTCAACCTGTCCGTTCCTTCCTCAACCACCAGGGCCCGGGTCATGTCCGCCGGTGTTACCCACAACGGGACCTGCTGACCGGGACCCCAGGTCCGTCCCAAGCCCTGCTCCCACTGGCGCCGTCGCACGCGGGCCACGAGCCGGTGGCCGTTGGGCAGTTGCACCTGCCAGACACCAGGGGCCAGCCCGGCCACGATGACACCCGTCACGCGGCAACCATCGTCCGGCAGCATGTCAAAATCTCCGGTTCGCCCTCGGTGACCAAGACCGTATGCTCGAAATGCGCGGACGGCAATCCGTCCTCAGTCACCACGGTCCAGCCGTCTTCGAGCACCCGCACCTGGGGGCGGCCGGCGTTGACCATGGGCTCAATGGCCAGGGTCATGCCGGGCACCAAGCGCGGCGACTTTTTGCCGTCCACGTAATTGGGCACCTGCGGTTCCTCGTGCATGCTGCGTCCCACGCCGTGCCCGACAAACTCGCGTACCACGCTAAATCCGTGGCTTTCGACAAACTCCTGGATGCTCCGGGAGATGTCCACCACCCGGTAGCCGGCGCGGGCGCGCGAAATGCCGATATACAAAGCCTGCTCGGTGACATCAATCAATTTCTGCGCCAGGGGGCTGCACCCCCCCACCGGCACCGTGCGGGCGGTATCTCCGATGAACCCCCGGTACACCACCCCCACGTCCACGCTGACGATGTCGCCGAACCCCAGCCGGCGCGAACCGGCCAGGCCGTGCACGACCTCTTCGTTCACCGAGATGCACACGTGGCAGGGGTACTTTTTGTATCCCAGAAACGCGCTGCGCGCACCCTGGCGTCGGATGCATTCGGCCGCAAAACGGTCCACCTCCGCCGTGGTGACCCCGGGGCGGATGAACGCGGTCACCTCGCTCAACACGGCGGCGGCGACCGCCCCCGCGGCCCGCATGGCCTCCTGCTCCCGCTGGTTTTTGACGGGAATCATCGCCTTACTGTTCCACGGTTTGCCCGGTTGTGAAAGAACGTCCAGCCGGCCCACCCGGGCCCTGAGTTTTTCTCCGCCGGGCCATCGGCGTGCGGCCTAAAATCGGCCCTTGATGCGACCTTTTTTCAGGAACCCGTCATAGTGTCGCATCAACAAGTGGGACTCCATCTGCCGGGTGGTATCCAGCATCACGCCCACGGTGATCAACATGCTGGTGCCGCCAAAAAACTGGCCCACCTCGAACGGCACCCCCACCCACTTGAACAGCAGCGTCGGAATGATGGCGATCACCACCAGGAAAACCGCCCCAGCCAGGGTGATCCGGCTCATCGCCCGGTGCAAAAAATCGCTGGTGGCCTGCCCCGGCCGCACTCCCGGGATGTACCCCCCGTACTTTTTGAGGTCGTCGGCGATTTGCACCTCGTTGAACTGGGTGGCCACCCAGAAGTAGGCGAAAAACAGGATCATCAGGGCCTCCAGCGAAATGTACAGCGGGCTGCCGTGCTGGAGGGCCACCGCCACCGCCTGACACACCTTGGAAAAACCGGCCAAGCTTTTCTCGGTCACCTGGGCCAGGGTGAAGAAAATCTTCTCCGGAAACATCAGGATGGCCTGGGCAAAGATGATCGGCATGACGCCCGAATAGTTCACGCGCAGGGGCAGGAACGAGGTGCCGCCGGCATAGACCTTCCGGCCCACGGCACGCTGCGCATACTGGACGGGCACCTTGCGCTGGGCCTGGACCACGGCGATCACCGCCGCCACCACGGCCACCAGCAGCAACACCAGGGCAATGGCATGAAAGAGGTTGTAGTTGGCCTGAACCCCGCGCGGCGGGAAGAACATCAGCCAAAGGGCTGTCATCGCCTGGGGCACGCGGGACACGATGCCGATGGTGATGATCAGGGACGCCCCGTTGCCGATACCCCGCTCGCTGATCTGTTCACCCAGCCACATCAGCAGGATCGTTCCGGTGGTCAGAATGAGCGTGGTCTGGATGCGGTACCACCAGAGGTTTTCCACCAGCACCAGATTGCCCACAAAGTTTTCGCCGAAGACCTTCTGCGGATTTTCCCAGCCCAGCGACATCACAAAGCCCTGTCCCAGGCACAAGAGCACGGTGAGGTAGCGGCCGTACTGGATGATTTTGATCCGGCCGCCCTCCTCGCGGATGAGCTTGCTCAATTGGGGGATCACCGCGCTCATCAACTGAATGATGATCGTGGCGCTGATGTAGGGCATGATCCCCAGCGAACCAATGGCACACCGTTCCATGGCCCCGCCGGTAAAGAGGCTGTACATGCCGAGCAACCCCCCGCTCTGCTGCGCGTTTTGCTCGAAAAACAGCGCCAGCGCCGCGCCATCCAACCCCGGGATGGGGATCAACGCGATGAGCCGGCAGACCGCCAACAGCAGCACGGTGAACAAAATCCGGGACTTCAGCTCCGGGATTTTGAAGCAGTTGGCGAAGGTGTCGAAAATGCTCTTGAACATACGCGCCGGGGCCGCGGAAAACCTTTACGAAGCGGCCGGGGCCTTCCCCACCACTTCCACCGTGCCGCCGGCCTGCTCGATCTTGGCCCGGGCGGAAGCACTGAAGGCATGGGCACAGACCGTTAAGCGCCGGGTCAGCTCGCCCGTGCCCAGAATCTTGATCCCGTCCGCGCGGCCGTTGGCCAGCCCGGCCTTTCGCAGCAGGGCCTCATCCACGCGCGTGCCGTCTTCAAAGCGGTTGAGGTCACGGAGATTCACCGGCAGGTAGCGGATGGCAAACCGGGCGTTGTTGAATCCCCGCTTGGGGATGCGCCGGATCAGCGGCATCTGGCCGCCCTCGAATCCGGGTCGGATGGAACTGCCCGAGCGCGCGGTCTGTCCCTTGCCGCCGCGGCCGCTGGTTTTGCCGTGGCCGCTGGCCCGGCCGTGCCCGAGCCGCTTGGGACGCCGTTTGGCGCCGGGCACCGGTTTGAGGTTGTGCAAACGCATAGGTCAAAATCAGGCGGCGGGCAGGGCCGGTTCGAGTGGAGCCGGCACCGGGGCGGGTGCCGGCAGCGGCAGGCCCCGCAATTGGAAAATGCTTTCGCGGCGGCGCAACTGGCGCAGGGCATTCAAGGTGGCCTTGGCCACATTGGCGGCGTTGCGCGAGCCCAGGCATTTGCTGAGCACGTCCTTGACCCCGGCCGCCTCGAGGACCGCGCGCACCGTCTTGCCCGCAATCAGCCCCGTACCCGGGGAGGCCGGGCGGAGCAGGACCCGGGCGCCGCTGTACACCGAGAGCACCTCGTGGGGAATGGTGGCCTCGAGGATCGCCACAGGTTCGAGGTTCCGCTTGGCGTCTTCGCCGCCCTTGCGGATGGCATCCGCCACCTCTCCCGCCTTGCCCAGACCCAGCCCCACGCGCCCCTTGCGGTCGCCGGCCACGATCAACGCGCTGAAGCTGAACCGGCGTCCGCCCTTGACGACCTTGGAGGAGCGGTTGATGTAGAGCACCTTTTCCACCAACTCGTCACCCGGTCGGGTCTCAAGACCGGCTTCCGCGCTCTCGCTCGCCGGGCGGGCCCGGCGTCCGCCCCGACCGGCCGGGCGACCGGCAGCGCGACCTTCCGCCCGCGGTCCCGCAGCGGGGTGGGCGGGGCTTTCTCCGGAAGTGGAAGTGGGATTTTCGGACACGATGAATGCTCCTGGTTGAGGGGTTAGAATTTGAGTCCACCGGCGCGGGCCGCATCGGCCAGGGCCTTGACCTTGCCGTGATAGCGCGCGCCGCTGCGGTCAAAGACCACTTCGGTGATGCCGGCGGCACGGGCCACTTCGGCCGCCACGGCGCCCAGCCGCCGGGCGCTTTCCACGTTTGCCTTGAGCTGGCCGCGCTCGGGCAGGGCCTTGCTGCGCGTGGAGGTGCTGGCCAGAGTCCGGCCCGCCTCGTCATCCACAAACTGCACGTAAATGTGCTGTCCGGTGAAGCGGACACTCAGGCGCGGACGCTGCGCCGTGCCGACAATTTTCTTGCGAATCCGCCAGCGGCGGCGCCGGGCCAGACGTTGTTTCTTCTCGATCTTCATGGGGCAAAGCTCGCGAGGGTTCTGCCTGTCGGGCAGGCGGGGCCACGGTTACTGCACGGTCTTGCCTTCCTTGCGGATGATGCGTTCGCCCACGTAGCGCACCCCCTTGCCCTTGTAGGGCTCGGGGGGGTAGAAGGCGCGCAGGTCCGCGGCAACCTGACCCACCAGTTGCTTGTCCGGTCCCTCGACGGTGAGCTTGGTGTTTTCCTGCACGGTCACCTTGACCGAGGGCGGCACCGCGTAGGTGACCGGATGAGAGTACCCCAAATTCAGGGTCACCACCTGACCCTGCACGGCCGCCTTGAAACCCACGCCCTGAATCTCGAGCCTTTTGACATAGCCTTCGGTCACCCCTTGGACCATGTTGTTCAGCAGGGCCCGGCTCAGGCCGTGGCGGGCGCGGGCCTCGGCGTCGTCGCCGTCGCGGGTGACAAGGATTTGCCCGTTTTCGACACGGGCGCTTGTGCGGTCGGGCAGGGCCAGTTGCAGCCGGCCCTTGGGACCTTCGACCACGACTTGCGCTCCCCGAATATCCACTTTGACGTTCGGGGGAATGGCGATGGGCTGGCGGCCGATGCGTGACATAAGCGTGCGCGGATTTACCAGACGTAACAGAGCACCTCCCCGCCCACGTTGCGGCGCCGGGCCTCGGCACTGGTCATGATCCCCTGGGGGGTGGAGACAATGGCCACCCCCAGACCGCCGAGCACCCGGGGCAGTTCCTTGACGCCGCTGTATTGACGCAAACCGGGCCGGCTCACGCGCCGGATGCCGGTGATAACGCCTTTGCGGCCGTTGTACTTGAGGCGCAACTTGAGCCGCTTGACCTTGTTGCCCTCGACCGAGCAATCGGCGGCGTACCCCTCCCGAACGAGGAGGCGGGCAATGCCCTCCTTGAGTCGGGAATGGGGCACTTCCACCGACGGCAACAGGGCCTTGCTGCCATTGCGGATGCGGGTGAGGAAATCGGCGATGGGATCGGTCATACGGTTACCAACTGGCTTTGATGACCCCCGGAATCATGCCCGCCAGGGCCAGTTCCCGGAAGGTGAGGCGCGAAACGCCGTACTTGCGAATGTAGGCGCGCCGCCGGCCGGTGATCTTACAGCGGTTGACCAACCGGACCGGGCTGGCGTCGCGCGGCAGCTTGGCCAGGCCGGCGTAGTCTTTGCGCGCCTTGAGTTCGGCCCGCTGGGCGGCGTATTTGGCCACCGTGGCGCGCCGGCGTTTGTCACGTTCGATCCAGGAGGCTTTGGACATGGCTATTTCTCGGCAAAGGGGAATCCCATCAGTTTGAGCAAATCGTAGGCCTCGGCATCGGTGGCGGCCGTGGTGACGAGGGTCACGTCCATGCCCTGATGCCGCTTGATCTTGTCCAGGTCAATCTCGGGGAAAATGGTCTGGTCCTCCAACCCCAGCGAGTAACTGCCCCGCCCGTCAAACGCCCGCGGGGACAGGCCGCGAAAGTCGCGGATGCGCGGCAGGGCGGTGGCCACCAGCCGGTCCAAAAACTCGTACATCACCGCCCGACGCAGGGTGACGTGGCAGCCGATGGGCAGACCGCGCCGGAGCTTGAAATTGGCCACGCTCTTGCGGGCGCGGTCCACCACCGGCTTGCGGCCGGTGATGGCCGCCAGGTCGCGGGCCGCGTCCTCGACGGCGGTTTTTTCCAGCGAGGCGCTCACGCCCATGTGGACCACGATCTTCTCCAGGCGCGGCACCTGGTGGAGGTTGCGGTACCCGTGCTTTTCCATGAGCGCCGGGCGGACCACCGTCTCGTAGTGGAGTTGCAAACGCGGTTTGTTCATGCGGGACTCAGGCGACCGGCGCGCCGGCCCGGGCCGCCCGCTTGGCGGCGCGGGCGTCGTAACGCGACGCCAACATGACGTTGGAAATATGAATGGTGCCCTCGCGCTCGATGATGCCCCCCTGGGGGTACTGGGCGCTCTTGCGCTGGTGGCGTTTGATGAGCTTGACGCCTTCAACGATCACCCGCTGCTTCTTGCGCAGCACGGCGATGATGCGGCCCCGCTTGCCCTTCTCGGTGCCGCTGATGACGACCACCTCGTCGCCCTTTTTGACGTGGAACTTCTGCATGGTCAGATGACCTCCGGGGCCAGGGAGATGATTTTCATGAACCGCTTCTCGCGCAGCTCGCGCGCCACCGGGCCGAAGATGCGCGTGCCCTTGGGGTTGAGGTCCTTGTCAATGATCACGATCGCGTTGCTGTCGAAGCGCAGGTACGAGCCGTCGGAGCGCCGGATGGGCCGGCGGGTGCGCACCACCACGGCGTTGACCACGTCGCCCTTTTTCACGGTGCCGTCGGGCGCCGCTTCTTTGATGTGGGCCTTGATGACGTCACCCACCCGGGCGTACCGCTGGTTGCGCCCCAGCACCCCAATGGCCGCCGCGCGCTTGGCGCCGGTGTTGTCGGCCACGTCGAGAATGGAACGGACTTGCAACATAGGCTCAGGCTTCGTCGAGGCGGAGTTCCGGCGCGGCCGGGGTGGCCGCGCGATTCAAGATTTGCACCAGCCGCCAGCGCTTGAGCCGGGACAGCGGCCGGGTCTCCTGGATGAGCACCCGGTCGCCCGGACGTGCCTCGTTGCGCTCGTCGTGGGCGTAGAACTTCTTGAACCGGGTCACCACCTTGCGGTAGCGCGGATGGCGGAAGCGCCGTTCGACCCGGACCACAATGGTCTTGGTCATTTTGCTCGGCAGGACTTCGCCGATCCGTTCCTTGCGCCGGTTTACTCGGGACAGGGTCTCGGGCATAGGCAAACTCAGGCGGTCGCGACGGCGGGCCGTGTTTTGAGCGCGCCGGACCGGGAGGCGGCTTTCTTTTTCAAGGCGGTCAGGGCGGTCTCGACGCGGGCGATTTCCCGGCGCAGGGTGCGCAGGCGCGCGGGTTTCTCCAACTGGCTGGAGGCCTGTTGGAGCCGCAGGTTGAACAGCTCCTGGCGCAGGTCCCGGCTGAGGGCCGCCAGCTCGACCAGGGTTTTATCTTTGAGGCTTTTCTTGAACTCGGAGGTTTTCATGGCCCGGGCGTCGGTCAGGCGTTGGGATGGCGGGTAATGAACTTGGTCGGGATCGGCAGCTTCGTGGCCGCCAGGCGGAAGGACTCGCGCGCCATGTCCACGGGCACGCCGGCGATTTCGAACAGCACGGTGGCGGGGCGCACCACCGCCACCCAACCCTCGACACTGCCCTTGCCGGTGCCCATGCGCACCTCGAGGGGTTTTTTGGTGTAGGGCTTGTCGGGAAACACGCGGATCCAGAGCTTGCCGCGGCGCTTAAGGTGGCGGCTGATGGCCACCCGCGCGGCTTCAATCTGGCGGCTGTCCAGCCAGCAGCGGCCCAGGGCCTGCAGGCCGTAGTCGCCAAAGGCCACGGTGTTGCCGCGGCTGGCCATGCCGGCGCGACTGCCGCGTTGTTGCTTGCGGTACTTGACCCGGGCGGGCATCAGGGCCATGGCGTCGTGTCCTCCTTAATCAGGGTTGCGGGTTCAAGGCCGGGGCCGGGGCCACGGCCGCCGGGGTCACCGGCGCGGGGGCCGGGGGCGGTGCCGGAGCGCTCGCCGGGGCCGGTGCCCCGGGTTTGCGGGCGGTTTTGTCCGGCTTGCCCTCGCCTTTGCAAATCCAACATTTGACCCCGAGCGTGCCGTAGAGCGTCCGCGCCTCGGCAAAGCCGTAATCAATGTTCGCCCGCAGGGTGTGGAGCGGCACCCGGCCCTGGTGGTAGGTCTCCACGCGCGCCAGCTCGGCTCCACCCAGACGACCGGCGCAGCGGATCTTGATGCCCTCGGCGCCGAAGTCCATCGCGGTTTGGACCGCTTTTTTCATGGCGCGGCGGAAGCTGATGCGGCGCTCCAGTTGCAGGGCCACGTTTTCGGCGACCAGTTGGGCCTCCAGCTCCGGGGTCTTGACCTCCTGGATGTCCACGTAAATTTCCTTGCCGGTGAGCCGGCTCAGTTCCTCCTTGATCTTGTCAATCTCGGCGCCCTTGCGCCCGATGACCACGCCCGGCCGGGCGGTGAAGATGGTGATGCGACAGCGGTTGGCCGCCCGCTCGATCTGGATGCGCGGCACGGCGGCCGACTCGAGCTTTTTCTTCAGGAGCCGGCGCATGAGCTGGTCCTCCGCCAGCAACTTGCCGAACTCGCGTTTGGGGGCAAACCACTTGGACAGCCAGCCCTTGTTGACGGCGGTGCGCAGGCCGATCGGATTTGTCTTTTGACCCATAGCCTTACTCGTCGGAAAGCACGATGCGAATGTGGGCGCGGCGCTTGCGGATGGGGCCGGCCGATCCGCGTGCCTTGGGTTGGAAGCGTTTGAGGGTGGTACCGGTGCCGGCCACGGCTTCCTTGATCCGCAAGTTTTCGACCTTGAGGTTCCGGTTGTTCTCGGCGTTGGCGATGGCCGAGCGCAGGGTTTTGCGAACCAGGCGCGCGGACTTGCGCGGCACCAGGTCCAGGATCGCCAGGGCCCGCTCGGCCGGCAGGCCCTGGATTTGGCGGACCACCTCGCGCACTTTCTGCGCGGACATCGGCACGTTTCGGGTGATGGCGCGGACTTCCATGATGATTACTTGGCTTCGGCCTTGGCGGTGTGGGCGCCGTGTTTTTTGAACGTGCGCGTGGGTGCAAATTCACCCAGGCGGTGCCCCACCATGTTCTCGGTCACAAACACCGGCAGGAACAGTTTGCCGTTGTGCACGTTGAAGGTCAGCCCCACAAAGTCGGGCGTGATCATGGAGCGGCGGGACCAGGTCTTGATGGGGGCCTTGGAACGGGTTTCCTTGGCCTTGAGCACCTTGGCCATCAGGTGGTGGTCCACGAACGGACCTTTTTTGAGGGAACGTCCCATAGCTTGCCTGCCTTATTTGCGTTTCATGGGTCGGCCATCGCGACGCACCACGATGAACCGGTTGGACAGTTTTTTCCGGTCGCGGGTTTTGTAGCCCTTGGCCAGCAGGCCCCAGGGCGAGGTCAGTTGCTGCCAGCCACCGCCGGACTTGGACTTGCCGGCCCCGCCGCCGTTGGGGTGATCCACCGGGTTGCGCGCCACGCCGCGGGTGATCGGCCGGATGCCCAGGTGGCGGGATCGGCCAGCCTTGCCCAACACGATGTTTTCCCAGTCCAGGTTCCCCACCTGCCCGATCGTGGCGTAGCAGTTTTCGTGGATCTTGCGGATTTCCCCCGAGGGCAACCGGATCAGGGCATACCCCCCGTCGCGCGACATGAGGGTGGCGGCACCGCCGGCACTGCGCACCAACTGGGCCCCTCGCCCGGGGATCAACTCGATGTTGTGAATCTGCAGCCCGACGGGGATGGCTTTGAGGGGCAGGGCGTTGCCCACCTCGGCGGGGGCGTTGGGCCCGCTGACCACGGTGGCCCCGACCTGAAGTCCCAGCGGGGCCAGGATGTAGCGCTTCTCGCCGTCCTTGTACTCCAGCAGGGCCAGGCGCGCACTCCGGCACGGATCGTACTCAATGGCCGTGACTTTGGCCTCGATACCGTGGCGGTCGCGTTTGAAGTCCACCAAGCGGATTTTCTGCTTGTGGCCGCCGCCGATGCCGCGGGCGGTGACCCGCCCGTAGCAGTTGCGGCCGCCGGTCTTTTTCCGGGTGACCACCAGGGCCTTCTCGGGCCGGTGCTTGGTGACGTCGCTGTAGTCCGACCGGGTGATGTACCGGGTCGAGGGCGTCAGGGGTCGGTAAGTCTTAACAGGCATAACGTGGCCTTGGCTCAGGTGAGGACGATTTTGTCGCCCTCCTTCAGGGTGACGACGGCCTTTTTCCAATCCGGCGACCGGCCGGCCTGGTGGGTGCGTTGGCGGCGCTTTTTGCCGCGCATCTGCATGGTGTTTACCGCCAGCACCTTGACCTTGAAAATCTCCTCCACCGCACGCTTGATCTGGGGCTTGGTGGCCCGGCGGTCCGCCACCAGCGTGTACTGGTTGTACTTCTCGGACTGAATGGTGCCCTTCTCGGTCAGGCGGGCGGTTTTGATGATGTCAAAGGGGTTCATACCTGCTTGAGGCGTTGCTCGACCTGCTCGAAGGCCGCGCGGGTGAAAACCAACTTGTCGTACCGCAGCACCTGGTAGGTGTGCAATTGCTCGCCGGTGGTCAGGTCCACCCCGGGCACGTTGCGGGAGGCCCGCTGCAAAGCCGGGTCCGGCGCGGCGCAAATGAGGACGGTTTGGCCGGTCAAATCCAGTCCGCGCAGGACCTTCACGAATTCGCGGGTCTTGGGCGCGGGCAGCGTCAGTTCGTTCAGGACCAGCACATCGCCGTCCCGCAGCCGGGAGCTGAGGGCGGTCTGCAAGGCCAGATGCCGGACCTTGGCATTCACCTTCTTGCTGAAGTCGCGCGGCTTGGGGCCGAAGACCACCCCGCCGCCACGCCAAAGCGGGGATTGAAACGAACCGGCCCGGGCACGGCCCGTGCCCTTTTGGCGCCAGGGTTTCTTGCCGGTACCGGCCACTTCGCCCTTGGTCTTGGTGCAGGCCGTGCCCCGACGAGCGGCCGCCAAGTGCGCCACGACCACGTCGTGGACGGCCTGGGTGCCACGGCCTTCCTCAACAAGCGGAAAGCCCACTTCGATTTCCCCGGTCGTCTGGCCGTGAAGGTCTTTGAGCGGCAGTTTCATGGGCTTGGGAATCGGTCACTTGGACTTGGCCGCCGATTTGGCCGCGGCGGCCTTCTGGGCCGCGGCTTTCTTATCGGCTTCCAGTCGGGCTTTCAACTCGGCTTTGCGTTGGCGGATCTCCTCGGCTCTGGCCTTGGGAATTTTCTTGGACTCGCGGATGATGACGTAGTCCCCCTCGGCCCCCGGACAGGAGCCCTTGATGAGCAGCAACTGCTCTTCGGGGATCACGCGCACCACTTCGAGGTTTTGCACGGTGCGTCGGACCTGGCCCATGTGACCCGGCATGCGCATGCCCCGGCGCACCGTGCCCGGAAAGAGACGCTGCCCGATGGCACCGGGCCGCCGATGCCACCCCTTGGCGCCGTGGGTGCTGTCCCCGCCGCGGAACCGGTGACGCTTGACCACGCCTTCGAAGCCGCGGCCCTTGGTGATGCCAATTGCGTCCACGTAATCCCCGGGCACGAAGATCTCCGGGCCGATCAGGTCGCCGGGTTTGACCGGGAGGGAAAAGTCGCGGAATTCGCGGATGCGCTGGACCCCCTGAAGGGTGACGGGCGTTTTGGGGTCGGGGCGCTTAATCTCCACGCCGAAGCGGGTCAGATGGCCGAGCAGGGGCTTGGTCAGGCGGGAGTCCTTCTGGGTGCCAAAGCCCAGTTGCACGGCGTTGTAGCCGTCCTTGCCCTCGCGGGTCTTGACCTGGAGGACGCGGTTCGGCCCCGCCTGCACGACGGTCACGGGCACGATGTTGCCCTCCGCGTCGTACACGCGCGTGTGCCCGAGTTTTTTTCCGATCAGCCCGATCATGGTCAAATCTTGATGGTAATATCCACACCCGCCGGCAGGTTGAGCTTTTTGAGCTCGTCCACCGTTTTGGCCGTGGGCTCCAGGATGTCGAGCAGCCGCTTGTGCGTCCGCTGCTCGAAGGTTTCCATGGACTTTTTGTCCACGTGCGGCGAGCGGTGCACGGTGACGCGCTCGATCCGGGTTGGCAGCGGGATTGGTCCCGCCACCAGGGCGCCCGTGCGCTTGACCGTGTCCACAATCTCGCGCACCGACTGGTCAATCACCCGGTGGTCGTACGCCTTGAGGCGAATGCGAATGCGTTGTCCTGCCATACAAAGAGCGAGTTGTCGAGGTTTTTTAAGCGCGCGCCGCCTTCGGTTTGGCCGAGTCCAGGATCGCCGCCGCCACCTGCGCGGGCACCGGTTCGAAGGAATACGGCTCCATCGAGTAGGCCGCCCGGCCCTTGGAAAGGGAACGGATGGCGGTGGCGTAGCCGAACATTTCCGCCAGCGGCACATGGGCGTGAATGCTGGTGGCGTTGTTCTTGGCCTCGATGCTGACGATCTTGCCCCGCCGCCGATTCAGGTCGCCGAGGATGTCCCCCTGATATTCCTCCGGGGTGGTGCACTCCACCTTCATGATGGGTTCGAGCAGGATGGGGTTCGCCTTCTTGGCGGCGTCCTTGAGGGCGAAGATGCCCGCCATTTTGAAGGCCAGCTCGCTGGAGTCCACCTCGTGGTAGGTGCCGTCCACGATCGCAATCTTCAAATCCACCATCGGGTAGCCGGCCAGCACCCCGCCGGCAATGGCTTCCTGGAGGCCGGCAATCACCGCCGGGATGTATTCCTTGGGGATCACCCCGCCCACGATCTTGTTTTCGATCTCGATGCCCTTGCCCCGCTCGTTCGGCGCCAGGGTGATCACCGCATGGCCGTACTGGCCGCGGCCGCCGGACTGGCGGATGAACTTGCCCACGCCCTCGGCCGCGCGGGTGACCGTCTCCCGGTAGGCAATCTGGGGCGCGCCGGCCGTGGCCTCGACCTTGAACTCGCGCAGGAGCCGGTCGCGGATGATCTCCAGGTGCAACTCGCCCATGCCGGCGATGATCAACTGGCCGGTCTCCTCGTTGGTGAAACAGCGGAAGGTGGGGTCTTCCTCCGCCAGGCGCGCCAGGCTTTCGCCCAGTTTGTCCCGGTCGGCCTTGGTCTTGGGCTCGATGGCCATGGAAATGACCGGCTCGGGGAAGGTGGGCGGCTCGAGCAGGATGGGAAAATCCTCGGAGCAAAGGGTGTCCCCGGTGGTGATGTTTTTGAGGCCCACCAGGGCGGCGATGTCGCCGGCGTAAACCGCATCCACGTCCAGCCGTTTGTCGGCCTGGATCATCATGACCCGGTTGACCCGTTCGCGCTTGCGGGTGCGCGGATTGTAGATGATCTCGCCCTTCTTGATCTGGCCGCTGTACACGCGGAAAAAGACCAGCTTGCCCACAAACGGATCCGACCAGAGCTTGAAGGCCAGCGCGCAGAATTTTGCGTCGTCGCGCACGGGGACCTCGACGATTTCCTCGGGGTGGTCCGCGTTCACCCCGGTGGGGGGCGGGATGTCCAGGGGCGAGGGCAGGTAGTCCACCACGGCGTCAATCAACGGCTGCACGCCGCGTTTTTTGAAGGCCGAGCCGCAAAGCACCGGCACGAACTCGATCTGACAGGTGAGCCGGCGGATGGCGCGCTTGAGCGTCAGGGCGTCCACGGGTTTGTCTTCGATGACCAGCGCGGCCACTTCATCGTCCTTGTTGGCCACGGCGTCCACCAACTCGGCGCGCGCGCGGGTGGCCGCCTCCTGCAGTTCGGCGGGCACATCCGTGACGTCGTAGCGCATGCCCATCTCATCCTCCGGGTCGTACAGGTAGGCCCGCAGGTTGACCACATCCACCACCCCGCGGAACTGGTCTTCCCGGCCGATGGGGATCTGGACCGGGTAGGCATACGCGCCCAGTTTCTGGCGCATCTCCGCCACGGCGTTTTCAAAGTTGGCGCCGGTGCGGTCCATCTTGTTGACAAAAGCCACGCGCGGCACGCGGTACTTGGTGGCCTGCCGCCAGACGGTTTCCGACTGCGGCTGCACCCCCGCCACCCCGCAAAACACGGCCACCGCCCCGTCCAACACCCGCATGGATCGCTCCACCTCGGCGGTGAAGTCCACATGCCCGGGGGTGTCAATGATGTTGATCCGGTGCGGGACCCCCTCGAAGAGCTTGGCGCACCCCGGCTCGGCCCGCGGGGTCCAATAACAGGTGGTGGCGGCCGAGGTGATGGTGATGCCCCGCTCGCGCTCCTGCTCCATCCAGTCCGTGACGGTGTTGCCGTCATCCACATCGCCCATGCGGTGAATGAGGCCGGTGTAGAAGAGGATGCGCTCGGTGGTGGTGGTCTTGCCGGCGTCAATGTGCGCCGCAATGCCGATGTTCCGCGTGCACTGCAAGGTGTACTTGCGGTTCGGCGAATTGACGGCGTTTTCGGTTGCCACAGCGAGCATGGTTTCGTGTTCAGGGGAACAAAAACGCCCCGATTGACCACGGCCTTCGGGGCGCCCGTTCCCGATTCGGTTACCAGCGGAAATGGGCAAAGGCTTTGTTGGCTTGGGCCATCTTGTGCACGTCATCCCGTTTGCGGATCGCGCTGCCCTGACCCTGGTAGGCATCCAGAATCTCGGCGGCCAGCGCCTTGACCATCGGTTGCCCCTTCCGGGCATCGGCAAAACTCACGATCCAACGCATGGCCAGGGATAGCTGGCGGTCCGGAGGCACTTCCAACGGCACCTGGTAAGTGGCCCCGCCCACGCGGCGCGGCTTGACCTCCAGGCGCGGCTTGGCGTTGTCCACGGCCCGCTGGAGAATGTCCAACGGGTGGGTCGTGGGGTTCTTGGCCGCAATTTCATCAAAGGCCCCGTACACGATGCGCTGGGCCGTGCTGCGCTTGCCACAGCGCATCACGATGTTCACCAGCCGCGACACCAAGGGCGAATTGTACTTGGGGTCGGGGCTGATCGGTCGTTTGACGGCGCGACGACGGCGAGACATACGTGAATTCGATTACTTGGCCGGGGCGGCGGCGGGCGCGGCGGCGGCCGGCTTGCCCGCCTTGGGACGCTTGACCCCGTACTTGGAGCGGCTCACGCGGCGCTTTTCCACACCGGCGGCGTCCAGCGTGCCGCGCACGATGTGGTAGCGAACCCCCGGCAGGTCCTTCACCCGCCCCCCGCGCACCAGCACGATCGAGTGCTCCTGCAAATTGTGACCCTCGTCCGGGATGTACGCGATGACCTCTTGCCCGTTGGTCAACCGGACCTTGGCCACCTTGCGCATGGCCGAGTTGGGTTTCTTGGGCGTGCGCGTCATCACCTGCAGGCACACGCCGCGACGAAACGGCGCTCCCTCCAGGGCCGGCGCCAGGCTCTTGGCCCGCAGCTTACGGCGGCCCCTCCGGACAAGTTGATTGATGGTCGGCATCGCGATAAACACGCCCACCGGCGGCGACGGCTTTTATACCCCGCCCGCCGGCGGGCGAAAAGAGGCGACAAGCTTAGCAATCGCGACTTTCGTTGCAACTAGTATCTGCAATTTTTTGTGGTTCGCCGATTGGCCGCGGCTTTCCCCTGGTTTTTTCCGCTCCGAGCCGGGGGGTTTCCGAAAACCCTCGGCCCGCCGCGGGTGCGGTCGTTTGCAGGTCCGCGCCGTGTTCCGTTCCAGAAGCCGATTCGGAAAAGGCACCCACGGCCCCGACCCCACCGCTCCGCCAGCACTTTGCGGAGCCGGCTGCCGATGAGCAAAAGAACCGCGGCCGCCCCGGTCTCGGGCGCGAAGCAACTGTCACCTTGCCAAGGGGCGTCGCCGGGGGTTATAACTCAACGCCGCGCCGGCTGGGTAGCTCAGTTGGTAGAGCAGAGGACTGAAAATCCTTGTGTCGGCGGTTCGATTCCGCCCCCAGCCACCACTTCGGTGCGTGGCGCACGCCCGGCCAGCCTTCGCGATTTACTCCCGCGCCCCGGTTCCCCTACTCTCCGGCCATGATCCACGTGGGCATCGGTTACGACGTGCATCGGTTGGTCTCCGGACGCCGCCTGGTCCTGGGCGGCGTGGAAATTCCCCATGACAAAGGACTGGAGGGCCATTCGGACGCGGATGTGCTGATTCACGCCTTGTGCGACGCGTTGTTCGGCGCGATGGGCGAGGGCGACATCGGTCAGTTCTTCCCCAACACCGACCCGCGCTGGAAAGGCGCCTCGAGTCTGGTCTTCCTACACGAGGCCGTGCGGATGCTCCACCTGCACAGCGGGCGGGTGGTGAACGTGGACTGCACACTGATTGCCCAGGAGCCCCGGCTGGCCCCGCACATCCGCGTCATGAAGCACAAGCTCTCCGAGGCGCTGGAGGTTCATCCCGGCCGGGTGGGCATCAAGGCCACAACCAACGAGGGCCTGGGCTTCCTCGGCCGCGGCGAGGGTATCGCCGCGATGGCCGTGGCGTGTGTGGACCTGCCCCGTTGACGCTCAGACCGCGCTGCCCGGGATGTCGGCCAAAGCGGAAATTTCCTGGAAAATTCGCACGCCGGAAGGTGAACGCCGCGAGGTGTACGTCCGGCACATCGGCGGGGAATGGCGGTTCTTTGTCCGCGCGCGGCGCTTCGAGACCTGGCAGCCGCTGCCCCGGCCCGAACTGGAGGACTGGTTGAACCTGCTGGACGCAGTGACGCGCCGGGTCCACCGCCGCTTGCTTCACCCGGACGACCTGGCGCACTTGCGCCGGCGCATCCGGGAGCGCTTTCCCGAGGCTCGGGTCTGAGCGCGCTGCAGGCACAAGGGGGAGCCCCCGGGGATGTGAGGGCAGCAAACAGCCCCCACACTTGGCTGTCCGACCAGGATTCGAACCTGGACTAAGGGCTCCAAAGACCCCTGTGCTACCGTTACACCATCGGACAACCCCGCCGGGCAAACTTACCGGCCGTCCCCTGCCGCGCAACGGCAAAAACCGGCGCTTTGAATCGCCTCCACCTCCGGAACACCGGTCGGCAAGTCACGGTGCCGACCTGCCAGCCCCGCCCTCCAGTTTTGAGCGAACCAGAGCATCGTCGGGGGCCAACGAGGCGGCGCCCGCTTCATCACCCGTCGCCGGCGGCCAGGGCCCCTCGATGATCCGGCGCAGCAGCCCGAACTGGTAATCGTACACCTGCCGCAACGCCGCGTCCGGCTCCACATCGCCGGTCACACCCATGCGCACGTCCGTAAACCGCGCGCCGATGCCCAGGACCGTGACCGTGCCCCGGCCGTGCCGCACCGCCGCAGCGACCGGCCGCCCATGCAAATGACTGAAGGCGGTTCCCCCCGTAACTTGTCGGGCCGCCTGGACGGGAATAGCGGGAAGCCCGGCCCCGGGGTTCAACGTGCCATCCGGTTGCGGGTGGGCTCCCAACGCCAGCCCGAACGGTGCGAGCAACGCCGCCGCGGTCGAATTGGTGTTCTCCGCCGAGTCCAAGACCAGTACCCGGCCCCCGTCGGCCACGTACCGTTCCAGGGCTTTCACGTAGGACCCACTCACCGCGCGGGTCGGATACATAAAGACCACCAGGTCGCCGGCCAGCGCGGACAGCCCCGTTTCCCGCCGGGTGAAATAGCCCAGGCGCAAAATCCACCGCTCGAAGATGCCGAAGCCATTGCTCTTTCCCTCGATGAACCCATTCTTGGACAGCGGCCCCTCGCAGGCGGTGCGGTCCACCGTCACCTGCACCCACGGGCGCAGCGGCGCGGGCGGCGGGAACTGGCGGCGCTGGATCTCGCGCACGGCCGCGAGGGTGAGTGCGCACAAGCCGGCGCTGCCCGCCACGATCAGGCCCCGGCGCACCCCAGCGTTTCGCCGCCGTCCCAGCCCCGCCCCGACCAACAGCCCCCCCGCGAGCAGCAGCCACGGGCGCACCTGGCCCCAGCGGTCCCGGTGATTGAGCCACTCCAACATCCCGAGCATCAACTCCGCCTTGCCCGGCTCGAAGGTGCAGAAGTTCGAAAAGATCGTGGAGTCGGTGAACGCCAGCACCCGACCGCGCCCCTGCCGCACGGCCCACAACTGTACAAAGGCCCCGTAGCGCATCTCGGCCCGGTCCACCGCCTGGGGGTAGAAATTGCTCACGTGGTAATCCGCCAGGGCGTTTTTCAGCCCGGTCGAGGTGATGACGCTGCGCCCGCGCCAGGGCTGGAAGGGGCGCAGGGAACACGAGGTCGCAAAATCCATCCCCCGCACATACCGAACCACCGGGTGCGGGACAAACGGCGGCACGTAGTACTGCTCGAAAACCGAGTCAATGCCGAAGAGGCAGTCGTAGCGGTACTCGAACCCGAAACGCCGGGCGAGGGCGTTGAGATGGTAGCCGGTGCCGAACACGTCGGTGTGCTCGCCGATCAACAGCAGCCCCCCGCCCCGCTTGACGAACCGGACCACCGCCTCGATCTCCGCCGCCGTGTAGGGCGCGGTGGGCACCTTGAGCACCAGCACGTCCAGCTCGGCCAGCGTCCGGTCGTCCAGCGGCGCGGTCAGCCGCGACATCTGAAAAAACCGCGAGCAATAATCGTAAATGCAGGCGTAGTTGTACCCGGACAAGTGCCCGTACCACTCGGTGTCGAACGGCCGGTCGGTCGGCTCCCACTTCGAATGGTACTCGTCCACGGCCACGCGCCCCGCCTGGCGGGTGCCCACCGGGTCCCACACCACCCCCAGCGTCACCAGCACCACACCTCCCCACACCGGCGCCAGCCCTTTCCCGATCCCCGCCGGACGGAGGGCAACCGTCGTCCCGGAGCCGGTCAGGGAATCATCCTTCGCAGTTGGTAGCGGTGGCACGGGGACGGTGGGGCCGTGCTTCACCTCCAGCGTCCTCCACGTACCGCCCAGCCAGCGCGCCTGCAGCCAGACCAGCGGCAAGCCCAGCCCCAGCAACACCCAGCCATTCCAAAACGGCCGCATCAGGTCCAGCGGCGCGTCGTACTCGGTCAACAACGCCCGGTGCACCATCACCCCGGCCAGCAGCAACACCCGCAGCGGCAGCCACACCAGCGCCGCGCCGGCCCAGGCCAGCCCCAACCGCACCCACGGCTGCCGCCCCAGCGCGCGCCAAAACGGCGCGCGAGAAGGCGGCGGGGGGCGATTGCGACGGGTCTTTCGGCTCGACACGGGAACCGGCGTCGCCACCCCGCGAACCGCCCGCCCACCCTGCAAAGCCCAACCGGCCACCAGCACCAGGCCGGTGACCAGGAAACACCACAACCCCGGGTCCACCAGCAGTTCCCAGGTCGCTCCCAGCGCGTGCACCTGCCGCATGGTCGGCAACATCAGGGCCCGATGTTCCCCGCCGACCTCCACACCGGTCTCGATACCCGCCCAGCGCAGGACCAACCCCAACACCTGCGCCACCGGGGCGGGCAGTTCATGGGAGTACGAGGTGAACGTGCGGTACACCAGCAGGGCCAGCGCCTGAATCCCCAGGACCAGTCCCCCCAGCGCCAGACCTTCGGCCAGGGCCAGACGAAACGAGCGCGCTTCTGCCGCCCCTGGCGCGGGCCGGCCTTCCGCTTCAACTCCCGCCAGTCGGACACCGCCGGTCAAAGACCGGTCCGACCGGTCCCCGACTTCAAGGCCAGCCCCACTCACCAGCGCCCGTCGCCACGCCAGCAATACGGCGAGCGCCATCAACCCGGGCGCCAACCGATACGGCCAGGGGAACACCCACACCGCCGGGGCCAACAACCCCAGCATCAGCCCGCGGTGGTCGGTCCAAGGGACAATCCCTTGCGGCCCGAAAATCTCCGGCCCGGCCGGTCCCCATCGCCCGGCCAGGCGTGAGAAGCAGAGCAAGGCCAGGCCCGCGGCGACCAGCAGGCCCCAGGCGCCCCAATCCGCGGCCCGGTAATAGCCGGTGCCCGGGAGCCAGGACGCCGCCAACAGAAACAACCCCAGCCAGAGTCGTTTCATGGCGTGTCTCCTTCCGGTGGCGGGCCTTCGGCGGGAGCGGCGCCCGGGGGTGGGGTACCCGGGGACGGCTCGCCGGGTGGTGGCGCGGCCCCCGGCCGCGCGGCGGGCGTTTCCGGCTCCGGCCGGGGCGGGATCCACACCGGTTGGTCGTTGAGGTAGCTGAGCAACCAGCGCCAGAAATGCGCGTTTTCCCGCAGGCCTTCGAAGGGCTGGCCGCCCTCGTTTTCCAGGTTCTGGTTGGTCGCAAATTCACTGTCGGCCACCACCACCACCTTGCCCCGACCCAGGCGCCGCATCAGGATCACGGTCGGGTCCCGCCCGGTGAGCGGGTCGCGGGGGCCGTAAGCCAACGGCTGGGCGTTCGGGTCGGAGGACTCAACCGCCCAGGCGGCGTGGAAGCGCACGTAGGCCATGTAATCCCCGCCGTTGTAGTACGGCGCCTTGAAGTGCCCGAACGGCTTCGGCTCCGGCCCCCGGCCCTCCGCCGCCCCGCGGCCGCCCACAAAAAATCCCAGCTCCGCCAGCAGCCGTCGGCTGGCGGCCGCTTCCGGCCAGCCCACGGTGAAGATGAGGATGCCCCCGCGCTCGACAAAACTGCGCGCCACGGCCCGCTCGCGCGCGGTGAACGGACGGCCCGGCGCGGCGCAGACCAGCAATCCGGCCCCTTCCAGCCGCCGCGCGGTGAACTCTGGCAGGCTCAACACCAGGTACCCGTTGCGCATCAGGGTGAGCTGGAGCCCGCCCAGGCCGTTGGGACGCCAGGACTCGCCGCTGACCCGCTCCGCGTGCGTGCTGTCCAGGTAGGCCAGGTTGTTGGGCTGCGCGCCGCGGCCGTCCGGGACCAGATTGGCCCGGGCCGCCGACCAGGCAGCCGCGCCCCAGGTGGCGGCTCCGAACACGAGGGCGACGCTCAGCAGCCGGCCGGGCCGGGGCTGACGCCAAACCCACCCGGCCAGCAACAGACACCCCGCCAGGGCGGCCACCATCCGGCCGGCGCCAAACTCGATCTTTTGGCACAACGTGGCCAGCAGCGCCGCCACGTACTGATGCGAACCAACGAGGATGCCGTTGGTGAAGCCGGACGTGTCGCCGAAGACCACCACGCGGCCGCGGCCCCAGCGTTGCTCGGCGGCCAAGAGCACGTCGCCCAGACGCTCCCCGGCGTCGTACTTCTGGTTGCCCATCATCGAGCCGCCGCGGGTTTCGTCGTTGGTCACATCGCCCGGATCGGCCCAGCCCCAGCGTCCCACCAGCAGCGGGCGCGCGGGCCAGCCGGCTTCAACCGAGGCGCCGATGACCACGCCAAACTGATTGCGGTCATCCCGGAGGCCCAGGGCGGCCGGGTGGGCCAGCGCCTGGTACGAGTGCAACCAGCCGCCCACGGCAAACATGGCCGAGTCAAAGGCCACCTGCATCGCGGTGGGACCGAGCACTTCGTTGAACCGATTGCCGCCGTCCTTTTCGCGCACCGTGTGCTCGCCCAGCACCAGCAGGGTGCCGCCGGCGGAAACAAAGCGCTGGATGCGCTCCAACTGGCCCGGTTCCCACGGTCGGTTCGGAAAGATCAGAACCAGCAAATCCGCCCCGGCCAGGTCCGGCTCTGCAAGATCGGGCGAAATCACACACTGCGCGCCGTAGCTGGCGCAAAACGCGGGCCACATCCCGTACATCCCCACGCTGAGCCGGCCGTAGTCGCCGTGCCGGGGCTTGAGCCAGTTCAGAAAGCCCTTTTCGTACACCACAATTTTGCGGCCCTTGAGACTCAGCGGCCGGAGGTTGAGCAACATCACCCCCGGCACCGCCACGGCCAGGAGCAGGGCAACCCAGGACCAGCGCGGCAGAAGCGGAAGGCCGGCGGCCGGTTTGGCGACGGGGGGTGAGCCTGCCTCCGTGCTGATTCCCGGCCGGCCCAGCCGCCAGGTCCACCAGCCCACCAGCGGCAGGTGCAACACCAGTCCCAGCCACGGCAATTGCCAGAGCACAATCTCCGCGAGGGACTTGGTCGTGGGCGCCAGCCCGGGGAGGCGGGGCGGCGTGACCAGGGTGGGCAACCACTCCCGCCAGCGGGGGAAACCGGCCACGGCGAACAGGTACGCCAGGTGTACCAAACCCACACTCAGCACCAGCGCGCTCCAGAAGCGGAATCCGCGCCGGCCGGACTGTCGGGCGAGCAAGACACAAAACGTGGTCGAGAGCACCAGGTAATCCAACCCCGCATACGTGCGCCCGACCTCCAACGGCCAGGGTCCGGCCAGACTGACGACCCGGCCCAGCAGCCGGGCCAGGTGGTCGGCGGCCCACCAGCCCCACGGCACCAACGTCACCGCGAACAGGTACAACGCGAACACCAGCACCGCCTGCGCGCCCGCCCCAAACACGCGCCGGCCTTCCCCGGACTGCGCAGCGGTCGCCGCCGCACCCAGGACCAGACCGGCCGCCAGCACGTTGATGACCGGAAACGGCGCCGCCAGCAGCGCCCCCGCGGCCAGGAGCCAGCCCCACTGCTTTCGCCAGCCCGGTCCCATGACGGCGGCCGGCGGCAACGCGGACAGCACCCCGCCCACCAACAAAAGTCCCGCGACAATGCGTCGCAGCGGATGCGCCATCAGGCCCACCGAGCCGGCGGCGACCCAGGCCGCGGCCAGGGACAGTACCACCAGCAAAAAAACACCTCCCCCGGGCGGAGGAGGCCGTTTTCCGCCCGCAGGAGGACCGGAGTTTGGTTGGACGGTCTCGCCCACGTCTGGCTGCGGCATCAGCAGCGATGCCGGGTCAGACTCTTACCGCGTGGGCAGGCGGATGGCCAGATTTGAGCCACACCAACGTCGGCGCCGGGGCGGGCTTCGGCTGCAGGGACGGCGGACCGGCTCCTTGCGTCGGTGGCTCGAGGTGCGCACCGGACACGCGCGCGACCGCCGGTTCAAGCACCCGGGCCGGGAAAACTTCAAGCTGCGGGTCAGGCGCCGGCGGG
>CALFAV010000004.1 GCA_937946835.1 uncultured Verrucomicrobiae bacterium | reverse complement strand
CTGGCCGCCCACCGCCGAGGCCACCACGTCTTGCACGTCGCCCACCGTCAGGCCGTAGCGGGCGATCGCCTTACGGTCGATGTCGATATCGAGGAACAGCCCACCGGTGACCCGCTCTGCATAGGCCGACGCCGTGCCGGGGAGCTCGCGCACGGCGGCCTCTACCTTCTTCGCGAGTTGTTCGAGCACTGCCAGGTCCGGACCGGCGAGTTTGATGCCCACCGGCGTGCGGATGCCAGTGGTCAGCATGTCAATGCGGGCCTTGATGGGCATGGTCCAGGCGTTGACTTGGCCGGGGATTTGCAGCGCCTCGTCCATCTCGGTGATGAGTTCTTCCCAGGTGATGGGCCGGGTGTCGGGCCAGATTCTGCGCAGCGGCTTTTGCAGCCATTCGGGCGCCCAGCTCGAATACCAGCGCGGGTGGGGCACTCGGCGCCAATCTTTTTCCGGTTTGAGCGCGACGACGGTCTCGAACATCTCCAGGGGCGCGGGGTCGGTGGAAGTTTCGGAGCGACCGGCCTTGCCGTGCACGGTCAGGACCTCGGGAAACTGCTTGAGGAGACGGTCCTGAATCTGGAGCAGCCGCGTGGCCTCGGAGATGGACATGGTCGGCAACGAGGTGGGCATGTAGAGGATGGTGCCCTCGTTCAACGGCGGCATGAACTCCGAGCCGAGTTTCTGGTAGATCGGGATCGCCGAAGCCACCGCCGCGACGGCGATGAGGATCGACAGGATGCGCCGGCGCATCAGGGCGCTGACCCACGGATAGTAAAGCCGGTGCAGGAACCGGCTGATGGGATGGCGGTGTTCGGGGATGACCTTGGCCCCGGTCATCAACACGATGAGCGCGGGGCCGATGGTCACCGACAGGAACGCGGCCCAGGCCATGGTGAAGGTTTTGGTGAAGGCCAGCGGCTTGAACAGGCGGCCCTCTTGTTCCTCCAGGGTGAACACCGGCATGAAGCTCACCGTAATGACCAGCAGGGCAAAGAACAGCGGTTTACCGAGCTGCTTGCAGGCGCGGATGATGATTTCCTGCTTTTGCCGGCGCGTCAGCCCGGCCGGGGCGTGTTCGAGGTGTTTGTGGACGTTTTCCACCATCACCACTGCCTCGTCGCAGATGGCGCCGATGGCAATGGCGATGCCGGCCAGCGACATGATGTTGGCCGTCAGCCCCATGTGGTACATCGGGATGAACGCCAGCACCACCGCGATGGGCAGGGTGATGATGGCGCGCAGCGCGCCGCCGAAGTCCAACAGGAACACGATGACAATGATCGAAACGATGATGGCTTCCTCGATGATCGTGCGGGTGAGCGTGTGGATGGAACGCTTGATCAGGTCCGACCGGTCGTAGGTGGTCACGATCTCGACGCCCTCGGGCAACGACGGCCTCACCTCGGCAAGTTTTTGCTTGATGCGGTCTATGACCTGCAAGACGTTCTGCCCGAACCGCACCACCACAATCCCGCCGACGGTTTCGCCCTCGCCGTTTAACTCCCCCGCTCCGCGGCGCATTTCCGGGCCGAGGGTGATGTTCCGGGCCACGTCGCGCAGCAGCAGGGGCGTGCCCTCAGGGGTAGCGCCCACCACCACCAGACGCAGGTCCTCCAGCGACTGGATGTAGCCGCGCCCGCGGATGAGGTACGTCGTGCCGTAGCGGTCCAACTCGCGGCCGCCCACGTCGTTGTTGGCGCTGCGGATGGCCGAAACGACCGCGCTGAGAGGGAGGTTGTAGGCGAGCAGTTTGTTCGGGTCCAACTCGACCTGATATTGCTTTTCAAAGCCGCCGAAGGTGGCCACCTCGGCCACGCCCTCGACGCTTTGCAGCCAATAACGCAAATGCCAGTCTTGGAACGAGCGCAGGTCGGCCAGGTCGTGCTTGCCGGTTTTGTCCACCAGCGCGTACTGGAATCCCCAGCCCACGCCGGTAGCGTCTGGGCCAAGAGTCGGTGTGACACCCGGAGGGAGCTGGCCGGACAGGCCCTGCAAGTATTCGATCACGCGCGATCGGGCCCAGTAGATATCGGTGCCGTCCTCGAAGATGGCATAGACAAACGAGTACCCAAAAAACGAGTAGCCGCGCACCACCTTGACCTTGGGCGCCGAAATGAGTTTGGTGACGATCGGGTAGGTGATCTGGTCCTCGACCAGGTTGGGGCTGCGGCCCTCCCACTGCGTGAACACGATCACTTGGACATCGGACAGATCGGGCAGCGCGTCCAGCGGCGTGTGGCGCAGGGAATAAAGCCCGCCGAGCACCAGCGCGCCGACCAACATGAAGACCATGAACTTGTTCCGCGCGCTCCACTCGATGAGGCGCTCGATGGGGGAATCGGAGAAACGGGGAGACGGAGAAACGGGGACGCGGGCAGCCGGAGACTCTGCGGGAGAGTTCGGGACATCTGGTTCGTGGGCGTTCATGGCCGCGATGGTTGCCCGGTCGCTTCGGCGGGTCTCCGTTTCTCCGTTTCTCCCCCACGGCGCGGCCGGATGAGCCACTTTTCTGGCTGATCGGCCGTTTTCACAATCTGGCCGATGATCTGATCATAAGCGGCATCGATCCTGCGGAATGTCGCCTCAGTCAGGTAGCCGCAGCGCCAAGCAACCTCAGCATGGACCTGTGTCTCAGCCGCCTCGGTCTCCGCATCGCGGAGCTTTGAAACGAAAGCCGCTTCGTAGCGCCGCTTCCGCCACGCCTCCGCCAGATTGGCGCAAACCGACCGGGATGATCGCCGCATCTGATCGGTGAGCGAGGATCGTTCTTCCAGCGGGAAGGCCTTGGTCAACTCGAAGACTTTGACGACCCAGTCCATCGCGTTCTGGTAAACGTTCAATTCCCGGTAATGTCTGATCGTGCTCATAGTTTTGCTGATTTGGGGTCCATTTGTCTCACCTTCTGCTGAGAACCGCGAGTTGCTTTTCTCCGTTTCCCCGCTTCTCCGTATCGCCGGCTCAGCGTTCATGTACCCCATGCGCGGCCATTCCCGCAATCGCCGCCTTGAGCTGGCTTTCGGAGTCCACCAGGAACAAGGCGCGCGTGACCACCTGTTCGCCTTCCCTCAGGCCGGAAACGACCTCGTAGTGGTCGTCGGTCTTGGTGGCGATCTTTATTTCGCGCGGCTCCAGGCGGTGGTCCGGGCCGTCCACGAACGCCACATACCGCTGGCCGGTGTCAATCACCGCGCTGGCCGGCACAATGAGCTTCTCGCCCACCGGAATCTGCAATTCGACGTTGGCCCACATGTCCGGGCGAAGCAGATGGTCGGGGTTGTCCAGTTCCAGCCGGATTTCCCCGCGTCGGGTCTGCGGTTCGATGTGTGGGTAGATGAACGTGACCTTGGCGGGGTAGGACCGGTTCCCCAGGTAAGGAAAGGTCACCTCGGCCTCCTGCCCGACGTAAACCAGCGGCAGCTCGAACTCGAAAACGTAAGCCCGCAGCCACAGATGCGAGAGGTCGGCTATTTCATACAGCGATTCACCGGCCCTAAACGCCTGGCCCTCGACCGCGTTCTTCACCAGGACATGCCCGGAGAACGGCGCCCGGAACAGCAGCTCGGGACTGGCTTGGCCGCGCTCTTCGAGTTCCCGGATTTCGCGGTCGCCAATCTCAAACAGCGCCAGACGCAGCCGCGCCGATTCCAGCAGGGCGTTGGCGGATTCTTTTTGATCGGCCGGCGCGTCGTCCCTCAACTGTTTCACGGCGCGCCACGCCACAAGGTATTCGTTCTCGGCCGAAAACAACTCGGGACTATAGACCGTGAACAGCGGTTGCCCCTTTTCCACCGGTGCACCGGTGAAGTTCACATGCAGCCGGCGCACCCAGCCGGCGAAGCGGGGCGCGACTTTGGCGTAGCGGGTTTCATCGTGTTCCACCCGGGCCACCGTCCGCACCACGCGGGTGAGGCTGCGTTTCTCGACCTTCGACAACCTGAGTCCAATCAACTGCCGCTTGTCGGGCGAGAGCGCAATGACGACGCGGCCCGGAACGCTTGCGGCCGCCTCTGCGCCCGTCGCGTGGCCTTCGTGGCCGGCCGGCGGTGCTTTCTTCTCGACCAGCTCCATGCCGCACTTGGGGCACTGGCCGGGCTGGTCCTGCACGTGTTCGGCTCCCATCGGGCAGTAGAATTGGCCCGGTTTAACTTGCGCCATCTTGTCGTCCCCGGCCGCCGGCTTGGGCGCCGCTTTCGCCGCGGCCTTGTCGTCCTTGATGGGGACAAGCCTCATGTTGCAGATCGGGCAGTCCCCGGGCCGGTTGCTCACGTAGGTCGGGTGCATCGGGCAGTGATACTTTTGCTTGCCTGCCGATTGGGTGGCGGGTGGTTTGTCGGCTGGTCGGCAGCCGCTCACGGCCAGGCCCAGGGCCACAGTCACGGCCAGAATCAAGATGGGAACAAGTTTAGTGCGCATGGGATTCTGGTTGGGGGTTCAAAGGGGTTGAAGATTCGACCTGCGCAGCCACGCCAATCACGGGCGCGCCCGGGGGCTGAAGGCCCACAATAAGCAGCGACAAGTCGGCCAGGGCCAGTTCGCGCCGGGTGCGCGCGTCCACTTCGGCCAGCCCAAATTCCAAAAGCGCCCGCTCCGCCTCCAGCAGGTTGATAAAGTCCGTCTTGCCGACACGGTAGCCGGCCCGGGCCACTTCGAGCGCTTGCCGGGCCTTCGGCAACAGGCTGTCCAGCAGCAACGCCAGGTTGCGCGTGGCCTCCCGGTACTGGAACGATTTGTCTGCCAGCTCGACCGCCAACTGGATTTGCTCCGCCGAGAGCCTGGCTTGGGCGGCGCGTTTGGCAGACTGCGCCGCCGCCAGCTCGGCCGCGATCTTGTCGCGCCAGATGGGCAGCGTGATGCCCAAGGTGGGGCGCCACATCACCGGCGCGGCCTTGACGTCGGCTTCGAGCCCGGCGCTGAAGTCCGGCAACCGGCTCTGATGCGCCAGCCGGAGGCCGGCTTCGGCCAGGCGCACTTCGGCCTCCATCTGCTTGAGCCGCGGGTTGCGCGCCAGTGCCGTGGTCCAAAGCTGCTCGCCGGTCAGGTCCAGCGGGGTGGACTCGAACTGCTGCGGCAGGGGCGGGTCGGGCTGGTCGGCCCGCAGGCCGAGCGCGGCCTTGAGTTGCGCCAGCAACGGCGCGCGTGAATCCTCGAGGTTCGCAATGTCCACGCGCAACCGTTCCTGCTCAATCTGGGCGCGCAGGACATCTTGGAGTGTCACCGTGCCGGCTTGGTATCGCGCACGGGCGATTTGTTCCAGCTCGCCTGCCAGCGCCAGGGTTTCACGCAGGAGGCGCAGCCGCTGCTCCAGGAAATGCAGTTGGTAATAGGGCCTCTTGACCGCGTAGGCTGTCTGAAGCACGGTGGACTCGAAAGCAAAATACCTGGCCTGACTCTCCGCCGAAGCGGCCTCGGCCCGGAGGCGCAGCTTCTTGACCCACGGCACCTCGGCCATCAGACCGGGCATCACGGTCATGACCACGTCCTGGATGTCCAGCTCGAACGTCAGGCGCGGATCGGGGAGGGATCGGGCCGTGGTGATGCGCTCGACGGCCGCCGCGTACTCGTAATAGGCCGCCGCGACCCGAGGTTGGTTGAGCAGGGCGTAGGTCAACAACGTGCCGAGCGTGGCGTTGGTGTCGAGCACGGGCAGCGGGGCCGGCCGCACTCCGGGCTGATAGATCCGCGTCACCGCCTGCAGGTCGGCCCGTGCCTGGCGCTCGCTCCGGGTGGAGATGCCCTGGCAGCCGGCCAACAAACCCGCACTTAGCACCAGCCACATCCGCCGCGTAAGCCGGCCCAACCGGAAATTCAATTGCTCGGGGCTCTGGGGTGGGGAAATGGGATGAACGTACCGGGACGAAGCAACGAGTCGCACCGCGCCCACCGCGCGGGATTGGTCCGGACCGCGGTGGTCGCGGGAATGACGGGACAGGCTGCGGACCTGAGGTGCAGTGCCCGGCGCCGCCGCGGCTCTCGGAGGCACGGCACTGCGAACCATTTCCAACAACCCGGACCTGACCAGGGCAAAGGACTTCATAAAAAAAACACGGACACGGAAACCAACTCCAAACTGCAAAGGCAAACCTGGTGTGCCGGATCAAGGCACACCCCACCCGTCGTGGGCGGTCAGGTCAGATCAGGAAGCAGCAATTCCGCACGTGCAGCGGAACGCCGGAGGAAGAAGGAAGGTTCTGCGCGCCGCCGGGAAGGTCCCCGGCAGAAATCGAAGCGGGGACGGGCAGCGTCAAGAGGACGGTCAGGAAGCTGAGTTCTTCGGAATGCGAAACCGGGGAGACGGGCAAGGCGGGCGAAGCGGGCGGCGGCGCGACGGGTGCGTCGCTTACGCAGCAGCCCCTCTCGCCGCAAGGGCAATGACGGCAGGGCCGGTCGTTCGCGGCGGCTGCGTTTACCGACCACGTGGACCATTCCTGGCCGAGCGCCAGTAGCAGGCTGGTCAGAATGGCCCAAACAAGCCTCATACGTGGCAAGTGGCCGCGGAGGTTACCCGCGCCTCAGTTTTTCGGCAGCCTGGCGGCGTATTTGGCCGGGTCCTTGTCGAACTTTTTCTGGCAATCTTCGCAGCAGAATTTGAACTCCTGGCCCTTGTAGATCGAGGCGGGCGCCTCGGCCGGCAGCGGCTCGCCGGACATGAGGCAGGTCTTGGCCGGGTGCTTCTTAACCTTCTTGGCGGCCTCCTCGATTTTGGCCATGAACTTCTTGGGGTCGGCATCAAAATCCTTCTTGCAACCTTTGCAGCAGAATTTGACCTGTTGTCCCTGGTGCTCGATGACGAATGGTTCCCCCATCTCCCCGAGCTTCTCGCCGGACACCACGCAAACCTCCATCGGGTAGGGCTTGGGGAATTTTTTCTTGGGTTCACCGGCCCACAGGACCGCAGACAAGGACAGTCCGCCCATTACCAGCGCGCTCAGAAAGGCAAATCGGTTCAGCTTCATGACGGGATATGTAGTCCTGCGGAAACCCCGGCGCAAGTTTTTTTCACCCGGTTGACATCCGGCGGTTTTCGGGGTGCACCCCGTTTTCTGCGTGCGGCCCGCAGCTCAAGGCAAGCCCGGGGAAATCGGCATCTTTCAGCTTCGCAAAGGGCGGCCTCAAAGCGGCCCGGACCTGAATGTGAGCGCTGCAAGCCCCTGCCTTTTCAAACCGCGCCAACCCTTCCGCACGATTTGCCGCCGAAAACCCCGTGGAGTTGGCACCGCCCCCCGCGAAGCGGCCTTGTCGAAGCCGCCGGAGACAGGCTCAATGTCGCCGCAGCCGACAAGCCCCGCGGTTACGCGGCCATGAACAACGCCGATACAACTTCCGGTTCCCACCGCGCCTGGCCCGCTTGGATTGCCGACTACCTCGGGCTGACCCTGGCCCTGGGGGTGTTGGTCCTCGCCTTTGGTTTGACCACGCGCAACTTTCTCACCGCCGACAATTTTCGCGCCATTGCCAACCAGATTCCCGCGGCGTTGCTGCTGGCCACGGGCATGACCTACGTGCTGATCGTGGCGGAAATTGATCTGTCCGTGGGGTCGGTGCTGGGCTTGTGCACCGCGGTGCTGGGCGTGGCCCTGGCGCAGTGGGGATGGCCGTTGGGGCCGGCCGTGGCCCTGGCCCTGCTGGCGGGCGCGGGGTGTGGCGCGTTCAACGGGCTGGTCTCCCTGCGCTGGCGTCTGCCCTCGTTCATCGTCACCCTGGGGATGCTGGAAATGGCCCGGGGCGGTGCGCACGCATTATCCGGCTCCCGTACCCAGTACATTGGCCCGGCGGTGGCCGGCATCGCCGAAACGCACGTGCTGGGACTCTCGCTGCCCTTTTTGCTGGCGCTGACGGTGGTGATCCTCGCCCATCTGGCGCTGACCCGCACGGTGTTTGGGCGTTACCTGGTGGCCATCGGCACCAACGAGGAAGCCGTGCGTCTGAGCGGCATTGACCCCGGCCCGATCAAGCTGGCGGTCTTCGGGCTGACCGGGTTGCTGGTGGCCCTGGCGGCGGTGGTGGACACCTCGCGCTACCAGGCGGCCAACCCCAATGCCGGTTCCGGCTTCGAGTTGCAGGCCATCGCGGCGGCGGTCATCGGCGGCACCAGTCTCCTGGGCGGACGCGGCTCGGTGCTGAGCACTTTCCTGGGCGTATTGATCATCGCCGTGCTCAACGCTGGCCTGGCCGCCCTGGGCGCGCGGGATGAAACCAAGCGCCTGGTCACCGGCGCGGTCATCGTGACCGCGGTTATCCTGGATCGCTATCGCCAGCGTCTCGTGCGCGTCGCCTGATTTTTTCAGCCATGAAACCTTTCCTCGTCGTGGTGGGCAGCTCGAACACCGACATGGTCATCCATCTGGACCGCCTCCCGCGGCCGGGCGAAACGCTGTTGGGGGGCGAATTCCGCCTGGCCGGCGGCGGCAAGGGCGCCAACCAGGCGGTGGCCGCCGCGCGCGCCGGCGGGCGCGTGGCCCTGGTGGCCCGCGTGGGCCGCGACCTTTTTGGCGATCGCGCCCTGGCCGGTTTTCGGCGGGAGGGATTGGTGGTGACCCACGTGCGCCGGGACCCGACCGCGCCCTCCGGCGTGGCCCTGATCTTTGTGGCTCGAAACGGCGAAAACTGCATTGCCGTGGCCGGCGGCGCCAACGCCCGGCTCGCGGCGGCGGATGTGCGCCGCGCCCGTCCGACCATTGCGCGGGCGGCGGCGGTGCTCCTGCAACTGGAATCGCCCCTCGAGGCGGTGCAGACCGCCGCCCACCTCGCCGCCCGGGCCGGGGTGCGTGTCCTGCTGAACCCCGCCCCGGCCCGGGAGCTGCCCGATTCGTTGCTGCGGTGTGTGTCGCTGCTCACCCCGAACGAGACCGAGGCGGAGGTGTTGACCGCGGTGCGCGTGCGCGACGACCGTTCCGCGGCGCGCGCGGCCGAACGGTTGCTTGCGCGCGGGGTGGGCACCGTGGTCCTCACACTTGGCGCGCGGGGCGCCTTTGTGGCCGCCGACCACCTGCGGCAACGGGTGCCGGGATTCCGGGTGCGGGCGGTGGACACGGTGGCGGCCGGGGACGTGTTCAACGGGGCGCTGGCCGTGGCGCTGGCGGAGGGAAGGCCATTGCTGGAGGCGGTGCGTTTTGCCAACGCGGCCGCGGCGCTGTCGGTGACCCGACCCGGCGCGCAGGCTTCGGCGCCGCACCGGGCCGAGATCGAGCGCTTCCTGGCCGCACACCGGACCTGAGTGCCGACCCTGACCCCGGCCGGGCCTGATCCGCAGCCCGGAACGCCGCCGGCCTGCCGCCGGCCGACTTTGCGGCTGGCGTTTGTCCGCCGGTTGCCTAGGCTGTGGGTTCTGTGAAACGACCGGAGTTTGACTCCATCGAAGACCTCATCGCCGACATCCGCCGGGGACGGATGGTGATCGTGGTGGACGATGCCGACCGCGAAAACGAGGGGGACCTGGTCATGGCCGCCGAGCACGTCACCCCGGAAGCGGTCAACTTCATGGCCCGGTTCGGCCGCGGGTTGATCTGCGTGCCCACCACCTCGGAACGGCTCCAACAACTCGGCATCGAGCGGATGGTCCGGGACAACCGCGAGTCCTTCAAAACCGACTTCCAGGTGAGCGTGGACGCCGCCCGGGGCATCACCACCGGGATCAGCGCGGCGGACCGCGCCCGCACCATCGCCGTGCTGGCCGACCCCACCGCCACGCCCAGCGACCTGGTCCAGCCCGGCCACGTTTTTCCCCTGCGCAGCAAGCCGGGCGGGGTGTTGCAGCGGGCGGGGCACACCGAGGCGGCGGTGGACCTGGCGGTGCTGGCCGGTTGCCGGCCCGTGGCGGTGATCTGCGAAATCATGAGCGACGACGGCTCGATGGCCCGGTTGCCGGAGCTGCGCCGGTTCGCGCGCAAACACCGGCTCAAGCTGGGCACCATCGAGGCGCTCATCGCCTACCGGCGCACCCGCGAGCGGCTGGTCGAGCGGGTGGAAACGGTGCATCTGCCCACCGAGTACGGCGACTTTGTGCTGCACCTGTACCGGTCCAAGCTCGACGGCCAGCATCACCTGGCGCTGGTACGCGGCGAAGTCGCCGGCCAGAAAAACGTGCTGGTGCGCGTCCACAGCGAATGCCTCACCGGCGATGTGTTCGGCTCGCGCCGCTGCGACTGCGGCCCCCAACTCCACCAGGCCCTGCGCCAGATCAGCGCCGAAGGCCGGGGCGTGCTCGTGTACATGCGCCAGGAGGGCCGCGGCATCGGCCTGCCGGCCAAGATTCGCGCCTACAAACTGCAAGAGGCCGGCCTCGACACGGTGGAGGCCAACCTCCGGCTCGGTTATCCGATGGACCTGCGCGAGTACGGTCTGGGCGCGCAGATTCTGACCGATCTGGGCCTGCGCACCATCCGGCTGCTGACCAACAACCCCCGCAAGCTGGTGGGGCTGGAGGGTTACGGCCTGGTGATCACCGAGGTGGTGCCCATCCGCGTCCCGCCCAACCCCCACAACGCCCGCTACCTGAAAACCAAGCGGGAGAAAATGGGGCACCTGCTCTGAGCGCCCCCACTGCCCGCCATGCTGAAAGCCCTGAAATCCCACCGCATCCGCTCCCGGGGGGGGCGCTTCGCGCTGATTGCCGCGCGTTACAACGCCCGCTACGCCGATGCCCTGGTGCGCGCGGCGCGGCAGACGTTGACCTCGGCGGGCGCCGCGGTGCGGGTGGTCCGGGTCCCGGGCGCGTTTGAAATTCCGGCGGTGGCCGCGCGCCTGGCCCGGGCCAGGCCGCGCTTTGACGCCCTGATCTGCTTGGGCGTGGTGATCCGCGGGGAAACCGCCCACGCCGACCTCATCGGCCGGGCGGTCACCGACGCGCTGGCGCGGCTCCAGCTCGAGCTGGGCCTGCCGGTGATCCACGAGGTCCTGCTGCTGGACACCGAGGAGCAGGCGCGGGCGCGTTGCCTGGGCCGGCTCAACCGCGGGCGTGAGGCCGCCGAAACCGCGCTGGCGATGGCGGCCCTGATGCAACACCTGCCCGCAGACGCGGCCTGAACGGGGCTTGCCCGGCCCGGAATCGGCCCTGGGTCGCGGCGGTGGCCGCCCCCGGCCATTTCCGGGGGTCAGACGCCCCCGACGAGCGCGCTCAACGCCCCCGGGGTTCGGGGCGCCCCGGGCGGGCCGCGCTTGGTGCTTGGCGCTTCCTGCCGCGCTTACTGCCAGATCATCTCCTGCACGGTTTTGCCGGCCGGAATGAAGGGCAGCACGTGTTCGGTGTACGGCGTGATGATGTCCAGCACGTAGGGCTCGTCGGCCGCGAGCATCCGTTGAATCGCCGCGCGCAGGTCGCGGCGGTACACGACCCGCTCGCAGGGCACGTTGAAGGCCCGGCAAATGGCCACGAAGTCGGGGTAAATCTGCTCGCGGCGGTGGGGGTCCCCCAGGTAGGTGTGGCCGCGGTTGCTGTTGTAGAAACGGTCCTCCCACTGCACCACCATGCCCAGGTGCTGGTTGTTGAGCACCATCGCCTTGGCGGCAATGCCCTCGATGTGCGCCATGGCCAGCTCCTGGATGTTCATCAGGAAGGAGCCGTCGCCATCAATGTCAACGACCTGCTTGTCCGGGCACGCGACCTTGGCGCCCAGCGCCGCCGGCCAGCCGAACCCCATCGCCCCCAGCCCGGCACTGGTGATGAACTGGCGCGGGCGCACAAACTGGTAAAACTGCCCGGCCCACATCTGGTGCTGCCCCACCCCGGTGGTGATGATGGCGTCGCCGCCGGACAGTTCATACAACAGCGCCACCGCCTCCTGGGGCAGGATCACCTGGCCGGGGTCGCCCCGCACGTGGTCACGCACGTGTTGGGATTTGAGCGCCTCGGGGGTCAACTGCCAGCGCAGCGGGGCCTTCGCCTTGAGTTCGGCGATCCGTTGATGCCAGGCGGTGAACTTTTTCTGCACCGGCCGCTCCGCCAGGAGGGCATTGAGCCGACGCAGCGCGTAGCGGATGTCGCTGATGATGGGCAGGTGGACCCGGCGGTTCTTGTTGATCTCCGAGGGGTCAATGTCCACGTGCACAATCGTACCGTGCTCGCAGAACTTCTCCACCTTGCCGGTCACCCGGTCGTCAAAGCGCACCCCGAAGGCCAGCAGCAGGTCGGCCTCGGCCACGGCCCAGTTCGCGTAGGCGGCGCCGTGCATCCCCAGCCACTTGAGCGACAGGGGGTCCGTCTCCGGGAACACCCCGCACCCCATGATGGTGGTGGTGACCGGGATGCCGGTCGCGCGGGCAAATCGGCGCAGTTCTTCCGCCGCTCCGCTGGTGATGATCCCCCCGCCGCAGTACAGGACCGGCCGCTCGGCCCGCTCGATCAGACCAATGATTTCGTGCAGCGCCACGTCCTCCGCCCGGCGGTCGGGATCGTACCCGCGCAGGTGCACCTGGTCCGGGAACACCGGCTGCGTGCGCTGCTGCTGCACGTTCTTGGGCAGGTCAATCACCACCGGCCCCGGCCGGCCGGTCTGGGCGATGTAAAACGCCTCCTTGACGATGCGCGGGATGTCGTTCACGTCGGTGACCAGATAGCTGTGCTTCACCACCGGCAGGGTCATGCCGAAGATGTCGGTCTCCTGGAACGCGCCCTTGCCGATCATGTGCTGCGGCACCTGGCCGGTGATGGCCACCAGGGGCACCGAGTCCATGTAGGCATCTGCAATCCCGGTGACCAGGTTCGTGGCGCCGGGGCCGCTGGTGGCCATGCACACGCCCGCGCGGCCCGTGGCCCGGGCATAGCCTTCGGCGGCAAACACCCCCCCCTGCTCATGCCGGGGCAGGTAGGTGCGAATCTGCTTCGAGCGCGTCAGCGCCTGATGCACTTCCATGCTCGCGCCGCCCGGGTAGGCGAAAATGACCTCGACGCCCTCGCGCTCGAGGGCTTTGACGAGAATTTCGCTGCCCAGCATGGCCGGACCGCGGGTGCCGCGGCCCGCGCGGGGGGAAGGGGTGGACTTGGGGCTTTTGGTCGTCTTGCTCATGGTTTTGGTTTTGGAAATGGCCGTCGCCGGTCGCCGGGCAACAAAAAACCCACGACTGGCGGCCAGCCGTGGGTTTTGGTGCAAAGCGTTCTTACGCGCGACAAAGCCCCCCGGCGGCGCCGCAGCCGACTACGGCGACCAGCCCGAGAACCTTGTTCGCAAACCGTTTCATCAAACGCCGGCGATTAAACCCGTTTTGCCGCGCCTGTCAAGCCCGTGCGGCAACGACCGGAACTGCCCCCTCAATCATTACGATGCGAATGGGGTTGACAGTTTGAGGGGGAAGACAGCAACGCAGGGCGGGCGTGGCCGGGGAAATCGTGCTTGGGCGGGCGGCGACCGTCGCCGGCGGGGCCGAAGCGCAGCGTTTTTTCGGGTTCTGACGGCTCGGCAGACCAAGCTCCGCCACGCCCGGCCTCGGGCCGGGAGGTTGGGGGGACACAAGGACGCGCGGCGCGAGGGCGTCAACCGCTGGCGGCGGTCAGCCGGGGGCGCGCCCGGGAGGTGTCGCCGTGGCTTTACGGCGTGGCGGCGCTGTTGGCGGCGAGCTTTTTCTGGGGCCGGCACTGACCGGCCGGCGGGCGGGCCGGCTTCAAACCAGCCCGAGCTCCGGGGCGATGCTCTGCATGGCGGTGATCACGTGACCAATGTGGTCGTCCAGCGGCAGGCCCAGCAACGCGGCGCCGCGCTCGATGTCCTCCCGCTTGACGGCGGCGGCGAACGACTTCTGCTTCATCTTGTTGCGCACGCTGGCGGCGGTCAGGCCCGCCAGCCGCTCCGGCCTGACATAGGCCACCGCCGTCGAAAAGCCGCACAATTCATCCACCACAAACAGCGCGCGGCGGATGGGCCGGTCCAGGGGATACTCGGCCTGGTTCCACTCCGCATGGGCCAGAATGGCGCCGACGACCTCCTCGTCCACACCCCGCTCGCGCAGCAGGCGCGTTCCTTCGCGCGTGTGGTCCGGCGGCTGCGGCCACCGCTCCTAATCAAAGTCGTGCAACAGGCCGGCGAGACCCCATGAGTCCACGTCCCCGCCCCAGCGTGGCGCGTAGTGGCGCATCGCTGCCTCCACGGCGAGCGCGTGCTTGCGGAGCGACTCCGACACGCCGTGAACTCCGTGAGCAACTGCCAGGCTTCGGCGCGGGTCATGGGGATCAACGGTATCGCGAGGCGCGCAGGGCCGGGAACTCCTCCCGCCATGCGCGCCGCCCCGCGAGGTCCAGCTCCGGCTCGAACACGCCTTCGCGCTCCGCGGCGTCGAAAACCACCTCGCCGCGCGGATCCACGACCAGGCTTCGTCCGGGGTATTCATTGTGCGGATCGCGGCCGATGCGATTCACCCCGATCACGTATGCGAGATTCTCGATCGCGCGGGCCCGCAAGAGCGTCACCCAGTGATCCACCCGGACGGCCGGCCAGTTGGCGATGACCACGAACACCTCCGCCCGCTGCTGGACCGCCGTGCGGAAAATCTCGGGGAATCGCAGGTCATAACAGATGAACGGCGCCACCCTCGTGTCCTCGACCGCGAAGGTCTCCACCGCATCGCCGGCGGAGTGGGCGCGATCCTCGCCCGCCGCCGAAAACAAATGCAGCTTGGCGTAGCGACCCAGTTCGCGGCCGCGCGGACCGACCAGCGTGGCCTCATTGCGTGCCGTGCCCGCCGTCGCCGCCCGCACGAGGCCGGCGAGGACGTACAGGTGGAAATCCTGCGCCAGGTCCGAGAGAAAGTTCTCCGTGTCACCGCCGGGCCACTCCCGGGTTTCGAGGGTGTCCAGGCAAAACCCGGTCGCGAACATCTCCGGCAAGACCAGGAGCGTGTTCTCCGCGGGTCGCCGGGCCTCCACCAACCGGCGCACGGTTTCGAAACTCTTTGGGCGGTCAAGCCAGGCAAGGTCGAACTGACACAACGCAATCCTCATGGAAACGGGAAACTCGGCGAACGCGGCATCCGGTGGTGCTGCAACCGACGGCAACGGGCGGTGGAACGGGCAGGTCAGTGGCTGTGACCGCAGCCGCAACGGGAGTCATCCTCCGCCCCGGGCTTTCGCCCTTGATTCCCGGCCGAACGGCGGCCGCGGGCGGTCGCCGGTGGTTCGGAGGCGGTGCTGCCGGTTGGCCGGGGCACACCCGGGCGGGAAAGGAGGACCGTGTCGGCAAAGAGAAAGGCCGGACAAACCGGTCCGGCCTTTTCGCACACCGCGCGCTGAGAACGAACGCGCAGAAACAACGCCGGTGAACCTACCTTGGTTCTTCGGTTTGGGAAGTCCCCAGAATTGGTGACAGCAAGGTCGGCCCGGCTTGACTTCTTGAGGAATCGGGTATCCGGTTGCCGTGTTTCCCGAGTGCCAGCCCCCGCTGCCACATCGGATTGTCCTAAATCGGTCACCTTAACGGCCCATGCTTGACCTGAGCCTTGCTCGAAAAACAGCCGCCATCGCCCCAAGCAGTGGCTTCAGAGGGCCTTGGGAGGGCTTCAAAAGTCGAGGGAACCATGAGTAAGCTTGCTGGCGACCGGTTTTCTTGGGCCCGCTGGATGGGGATTGGGGTGTTGGGAGTCGCCGGGGCGGTCGCGCTGGCGTCGGCGTGCCTGCCGGTGGGTGACGCGCTGTTTCGCGAGCACGGCGTGTTGGAGGTTGTGTCCCTGGCGTTCTGGGTGGGGAGCTGCCTCTCGGGATGCGCTTTGGCGGTTCGTTCGCGCGGTCAGGCCAGCCGCCTCATGGCTGCGTGGCTGGGCGGGATCTCATTGCTCGCGGCACTGCGGGAGCTGGATCAGCATCTCTGGCTGAATCCCGTGAACTTGGGTTCCCTGGCGGTGCGCTATCGGCTGGACTGGTGGCTCAGCCGCGACGTCAGCGGGTGGCTCAGGTTGGGCTGGGCTGCGGTCTTTCTCGCGGTGGCTACGGTGGTGCTTTATCCCCCGGTAAAATTGCACCGTCGCCTGTGGCGCCTCTTCCGGGGGGGCGACGCGTTCACGGGATTGCTCGTGTCTGCAATGGGGTTCCTGATGTTTGGCTTCGTGGTTGATGACCTGTTGCGTCCGGTTCAGTTGATGAGCTCGGACGGGAAACAATTGATCGAGGAGACCAGCGAAGCGGTCGGGGCGGGTCTGTTCTGTATCAGCGGGGGCCTGCTGTGGCGAAAGCCCGTGCAGATGCGGCTGGACCAACTCAGCCCGGAACCGGCCGGTTGAGGAATTGCCGGGTGAAAGCGGCGTCCAGAGCCGGCACCGCCGGGACGCAAAGGTGGGCGGTCGGCGGTGACGCCGGCGGCCGGTTGGCGGGCTTTGATCCCGACCCCCGCCGGTCCGGGCGCGGCCGGCTGCCGGACCATGACCTGCCGTCATCGGGTTCCGCCAAGGTGGATGTTCATCGGTGGGCGATGGCCCGGTGGCTGAATCGCGCCGGCCTCGCCCAGGGGATCGCGGTGGAGCCAGCGCTGGAGGTTGGGGTCGTAGAACCGGTAGCCGAAGTGGTAATACCCGCCCCCGTCCGGGTAGTTCGGGTTCACCTCCTTGCTGGCAAAGCGGTACAGGTTGGCCCCGGCCAGCGAGCCGCTGGAACTGAGCAGCCGACCGTACGGGTCGTACCGGTACCGGGCGGCCAGGCCCTGGGCGGCGGTCATCAGGTACGTGATGTTCCCACCCCCGTCGGCGTGGTAACAGGTGTGCGTGCCCCAACTGCCCCCGCTGTACCCGTGACTGCGGGCCAGCAACCCGCCAATGCCGCCGGCCCCCTCGAGGCTCCCGGACAGGTCGTTGCCGCGCGTGTAGCTCACCGTCGGGGTGTTGTTGCCGTCCCGTTCCTGGATCACCCGCCACCCGTCGTAGAGGTACCGCACCGTCTGGCTGACCACCCAGGCGCTCCCGCTCCAGGTGTGCTCGACCCGCACCCGCCGTCGCCCCAGCCCGTCGTAGGTGTAGAGCGTGTAGAAGTACCCCGGCACCTGCACGCCCACCAACTGGTTCTCGGCGTCGTAGGTGTAGTACCGCTGCCAGCCGTAGGCGGAGCCGTAGTAGGTGAGGTTCCCGTTGGCGTCGTAGCTGAAGCTGCCCCCCGGCCCGCTGGTGTACTGGTTGAGGCTGTTGACCGCAAAGCTCTCCGCCGTCACCCCGTTGGTCCGCACCGTCAGGTTCCCGGCGGCGTCATAGACATAACCCCGGTCCTCGGCCGCCACCGTGCTGTCGGCCACGACCAACTGCCCGGCATTGTCGTAGGTGTTGGTCCAGAAGCTGTTGTCCCCGAGCGTGTGCCGGGTGCGCTGGTGGGCGGCGTTGTAGAGGTATTCGTGCTTGTTGGACACCGCCCCGGCGCTGGTGACCAGGTAGGTGCCCAGCAGCCGGCCCACGCGGTCGAAGGCGTTGGTGATGCGGGCGGTGTTGGGCAGGGCCAGGTTGGTCCAGAGCCCGCCCGCGCCCCGGTAGGTGTAGGTAAAGGTGCCGGCGGGGGAGTCCACCGTCCGAAGCCGGCGGGCGGCGTCGTAGCCGAAGCCGTTGGTCCAGGCCCCGGTGGGCTGCTGGAGGCTCAGGCCGGCACGCCGCCCGGCGGCGTTCCCAACGTGGGAGCCAAGAAGGGCCCTACGGGATTGCGTGAAGCGCCGGCCGGGATGGTCGAGGAACCTTCCCGCACCCGGGGAGCGTGGGGGCGCCGCGGTGGAGGAGTGCATCCCGGGGCTGAGCATCGCGTCAAGGTAAGGGGCGGAAGTAGCCTGTCCAGCGAGTTCCTCAGCCAGGGGTGGGGGCAAGTCGGGTGGTGGGTGAAACACTTTGGCTCCCTCCACCGGGCGATGCTACCGCGCGATGGGTCTGGGGCGGGAATGCACCTCCGGTTCCGGGCGGCAAGCAAGATGGCTGCTGCTACAGCGTAACGGTGGGCTTCTTGCCCGGCGGGTATCCGAACCGCGGTGGAACGCGGCCCTCCATTGGCAAGGCGCCCCAGCGGCGGCACCGGAGGGCCGGGCGGCAAGCTGCCGCCCTCGACGGCAACCGAGGCGGTTGCCGCTACGGCGGAGCGCCGGCTTCCAGCCGGCGGTGCCCCGCTTGGTCGCGGGCCGAATCCGACCGCCGTTGCCGCGCCATCCCCGCTCGGCCTGCGAAAGCGCCCGCAGGCGGGCGCACTCCACAGGCTGGCGCCCCGACAGGCGTTCCCGCCCAGCCCAAGGGTCTTGGAGGGCGGCTGTCCGCGGCCGCCAACGTAGCGGCGGGCGTCTCGCCTGCCGTAGAGCCGGGCTCCCAGCCCGGCGGGTAGCCGGCCGCGGGGGAACGCGGCCCTCCAGTGGCAGGGCGCCGGTGCGGCGGGCCCGAGACCCGGGCGGCAGGATGCCGCCCGTTACGGCAGCCGAGCCGGCTGCCGCTACGGCGGAGCACAGGCTTCCAACCGGCCATGTCGCCGGGCCTTGACTGGCGGCCAATCCAATTTATTTACCGGTGAAGACACATCCCGGTTACGGCGGCACCTTCCCCATTGCCAGGCACCGGGCCGGGGACTTGAATGGCGGCGTCGCAGCACTCGTCTGCACGACCATTGTCCTATGATCAAACAACGGTTTCTTTCCCGCCGCCGCTTCGTGGGCGGCACCCTTGCCACCGCCGCGATGCCCTTCCTGTTGCCCGGACGCGTTTGGTCCGCCACCGGTGAGGCCGCGCCGAACGCGCGACTGAACCTGGGGTTCATCGGGGTGGGGACCCAGGGCCGGCATCTGTTGCGCAGCTTCCTGCCGCATCCCACGGTCCAGGTGGTCGCCGTGAACGATGTGGACACCACCCGCCGGCTCCACCACAAGAAACTGGTCGAGGATTTTTACTCGGCCAAGCAGGACCGGGACTTCCGGGGCTGCGCCGAGTACAAGGACTTCCGCGAATTGATCGCCCGCAAGGACATTGACGCGGTGGTGATCGCCACGCCCGACCACTGGCATGCCTATCCGGCGGTGGCCGCCGCCCGCGCGGGGAAGGACATTTACTGCGAAAAGCCGCTCTCCCTCACCATCCATGAGGCGCGCGCGATGGTGAACGCCGTGCGGGAAAACCAGCGCGTGTTCCAGACCGGTTCGATGCAGCGCTCGGACAGTGCGTTTTGGAAAGGATGCATGGTGGTCCGCAACGGCCTCATCGGCGAGGTCCAGGAGGTGTACGTCTCGGTGGGCGGCCCCAGCAAGTGGTGCGATCTGCCCGAGGAGCCGATGGAGCCGGGGCTGGACTGGGATTTCTGGCTCGGCCCGGCGCCGCAGCGCCCCTACAACTCGGTCCTCAGCCCGCGCGGCGTGCACGAGCACTTCCCCAACTGGCGCAACTACCGGGAGTACTCCGGCGGCATGATGACCGACTGGGGCGCCCACCACTTTGACATCGCCCAGTGGGGGTTGGGCATGGACGAGAGCGGCCCGGTGGAAATCCTTCCGCCCAACGGGCGTGACGTGAAACGGCTGACCTACAAGTACGCCAACGGTGTGCTCATGTACCACGGGGGACTGGAGGGCTACAACTTCGGCGTCGTGTTCGTCGGCACCAAGGGCAAGGTTTGCGTGGACCGCGGCCGCTTCCAGACCGAGCCGGAGAGCCTGATGAATGAAAAGTTCGACGCCCTGCCGGTGCAACTGTACCGCAGCACGAACCATTACAAGGATTTCCTGGACTGCGTCCGCAGCCGCAAAAAGCCCATTTGCGACGTCGAAGTCGGTGCCCGCTCGGTCACCGTCTGTCACCTGGGCAACCTGGCTTACTGGCACGACCGCAAATTGCGCTGGGACCCGGCCAAAGAGCAGTTCATCGGCGATGTCGAGGCCAACACCTGGCTGGACCGCGAAAAGCGCGGGCCGTGGAAGGTGTAGGGGGCGCGCCCGCCGGCTCAATCTGAGCGGCCTCACCCCGGCCGTTTCCCCCGATTTCAATCTTCCCGCACCAGGTCGCCCACGTCCGCCTCGCCGGCCATCACATCGGCCGCGATGCGGGTGCCGTCGGCGGGGCCGCTGATCCGCACCTCGCCCACGCGCCGGCCGGACCGGAAGACGCCCAGACGCTGTTCGAGCTGAGGCAGGCGATGGAAGGCAAAGTCCACGATCACAAACCGCAGCCTGGGATTAAGGAACACCACGCGCCCCTGCACCGGAATGACCGGGGTCACCTGCGGGAAGGCGGCTTCGGGGGAATCGCCGGGCCGGGCTGTGGTCGGGGCATGGGTCCGGGGGGTGTGCGCCGCGCCCGGCGCCGTCCCTCGCCCGCGTCCCTCCCGGGTACAGGCCGCCGCCAGCAGCAGGGCACCGGCCAGGACCACACCCAGGGTCAGACGCATGGGCCGAATGTCCGGGGCTGGCGCCGGCCCGTCAACCCGACACGCCGGGTCGTCCCGGGCTTTGGGCTGTTGCAGCGGCCGGGTCCCGGTTAAGCTGCCGGTGGTGAAGCTCTCGGTTAAGAGCGATTACGCCGCCCGGGCCGTGTTGGAGCTGGCGCGGGCCCATGCCGCCGGCGTGGCCTGCAAGGCGGAGGAGTTGGCGGCCGCGCAACACGTGCCGGCCAATTACCTGATTCAAATCCTCAGCGAACTCAAGGCCCAGCAGATCGTGCGCAGCCTCCGCGGCAAGGACGGCGGTTACCTGCTGGCCCGCCCGCCGCGGGAAATCACCCTGGGGGACGTGCTCCGGGCCATCCACGGCGAAATCCTCGATTCCCCCGCCCGCAATGACCCCGCCTGCCCCCCGGAATTGCGCGAGGCCTGGGAACGGCTCCAACAAGCCGCCACGGCCGCCGCCGACCGCATCAATTTCCAGGACCTGTTGGACCGGGCCGCCGAGAGCAGCAAAATGTACTACATCTGAGCCCCCCGCTCGGGGCCGGGCCGGCCCCGGGACGGGCCCGCCGTGCAAACGCTCCGCGACATGCTTCGGGCCGAAATCGCCGCCGCCGGTTCCGTGTCGGTCGCCCGGTTCATGGAGCTCGCGTTGTACGCGCCGGGCCGGGGGTACTACGAGCGCCGGCCCGGGCGGATCGGCCGGGGGGGCGACTACTTCACCAGCGTGAGTGTGGGGCCGGCGTTTGGCGAATTGCTCGCCGTGCGTTTCGCCCGCTGGTTGCGGGAACCGGGGTCGGCGCCGGGGCCGCGGCAATTGGTCGAGCTGGGCGCCCACGACGGCCGCCTGGCCCGGGACCTCCTCGACGCGTTCACCGCACACGCCCCGGACCTGCTCCCCCGATTGGAGTACCTGCTGGTGGACCCCTCCCCGACCCGGCGCGCCTGGCAGGCCGAGACCCTGCAGCCGTACCGGGAACGCGTGCGCTGGATCAACGACCTGGTCGAACTCACCCCCGGGGCCGTCACCGGCGTGATCTTCGGCAACGAATTTTTCGACGCCCTGCCGGTCCACCGCCTCGGCTGGGACGCGGCCGCGCGGACCTGGTTCGAGTGGCACGTGGGCTGGGACGGTCAACGCTTCTGCTGGGTCCGCGCCGGTGGCGGTGAATCGGGGCCAACTCTGCCCGCCCCGTTGCGGGCCGCGTTGGCTGCGGAGTACCCGCTCCTGAACAATCCGGCGGTGCAAGCCGCCCTGCCGGACGGCTGCACGGTGGAGGTCTGTCCCGCCGCCCGCGCGGTGTGGGCAACGGCCGCCCGCGCGCTAGGGACCGGTTGGTTGGTGGCCATTGACTACGGTTCGGACCCGGCACGGGCCGGTCTGCCCGTGCGGCCGGACGGCACCCTGCGCGGCTACACCGCGCACCGGCAGCACGCCGACGTGCTGGCCGATCCCGGCGAGCAGGACCTGACGGCCGACGTCAATTTCGCCGCGTTGCGCGCGGTGGGCGAACAGGCCGGGCTGCGGACCCGGGGACTGTTTTCCCAGGGCCGGTTTCTGGTCGAAGTCCTGCGTCAGACGGTCCTGGCCGAGCACTGGGACCCGGGACGCCGGCGGCAGTTTCAAACCCTCATTCATCCCCAGCACCTGGGGGAGCGCTTCAAAGTGCTGGTGCAAACCCGGCCGCCCACACCGCCATGACCCCCCTGCCCGAGCGTCTCCTGATCTGCTTCGCGCTGCGCGAGGAGGCACGCCCCTTTGAAAAACGGGCCGGCCGCCGGCCGCATCTGCAGGTGCTGGTCACCGGGATGGGACCGGTCCATGCCCGCCGGGCGGTGTGCCGGGCGCTGGCCGCTGTCCGGCCTTCGGCGGTGCTGAGCTGCGGTTTCGCCGGCGGGCTGGACCCGACCCTGGCGCGGGGCGACGTCGTCTTTGCCGCGGACCCGGCGTTTGCCTGGCGGGACCGGTTGCTGGCCGCCGGGGCCCGCCCGGCGACGTTTTACTGCGCCGCGCGCATCGCCGCCACGGCCGCGGAGAAAGGGGAGCTCCGCCGGTCCACGGGCGCCGACGCGGTGGAGATGGAATCCGCAGTCATCGCGCAGGAATGCCGGGAGTGCGGTGTGCCGTGCGCGACCGTGCGGGTGATTTCCGACGTCGCCGGCGAGGACCTGCCGGTGGATTTCAACCGGTTTCTAACCCCGGACTGCCGCCTGGCGGGGTGGCGACTGGCGGCTGCGGTGGCGCGTCAGCCCGGGCTGTTGCGCCGCCTGTGGGCGCTGCGGCGCGCCAGCCGGGAGGCGGCCGGCCGGCTGGCCGAGGTGCTGACGGCGTTCATCGGAGCGGCGGGACCGGGGTTGCCGCCACCACCGGCGCCGGGGGCCGCGTCTTGACCTGCTCGCTCCAGGCCACCAACGCCGCGCCCACCACGATCAGTCCCACTCCGGCCCAGCGCAGGGTGCTGACCTCCTCGTGGCGGATAAACCGCGCAGCCAGGGCGGTGATGACAAAGCCCAGCGAGGTCAACGGCCAGATCAGGCTCACGTCCTTTTGCGAGAGCAGGTAGAGCAGGATGCCAAAAAACGCCGCCTCGAAGGCCACCCCCAGCAGGAGGTAGCGGTTGGTGGCACCCCGGCCGACCAGGCGCGCGATTTCCCCGGCGCTGACGCGCTTGAGCTCGCCGATTTCGTGCAGGCCCTGGCTCAGCAGCACCACGCCCACCGCCTCGAGTCCCAGGCCGATCAACAGGATGACAACGATCTTGAGCATGTCAGAGGTCCGCGTAGCGGATGAGTTGGATCCCCTCGGCGGCGATCAGGGCCCGCACCCGCGGGCTGACCAGCGCCTCGAATTCCACCCGAAAGTCGGTCAGCGACGGGTGCGCGTAAAGCTCCGAATCACCCGCCGGCAGGCGCGGCAGCAACCGCATCAGGTACGCCTCGTCCACCCGCCCGTTTTGCAGCAGCCCGAAAACGCGCGCGGTGTGCCGCACCCCCGCCCGGCGCAGCCGTGGGCGGGCGGCCGCGCTCAGCAGGGTGAACACCCCCGCGTGGCGCACCCGGTAGGCCCACGCCCCGCCCGCCAGCCGCGTGTTGAGCCAGAACGGATCCCGCGTCAGCCGCAGCGCGCGCAGCCCGTGGCGGCGGCCGATTTCGAGCACCAACGGCAACACCGTCGGGTGGAGGTGCACGTTGAGGTGGCCGTTCACATGGTCCAGCGGCAGCCCGGTGCGGGCGAACGCGTCGAACTGCGCGGCGATTTCCCGGCGCAGCGCCGCCCGCAGCTCGCGCCGGAAAAAAAACCGCCAACCTGCACGCACCGCGTCCGCCGGCAGTTGGCCGGCGGGGTCGGCCAGTCCGGGACTTTCCGCGGCCGGGAGGGCGGCGCGCCCGGCCACCAGCGTCAGGTGCAATCCCACGCCCAGCGCGGGGCAGGCACGGGCCAGCGCCACGGCTTCCGCCGCGTGCGGCTCGTTCACCATGAGGCTGGCGGTGGTGAGGATGCCCTCCCGGTGCGCGCGCACCACGGCCTCGTTAATTGCCGCCGAGCGGCCGAAATCGTCGGCGTTGACGATGAGCCGGCGGCGCGGGCGCTCAGGCGACGCCATAGTTGGGGCGGAAGGGCCCGACCCGCAGCCGCCACCAGGTGCGGGCGGTGAGATAAAATTTGGTCGCCCGGTTCAGCCGCACGCGCGGGCCGGAGAAGACGTCGTACCCCCGGGCGGCCAGCCGGCCAAGCAGGCACCAGTAAACGGCGCCCATGAGTTCCGCGGCGATCAGGGCGCGACGGTCTTCCCCCGGCATCACCAGCAGCAGTGCGGCGGCCCGGCCGTAGGACTCACGGGCGCGCGCGGCCACACTCTCGGCCAGGGCGTGGTAGCGGGGACTGTAGCGACCGGAGAGGATTTCCTCTTCGCTCACCCGGTGCCGGGCCAGCTCGCATTGGGGCAGGTAAATGCGGCCGCGGGCGGCGTCTTCGCGCACGTCGCGCAGGATGTTGGTCAATTGGAAGGCCCGGCCCAGGGCTTCGGCGTAGGCGGTACTTTGGGGATGACGGCAACCAAAAATGCGGATGCTCAGCAGCCCCACGGCCGCGGCCACGCGATGGCAGTACAGGTCCAGGGCCGGCCAGTCCGGGTAGCGGGTGAGGTCGAGGTCCATTTCACAGCCGGCCAGGATTTCCTCCAAATGTTCGGGGGACAGTTGGTAGGCGGTCAGGTGCGGCTGGAGCTCGCGCAACACCGGCCGGTGCGGCGCCTCGCCCCGAACCGCCCGCCGGAGGTCCTCCCGCCAGGCCGCCAGGGCCTGGCGGCGCTCGGCCGGCGGCAGGGCGTCGTTGTCGGCCACGTCGTCCACCTCCCGGCAGAAGGCGTAGAGGGTGGCCATGGCGGCGGCCCGGGGGCGTGGCAGGAGCGCAAAGGCCGGCGCGAAACTGGAGCCGCTCTGGCGGGTGATGGCCTGGCAGACCGAGGCGCTCACAGGCCGATCGGGGGCTGTCCTTCGGGGCGCGGGGGCGGCAGGCCGCCGGTTTCCGCCAGGGTGGGGTTGCGGCTCCGGTGCGAGCGCCGGCGGCGCCGGCGGTGGGGGTGTGCGGCGGTGGAGCCGGTAGCGCTTTCCTCCGGGCCTTCGCTCCCTGTCACCGGGGCCGCGCCGCTCCCGGAATGGTGGCGGTGGTGATGCTGGTGGTGGCGGCGGTGCCGACGGCGGCTCTGCCACCACCAAAAGGCCAGCAGCAGCAGCAACACGCCCAGGGCCGCGCACACCACCAGAATGAGCAGGGCGTCCCGGCTGATGCCGGGCACGGCGGTTCCGGGGGCGGCGTCGGGCGGCGCGGGCGCGGCGGCGAACAGAACAGGCAGCAACGGGGTATTCATGCGTCCGGCGGCGCAGCGGCTGGGGCGGAGTCCTGCACGTGGTCGAGAGAAATATTGTGGTGTTGCAGCCGGTAACGCAAGGTGGCGAGGCTGATCTGGAGGTGGGCGGCTGTGGGTTCCAATTGGTAGTGGTGGTTCTCCAGGGCGCGCAGGAGCAGGTCGCGCTCGAAGGCGGCCAGCCGCTCGTCCAGCGAGCCGGCACCCAGTTCGGGCGGGGACGGCTGGTGGCGGAGGCGGTTTTCCAGGGCGAAGTCCGGCAGGTTGTGCGCCTGCAGTTGGTCGGTGGTTTCCAAAATGACGCCGCGCTCGATGACGTTGCGCAGCTCGCGCACGTTCCCCGGCCAGTGGTGGCTGCGCAGCTTGGCCGCCGCCGCCGAAGTGAGGTCGCGGATGGCCTTGTTCATGGCCAGGCTGTACTGGGCCAGGAAATGGCGGGCCAGCAGCAGGATGTCCTCGCCGCGCTCGCGCAGGGGCGGGGGGCGCAGTTGGACGACGTTGAGGCGGTGGAAGAGGTCCTCGCGGAAGCTGCCGCGGCGGATGGCCTCGACGATGTCGCGGTTGGTGGCGGCGATGAGGCGCACGTTGACGCGCAGTTCCTGGTTGCCGCCCACGCGGGTGAAGCTGCCGTCCTCCAGGAAGCGCAGCAGCTTGGCCTGGAGCGGGCGGCTCATGTCGCCGATCTCATCCAGGAAGATCGTGCCGCCGTCGGCCTCCTCGACCCGGCCGGCCTTCTGGCGGAGCGCGCCGGTGAAGGCGCCCTTTTCGTGGCCGAAGAGTTCGCTTTCCAGGAGGGTTTCGGGAATGGCGGCGCAATTGATGCGCACGTAGGGGCGGTGGCGGCGCTGGCTCAGGGTGTGGATGGCGCCGGCGATGAGTTCCTTGCCGGTGCCGCTTTCGCCCAGGATCAGGACGTTGGCATGGCTCGGGGCCACGGTCTGGATCAACTGGCGCAGGGCCTGCATGGCCGGGCATTCGCCGATGATTTGCTCCAGGCGCACCGACTGGCCCACCTGGGCGCGGAGGGCCTCCAGCTCGCGGGCCTTGAGATAATCCTCGGCGCAGCGGCGGATGGCGTGCTGGAGCCGCTCGGGGTCGAAGGGCTTGGGCAGGTAGTCAATGGCCCCGGCCTTGATGGCCTGCACGGCCAGTTGCGAGGTGTCGTAGGCCGTGATCATGAGCACCGGCAGCTCCGGCTTGCGCAGCTTGATTTCGCGGATGAGGTCGTAGCCGCTCATGCCGCCCAGGCGGGCGTCGGTGATGACCAGGAAGAAGTCCCGCTGGTTGATGAGCCGGAGGGCCTCCTCGGCGGATTCGACCGAGACGACCTCGTAGTCGGGGCACACCGTGGCCATCATGCTCTCGAAGATCACCCGGGCATTCTTCTCGTCGTCCACAAACAGCAAGGGCGGCAGGGTCACGGTCATGGGCGCAAACGCAACAACGTGCGAGCCGGGAACTTTAGGACAAAGCGGGCGCCCCGGCCAAGCGAGGAATCCTCGACCCACACCCGGCCGCCGTAGAGTTCGACGTTGTGTTTGACAATGGCCAGCCCCAGGCCGGTGCCCTTTTCGCGGGTGGAAAAGTACGGCTCGAAGATGCGCTCGCGCAGTTCGGGGGGCACGCCCGGGCCGTCATCCTCGATTTCGACCCGCACCGAGAGGTCGGGCTCGAGCCGGGTGCGGATGTGGATGTGGCCGTCGGGGCCGACCAGGTCGCGGGCGTTCTGGAGGAGGTTGACGAAGACGTCCAGCAGGTGATTGCGCTGCATGAGCAGTTCGGGCACGCCCGGGCCGTAGTCGCGGTGAAGGCGCACGGTGTACTTCACGGCCGGGGGGAAGACCCGGGCAACGGCGGCCTCGATCAGCTCCTTGAGGTCGAGCTTCTCGACCCGGCCCTCCACCAGTTGGGCGTAGCCCATCAGTTCGGTGATCAGCCGGTCGGATTTGGCGACCTCCTCGCGGATGATCTGGATTTGCTGGGTGATGGTTTTGCCCTCGCGCAGGGTTTGCTGGAGGGTGTAGGAGGCGGTGTTGATGATGGCCAGGGGGTTTTTGAGCTGATGGGCGATTTCGGCGGCCAGCCGGCTGGAGGCGGCCAGTTGCTCCCGGCGCAGGGCCAGTTCCCGCTCCTCCTCGCGGGCGCGGCGCTCGCGCTCGAGCAGGTAAAACAGGCCCTGCACCCAGAAGGCCACCACCAGCAGCAGCAGCAGCCGCAACCCGAAGGGCCGCCCCAGCCCCAGCGCCAGGGTGAACGGATCGGTGGGCGGGAGCAGGGAGCCGATCAACTCGGGGTTGTCCGGCTGGGTGAAGGTGTCCAGGCGGGTGATGTAGGCGTCGGTGAGGGCCCCGGCGGCGTAGCCCAGGATGGTCAGCAGGTTCAGGCCCATTTGCAGGGCCACCGAGGGCAGGCTGCGGCAGTTGCGCACCAGCAACAGCGGGTACAGCCAGTACAACAGGCTCTCCACCCCGCCGGTGATGGCCACGATGGCCCCCAGAAACCAGGCGTCCAACAACGCCACCCCGAAGATCAGCGCCTGTCGGGCCGGGGCCTTCAAATGCCGAATGCCCATCAGCAGGATGCCGGTGCCCACGCTCAGGGACAGGTACAGGAAGAACAGTGCCTGCACCGTGCGCAGGGCCGTGCGCCAGGCCTCGTGCAGGCCGCCGCCGCGTTGTTCCCAGGCCGGACCCGGCCCGGTGGCCGCCAGGCCGCTGCCGAACAGGTAGTAGGCCAGCAGTCCGACCACCGCCGCGCGGATGAGGAGCACCACATCCCGCTCGATCACCCGCGGCTCGCCGGCAATGGCGGGCGGGGCTTGCCGTTGGCGGAACCATTCCGCCCATCGGTCGGACCAGCGCACGGCGGTCATGGGAACCGCGGTTCAACCCCCGGGAGCGGTCAGGGCCAGGGCGCGCGCGGCAATTTGCTCGACCGGCCAGAGGCGGCCGATCCCCTCGTAGCCGCACGCCAGCAGGCCCTCCTCCGGACCGAGGAACTCCGCGCCCCGGGCCCGGAGCGTGGCCACGTTCTGCTGCGTGGCCGGGTGCTGCCACATCTTCCCGTTCATGGCCGGCGCCAGGAGGATCTTGGCCCGCGGCGACAACGCCAGGGCGATGCAGCTCAGGGCGTCGTCGGCCAGCCCGTGGGCCAGCTTGGCCAGGCAGTGGGCCGTGGCCGGTGCGATCAACAGCAGGTCCGCCTCGTCGGCCAGGCGGATGTGCACCGGTTGCCAGCCGGCCTCCACGTCGTAAAGGTCGGTCACCACCGGGTGCCGGGACAGGGTCTGAAACGGCACGGCGGTCACAAACCGCTGCGCGTCGGCGGTCAGGACCACGTGCACGGCGCGGCCGGCCCTGGTCAGCAGGCTGGCCAGGTCCACCGCCCGGTGCGCGGCGATCGAGCCGGTGACCCCCAAAACGATGGTGGCAGGGTGCGACATAAGCTTAAAACGGCGGCGGCGCGGCGAACGGCCCGGCCCGGCGCCGGGTGGTGCGCCACCGCTCGGCCTCGAGGATGGCCCGGATGCGGTGCAGGTCCTCCTCGATGGTGCCGCTGAGCACAAGATAATCGAAGTCGGCCCAGAGCGCGATTTCTTGTTGGGCCTCGGCCAGGCGGCGCTCAATGACCTCGGGCGGGTCCTGCGCGCGGCGGCGCAGGCGCTCGGCCAATACCTCGATCGAGGGGGGCGTGAGAAACACGGTCACCAGCGCCGCTCCCAGGCGCGGGTCGCGCGCAGCCAGGGCGCGGAGATGGGCGGCACCCTGCACATCCACGTTCAACAGCACATCCCGCCCCCGGTCCAGGCACTCCAGCACTTCGGCGCGCCGGGTGCCGTAACGGTGGCCGTACACCACGGCGTGTTCGAGAAAGGCCCCGGCCGCCACCTGGCGCTCGAACTCCGTCGGGGACAGGAAATGGTAATCCACCCCGTCCCGTTCGCCCGGGCGGGGTGGACGGGTGGTGCAGGTGGTCACCCGCACCAGCCCCGGCGTCCGCTCCAGCAAGTGGCGGCCCACGGTGGTCTTGCCGGCGCCGGAAGGGGCGGAAAGCAGCAGCAGGACCGGGCCGGCGGGGGGCAGCGAAAAGTCCTTCATGGCCGCAGGGTCACTCCACGTTTTGCACCTGCTCGCGAAACTTCTCCAATTCGCTCTTCAGCCGCACCACGGCGCGGGAAATGGCCGCGTCGCCGGCCTTGGCGCCGATGGTGTTGATTTCCCGCCCCATTTCCTGGGCGAGGAAATCCAGCATCCGGCCGACCGGCTCGCGGGCCTTGAGCGCCTGGTCAAACTGGGCGAAATGGCTCTCCAGGCGGGTTAATTCCTCCGTGATGTCCGCGCGGTCGGCGAAAAACACGACCTCGCGCACCACCCGTTCGTCGTCGGCCCGTACCTCTTCGAGCCCCGCGGCCCGGAGGCGCTCCAGGAGCCGGCGCCGGTAATCGCGCACCGTTTGCGGCGCGCGGCGACGGATGCCGGCCACCAGGCGGCGCATGACGCGGACCCGGCCGGTGAGGTCGCGCGCCAGGTGGGCGCCTTCGGTTCGCCGGGTGCGCCGGAGGACGACGAGCGCCTGGTGGAGGGCCGATTCCAACAGGGGCGCCAGGCTCCGGGCGTCGGTTTCCGGGTCCTCGGTGCGAATCACCCCGGGCACGCGCAGCAGGGTGTCCACGGTCACCAGCCCCTCCAGGTGCAGCGACCGGGCCAACCGGGTCAACTCCCGGGCGTAGGCCCGGGCCAGGGGCAGATTCAGGTGCACGCGCTGGCGCCAGGCTTCGTCGGCGGCGTGCAACCAGACGCGCGCCGTGATGCGGCCCCGGGCGATGTGGCGGTGAATGAGCTCGCGCGCCCGCGCCTCCAGCGGCTCGAGTTCGCGCGGCAGGCTGAGCACCAGCTCGCTCTGCCGGCGGTTGAGGGAACTGAGTTCGACGGTGACCTTGAACCCGCCACGAGCGGCCTCACCGCGACCGTACCCGGTCATGGAATTCATCGCCGCCGGACTATGCGGCCCCGCCCGGGGGGTGTCGAACCTCGAATGGCGCGGGCGCCCGGCGGCGGGTGCCGGCCGGACTTCGCGCTTGAGCCTGCCGGACGGGTGTCTATGTTGGGTGCGTGGCATCACAGGGGCTGCATCTGTCCCAGCGCCTCGCGCTGCAGCAGGTCCTGGCGCCGCAACTCCAGCAATCGCTGGCCCTGTTGCAGGCGCCGATGCTCGAATTGCAGGCGCTGGTTCGACAGGAGCTCTCGCAAAACCCGGTGCTCGAGGAGGTCGCCGCCGCGGAGCCCGCCCCGGAGGAATTGCCCCCGCTGACCGACCCCCACGACCCGCAGGAGCCGCCCCCGGACGTGCGCTACGATCCCGCCACGGAGAAACCGTCCGCCGCCCCGGCGGATGATTTCGACGCGGAGTTCCAGCGCCTCGTGCAAATGGACCAGGAATGGCGCGAGGTGTTCGCCCAGAGCCAACTGGCCGCCCCGCGCAGCGAGGACGACGAGGAACGGCGCCAGTTCATGTTCGATTCGCTGGTGGCCGGCACCTCGCTCCAGGAGCATCTGCTCGAGCAGGTGCGGCTGTCCGAGTTGACCGGGGCGCAGCGGGCCATTGCCGAGCAGATCGTGGGCAACGTGGATGACCGCGGCTACCTGCAGGCCAGCCTCGAGGAAATCGCCTTCGGCGCGGGCGTGCCGGTGGACCAGGTGGCCGAGGTGCTCAAGGTCGTTCAGACCTTTACCCCCCCGGGGGTGGCGGCCCGGGACCTGCGGGAGTGTCTCCTGCTCCAGTTGGAGCGCGCGGGGCGCCGGGACTCGCTCGAGTACCAAATCGTGGACCAGCACCTGGACACGCTGGCCCGACACCGGTACCCGGAGTTGGCACGGGCGCTGGGGGTGGACCTGAACGCCGTCAAGGCGGCCGCCGAGCGCATCAGCCAACTGGACCCGCGGCCCGGCCGGGAGTTTTCCTCCGAGGAGGGCCTTTACGTGGTGCCGGAAATCTTCGTCACCCCCAACCAGCCCGAGGCCTTTCATTTCTCCGCGGCCGAGATCAAGGACCTGGATCGGTTGGTTGCCACGTGGGCGCCGTTGTTGGAGGCGCCGCCACCCGCGGCCCACGAAACCGAGCAGGGCCCGGAGGGCGGCGTCAACGGCACGCCGGGCACCGCCCTGCTGCCGCAGGGATGGGTCTTCAGCCCGGTGGACCCGTTCGCACGCGCGGTCTGGGAGGGGCTTTCGGAAAAGACCCGCGCGCGGGTCCGGGAGTATCGTGCCAAGCCGGACGAGGCGGGCCGCTCCGCCCTGCGCGCGGCCCTGTGCCGGGATTTGAACCGACTGCTGACCGGGCCTTCGCTGTTTGACCGGGCCGCATTGAGCGCCCGCCGGTTCAGCCCGGAGACCCTGGCCCGGGGCCGGGAAAACCCCCGGGGCATCAGCCGGGTCAAGCTCAACCGCCTGCTCCTCGAGGAGGCCTTCCCGCACGTGTTCGCACCCAACACCGAGGAAGACTACCTCGTGAGCACCAACAACGACATCCTGCCGCGCCTGCGCATCAGCAACACCTACAAAGACCTCATGGCCCGGCCGGAAAGTTCGGAGGAGGTCCGCGCCTACATCCGCGAGAAAATCCGCGCCGGCAAGTACCTCATCAAAAGTCTCCAGCAGCGGCAGCAAACCCTCCTGAACATCGGCCGGGAAATCGTCCACCGGCAGCGCGAGTTCATGGACAAAGGCCCCGCCCACCTGCGCCCCATGACCATGGCCCAGGTGGCCGCGGCGGTGGGCGTGCACGAAACGACCGTCAGCCGGGCGGTCTCCGGCAAATACATGCAGACACCCCAGGGGGTCTTCGAGCTGCGCTACTTCTTCACCTCGGGCCTGCCCACCGCCGGCGGGGATGGCGCTGTCTCCAACGAAAGCGTCAAGCAGATGATCCTCGAACTGGTGTCCAAGGAGGACAAACACAAGCCGCTTTCCGACGAGGAAATCGTGCGCCAGCTCGGCGCCCGCGGCATCCTCATCGCCCGCCGCACCGTGGCCAAGTACCGCTCCGAGCTGAACATCCTGCCTTCCCACCTGCGCCGCGAATATTGAGCGGCCCGCCCGGTGCCCCGCCGTTGCCTGATCATTGCCAGCCCTGCCGTGGCGGCCAGCCCGCGACTCCGTGGCCGTGCCCATTGGCTCGAGCAGAAGCTGCTACTGTCGGGCCTCTCCGTCAGCGTGGCCGCGGCGCGCGACCCCGACCACGCCCGGGCACTGGCGCGCGCGGCGGCGGAGATGGACGTGGTGATCGCCGCCGGAGGCGACGGCACCACCCGCGCGGTGGCCAACGGCTTGTTGGCGGAAGCAACCCCCGGGGCCGCGTTGGGCCTGCTGCCCCTGGGCACGGGCAACGACCTGGCCGACCACCTGGGACTCCGCGACGAGGCCGCCGTGCTGGCCGCCCTCCTGGCGAGACTGGAACAACGCCTGGATGTGATCGAGGTCGAAGCCCTGGCCACCCCGGAGCAACCCCGGCAATACGCGCTGTTGTTTGCCGCGGTGGGTTTTGCTCCCGCGCTGCTGGCCTGCACCGGTCCCCGGCTCAAGCGCTGGCTGGGACGGTCCGGCTGCTACTCCGCCGGCTTTTTCCGCGCGCTGTTCCGATTCCGCGCGCCCCGGCTGACAGTGCGGGCCGACGGCCGCCACCGGGAGGGGCATTTCTTCCACGTGTGTGCCGGCAACAGCGAGCGGGCCGGCGGCGGGGTCATGCGGCTTTCGCCCGGCGCGCGTCTGGACGACGGCCGGCTCGAGCTGTGTCTGATCGAAGCGCTCAGCCGCGGGGAGGTCCTGTGGAATTTCCCCCGGTTGCTCCGGGGCACCTTCCCCGGGCATCCGCGGGTGAGCTACCAACCCGGGCGGGAACTGGTGGTCGAGTCCGAACACGCCCTCCCCCTGGCACTGGACGGGGATGTGGTGGGGAGCACGCCGGCCCGGTTCCGGGTGCGGCCCGGCGCGCTGCGGGTGGTGGTGCCGCCGGCGATCCGGGCGCGGTGAGGGGGACAGGGCGAATCCTCCAGGTGCGACACAGGGGGTCACTCACCTTTACTTTAACGGCCCTTGATGAGCAAATCCCCCGGACGCGACGCGGGGGGTGAGATCCGGCGCGCCTTTGTCTCAGAACTTTTTTGAAACCCAGCGGCCGGTCGCCGGGTTTCACCCCCGGCGATAAAACAGTTCGGCGCCCTCAGGCCCCGATTGCCAAAACCAAAATACCATGACCAAGACATTGACCTTTGTCCCGAGTGCCGTGCGCGCTTTCGCCCCGAACGGGGTATGCGCGATTTGCGGTGCCGAAATTCTGCTCCCCGCCCTGCCCGAAGCCCGGACCCGCGCGCGACCGCGCCCGGTTACCTCGTTGAGCCGGGTGTGGCTGGAAGCACTGATCGCGGAGCGGCGCACCACCGCGCGGCTGGAAATGCCGGGGTGGGCATTGTTGGCGCTGGCCGGCGGGTGGGCGCTTGCGTCCGGCGTTCTGGACAGCCTCCAGTGGACGGGGGCCCCGGCCGGCTTCAACGCATGGGTGGCATGGATGCTGGGCGCCGGCTGAATGCCCCCGGCGACGGGTGCTTCAGGGAACGGCCGCACCCGGGCCGACGTCCGTACCGGCTTTGGCCTGCAGGGCCCGCCAGCGCCGCTCCCAGTCCTCCCAGGCCGCGCTCCACGCCTCGCCGGTGTAGCGTTGCCGCGCCGCGGGAAGCAACTCAGCCAGCCGCCGGAGTGCGGGGTCCAGGTCTTTTTCACCCCAGCGCCGGCGGGCCTCGATCAGGTTGAGGTGGTTTTCCGGGTAATGCGGCGCCAGCTCGAGCGCGCGCTCCAGATGCCGCCGCGCCCGGTCCCGATGGCCGATGCTGACCGGCCAGCCGGGTGCCTCCAGGTAAAGCAGCCCCAGATTGCGGTCCGGCCCGGCCTCGTCGAAATGCTCGTCCAGCCGGCGTGCGCGCTCGAAAAGGTCGGCCATTTCCCGGACCAGTGGCAGCGCTCCGAGCGATTTGGTGCGGGCCAGTTGTCCCAGATTCATGCCCAGGTAATACGGCACGGCGGCCACGTTGGTGTGGCGCACCAGCGCGGCCCGCGCCACCGCGATGCCGTGTTCGGCCAACGCCGCGCGCTCGGCATCGTTCCGCGCGAACTCGGCGCGGTCGAAGGTGGCGCGGCAGAATTGCCAGGCGTTGGTCACGTTGTCGGGGTCGCGCGCGCAGGCCGCGGCCGCCGCCTGATACAGGCGTTCGGCCCGCGCCGCGGGGTCGGAGACGGCGGGCGTCGGCGCGGGCGGCGGTTCGGCCGGAACCCCCCGGCCCGGACCCAGCAGGGCCCACAGCAGCAAGGCCCCGAGACCCATCGCGCGGCGGGGGGACTTCCTCGTTGCACGGCAGGGGTTCGGCCTTATACTGCGCATGGCGTGAAACCTTGGCTCAATTTTGGGCTGTTGCTGGCGGCGGTGACCCTGGGGGTGGCCTGCAGCGGCATCAATGCTTCCCACAGCGTCTCGCCCGCCTCGTTCTTCCTGCCCGGCTTGATCCGGGCGGAACCGGCGCCCGCGGGCACCCCCGAAAACCCGGCGCAAGGGCCGGCTCATCTTCACCTGGCTCACGTTCCGTAACCATTTTTCCATGCGATTCCCTCTCGCCCTGTCGGTCAAGATTGCCCGGCACATCGTCAAACACAAACTGCGCAAGACGCCGAAGTTCGCGCTGGTGTTGCAACTGGAGCCGCTCCACACCTGCAACCTCACCTGCACCGGCTGCGGCCGCATTCGCGAATACTCCACCAGCCTCAAGGACATGGTGCCGCTGGACCAATGCCTGGCGGCGGCCGCCGAGTGCGACGCGCCGATGGTCTCGATCTGCGGCGGCGAACCGCTCATCTATCCCAAAATCGAAGAACTGGTCGCCGGCCTGCTCGTCCAGGGCCGCATCGTTTACATCTGCACCAACGGCCTGTTCATGCGCAAGAAACTGCGCGAGTACTTCGCCGCGGTATATGATCCCTCCAACCCGTCCCATCAATCCCGTCTGCAACGGCTGCTCGACGAGCAGCTCCTCACCGGGAAGGAAGCCGACGCCATCCGCCGCGCCGACGCCGCGGCGAAAAACCGCGTCGTGATCCGCCCCACGCCATGGCTCTACTGGAACGTGCACATTGACGGGCTGGAATACACCCACGACCTGATCGTCGAGCGCGAGGGCGTCTTCCGCGAATGCGTCGCCGCGGTGCGCATGGCCAAAATCCTCGGTTTCCAGGTGGCCACCAACACGACCGTGTACCGCGAGACCGACGTGCAGGAGATCGAAGACATGTTCCGCTTCTTCAGCGCCCTGGGCGTGGACGGCCACACCATTTCGCCCGGCTACGATTACGACGCGGCCAAGAAGGACATGGTCCGGCGTCTGGGCAAGGACCCGAAGGAGTTCTTCCTGACGCGCGAGATGACGCGGCAAAAGTTCGCGAAGATTCTCGACTGGGGACGCGAGTTCACGATCTTCGGCACGCCGGTGTATCAGGAATTCCTCGCCGGCCGACGCGAGTTGACCTGCACCGCGTGGGCGATCCCCACCTACAACATCCGCGGCTGGAAAGCGCCCTGTTACCTGATGACCGATGCGCACTACCCGACCTACGCCGAGATGCTCCAGAAGGTGGACTGGGCCAAATACGGTGTCGTCAACGGGGTGGCGCGCGACCCGCGTTGCGAGAACTGCATGGTGCACTGCGGTTACGATCCCAGCGGCGCGCTCGGCACCAACTACCAGAGCGGCGATCATTGGAAAAACTTCAAATACAACTTCAGCCCGCGACCGAAACCGCACCCCTGGTCGCCCGAGCTGGAGCGCCGCGCCTTCAACGGCGCCTCGGTCGGCAAAGGGCATCTGGCCCAGGCGCGCGCGGCCGTGGCAGCGACGTCCGCACCAGCGGGCGCTCCGGGCAGCAACGGCAAAGACGGTTCGCACGTGGGCACGTTTTGCGGAGCGGGCGGGGAGACCGCCCCGGTCACGCAGCGTTCCCCGACGGCCGGCGCTTCACCAGGGGATTGACCGCCCGCAGGGCCCCGAGCTCGCGGCCCGGGTCTCCGGTCGGAGACGCGTTTTTGCGTCAGAGCCAACGCGGCCCGGGCGTGCTGCAGTTCGGGACTGCGCCGCATTGGTTCGGCCGCTGGGCGTTTGTGCGAGCTTTGAGGTGCGCCAGTGCCCTGGCCCTGGCGCGGTAAGCGCAGGCGGTCGGCCTGCCGTTTTGCGGATTGCTGATCTGCCGGCCCTCGGGCCCAAAGCAGCGGAGGCCCGCCGCAGTCCAAGACGCTTCGTGTGGGTTCGACGTGCCGCAAGGCACGGTTGCTTGTTTCGCGCCCGTCGCGGGCTCGCGACACAAAACGGGTTGAATCGGGTCGGGTTCCTGCCAGCATCAGGCCACCGATGAGCGTCTTGTTTCTAAATCCACCCTCGTTCGAGGGGTTTGACGGGGGGGCGGGCTCGCGCTACCAGGCCCGGCGCGAGGTCACCAGCTTCTGGTATCCGACCTGGCTGGCGCAACCGGCGGCGCTCGTGCCCGAGTCGCGCCTGCTGGATTGCCCGCCGCACGGCATCGGCCTGACCGAATGCCTGCGCCTCGCCCGGGACTTTGACCACGTCATCATCCACACCTCGACGCCCTCGCTGCGAAACGACTGCCGGGTGGCCGAGGCCATCAAGGATCAAAAACCGACCACAAAGATCGGCTTCGTGGGCGCGCACGCGGCGGTCCTGCCCACCGAGACGCTCAAGGCCTCGCGGGCGATTGACTGGGTCGGGCGCAAGGAATTCGATTACACCTGCAAGGAAGTGGCCGAGGGCCGCCCGCTGGAAACCATCGCCGGACTTTCCTACAAGGACCGGGACGGGCGCATCCGGCACAACCCCGAGCGGGAGCTGATCGCCGACATGGACGCGCTGCCGTGGGTGGCGGACGTTTACAAGCGCGACCTCCAGATCGAAAAGTATTTCATCGGCTACCTGCTGCATCCGTATGTGAGCCTCTACACGGGCCGCGGTTGCCCGGCGCAGTGCACCTTTTGCCTCTGGCCGCAGACCATCGGCGGACACAAATACCGTGTGCGCTCGCCGCAAAACGTCGCCGACGAAATGGCCTACATGCAGCGGCTCTTTCCGCAGGTGAAGGAGTTTTTCTTTGATGACGACACCTTCACGGCGAACCTGCCCCGCGCCCGTGAGATTGCGAGAAAACTCGGCCCGCTGGGACTGACCTGGAGTTGCAACAGCCGGGCGAACCTGGACTACGACACGATCCGGTTCTTCAAGGACAACGGGCTGCGGCTGTTTTTGGTGGGCTACGAAAGCGGCAACGACGAGATCCTGCGGCGCATCAAGAAGGGGGTCACGACGGAGGAAATGCGGCGGTTCACGAAGGATTGCCACAAAGCCGGTGTGGTGATTCACGGCACGTTCATTCTGGGGCTGCCGGTGGAGACGCGCGAGACGATCGAGCAGACGATCCGGTTTGCGCAGGAGCTGGACGTGTTCAGCATTCAGGTGTCGCTGGCCGCGCCGTATCCGGGCACGGAGCTTTACGAGCAGGCGCGGCTCAACGGGTGGTTCGCCAAGCGCGACAAGACCGATATTGTGCACGAGGACGGTTTCCAGGACGCGGCGCTGGAGTATCCGGGGCTCTCGAAGCAGGAGATATTCGAGGCGGTGGAGCGGTTTTACCACCGCTACTACCTGCGAGCGCGCCCGATTCTGCGCATCATCAAGACCATGCTGGAGGACAAGGACGTCTGCGTGCGCCGGCTGCGCGAGGGCTACGAGTTTTTCAAGAGCATGGCCCAGCGGCGGAACGACCTGAAAGCGGCGCAGGCGGCAAGCTGAGAATGGGCGGCAGGGGCGGTACGGTCTGGCAGGAGGAATCGCCCTGCGGCGTGGTCCGGGGGTCAACGAGCCCGGGCACCCGACCGGTCGGGGTATCAAAACGCTCCATGCCGACCGCTGGCGACAACCCGCGTTTCACAGGCTGCTTCCTGGGTCATGCCAGGCCAGCGTGGGCTGTTTGGCTGCCGGTCGGCCGGGCGGTTCAAGGTATCCAGCGCAGGTCGGGGCTTTCCCGACGGGGCTGCCCGGTGGCGGGGTCCCAGTAAGCCGACCGTGGCAGACGTCGGGCATGGCCGTCCAGGAAGGTGAATTGTGCCCCGCCCAGATGCAGGTTGGTGTGGACGAAATTCCAGAAGCCCACTGCGGGGAGGTTCTTGGAGTCGAACAGCCAGACCGTGCGGACCGGGTCGGGGATGGAAGCCAGCCGCACGGGCCGGTTTTCTTCCCCGGTGCCGTTGACGTGTTCGTTGAGGCAGTAATGAAACAGGTTGCGGCCGTTGCTGCGACGGGGATTGGCCGGGCAAATCCAGACCGAGGGTCCCGGTTGCACGGTGGGATTGGTCCGCCAGGGCATGTCATGGTAACGCGGCAGGCCCAGCACGCGGGGCAACTGGATGTACCAACCGAAGTTCGTGGAGGAATCGGTGGGATTGGGCGCGCCGTCGGGCGGAAGGAAATCGTCGTGGTCGGCGGCATAAAGCTGTGTGGCCAGGCCCCACTGGCGCAGATTGTTGAGGCAGGTGACCGCGTGCACGCGCTGCTTGGCGCCGCTCAAAGCCGGCAGCAGCAACGCCGCCAGTACGCTCACCACCGCCAGGACGGTCAGGACCTCAATGAGCGTGAACGCCTCCCGGCGACCGGTCCACACCCGGTCCGGTCGGGTGCGGGCGTTCCCGGTGGATTGTGGCCGGCCGGGCGGGTTATTTCTTCGCCTCGCTCTCACGCCCGACGTATTTCCGCGTGGCGGTGTCCACGCGGATTTTTTCACCCGGGGCAATGAACAACGGCACCATGATTTCCAGGCCGGTCTCGAGGCGGGCCGGCTTCCAGGTGGCGTCCGAACCGCCACGAATGGGCGGCGCGGTTTCCACCACTTCCAGCGTGACACTGGGGGGCAGCACGATGTCCACCAACCGCCCATCCAGCATCAGGGCGCGGTACTCCTCGTTTTCCTTGATGAAGTCCCGGCGGTCGCCGATCTGCTCGCGGGTGAGGGTCAGCTCATCGTAGGTTTCGATGTCTGAAAACACGAAGTCCTCGCCCTGGTGGTAGCTGAACTGGACACGGCGGTGTTGCACTTCGGCCACCGGCACGCGTTCGCCGTCGGTGAAGGTCTGGTCCACCAACCGCCCGGTTTTCAAGTGCCGCAACCGGGTGTGCAGTTTGTGTTTGGTTTGGGCGGTGCCGACGACGTGGAATTCCTCGATCACGTAGGGCGTCCCGTCCAGCAGCAGGACCATGCCACGTTTGAATTCGGAGGGCAGGACCGTTTCCATAATCCAACCAACGGTGCGGCCGGCGGGGCCGGCCGGGTTCAAGGCTCTCGGTATTGGTGCCTTGGTAGCGAACCCGGCCCGCTGCGTCAACCCACTCAGGAAGCAAATATGCCCCCGGGCCGGCGGTGGCTGAGCGGGGGAAGACCTGCCCGGGGCCGGCGGGGAGAAGGCCGGCGGGCTTGCCCCAACCGGGAAACCAAACCAGGTTTTTCCCGTGGGACGTCCCTCGCGGCCGGAGAACCACCCGCCGGTCCCGGCGGTGCGGGTGGGTTGTTGCGGTTTTGCCGGGGCACAGGTGGCGTCCTTCCGGGATTTCCCGGTGGTGGAGGTGCAGCAGACCTTTTACGAGCCACCGGAGCCGGAGACGGCGGCGCGCTGGCGCGAGCGGGCGCCCCCGGACTTCGAGTTCACGCTCAAGGCCTGGCAACTGATCACCCATGAGGCCTCCTCGCCCACTTATCGCCGGTTGCGACATGCCCTGCCGGCGGGCGCGGCCGAGCGGGTGGGCGCATTCCGGCCATCGGCGGAGGTGTGGGCGGCCTGGGAACGCACGCAGGCGATCGCCCGGGTACTCCGCGCCCCGGTGGTGGTGTTCCAATGCCCGGCCTCGTTTGACCCGAGTCCGGAGCATGTGGACCACCTGCGCCACTTTTTCCAACGGGCCCGGCGCGGTTTATCCGACCCGGCCGCGCCCCCGCCGCTGTTGGGCTGGGAACCGCGCGGGGTCTGGCCCGACGCCCTGGTGCGGGCCTTGTGTGAGGAACTGGGGCTGATCCACGTGGTGGATCCGTGGGTGCGGCTGCCGGTCACCCGCGCGCCGTTCTACTTTCGGCTGCACGGGCGCGGCGGTTACCGGCACCGGTACACCGACGAGGAATTGGTCTGGCTGCGTGACCTGGTGCGGCGGTCCGGGGCGACGGGGTGGTGTCTGTTTAACAACCTCTCGATGCGCCCGGACGCGTTGCGATTCCTGGCACTGTTGCGGGGCGGCTGATCCCGCGCGCCTCCGCGTTCAAGCAGGCTCCCGCGGAGGCAGAAAGAATGCCAGGGTGACCGCGGCAGACGCCAAGCGGACTACCGTTGCTGCCTTCCGGCCCTGGCGGGGTTTGCCCGTCGGCGTTCCACGGACCCTGGCAAAATCCACCCGCATTAAGCTCCGGTTCCGCGGTTGCGACAAGATAATTTCCACCCGGCGGGGCGCGCGGCCGGTTTGGACTTTGTTTTCCGAGCCGGGGAGTGTTCAATGCCCCGCCATGCAACCGCGACGCGCCCGGGTCCGGCGCGACACCCTCGAGACGCGCATCCGGGTGGACTTGAACCTCGACGGCCGGGGCCGGGGGGACATCGCCACCGGCATCCCGTTTTTCGATCACATGCTTACGTTGTTCGCCCGGCACGCGGTGGTGGACCTGAAGCTGCGCTGCCGGGGTGACCTGGCGGTGGATGCACACCACACCGTGGAAGACTGCGGACTGGCGCTGGGGCAGGCGTTCCGCGAGGCGCTCGGCGACAAGAGCGGCATCCGCCGTTACGGCACGGGCTTTGACCCGCGCAACCCGTTCACCGGCGAGGCGTACGTACCCATGGACGAGTGCCTGGCCCGGTGCGTGGTGGACTTCGGTGGTCGGCCCCACCTGGTGTGGCGCGGCCTGGACCGGCTGGCCTACAAAGTGGTGCGGGCGGAGCGGCAGCAGGACGCGGCCACCGCCTTCCGGTTCGGGCTGGCGCGGGAGTTTTTCCAGGCGTTTGCGAACGAAGCCCGGTGCAACCTGCACCTGGAACTGCTTTACGGAGACGAGCCGCACCACATCGTCGAGGCACTCTTCAAGGCCTTCGCCCGCGCCTGCGACGCCGCCTGCCAACACGACCCGCGCCTGGGCGGGCAGATTCCCAGCACCAAGGGCCGTCTCTGACCCGAAGGCGGCTTGAATAGGCCTTCGCGGCCCACCCGTCCAAGCCCATGTCGCGCGCGCCGGACTACCCCAACGCCAGCGATCCGACCCTGGTCCAACTGGCCCAGCAGGGCGACACGCTGGCGTTTGAGGAGCTGGTGGCCCGCCACCGGGACAAAGTGTACTCCCGGGCGTTGAGCATGATGCGCAACGAGACCGACGCGCTGGAGCTCTCGCAGGAAGCCTGGATCAAGGCGTGGCAGCGGCTGGGACAGTTTCAGGGCGAGTCCAGCTTCGCCACCTGGATCACGCGCATCGTGATCAACATCTGTCTGGACGCGCTGCGCCGGCAAAAACGACTCCATGCCGAGTCCATCGAACAAATGGCCGAGGAAAGCGGCGGAGTGGAACGTCACCTGCCGCCGGTGCAGGTGGACATGCTTGCCGGCCTGGACCGGGCCGAATTGCGCGCCCGAATCGAAGCGGGCCTGCGCCAGCTTTCCGAGGCGCACCGCACCGTCCTGATCTTGCATGAATTTGAGGGTCTGGAATACAAGGAATGCGCGAAGCGCATGGGGTGCTCGATCGGCACCATCATGTCGCGCCTGTTTTACGCGCGCCGCCGGCTGGCGGCGTTGCTGGCCGGATTGAAAGAAGAGCGCAAACCATGACGCGGGAAACCCAGTTGAAACTCCAGGCATGGCTCGACGGCGAACTGCCCGCGGCCGACGCCCCGGAGGTGGAGCGTCTGGTGGAACGGGACCCGCAGGCGGCCGCGTTGGTTCGGGAACTGACGCTCACCCGCCGGTGGCTGGCCGCCGGGGAGGTGACGCACCCGGTGCCCGAGAGCCGCGAGTTTTACTGGTCCCAGATCGCCCGGCGCCTGGTGCCCCGGGATCATCCGGTCTCCGCCCCCGGCCGGGTTTTCGCCGCCTGGCGCCGCTGGTTGGCGTGGCTCGCCCCGGCGGCGGCGTGCGCGGGGCTGCTGGTGTTGTGGCTGTGGCCCCGCTGGGAGACCGCATCCCGCGCCGCCGCACGTCCCCCCGAGATCGAAACGCCCACCGAGGAAATCGGCACCTACACCTTTCGCTCCGAGTCCGAACAAATGACGGTGGTTTGGGTCAATAGCCTTTGAGACCGGCCCCGGGCCCTTCTTCCCCCAGATTGCAACCCCTATGAGCCGCAGTTCTTCCCTCCTTTCCCGCCGCGGGTGGGCGCTGGTTGTTTGTCTGCCCCTGATCCTGGGGATGCCAATCCCTGCCCGGGGGATGGAGTTGAAACTGCACACCCGGCTCATCTGGGGGACCAACGACCCCAAGCCCGACGACGGCAAATGCACCGAAGTGGACCCGGCCATTCGCGAGCGCCTGGCGCGGGTGTTCAAATGGCGGAATTACTACCAGGTCAAAGCCGTGGAGGTGTGCGTGGTGCCCGGCAAGGAAAGCCACGTGCGTCTGAGTGAAAAGTGCGAGCTGGAATTCAAGCTGGTGGACGACTTCACCCTCGAGATCAAACTCTTCGGCGAGGGCAAGTTGGCCAAGACCGTGCGCCAGTCCCTGCAGGCCCTGCGCCAGGGCGAGCTGGCCGTATTGGCGGGGGATTCCAAGGAAAAGTTCGGCGACGCCTGGTTTGTGGTCATCTCCCATCCCCAAAAATAACGCCCCCGGGTTCCTTTGCGGACGCAGAGGGGCGGCCGTCCAGCGGGTTGATCAATCGCGGCGCGCGAACACTTCTTCGATGACCCCGTCCCGGTGGGCCAGGTCTCCCGGGGCAGTCCATCGGACACCGAGGTTGCGGAGCAATCCGTCTTCGATGCCGTAAATCCAGCCGTGCACGGTGAGGGGCTGACCGCGCGCCCAGGCATCATTCACCACCGGGGTTTGGGCCACGTGGACCGCCTGCTCGATCACATTCAGCTCGCACAGCCGCCGGGACTGCGTTTCCTCATCCGGCAGCGCGGCCAGGCGCGCCGCGTATTTTGCGCGCACATCCTGGACGTGACGCAGCCACAAGTCCGCCAGCCCCACCCGCTCCCCACGCAGGGCCGCGCGCACGCCGCTGCACCCGTAATGCCCGCACACGATCACGTGCTTCACCTGCAACCGGTCCACCGCGAACTGAAGCACGGAAAGCACGTTGAGGTCGGTCGGGATCACCACGTTGGCGATGTTGCGGTGGACGAAGAGTTCCCCCGGCAGGAGCCCCACAATTTCGTTGGCCGGCACGCGGCTGTCGGCGCACCCGATCCACAGGTACTCGGGCCGCTGCTGCCGGGCCAGCCGGGCAAAGAAATCCGGTTGGCGCGCGCGCAGGGTCTCGGCCCAGGCGCGGTTGTTGGTGAACAGTTGCTCGGGACTGGCGCTCATAAAAACTCGAGCAGCGGCTGCGGTGAAGGGAGGCCCGGGTGGCGGCCGGCTCAAAACTCCGCGTGCCCCGGCGTGCGGGCGAAGGGGATCACATCCCGGATGTTGCCCACCCCGGTCAGAAACATGAGCAACCGCTCGAACCCCAGCCCGAAGCCCGCGTGCGGCACCGTGCCGTACCGCCGCAGGTCCACGTACCAGGCGTAGTCGGCGGGCTCCAGGTGGTGGAACCGCAGGTTGTCCAGCAACTGATCCAGCCGCTCCTCGCGCTGCGAACCGCCGATCACCTCACCGATGCCCGGCACCAACAGGTCCATCGCCGCCACGGTCCGGCCGTCCTCGTTCAGGCGCATGTAAAACGGTTTGATCGCCCGCGGGTAGTTGAACACGGTGACCGGCGCCCGGAAGTGCTCTTCGGTCAGATAACGCTCGTGCTCCGACTGCAGGTGCGCTCCGGGTTCGACCGGAAACTCAAATGAACGGCCGGCCCGTTGCAAAATTTCCACCGCCTCCGCGTACGGCACGCGCTGGAACGGCCGCTCGACCACGAATTCCAGCCGGCGCCGGACCTCGCGGTCCACGAATTTCTCGAACAACCCCAGGTCCTCGGCGCAGTCCTCCCACATCGCCCGGGCCATGGCCTTGATGAACGTCTCGGCCAGGTCCATGTCTGCGGCCAGATCGCAAAACGCCATCTCCGGCTCGATCATCCAGAACTCGGCGGCGTGGCGGGCGGTGTTCGAGTTCTCGGCCCGGAAGGTCGGCCCGAAGGTGTACACGTTGGACAGCGCACAGGCCAGCGCCTCCGCCTCGAGCTGCCCGCTCACCGTCAGGTACGCGCGCCGGCCGAAGAAGTCCCGCTCCGGCGCCCGGTCAATGTCTCCCCGCAGCGTCGTCACCCGGAACATCTCGCCCGCCCCTTCGCAGTCGCTGGTGGTGATGATCGGGGTGTGCACGTACACGAAGTCCCGCTCCTGAAAAAACCGGTGCACCGCGTGGGCCAGCCGGCTGCGGGTCCGAAACACCGCCCCGAACAGGTTCGAGCGCGGCCGCAGGTGGGCAATGGTCCGGAGAAACTCCAGCGAGTGGCCCTTTTTCTGGAGCGGGTATGTGGCGTCCGCCGGCCCCACCAACTCGAGCCGTGTGGCGCGCAATTCCCACTGTTGCCCCGCGGCGGGCGAGGGCACCAGGTCGCCCACCACGCTGACCGAGGCCCCCGTGGTCACCTCGGCCAGGTGTTCCGCGCCGGGGATGGTCGCGTCCACCACCACCTGCACGTGGGCCAGACACGACCCGTCGTTGACCTCGACAAAGGAAAAGCCCTTCGCGTCGCGCCGGGTGCGCACCCATCCCTGCACCAGCACCCCGGCGCGCGGCTCCTTGGCCGCCAGCAGATGCTTGATCAACGTCCGCACGGGTCGAGTCTGCCCGGAAGGGGCCGGAAAAGCGACGCCTTTCAGGGCGCGCCCTTGGGTGGGGCGTTCACCCCCGCGCGCACCAACCGGGGCGGCGGCGCCGGGGGCGGGGGCAGGGCCGGAGCAGGGGGCAGGTTCAACGCCCAGGCGGCCTCTGCGGCCAGTGCCCGGCGGCGGGCGGGGTCGGGCCGGTCCACGCATTCCAAAATCGCGCTCCCCCGCACCGCCGACTCCGGGTGCCGCAGCAGGGCCCGCAGGTCGGCCTCGCTCAAGCGCTGTTGCAGCAACGCCCGGGCGGCGTCCTCCCACAACCACGCGCCCCCCACCGGCGGGGCCGGGTGCTCCGGGGCCAGGGACTCCCGCAAAAACCGCCGCGCCGCCCGGCACCGCAGGTCGCCCAGCGCGGCCAGGAGATGCGCCGCAAACCGCGCCTCGGCCCAGGCGGCCAGGTTCGTCCCCGCTCCGGCCGCCCCGGCCTCCGGCCAGCGGGCCACCCGCCTTTGCAACGCCTCCACCAGGACCGGAACCGAGGCCGCATTTCCCAACCGCCCCAGCGCCCGCGCGGCCAGCGCCCCGTCCAGGGCGTGGTAATGCCAGTCCGGGTGCGGCGTGGGCCGGCGCACCAGCTCTTCCAAAGCCCGCACCACATCGCGATGCCGTCGGCCCAGGGCGCCCAACTGGTCCGCCGCCCAGGCGCGTTCCACGATCCGCGCAGCGGCGAGCTCCGGCGGGCGCTCCGGGACCGCCCGATCCGCTCCGGCCCGGGCCGGGGTGAAGACCGGGCCCTGGATCAAGCGCAACAACGCCAGCGCCGAGCCGGGCGGGATTTCCCGCGCCAGCGCGGCCACATGGGCGGCGGGATTGAAGGGTTCGCCCTCCCCCGCGGGGGGCGGCGGGTCCGGTTGCGGCACCAGCCGGAAGGTGCGCAGCACCGGCACCGGCCGGTAGCGCGGCCGCTCCAGCACCCACGCCGCCACGCGGGGATCATCCACCAGGATCATCTCCCCGGGCTGGCGCAGCGCCGCCCGGACCGCGTCCGGGTCCATGTCCCGTCGGCCCACGTACAACCCGGGGGCCTTGTAGCGCAGCAGCCGCAGGCGCGGATCCCGGCACAGGCGGGGCGCGTTGGCCTCGTTCACCGCCACGACGTGGTCCCAGACATCGGCCGCATCCAGCCAGCGCATGATCTCCTCCTCGAGTCCGGGCTCCTTGAGGTCCAGGTGCAGCAGCGCCGCGCGCTGGCGCACCAGGTCCAGCAGTTGCACGAAGCCGGGCACGGTACCGCCGGCGGCGCGCCCGAAGGCCATCCGGGGCGGGAGCGCGAGCACCTCGCCGGCGGTGAGGTGCGCGATCGTGCCCAGGCCGTGCGTGAGGCGGTCCAGGTGCTCGTCGTGAAACAGCACCAACACCCCGTCGCGCGTGCGCCGCACGTCCACCTCCAGCCCGTCGGCCCCCCAGTCCAGAGCCGTGGCGTAGGCCTGCAGGGTGTTTTCGCCCGCGGCGGCCGCCGCGCCCCGGTGCACCATGAGGATCGGTCCGGCGCGGCGCTCGGCCACGCGCTGGTGACGCCAGGCACGGTCGGCCGCGCTTTCCGGCGCCAGTTCCAACACGTATTCCCGCACCCACCGGCCGGAGGCCCCCGACGCCTCCCACACGAGCAGCAACCCCAGCCACCACCAGCTTCCACGCATGGCGGCAGTTTATCCGAAGGGCCGGGGCGGTGCGACCCCGCCGGGCGGCGCCTTGCCCGGGCGAGGAACCGCGGGTTAGCTTGGCCGCGTGTTCCGGCCGTGCATTGACCTTCACGAGGGGCGGGTCAAACAGATCGTGGGCGGCACGCTCAGCGACGACCCCGCCGCGTTGCGCACGCACTTCGTGGCCCCGCAGCCGCCGGCCTGGTTTGCCGCGTTGTACCGGCGCGACGGCCTGCGCGGGGGCCATGTGATTTGTCTGGGGCCGGGCAACGACGCGGCCGCGCGCGAGGCCCTGGCCGCCTACCCCGGCGGCCTGCAACTGGGCGGCGGCGTCACCGCCGACAACGCGCGGGATTGGCTCGAGGCGGGCGCCTCGCACGTGATCGTGACCTCCTGGATCTTCCGCGAAGGCCGGGTGGACCCCGAGCGCCTGCGCGCGCTGGAACGCGCCGTGGGGCGCGAGCGCCTGGTCCTGGACCTGAGCTGTCGCCGGCGGGGGGCGGAATATGTCGTGGTGACCGACCGCTGGCAGCGGTTCACCGCGCTGGCCGTGACCCGGCAAACCCTCGAACAACTGGCCGAGCACTGCGCCGAATTCCTGATCCACGCGGTGGACGTGGAGGGCCTGTGTCGCGGCATTGACGAGGAACTGGTCGCGCGGCTGGGCGAATGGGCGCCGTGCCCCGTCACCTACGCCGGCGGGGCGCGCTCGCTGGCGGATCTGGAACGCGTGACCGAACTGGGCCGGGGCCGCGTGGACCTGACCATCGGCTCGGCCCTGGACATCTTCGGCGGCACCGGCGTGCGGTACGCCGACTGTGTGGCGTTCAACCGCCGTCTGGCCGCCGCCCGCGCCGCAGCAGGGTGAACACCTCCCGCGCCTCCGGCACGCGCAGCCCGCTCAGCAGCGCGAAATAGGCGGCACCGGCCAGCAGCGCCGGCACCAACACCTCGCCCAGCCGCAGCGGCAACGTGGTGTGTCCGAACTGCCGCGCCCACCCGGCCGCACCGAACCAGGCCACCCCGCCGGCCACCAGTGCCGCGGGGATCAGCACCCGCAACCGCGCCCGCAGTTCGCCAAAGTCCAGCGTCTTGAGCTTGAGCCGCAGGGCGCGGGTCAGCAGCCAGGCGTTGATCACCGAGGTGGTGGTGTTGGCCAGCCCCAGGCCGGCCTGGCGCAGCGGCCCCACCCACCAGAGCGAGAGCAGCAGGTTCAGCCCCAGGCAAAACAGGCTGATCCGCATGGGCGTGCGCGTGTCGCCCAACGCGTAAAAGGCGCGGGCCAGCAGATTCACCGCCGAGAACGCGGCCAGCCCCGGTGCCAGGCAGGTCAGGGCCAGGGTGGTCCGCCGGGTGGCGGCCAGGTCGAACAGCCCGCCCTGGAAAAGCAGGCGAATGATCGGTTCGGCCAGTGCCACCAACAACGCCGCGGCCGGCAGGTTGACCACCAGCGCGTAGGCCAGACCCTGCCGCAGCGTGGCGCGAAACTCGGGATACTTTTTCTGCGCCGCCAGCCCGGACAGGGTGGGCAGCAGATAGGTGGCCAGCGACACCCCCACGATGCCCTGGGGGAATTCCATCAGCCGAACCGCGTAGTCAAACGAGGCCACCACGTGCCGGTCCACCCCGTACGAGACCAGCATGATGATTGTTACGTTGAGCTGGTAGGCCGCCACGCCCACCACGCCCGGACCCATGCGCCGGACCACCTCGCGCACGGTGGTGTCCCGCCAGGGCGCCACCCACCGAAAGCGAAAGCCCTCGCGGAAGAGCAGGGGCAATTGAAAGGCAAATTGGGCCACGCCCGCGATCAGCACCCCCACGCCCAGGGCGAAGATTTGCGTCTCCAACGTTGTTCCAAACCAGGGCGTCAAAAACAGCACGCTGGCGATCATGACCAGGTTGAGCAGTGTGGCCCCCAGTGCCGGCATGAAAAAGTAACCGCGGGCGTTGAGCATGCCGATGCACAGCGCCGCCAGGCACACCAGCACCAGGTAGGGCAGCATTAACCGCAGCAGCCGCAGCATCAGCCGCACGTCCTCGGACAGCACCACCGGGGGAAACACCGCCCCCCCGGAGCGGGCCCAACCCGGGCCGGTCACCCAGAGCACCAGGCTCACCAGAACCATGCCCGCGCCCACCAGCGCGGCGGTCACCACCACCAGGCCGGAGAGCGTGGCGTTGGCCGCCTGCCACATCGCCGCGCGGTTCTCGTGGGTCTCCTTGTGCTTGAACAGGGGAATGAACGCCGCGCTCAACGCCCCCTCGCCCAGCAGCCGGCGAAACAGGTTGGGGATTTGGAAGGCCAGCTTGAAAGCCCCCGCCACGGGGCCGTCGCCCATGAACCGCGCGTACACCAGCTCCCGCGCCAGCCCCAGGACCCGGCTGGCCAGCGTGGCGGCCGCCAGCGCCGCGGAGCTTTTGAGCATTTGCGACATGGCCCGGGCAGTGTAGTGGCTGGCCGGGTGACGCCAAGGGACAAACCCGGCCGGGACCCGCCGGTGGGTTGGCGTTGCCGCCGGGTGCGGCCGCGAATTCCCCGCACCCGGGCGGTCAGGCTTCAAAAGGCGATCCGCTCGCCGTCGCCCGGGATGCGCACGGCCATGGGTGCCAGCACGCGCGCGGCCCGGGCCTGCCAGTGCCGCCGCGCGCGCCACTGGGCGGCCGAGAGATGGACCAGCAGGGTCCGGCGGATGGGTTGGCCGCGCAACCGGTCCAGCAACGCGGGCGGGTCCAGGTGGGCCAGCTCGCAGACCAGCAGGTCCAGCGGCTCGCGCACCAGGGCGGCCACGTCCTCAACCCCGCCCAGGTCCGCCGAATGGGCAACGCGCCGGTGGCCGTCCTCGAGCAGGAAACTGAAGGCCTCGTCCGCCCGCGTCCCGGCCGCGCGGCGTTTGCCCACGGGGGAGGGCTTCAAGTGAGTGTTCCTCAGGGGAGTAACGGTGATCGTGCCCACCGGGAAGGGCTGTCCGGCTTGCAGCGGCGCCAGCCGCAGCTCAAACGGCGGGGAAATCAGACGGAACAGGTGAGAGGCCCGCTGCAGGGCCTGCACCGGCGCCACGCCCGCCCGCGGCAGGTGCACGGTGAGGGGCCGTTGCCGCCGCGAAAGCCACAGCCCCTGCAGGAGGGTGAACAGGCCGCCCACATGGTCGAAGTGCAAGTGGGAAATGACCACGCCGTCGAGCGCCTCCAGCCGCGTCCCGGCGCGCAGCAGCGACTGCGTGGCCGGCTCGCCGCAGTCCACCAGCAGGCGGGTGGTGCCGAACTCGTACAGGAACGCCGCGTGCGCCCGGTGGGCCGATACATGCCCGTCTCCCACGCCCAGGCAGGTCAGCCGATATGCGGAAGGCCGGGACATGCGGGGGGGAACGGTTGAGCTGCTTCGGGGCGAGCGGGGGGCCCGGCGCGCGCGACCGCGGTGCCTGCTCTCGCCCGCGCCGGAGTGCCTTCCGGGAGGGAACCGGTCCTGAAGCGGCCGCCGGTCCCGGCCGGGGGTTCAAATGATCGTGCCATGGGGGACGACGGCGTTTTTGGGGATGATCACGATCCCGTCGCGGATGTAGTACAGCGGGGGGTGGTCCACGGACGGCGGTTTGCCGTGGGGGGTGATCACGCAGTTGTCCCCGATGCGGGCGTTTTTCTCGATGATGGCCGAGTCAATGCGCGTGTTGCGGCCGATGCCGATGCGCGGCTGGCCGGCCGCGGCGTGCGCGGCGATGGACTCGGCCGACTCGTAAAAGTCCGCCCCGAGGATCACGGTGCGGGTGATGTGGCTGCCGGCGTCCACCAGGTAGCGCAGCCCGACCACGCTCTGGGAGATTTTGCAGTGGTTGAGGATGCAGCCGTCGGAGACGACCGTGTGATCCAGCGAGGCGCCGTTGATCTTCGAGGGGGGCAGAAACCGCGGCCGGGAGTAGATGGGTGCGGTCATGTCGAAGAGGTTGAAGCGGGGCAGCTCGGAGGCCAGGTCCAGGTTCGCCTCGAAGAACGAGCGGATGGTGCCCACGTCCTCCCAGTAGCCCTGGAAGCAGTAGGAAAAAACCCGGCGCTCGTGAATCAGCCGCGGGATGATGTGCTTGCCGAAGTCGGTCAGGTCGTTGTCCAGCGCGTGGGTGAGCACATCGCGGTTGAAGAGGTAAATGCCCATCGAGGCCAGAAAGCTCTCGCCGGTACTCGGAATGTTCAGGGTCTGCTGCGTGGCCGGGTCCACCCGCAGTTGATCCAGCAACGCCGGTTCCCGGGGTTTTTCCTCGAAGCGCACGATCCGCTGCGCGGCGTCAATCTGCATGATGCCGAAGGCGGGGGCCTCCGGCCGGCTGACCGGCTTGGTGGCGATGGTCACCTCGGCCTCGCGCTCGAGGTGGTGCCGGAGCAGCTCGCGGAAGTCCATCCGGTACAACTGGTCGCCGCTCAGGATCAGGGCGTAGTCAAAATCGTTGTTCCGCAGGTGAATCAGGTTCTTGCGCACCGCATCGGCCGTGCCCTGGTACCAGGAGGAATCGGTCATCGTTTGCTCCGCCGCCAGGATTTCCACAAAGCCCTGGGAGAAGTGGTCGAACTTGAACGATCCGTACACGTGCCGGTGCAGTGAGGCGGACAGAAACTGCGTCAGCACGTAGATGCGGCGCACCCCCGAGTTGATGCAGTTGGAGATGGGGATGTCCACCAGGCGGTACTTGCCGGCGATGGGCACCGCCGGCTTGGCCCGTTCCCGGGTCAGCGGATACAACCGCGTGCCCTGGCCCCCACCCATGATCAGGGCCAGGACCCGGCCGGGGTCCACCTTGGGATTGTGATTGGTCGGCATCGGGCAAAGTCCTTTCTTGCGCGGGGTTTTTTCCGCTTATAGCCTCCGGGGCCGGTCGCGCGCAAGTGACATCCCCGCGCCGCGCGTCCACCCGTGCAACCATGTGTGGCATTGTCGGCTACGTGGGACGCCAGACGGCCGCTCCCATCCTGCTCGCCGGTCTGCGCCGGCTCGAATACCGCGGCTATGACAGCGCGGGCGTGGCCACGTGGCACGAGGGCCGGATCGAGGTCCGCAAGTGCCGGGGGAAAATTGACGCCGGCCTGGCCCCGCTGCTTGAATCCGCGCCCCCGCCCGGTTGCCTGGGTGTGGGCCACACCCGCTGGGCCACCCATGGCCCCCCCACCGACGCCAATGCCCACCCGCACGGGGACGCCAGCGGGCGGCTGGCCGTGGTGCACAACGGCGTCATCGAAAACCACGAAGCGCTCAAAGCCCGCCTGCTGGCCGCCGGCCACACGTTTCGCTCGGACACCGACACCGAGGTGCTGGCCCACCTGATCGGGGTCCACTACGAGCACCCCGAGCTGGCCGCCCGGCCCGCCGCCGAGCGCCTGGTTCGCGCCCTGGAACGGGCGCTGGCCGAGGTGCAGGGCACCTACGGCCTGGCGGTGATTTGCACCGAAACCCCCGGGCTGTTGATCGGGGCGCGCCGCGGCTCGCCGCTCATCCTGGGGTTGGGGGAGGGCGAAAACTTTCTCGCCAGCGACACCACCGCCATCGTGGCCCACACGCGCCAGGTGGTGTACCTGGAAGACGGCGACCTGGCCACGCTCACCGCCGATCATTTCCAGGTCACCAACCTGGGCCGCCGCAGCGCCGCGGTGCAGGTCAGCCGGATCGAATTCACGCCGGAAGCCGCCGAGCGCGGCGGGTTTCCGCACTTCATGCTCAAGGAGATCTTCGAGCAGCCCGCCACCATCGCCGCCGCCCTGCGCGGCCGGTTGGACGCGGCCGAGGCCACCGCCAGGTTCGGCGGCCTGAACATGAGCCCCGCCGAACTGCGTGCCGTGGACCGCATTGTCATCACCGCCTGCGGCACCAGTTGGCACGCGGGCCTGGTGGGCGAGCATTACCTGGAAAGCCTGGCGCACCTCCCGGTCGAGGTCGAGTACGCCAGCGAGTTCCGCTACCGCAATCCGCCCCTGGACAAAAACACCCTGGTGCTGGTCATCACCCAGTCCGGCGAGACCGCCGACACCCTGGCCGCGCTGCGCGAGGCCCGTCGTCGCGGCCACCGCGTGCTGGCGCTCTGCAACGTGGTCGGCAGCACCATCGCCCGCGAGGCCGACGGGGGCATTTACCTGCACGCCGGCCCGGAAATCGGCGTGGCCTCGACCAAGGCCTTCACCTCCCAGGTCACCGTGCTGCTGCTCTTTGCCCTGTTCATGGGCCGGCTGCGGATGCTCTCCCCGGCCCGGGGCCAGGCGTTGCTGCGCGCCCTGGAAGAGGCACCCGAGCTGGCCCGCAAGGTCCTCGAACTGGACCCGCAGGTGCGCGAGCTGGCCGCCCGCTACGCCGACCGCCGGGACTTTTACTTCCTGGGCCGCCAGCTCGGCTTCCCGGTGGCCCTGGAGGGGGCGCTCAAGCTCAAGGAAATCTCCTACCTCCACGCCGAGGCGTACCCGGCCGCGGAGATGAAGCACGGCCCCATTGCGCTCATGGACGAGGCCAGCCCATGCGTGTTCCTGGCCCCGCGGGGATTCCTCTACGAAAAAATTCTCGGCAACATCGAGGAGGTGCGCGCCCGCGGCGCCCCGGTCATCGCCCTGGGCACCGAGGGCGACTCCACCCTGGCAAGCAAGGCGGCGGCGGTGCTCCCCCTGCCGGCGGCCGACGAACTGCTCTTTCCGCTCCTGAGCGTAATTCCCCTCCAGCTCCTGGCCTACCACATCGCCGTGCGCCGCGGGTGCGACGTGGACAAACCGCGCAATCTGGCCAAAAGCGTCACGGTCGAATGACTTTTATGAAGCAGCCCCCTCTCCGCATCGGCATCATCGGCGGCAGCGGCCTCTACGAACTGGACGGTTTCACCCGCCGCCGCTGGGTGCGCGTGCGCACCCCGTTCGGGGAGCCTTCCGACGCGCTCCTGACCGGGGAACTGGCCGGCCGGGAAGTGGTGTTCCTGCCCCGGCACGGCCGGGGCCACCGGCTGCTGCCCAGCGAACTGAACCACCGCGCCAACATCTACGCCCTCAAATCCCTGGGCGTGTCGTGGATTCTGAGCGTCAGCGCGGTCGGCTCGCTCCAGGACCGCTACCGACCCTGCGACATCGTGCTGCCCGACCAGTTCGTGGACCGCACCAAGCGCTGGGCCGACCACACCTTCTTCGGCCGGGGCATCGTGGCGCACGTGGCCTTTGCCCACCCGGTGTGCGAGGAGCTGCGGCAACTGCTGCTGGCGGCGGGCCGCGAACTGGGGCTGCGCGTTCATGACGGCGGCGTGTACGTGAACATGGAAGGCCCGGCCTTCAGCACGCGCGCCGAATCGCTGGCCAACCACCGCGCCGGCTACGACGTGATCGGCATGACCAACCTGGGCGAGGCCAAGTGCGCCCGCGAGGCCGAGATTGCCTACGCCACGATGGCGATGGTCACCGATTACGACGCCTGGAAGGAGGACGAGGCGCACGTCACCGTGGCCCAGGTGGTCGAGAACCTCCACCGCAACGCCGCCGCCGCGCAGTCACTCATCCTCAAGGTCCTGCCGCGGATCCCGACCCACCACCACTGGCCCTGCCACGCCGCGCTGGACAACGCCATCCTCACCCCGCGCGAACACTGGCCGGCAGCCACGCTCCGGCGGCTGCGTCCCCTGTTGGCGCGGGTGCTGGAAACCACAGAACCGAAGCCGGGGGCCCGCGCGAAAAAGACCCGGGCGGTCAAAAACTGACGCGGGTTCCGCCGGGTCGGTCCGGTTCCGCCGGGTGGCGCTGATCTCAACCGGGTTGACCAGCCCGACGGCGGGCTTTCTGCCGTTTGAGCCCGGAGGGCGCTGCTCCCGCCGGAACGGGCTGAGCCGAGTCCTGCCACACCACCCGGCCGGCCACGATGGTGGCCACGGCCCTGCCCCGCAGCGGCCAGCCGTAAAACGGGCTGTTTTGGGAACGGCTGGCCGTGGCGGCTGGTTCCCACACCCACTCGCGATCCGGGTCCAGCACGGTCACGTCGCCGTCCATGCCCGGGCGCAGTGCCCCCTTGGAGTCGGCCAGGCCCAACAGGCGGGCGGGATGGCAGGTGAACTTGGCCAGCACCCCCGCCAGCGAGAGCCGGCCGGTGTGGTAAAGCTGCATCAGACTCAGGGCCAGTTCGGTCTCCAACCCGGTGATGCCGAAAGGGGCGCGGTCAAACTCGACCTCCTTCTCGAAGTCGCAGTGCGGAGCATGGTCGCTGGCGATGACCTCGATCGTCCCGTCCACCAACCCTTCCAGGATGGCGGCCCGGTCGGCCGCCGCCCGCACCGGCGGATTCATCTTCAGGCGCGTGTCGTACGCCGGCCATTGGGGAAGGTCCGCGGCCGGCCGGCCCGGATACAACTCCGCGCCGTCGCCGGCCCAGAAGACCCCGCTGCCGGCCACGGCGGCGTCGGTGAGGGTGAAATGGTGCGGGCAGGCCTCGCCGGAGACGGGTACGCCGCGGGCACGAGCCTCGCGCAGCAGGCGCACGCTGCCGCCGGCGCTGAGGTGCTGGCAGTGCACGCGCGCCCCGGTGCGTTCGGCCAGGAGAATGTTGCGCGCCACGATGACTTCCTCGGCCTCTGCCGGCCAGCCGGTCAGCCCCAGCATGAGGCTGTACCGGCCTTCATGCATGACGCCCTCGGCGCTCAGGGCGTAGTCCTGGCAATGGTCCATCACCAACAGATCGAACATCGAGGCGTACTCGAGCGCCCGGCGCATCAGTTCGTTGTTTTGTACGCAGTGGCCGTCGTCGGTGACGGCCACCACCCCGGCCTTGCGCAGCGATCCCAGCGGCGCCAGTTCCTCGCCGGCCAGCCCGCGGGTGATCGCCCCCGCCACCAGCACGTGGACACTGCCAACGTCCGCAGCCCGCTGGCGCACCCAGCTCACCGCGCTGGGGGTGTCAATGGGCGGGCTGGTGTTGGGCATGCACACCACCGTGGTAAAGCCGCCGCGCGCCGCGGCCGCCGTGCCCGTGGCCAGGGTTTCCTTGGCCGCCTGGCCCGGCTCGCGCAGGTGCACGTGCAGGTCAATCAGACCCGGGCAGACCACCAGGCCGGAAGCATCCAACCGGGGGGTGTCCGAAGCCGCCCGCTCCCGCGCCGCCGGCCCCAACGCCGCCACTTTTCCTCCTTCAATGAGCACGTCCTGGAGGCTGTCCACACCACCGGCCGGGTCCACCACCCGGCCGCCCGTCAGGAGCAAGGAATTCATCCGGGCAGCCGATATACTTTTGCCCGCGCATCGCGGCGAGGAGTTTTTCGCCCCCCGCTGGGGGGCGGGGCCGTCGTCCCGCCGGTCTTCCCGGCAAAGGCCGTGGGCAATCTTGTTGCCCGGGTGGACCCGTGGCTCGCAAAGGCGGGACGGTGGACAATTAGGGCGGCATAACCGTTTGACTTGGTTTTTAGCGAAACCTAGATTGCCGGCGATGCTGGCGACTCACACGACCGCGGCGGCACCCCGGACCCCGGCCGCGCCCCTCCCGGAGCCTTCACCGTCCTGGCGGCAGATTGTGGCGCCGGTACAGCCGTTCCTGCGGGCGGTTGCGCAGCGGTTGGCCGGCCAGATCGAGGCGTTCGAGCCGGAGCTCCGGGACCACGCCCGGTACGCCCTGAGCACGCAAGGCAAGCAACTGCGGCCCGCCCTGGTGGGATTGAGCGCCGAGGCGGCCGGCCGGATCACGGACGAGCACGTCACCGTGGCCGCCATCATTGAGATGGTGCACCTGGCCACGCTGGTCCACGACGATGTCATGGACGCAGCGGCCCTGCGCCGGCGCCGCCCCACCCTGGCCGCCCAATGCGGCCCGGCCACGTCGGTGCTGGTGGGGGATTGTCTCTTTGCCCACGCGTTGGTGCTGGCCGCCGGTTTCCCCACCCCGGACGTGTGTCGTGCCGTGGCGGCGGCCACCAAAACCGTGTGCACCGGGGAAACCATTCAGAGCGAGCGCCCGGGGGACCTGAACCAGGGACGGGAGGCGTACTACCGGATTTTGCGAATGAAAACCGGGGAGTTGTTTGCCCTCTCGTGCGAACTGGGTGCGCGCCTGGCCGGGGCGGCGCAGCCCGTCCAATCCGCCTGCCGCACCTACGGCATGGAACTGGGCACCGCCTACCAGATTTACGACGATTGCGTGGACCTGTTCGGCGCCGAATCCCAGGCCGGCAAGTCCCTGGGGACCGATCTGTTGAACGGGAAGCTCACCCTGCCGGTGCTCGTGGCCGGGGAGCGGTTGCCCGGGACGCAACGCGCCGAACTGGAGCGCCTTGTTTCGGCCTGGCACCCCGGACATCTGCCCCGACTGCGGGAACTGTTGCAAACGGCGCGGGCGTTGACCGAATGCCGGCGGGTCATCCGGGATTTTTGCCAACAGGCGGCCCAGTCCCTGCAGGCCCTGCCCGCCAATGCCGGTCGGCATTCCCTGGAGGCGGCGGCCGGGTTCCTGGCCCGCCAGGCCGAAGCCCTGGGCCACGGTCTCGATTCCTGATCCGCATGCCCCCGACCGCCCACGCGCCGCCGGCCGTACGGACGGACGCGCCCCCGGCCGACCCGGAGGAAGACCTCGCGCTGGTCGAGCGGGCGCAGGCCGGTGACCTCGCGGCCTTTGACGCGCTGGTGCGGCGGTACCAGGAACGCATTTACGGCCTGATCTATCACATGACCGCGCACCACGAAAACGCCGCCGACCTGGCGCAGGAAGCGTTTATCCGGGCCTACCGCGCGCTGCCGGGCTTCAAACGGGATTCCAGTTTCTTCACCTGGCTGTACCGCATTGCGGTCAATCTGACGCTGAATTTTCTCAAGCAGCGGCGTCACCGCGGCCAACTGAGCCTGGACGACCTGGACCACCAGGCGGAGAACGATCCGGACCTGGTGGCGTTGATCTCGGACAAGACCCCCCGGCGGGAGGCCGTGCTGCGGGAGTTGCAGGAACGTTTGAACGTGGCGCTGCAGAAGTTGTCTGAGCCTCACAGAATGGTGGTGGTCTTGCATGACGTCGAGGGTCTGCGGCACGAGCAAATCGCCAAGATCATGAAGTGCCGCGTGGGCACCGTGCGGTCCCGACTCCACTACGCGCGACAACAGTTGCAGGCCCACCTGGCCGATTGGCTCCGGTAACATGACACCCGACCTCGAACAGGGGGAGAAGCTGCGACGCCTGCTGGCGTTGAAGCGCCACGAGGTGCCGCCGCCCGGTTTTTTTGAGGCGTTTCCCGAGCGGGTGCGCGCGCGGCTCCTGGCAGAGGCGGGTCAGCCGACTCCGGCCTGGTGGGAACGCCTGGGCGGAGGCATTCTCAACCGTTTCTGGCGTCCGGTGCTGGCGGGGGCGTGTGTGGTGCTGGCGGCCGGGATTTGGGTGTGGCAGTCGGGCCGGCGTCCTCACCCCACCCCGGGGCTGGCACACCCGCTGGCGGGCGAACCTGCAGTCCGACCGTGGATGGAATCTTCCCTGACGCCCGCCACCGCGTCGGGACCGTTTCCGGGCACGCCCGAGGCTCACGTGGGCGGCCCGGTTCCCGCCCGTTTGGGCCAGGCCCCGCCCGGGTTGTTTGCTCCGGGGGCAGGTCTGCGGGGTGGCCTGGTGCCCGTGGCGATGACGGGTGCGGTGTCCGGGCTGACGGTTACCGGGGTAAACGCTTCCGGGCCCCGGGCGCGTTAACCGGAATGTGGGTTGCCGCCAACCACGGCGGCCGCTGGGTCCGTTTTGCGCGCGGGAGCGGCGCGTTCAGTACGTCCGCACCAGCACCAGGTGGTAGCCCGCCGCCGCCAGCGTCATTTCCTCCTGGTCAATCACGGCGTTGCCCCGGACCTCCTGACCCTGCTCATTTCGGAAGGTGAGCTTGTACCGCAGGCTGGAGCCTTCCCGTTCCCAGGTGCCCTTGCCGGAGAAGTTGGAACCGGGGGTGGGCGGGGCGGGCGGCTGCGCGGGAGTTTCCTCTGTGCCCGACGCGCCGGGGCCGCGACGCATCAGGCCGTAGCGTTCGGCGTAACCGGGCGGCAGTTGAGGCACCCCGGCGGCCTGTTGCTGCGCCTGGCGGGCGGCTTCCTCCGCGGCCCGCCGGGCCTCGAGGATTTGCCGGGCCTGGTCACTCAATTCCACCCGCATCACCAGGCTTTTGTCCGGGGCGGCCATGAGCAGGAGCTGGGGAATCCAGACCTGGAACAATTGCTTCAGCTCGGCCATCTGCCGGGGCGGCATGTTGGGGTTCTTGCGGCGGGCCAGGGTGAAGCTGGCCCGGGGGTCCAGTTGCCACCAGCCCAGGATTTTCTCCTCGTCGTATTTGGCCGACTTGCCGGTCTTGAGGTACTGGTAGAGGTCCTTGAGCGAGAGGCTGGCCAGTTCGCTCCGCAGCTCCGGGTTGCCGAGCAGGGCCACGATTTTGGGATGGTTGAGCAGCTCGAGCACCGGCCCGCGTGTCTGCAACAGGTTCAACAAGCTGGTGTCAGTGGCGATTTCCTGAAACTCCGGTCGTTCGCCCCAGGAGAGGAACGCCGGGTAGTTGGCCAGGCGTTGCTGAAGCGGCGCGAAGTTCTGGTACAACAGCCCGACGATGTCGCAGGTCAGGTAGTAGTTCTCCGGCATCGGATCCATCGCCGCCAACGTGCGGTCCAGGCCGGACTCGGCGATTTCCTGGCGCACCTTGCTGAAAAACCGTTGCAGGGCGGGACTGTCCTCGGTGGTCACCTGGACCATCGGGTACCCCACGATGTAAAAGACCAGCCCCACCAGCAGCGAATAAATCGCCCCGCCCACCAGTCCCAGGGCCAGTCCCAGCCGCTGGTTCAGGCGCTCAAAGCGCAGCCGGGTGTAGTCATCGGTGGCGTACTTGAAATGGAGCATCACCCGGTGGTGCGCCAGGAATGACAGCCCCACAAACGCCAGCGCGATCAGCAGGAACACCACCACCGGCGGGAGCACCACCGCCCACAGCGGATGCGTCAGCCCCACCTTCGGCACCAGCGGCGCCAGCAAGGGGCCCAGCGGCAGGGCCAGAAAACTGGCCAGGATCACGCCCACCAGGGACACCAGTGACCGAATGGCCCCCTTGTAGTAGCTGGTCAGCCCCAAAATGAAGAAGATCGCGATGATGATCAGCCAGAGCAGCATGGCGGGAATTTAGGTGCGAACCTGGGAAAGCGCACGCAAAAAACTGACCCGGGCGCCGGCCCGGAAAGCCCCGGCGTCGGGCCTGAAGCCCGGGCCGCGCGGGGTGTTTTGCCCGGACGGACTTTTCACCTCCGCCCAGACCCCGGCGCGGCAGGCCACCTGCCATCTCCGGGGTGATCCGTCCGTGGTTGGACCCGCTCCGGCTGAAGCCGCCGCTGTCTCGGCGCCGGGCGAAGGACGACCTCTCCGGTTTGTCCAAACTGCGTCCTTGCCCGGAGCCTGCGGCACTGCGGCCCGGGCGCAAACCGCCTAGGGGCCGGCGGGCGGGCGTTGATGGCGCAGGAGCCACTCGTAGAGCCTGGGATTCGCGTACGTCTCGGTCCAGGAATCATGCTGCGCCTCGGGGTACATGGTCAGTTCCACCTCGCGCACTCCGGCCCGGCGCAGGGCCTCGACCATGCGCTCGGACTCGGCCGGTTTCACCACCGGATCCCTGGCCCCGTGAAAGGCCCACACTGCCAGCGAGCGCAAGGCCTCGGCCTTCTTCGGGTCCGCGAGCATGGCCTTGATTGGGTCCCCCCCGCCGCAGATCGGCACGATGGCCGCGAAGCGTTCGGGGTGCGCCAGACCCAAACTCCAGGTGCCGTAACCGCCCATGCTCAGCCCGGTGAGGTACACCCGCGTCGGATCCACCGGCTGGGTGGCCAGAATTTCGTCCAACAGGGCCAGGAGTTCGTCGTTGTCCCAGGTCCGGCCGGCCGGGCACTGGGGCGAGACCACGATGAAGGGGAAATCCGGCTGTTCGCGGACGATTTTGGGCGGGCCGTGTTTGGCCACGAGCCAGACGTCGCTGCCGCGCTCGCCGGCGCCGTGCAGGAACAGGATCAACGGCCATTTCTTCTCCGGCTGGGAGGCGGCCGCCCGGGGCACGTACAACAGGTAGTTGAGCGTGACCGTGCGGGTGATCTGCTTGGTGAACTGGCGGGCCTGTTGCACGTCGTCGGGCTTCACGGGTTGCGCGGCCCCGGCGCCCAGCGGGGCGAGGGCCAGAAACGTTCCCAGGAGCAATCGGGCTTGCATGGTGCGCGGGAGCCTCTCACATCAGCTTGAGTTTGGGCAAGTCCTGCGCGTCCACCAGGCCGACCGGCTCGCGGCGGCGGTTGATCACGATCAGGTCGTCCACGTTGCGCTCGTTGAACAACTTCAACGCCTCGACCGCCAGGGCGTCTTCCCGCACGCACACCGGCTGGCGGGTCATGACCTCGGCCAGGCGGCGGCTCAGGACGTGGTCGTCGGCGGCCATGCGCCGGCGCAGGTCGCCGTCGGTGAACACCCCCACCAATCGGCCGCGGGCATCCACCACGCTCACACTGCCGGCCTTGGCGCGGGTCATGACCAACAACGCGTCGCGCACGGTCAGGGTCTGGGGGGCCACGGAGTTGCGCTCGTCCCGGCGCATGATGTCGCGGATGCGCAGCAGCAGGGCGCGGCCGATGGCGCCGGCCGGGTGCCGTTGGGCGAAGTCCTGGGGTTTGAAGCCGCGGGCCTCGAGCACGGTCATGGCCAGGGCATCGCCCAGCACCAGCATGGCGGTGGTGCTGGTGGTGGGGGCCAGGTTGAACGGGCAGGCCTCGCGCGGCACGCGCACATTCAGCACCCAGTCGGCGTGCCGGGCCAGGGTGGAGCGGGGGTGCCCGGTGATGGCGACCAGGCGGACGGCAAAGCGTTTGAGCGCGGGCAGCAGACTCAGCAACTCGTCCGACTCCCCCGAGTAACTGAGTGCCAGCACCAGGTCGCCGTCGCTCACCAGCCCCAGGTCGCCGTGCAGGGCGTCCACCGGATCCAGGACCACGGCCGTCGAGCCGGTGCTGGTGAGCGTGGCGGCGATCTTGCGGCCGATGAGGCCGGACTTGCCGATGCCCACCACGACCAGTTTGTTGCGCCGGCGCAGCGTTTCGACCACCGCCTCGACCACCTGCTCGAAGGGCGTGTCCAACTGGTCGCGCACCGCGCGCAGGCCGGCCAGTTCCAGATCGAAAACCCGGCGGGCGCGGGCCAGGTGGGCCGCGGGCCGGCCCGGGGAGGAGCGGCGCATGGGGCTACTCGGTGTTCGGGTAGGAGCCGAGGACCTTCACGAACATGCAGTGTCGGCCCAGTTCCTCGAGCGCCCGGGCCACTTTCGGGTCGGCCGCGTGGCCGTCACAATCCACGAAGAAGTAGTACTGCCAGGCTTTCTTCTTGCTGGGGCGGGACTCGATCTTGGTCATGTTGATGCGGTACTTGCGGAACGGGGCAATGGCGCCGTGCAGCGCGCCGGGGCGGTCCGCGATGCAGAACATGAGGCTGGTGCGGTCGCGGCCGGAGGGGGGCGGGCACTGGCGACCGAGGACCAGGAAGCGCGTGGCGTTGTCGGCATTGTCCTGCACGTTGTGCTCGAGCACGGGCAGGCCGTATTTCTCCGCCGCCAGCAGACCGGCAATGGCGGCGGCGTTTTTCTCCCGGGCGGCCAGTTCGGCCGAGCGGGCGTTGGAGGAGGTTTCGATCAATTCCACCTCCGGCAGGTTCTTGCGCAACCACTCCCGGCACTGGGCCAGGGACTGGGGGTGGATGTACAGGCGGCGGATGCGCGAGCGCGGGGCCTTGCTCATCAGGCACTGGGAAATGGGCATGACGATCTGCGCCACGATCTTCAGGTCGCTGTCCATGAACATGTCCAGCGTGTGCGTGACCACGCCCTCGGTGGAGTTTTCCACCGGCACCACGCCGAAGTCCGCCCGCCGCCGGGCCACCTCGTTGAACACGTCGGCGATGGTCTTGAGGGGCACGTAGTGCAGGCTGGTGCCGAAGCGCTGCAGGGCGGCCTGGTGGGTGAAGGTGGCCTCCGGGCCGAGGTAGGCGATGGTCATGGGTTTCTCCACGGCCAGGGCGCTGGACATGATCTCCCGATAAATGGCGCGCAGGTTCTCGTCGGGCAACGGCCCGCGGTTGAGGCGGCTGATGCGCCGGAGCACCGCGCTTTCGCGGTGGGGCGCGTAGATTTCCTCGCCCTGCCGGCGCTTGAGCGCGCCGATCTCCTGCGCCAACCGGGCGCGCTCGTTCAGCAGGCGCACCAGTTGCCGGTCTATGCGATCAATGGCCTTGCGGTGTTCGACGATGCTCATGAGTCAGACCCGGGCGGCCGGTCCGACGCCGCCGCCGGGCCGGCGGGGGAGGCCTCCGCGGGGACAATCGGGTTCGCGGCGGGGGCGGAAGCCGGGTCCGCGGTCGGAGGCGCGGAGGCGGGGGTGGAGGCCGGCGCATTCAGCAAGTCGGGCGGTGCCGTGGCCAGTCCCGGCTCGACGGTGAGCAGGGCCGGCGGGCGTTCCACCGGCAGGCGCCGCAGCTCGTCCCCGCCGGGCAAATCCTCGAGGCGGGCCAGCCCGAAATACTCCAGGAACGCGCGCGTGGTGCGGTAGGTGAGCGGGCGCCCCACGACCTCCGCCCGGCCCGCCACCTCGATCAGCCCGCGCTCGAGCAGGGTTTGCATCACCCCGTCCACCGACACGCCGCGGATTTGCTCGATCTCCGCCCGCGTGATGGGCTGGCGGTAGGCGATGATGGTCAAGGTTTCCAGCGCCGGCTGGGACAGGCGCGCCGGGCGGGCGCGTTCGCCGCCCATCACCCGCAACCACGGCGCGAAGTCCGGACGCGCCACAAACTGCCACGCCTCCGCCACGCAGGTCAGCCGGAAGCTGCGGCCGGCGCTTTCGAGTTCGGCCCGAAGCGTGTCCAGGGCCGTGGTGATCTCCGCCACCTTCACCTTCTTGAACGCGCGCACCGCCGGGTCCTCGCTCTGCTCGGTGGCCCGCACCAGCAGGCCCTTGAGGTCTTCGGCGCTCAGCGGCGCGGACGAGGCAAACAGGAGGGCCTCGAGGATGGACTTCAACTCGGTCATGACGGGGCGGAGGCGGCCGACTCCGGCGCGGGCCGCTCGACGGACGGCGGCGCGGCCGTTTCGGCCGGGGCCGGTTCGATGAAAATTTCGCCGAACGGCTCGTCCTGCACGGCCGCGGCCACGCGCAGGCGGATCAGTTCCAGCAGGGCCAGGAAAGTGACCACGATCTCGGTCCGGTGGCTGGCGGCATCGAATAGATCGGTGAACCGGAACCGCTCGCCGCCGGCCAGGCGGGCGCGCAGCCATTCCAGCTTCTCGCTCACTGTCCACCGGTCCTCGATGATCTCGCCCGGACGCGCCCGCTCTTGAAAGCGCTTGAGCACGGCGTTGAGCGCGCCCACCAAATCGAACAGGGACACCTCCGACCGAGGGAGCGGGGCCGGGGGGGCCTCCGGCGGGGGGGCGGCGCGCGGGAAGGTCAGTTCCTGGAGCCGTTCCAGGCGCTGCAGCTCGGCGGCGGCGTCCTTGTACTTTTTGTACTCGACCAGGCGGCGGATCAGTTCCCAGCGCGGGTCCTCGAGGTCCTCCTCTTCGCCCTCGCCCTCGACCCGTTGGTCCCGGGGCAGCAGCTCCCGGCTCTTGATGAGCATGAGCGTGGCGGCCATGACCAGGAACTCGCCGGCCAGGTCCAGGTCCAGCTCCTTCATCAACTCGACGTACTCGATGAACTGGGTGGCCAGCCGGGTGAGGTTGACCTGGTAAATGTCCACCTCCTCCTTCTTTACCAGGTAAAGCAGGAGGTCGAGCGGGCCTTCGAAGACCGGAAACTGGACCTTGTATTCGACCATGCCGCCCAAGGGCGCGTCTCTGCGAACGCCCCACGCTACCCAAATGCCCGCCGGCTGGCAACGCCCCGGCGGTTGGCCGGCCCGCGCGGCCGCAAGGGCCGGGCCGCACCCCGCCGGGCGGCCGGCTTCCGCGGTTGACACGGCAGGTCCGGGGGGTAGGCTGCGGGCAGCGTTGCGGGTGTAGCTCAATGGTAGAGCTCCAGCCTTCCAAGCTGGCTACGTGGGTTCGATTCCCATCACCCGCTCCACTCCCGGAGAGGTGGCCGAGTGGCTGAAGGCGGCGGTTTGCTAAACCGTTGTACGGTCAAAAGCCGTACCGGGGGTTCGAATCCCCCCCTCTCCGCCACCCTGCCCGCGCCCGCCGCCGGGCCGGACTTTCCCGATCGCCGCCGCGTTCCGTCGCCCCAAGCCCGGCGCGTTCGCCGCCCAAGGCGGTCCCCGGGCCGCGGCAATGTTCCCCCGACGGTCACAGGGATTGCCCGGCTGCAGGCTTTTGCGAAAGCCCTACCCCCGGGCCGTGGGGAATTCCAGGTTCCAGCCGGTTGGAGACCGCGGTCCCGGCGGCCGGGGGGACGAGGCCGGGGGGCGAACCTGCCAGAAGAAGGAGGGAAAGCTCCCGTCCGGGCTTATTCGGGCTCTTCGAGCGTCTCCCGCCGGGCGATGGCCTCGGGGTGGGAATCAAGGTTGCGGGAGAGGTACACGTGGCGCACCTCCTGGCCGAACCCGTGCTTGCGGAAGAAAGCCAGCGCCGCCCGGTTCCGCTCATCGGTGTCCACGAGCATGATCCGGGCTTCGCGCTCGATGAAGCGGCTGGTCAACTGGCGCAACAGGCGCGTGGCCACGCCGCGGCGTTTGAGACCGCGGTCCACCCCGAGCCATTCCAGCCAGCCGTACCGCCAGGCACTGCGGGGCTTTTCCATCAACTGCCCCAGGGCGAAACCCACCACCCGCCCGCCCGCCTCGGCCACCAGGCAGGTTTGCCGATCGGTGGTGTAAAGCTGCACCAGTTCGTCCTCGTCCCAGGCGCGGTACAGGGTGGGCAGCTTTTCGGGTGTAAACAGCTTTTGTCCCAACTCGAACACGGCCGGGATGTCTTCGAGGGTTAACTCGCGAACAACGACCGGCAGCGCCGCGCGGCGCGGCCGGGGGCGGCGGTGAACGACCGCCCCGTTGACGGGTGAAATCTCTGACATGGAAGGAACGGAAGGGATGGACCCGGCTGCGGTGGGGCGGGGTATCAAGGCGCTTCGTGACGCCCCGCGGACCGGTCGCCGAAAATCTTCCCCGCCACGCGGCGGGTTTCCGGCACCCCGGCGCAAACCCAGGCGCAGACCAAAGTCACGCGGGTAGCTTAGCCCGTCGGCTCGGGCTGGCCAGTGGGAAGTTGTTCACCGCTGCCGGCCGGGTTGGCCGTGGCGACAAGTGGTTGCCGCCGAAAAGACTGGACCTGAAACCGGCTTGGAAACTCCGCCGCCGCCCAGACCTTCGGCAACGTTGACCCCGGTTACACCCCAAGACACCAAACCGCTCCGTCCCGTTCCGAGCCGGCACCGAGACATGAGGCCAAACTGCCCCGGTCGGATTGGTCTCACCGGCTGCGTCCGTTTTGCCGAATCGCTTCCAACTCGGCCCGGAGCGCCGCGACCACCGTCGGCTGTTCGGCATAGCGGTTGGTCGTTTCGGCGGGGTCGGTGTACAGATCGTAAAGTTGACCGGGCGGCTCGCCGGGCCGCGGTTGGACCCGTTCCGGCGGGGTGAACCCGCCCGAGCCAAGCCCTTCCACGAGCTTCCAGCCACCGCGCCGCAAGGCGAACAGGCCCCGCCCGGAATGCATGACCAGCGATGACCGGACCGGCTGGGCGGGCCGGCGCCCCACCAGGAGGTGGGCGAAGCTGAAGCTGTCCTCGGCGGCATCTGGCGGCAACCGGGCGCCAACCAATTCGGCGACCGTGGCGAAAAAATCAGTCAGGCAGGCCAGGTGCCCGGTGACCGTGCCCGGCTTCACCCGGCCCGGCCAGCGCACCAGCCCCGGCACGCGGTGCCCGCCTTCGTGGATGTCGGCCTTCTGCCCGCGCCAGGGCCCGTTGGCCGCGTGTTGATACTGCTGGTTTTCTCCGGGGAGCCAGTGGGCGCCGTTGTCGCTGGTGAAAACCACCATCGTGTCGCGCGCCAACCCCAGCCGGTCCAGTGCGGCCAGGATTTCGCCCACGCAATGATCGGTCTGCGCCACGAAATCGCCGCGTGGCCCGGCCCGGCTGAGACCGCGAAACCGGCCGGTGGGCAGCCAGGGGTCATGCGGCGAGGACAGGGCCACGTAAGCGAAAAAGGGGCGACGCCGGTCCGCACGGGCCTGCGTTTCCAGAAACCGCACCGCGCGGCGCGTGATTTCCGGCAGCACCTCCTCGTGGCGGAAATCCGGCGCCATCGGCCCGGCGCGGTAAAAGCCACCCCCGCCCTGGCGCTGGTGTTTGTCGCCCGCGCACCAGGCGGTGGGTGCCGCCACGCAACGGTCGTTCTCGATCCAGACGTACGGCTCCATGTCCAGCGAGGCCGGGATGCCGAAGTACGAGTCGAAACCCGCCGTGAGCGGGCCGCCCGAAAGCGGCCGCCCGTAGTCCACCAGCGTCACATCCGCCGCGGGTTTGGGCCCATCGCCGAAGTTCACGGGTTCGCGCGTGGCCCAGCCCAGCCCCAGATGCCACTTGCCGAAACCCGCCGTCACGTAACCGCGCTCCCGGAGCAGCGCGGGCAGCGTCAGCCGACCCGGCTCGATCAGGGGCGGCGACCAGCCCCAGAGCACGCCCGATTTGAGCCGGCTGCGCCAGGCGTAGCGACCGGTCAACAGCCCGTAGCGGGTGGGGGTGCACACGGCCGAGGGGGTGTGCAGGTCGGTGAAGCGCAGCCCCTCGGTGGCGAGCCGGTCCAGGTGCGGGGTGGGGATTTTCGAGTCGGGGTTGTAGCAACGCGGGTCGCCGTAGCCCAGGTCGTCCGCGAGGATGAACACCAAATTCGGCAGCGTGCCGGCGCGGGCCGCGAGGGGGGTGCCGCCCAAGAGCACAAGCCCGGAGAGGATGACTACGGCCGGGTGAAAGCAGCTTTTCACGAAGCGATAAAACCAAGCCGGGACGCCCGGCCGCAATGGCAAATACCCCGGCGCCCCCCCGCGGGTTCCCCAAAATGGCGGCTGCAGAGGCGTTCAACCGCCCGACCGCCACCGGTGGCAAAAAGGGCGCGTGGTCTGGCACGGGTGGTCCATCTCCGGGTCGCCTGGTGAAGGGCCGGTTTGGGTTCGATGCCATGCCTTTTGCAACCGCTGCGGGTTTTTGCTGGCGAGGCTGGCGGGCTTGGTCAAGGGTGCACCATGAACACGAACGCTCGATTCCGACTTCATCGGTGTTTATGGCTGGCCGCCTTGCTTGGCCTTTTGCAGGCCAGGCCCGCCGCCCCAAGGTTCGAGACACCGGTGGTGGCGGATGGCTCCGTCACCCTGCGGCTGGTCGGCGAATCCGGCCAGCCGTATCGGGTCGAGGTGTCTTCTAACCTCGTCGCGTGGGCCGAGGTGACCACCGCCCCCGCGGTGAACGGAGTGCTGACGGTGCAACACGCCGGCCCGGCCGGTCAGCGCTGGCTGTTTTACCGCGCCGTGCTTGCGGCCCCGGTGATCCCCTATCCGACCGTGGCACCAACGCCGGACACCAATCTCGTCGCGCACGCCCTGGTCACCCCCGCCGGAGGCGGCACCCTGTATCTGCAAACCATGGACGTGCCCGCACTCACTCTGGCCATTTCTTCAAACGCGGTGTTTGCCCCGACCCTGGTGAGCATGACCCTGGTGACGAACCTCGCCGGCCTGCCCGCCGCGGCGGGGTTCCTGACCGCCGTCCGGCTCGAACCGGAAGGCCTGGTGCTGGCCGCGCCGGCGTTCCTGGAGGTGAATTTCACCACCAACGTGCCCACGTCCCGCATCGCCTCGTTCACCTTCAACAACGACGGCACCCAACTTCATCTGGTGCCGGACCTGGTGGGGACCAATCGCGTGCGCATCCTGGTCAACCAGTTGCGCAGCCACGGTTCCGGGATGTTCACCCTGGGGGAGGTGGAGGCGCTCGCGGCCACCGGCCCCGCCCCCCGGGCGCGTCGCGTGTCGTTACACGCCAGCATGGAGGAGTGCTACCCGGACGAAGAGGACGAGGCGCGGGCGCTGCACGAGGAACTCGAGGAGGCCATCCGGCCGGTCCAACAAAAGGTCGCGGCCCTCCTCGCGGTGGAGCGGCAAAAACAGCTCCTGGGCGTGGAGGAGCCGGGGGAGCCAGCCGTCGTGGAGGCATTCAACGAAGGAGCAACGTTCTACGAGCAGCAACTCAAGCCGCGCGTCGCCAACGCCGCGCAGAAGTGCGCCGTTGCCCGCGAGCTGCTCCCCTGGTTGCTCGGCTACGAACGCCAGCGGCAGTTGCTCGGCGTGGCCTCGGACGACGACCCCAGGGACCAGACCGCGAACGACCTGATTTGTCTGGGGCTGAAGCGCTGCGAGGAGGAGGCGTTGGAATGCTGCCGCACCCGGGGGCCGGACCGGCGGTTGGTGGTGTTCCTGCTGGGCCTCGAGCGGACGCGCCAGTTGCTCGGCATGACCGACGGGAACTGCGCCGCGCCCAACAGTGACGAGGCGTGGCGGGATTGCGTGCCCGAATGGACGGGCGAGCTCAAGCTGGTCGAGCGCGGTCGCTATGCCGCGAACATCAGCACTCCCTCGATCCGCAGCCAGGCGGATGAGGCGTGGACCTACGAGCTGAGTGCGGTCGTCAACAGCGTGGAGGTGGAAATCGTCCCGCCGATTCTTTTCTTGCCCGGCTTTACCAACCTGACCTTCGAACTGTCCGGCCTGGGCCAGGGGGCTCACACGTTTCGCGAGCGGACCTGGACGCCCTGGGACGCCTGCGCCGGCGCGGCACGCGTGGCCCTGGCGGGGCCCTCACCCCACGACGGGGGCGAGTCCTTCGAGCGGCGCAGCCAGATCAGCAGCGTGGTCTCCAACGTCGTGAATCTCACCGTGACCGTCAGCCTGGACAGTTCCGGGAGCGTTTTCGGCCCGGGCACCTGGTTGAACTACATGACCGACATGGTCGAGGTGCCGTTGCGGGGCCTCAGCATCACGACGACGAAATCCCCGGCCGGCGCGGGCTGCGAAGTGGTGACAACCACGGATTACGCCAGGGGCACCGACCTGTATGGCTTCGAGTTCGTCCGGGCGCAGGAGGGTGAGTTCCACCATTCCCCCGACCAGATCACCCACGCCAAGACCACCACCAGCAACGTGGGCAACATGCGGGTGACGAAACAGGTCACCTTGAATTTGAAACGGGTGCGATAGGCCGTCGTGGGCGGCGCTAGTCCGCCGCCAGCGCCCGGGCCGCCAGCACGCGGCGGGTGGGCACGTAGTTCGCCACGAACTCGCGCCGGTACTCGGCAAACGTGCCGGCCGCCAGCGCCGCGCGCACCTCGCGCATCACCTGGAGGTAAAAGTGGGTGTTGTGGATGCTCACCAGGCGCAGGCCGAGGATTTCGTTCACGTTGAGCAGATGCCGGATGTACGCGCGGGTGAAGTGCCGGCAGGCAAAGCACGCGCAGCCCTCCTCGATGGGCCGGAACTCCGCCTTCACCGCCCCGCCCTTGATGGCAAAGGTGCCGCGCCGGGTGAAGGCGGTGCCGTTGCGGGCCACGCGCGTGGGCAGCACGCAGTCGAAGAGGTCCACGCCGCGCGCCACCAGCTCGACCATTTGCGCCGGCGTGCCCAGGCCCATCGCGTACCGGGCCTTGTCCCATGGCAGGTGCGGTTCGGTGATCTCGATCGCCTTCATCATCTCGGGTTCGGGCTCGCCCACGCTCACCCCGCCGATGGCGTAGCCGTCGAAGTCCAGCGCCGTGATGGCCCGGGCGCAGTGCTCACGCAGCGCCGGGTCGCTGCCACCCTGGACGATGCCGAAGACCTGCTGGCCGGGGGCGCGCGGCTGCTCCCGGCATTCGCGCGCCCAGCGGATGGTGCGCTCGACGGCCAGATGCAGCTCCCGTGGCGGGGCGTCGTGGGGCGGGCATTCATCAAAGGTCATGGCGATGTCCGAGCCGAGCACGCGCTGGATTTCCATGGCTTCCTTCGGCCCGAGAAACAGGGGCGTGCCGTCCACGTGCGAGCGAAACTCGACGCCGTGGGCGCGCACCTTGCGAATCTTGGCCAGGCTGAAGACCTGGAAGCCGCCGCTGTCGGTAAGGATGGGGTGCGGCCAGGCCATGAACCGATGCAGCCCGCCGGCGGCCCGCAGGATGTCCAACCCGGGCCGGATGTAGAGGTGGTAGGTATTGCCCAGGATGATCTGGGCGCCCATCTCCACCAGTTCGCGCGGGTCCAGGGCCTTGACCGTGGCCTGGGTGCCCACCGGCATGTAGGCCGGGGTCTCGATCACGCCACGGGTCGTGGTGAGCCGGCCCAGGCGCGCCTTCGAGCTCGGGTCGGTTTGGAGCAGTTCAAACATCCCGGCCGGTTAAAGCAGGAACCGCCCGCGGATGCAGCAAGCTTCTCACCGGGCGGGCAAGCGGCCCGCGCTCAGGCCAGGGGCCGCACGTTGCCCTCCTCGTTCATCTCGAGGACCAGCGGGCTGAGCGGGTAGGGCTGGCGTTTGAAATCTTGGGCGATCCGGGCCCGAAACGCCGCCTGGGTGGACGCGGTGGAGTCGGCTGACCAGCAGAGGAGAAAATCGCGGTTGGGCACGCCGAAGCGGAAGGGCAGGCCCAGGTGCTCCGCGGCCAGTTCGCGCCAGCGGGGCAGCAGCACGCGCGCGGCGTCGTAGCCGTCGCCGCTGGCCAGCATCAGGACGCGGTCGGCGCCGGTGCCGGCGTGGACGAGCAGGCCCTGGGAGCGGGTGGTGAGGTTGTCCAGCGCCACGGTCAGGGCGCGGTCCAGGTTCACTCCCCAGGCTGCCAGCTCGTCCTGCCGGGCGTAGCGGTAGCCGCGGGGGGCGTCAATGACCAGCCCGATGCGCACCCCGGGGGCAAAGGGGCGCTCGGCCAGGGGGAGTTGTTCGAGAAACGCCGCGGGCATCAATTGGGGCAGCAGGAGGGGCTTGGCCTCGCCCCAGGAGATGTCGCCGAGCAGGGTTTCGGCGTCGCGCAGCAGCAGGTCGAAGTGCTCCTTGACCAGGCGCCGCAGGGCGGGCGTGCCGCCGCCGGCCAGGCGGAATTTGGCGGCCAGGTTGCCCAGTCCAAACCGGGCGGAGCCCAGGCGCAGGGTTTCGCCGTCTGCGCCCAGGGCGGCGGGCTGGTCGGGGTACAGTTGCCGCACCAGGGCCAGCACCCGCCGGGCAAAGGCGCGCGGGTCGTCGGGGGAAGCGGGCGAACTCATGAGCTGCGAACTGACCGAATGTGCGCGCCGACGGGCGGCTTGTCCACGGCCTTTGTCGGGTGCCCGCCTGCCGACCGGGGCAGACCGGCCGGCCTGGAAACACCACCGCCGCCACCCCCCCGGCCGCCCGCGAAGCTGGCAATCTCGCCGGCCGGCGGTGCTGTCGGGCACGGAGATGCGCGCCGCCCTGGCCCCGGCCGGGAAATCCTGTTGTCCCCGGAGCGGAAACCCCTAGCATCCGCGCTTTCCGGCCCGGCCGGACGACTTCACCTGGCAGCATGAAGACCTACCACATCGCAGTCATCGGCGGCGACGGCACCGGACCCGAGGTGGTCCGCGAGGCGCGCAAGGTGCTGGACGCGGCGGCGCCGCGCTTCGGCGTGAAACTCGAGTACACCGACTACGACCTGGGCGGCGAGCGCTACCGGCGCACCGGCGAGGCGATGCCGGACAGCGTGGTGGGGGAGCTGCGGCGGTTTCCGGCCATTCTCCTGGGCGCCATCGGCCATCCCCAGGTCAAGCCCGGCATCCTGGAAAAGGGCATCCTGCTGCGCCTGCGTTTCGAGCTGGAGCAATACATCAACCTGCGCCCGGTGCGGCTCTATGACGCGCGGTTCTGCCCGCTCAAGGACAAGCAGCCCGAGGACATTGACTTCGTGGTGGTGCGGGAGAACAACGAGGGGCTGTACACCGGCGCGGGCGGCTTTGTCTTCAAGGGCACGCCCCACGAAATCGCCGTGCAGGAGAGTATCAACACCCGGCGCGGGGTGGAGCGCTGCCTGCGGTTCGCCTTCGACTACGCCCGCAAACGCCGCGGCGGCCGGCCCTGGCGGGGCCTCAAGCCGGAGGAGATCGCCGCCGGCCAGAAGGCCCAGCTCACCCTCTGCGGCAAGACCAACGTGCTCACCTACGCCTTCGACCTGTGGGAGCGGGCCTTCCACGAGATCGGGCAGAAGGACTACCCGGACATCAAACGCGACTACGCCCACGTGGACGCGACCACCATGTGGTTTGTCAAAAACCCGGAGTGGTTCGACGTCATCGTGACCGACAACATGTTCGGCGACATCATCACCGACCTGGGCGCGATGATCCAGGGCGGCATGGGCATTGCCGCCGGCGGCAACCTCAATCCCGCCGGCACCAGCATGTTCGAGCCCATCGGCGGCAGCGCCCCCAAGTATACCGGCCAGAACGTCATCAACCCTCTGGCCGCCATCTGCGCCGGGGCCATGATGATGGATTTCCTGGGCGAAACCGCAATGGCCGCGGCCATCGAAGACGCCGTCATCCGCACCGTTCGCGAAAAGCTCCAGAGTCTGGCCGCCGGCCGCATGGGCTACGGCACGCGCGAGGTGGGCGACCTGGTGGCGGCGGCGGTGGCCTGAAGCCGCGCCCGCCGGTCCCGCGGGCCACTGCTGCAGCGGAGCAGCCTTTTCAGCCGGCCACCCCGCCGCGCCGGCCGGCGCCGCACCGCCCCCCCTCGCCGGGGCGGGCGCTGGCTCAGCCGGACTCGGGAAACAACAGTGGTTCTCCGGACCGGGGCTGATGCGTGGGGGAACGCAACCACTGGTGAGTCCGCGGGTTGTAATCCCAACCGCGGCGGCGCAGTTGCTCGGCAAACGCGCGTCGGTCCAGGTTCAGACAACCCAGCGCGCGCCGCCGCCACAATTCGAGCACCAGCCGGTTGAACAGGGCTTCGCTGGTGAAGGTCTCCCGGCCGTTGGCCAGACACGTGTCGAACACCTCCGCGAGCACCTGCGCCGGCTCGGCGGGGGGCGGAGGGCCTGCGGGGGAGGGAGCGGGCGCGGCGGCGGCGCACGCCAGGACCTGGAAGTCCCGGCGGCTGTCCAGGGGCAATCCCCCGCCGGACCGGCGCCGGCGGTACTCGCGCAGCCGGAGCACCTCCTCTTTGGCGGCGAGCACGTTGGCGAAACGCCCCCGGAAGGTTTCCCAAATCGGCAGTTCCACCCACCGCGCCGCCACTTTGTAACGGTACAGGCTGAAAATGCTCGAGCCGCCCCGGCTGGGCGCACGGCCGCGAGCGGAGAGGAAGGTCTTGTTGAGCTTGGCCACCGAGGCCGACCACGCCAGCAGCAACAGATCGCGCACCACACCGGTGGCGGCGGTTTCGATGGCCTGTTTGATCAGGGCCAGGCCGGCCAGTTGCCGCGGGGTAAACAGCTCGTAGAAAAATTCGGCGTCGGAATTTTGGGGCAGCCGGATGTTGGTGGGCAGGGGCAGGCGTTCCAGCCAGCGGCGGGCCGCGGCTTCACTCCGCTCGATTTCCGACAACGGCCCGACACACGCGGTGCGCACCCGCTCGAAGGCCGCCCGCAGCGGCGCCACCGAGGGCAGGGTGGTGTCCGCGATGTTGCGGGCGATGAAGTTGGCGAACGGGTTCAGGTCATTGTGAATCGCGCGCCGGCCCAGCAGAAAAGCCTCGATCGGGATCACGCCGCTGCCGCCAAAGGGATCGAGCACCACATCGCCGGGCCGGGAGTAATGCTCGAGGTAGGCGCGCATCACGTTGGCCGGGCGACGGGTGAAGTAAGGGTGCACGCCGTAGTGCCGGGCGTCATCCTGGCGGGCGGCCGGAATGGCTTTCGTGATCGGGGCAATGTGCGCGCGGCTCATCAGGCGGTGTTCAGGGCGGCGGCCAGCGTGGCCAGCTCAATGACATCCACGTGTTCCGGAGGGTTGATCAAATCGTGCTCCAGGCACAACACCACCACCCGCGGCAGTTCCGTGTAGCGGGTGATTGGGTAATCGAAACGGGCCGAGCGCCTCTTGATTTCCACCGGGCAGGGATGGCCTGGCAGGTCGCGAAAGTGGAACCGGCTCGACGGACAATCCCCTTCCCGTGCGCGGAGACGTTGTGGAAGTAGTACTGCGGTCCACCCGAAATTCGGCTGCGTGCCCTGGTTTGCTGCAGGTGCATCGCGCTTGGTCAGGAATGGTCACGGTCAGGTCACGGTTTTTCAAGCGGCAACGCGGCCCGGGCAACCGATCCCTGCCGGCCTGTTTTGAAGCTCGGCCGCGCGCCAATTCGGGCGGGGGCCAACGCAGGGTTCGGCAAAGCGCCGACCGGGCACACCCCCGCCGTTGAAGCCGGCGCCGGCTTTCCGTAGGCTGCGGGCATGTTCAGGCGTTGCTTCGGTCTGATCCCGGCGTTGGCGTGGTTGGCTGCCACCGGCTGCATCTCCCTCAACGGCGCCGTGCCGGCCCCGCCCCCCGCGCCGTGGGGTCCCGTGCCCTCCGAGCGCCAGTTGCGCTGGCACGCAATGGAGTTCTACGGCTTCCTCCACTTCACGGTGAACACCTTCACCGACAAGGAATGGGGCTATGGCGACGAAAACCCCGCGGTGTTCAACCCCACCGACTTTGACGCCGACCAGATCGTGCGCACCGCCCGCCAGGCCGGCATGGCGGGCCTCATCCTCACCGCCAAGCACCACGACGGCTTCTGCCTCTGGCCCAGTCGGTACACGGAGCACTCGGTCAAAAACTCCCCCTGGCGCGGCGGCCGGGGCGACGTGGTCCGCGAAATCAGCGACGCCTGCCGGCGGCACGGCTTGCGCTTTGGCGTGTACCTTTCGCCCTGGGACCGGAACCACAAGGACTACGGCCGGCCTGAGTACCTCACCTATTACCGGAACCAACTGCGCGAACTACTCACCGGCTACGGCGAGCTGTTCACCGTGTGGTTCGACGGCGCCAACGGCGGCGACGGCTGGTACGGCGGGGCGCGCGAGCACCGGCGCATTGACAACCGCACCTACTACGACTGGCCGAACACCTGGCGGATCGTGCGCGAGCTCCAGCCCTGGGCCTGCCTGTTCAGCGATGCCGGGCCGGACTTCCGCTGGATCGGCAACGAACGCGGGTATGCCGGCGACCCCTGCTGGGCCACGCTGGACCTGACCCGGCCCGACCGTTACCCCGGCGGCTCCAGCGCGGGCCTCGAAAACGGCGAGCGCCCCGGCACCGCCTGGGTCCCCGCCGAGTGCGACGTGAGCATCCGCCCCGGCTGGTTCTACCACCCGGCCGAGGACACGCAGGTCAAGACCCCGGCGCAACTGCTCGACATTTACTACGCCTCAGTGGGTCGGGGGTGCTGCCTGAACCTGAACCTCCCCCCGGACCGCCGCGGGCGCATTCATGAAAACGACCTCGCCTCGCTGCGCGAGTTCCGGCGCCTCCTGGACGCCACCTTCGCCACCAACCTGGCCGCCGACGCCGTCCTCGAAGCCCGTGCGGTGCGGCCCACCCCGGCGCGGTACGGCCCGCAGCATCTGCTCGACGGCGACCGCGCCACCTACTGGGCCACGCCGGACGAGGTGCTGACGCCCGAGCTGATCGTGCGCCTGCCGCGGGCCACGACTTTCAACGTGGTGGACCTGCGTGAGCACCTGCCGCTGGGACAGCGCATCGAGGCCTTTGCCCTGGACCGCGGGCAGAAGGGCGCGTGGGTCGAGTTCGCCCGGGGCACCAGCATCGGCAACCGCCGGCTCGTGCGCCTGCCGCAGAAGCTCACCACCGAGCGCGTGCGGCTGCGCATCACCCGGGCGGCGGCCAGCCCGGCCCTGGCCGAGTTCGGCCTGTACGCGGAGCCCTGAGCGCGCCTTACGAACTTCGATCTTCGGAACGCCGCCTTCCGCCGCCCTCATGCCCCGCGAAACCGCCCCCGCTCAAGCCCGCCGCGTGGCGGCGCTGATTGAAGCACTGCGCCGCACCTACCCGGACGCGCACTGCGAGCTGAACTACTCGAACCCGCTCGAGCTGCTCGTGGCCACCATCCTCTCGGCCCAGTGCACCGACCAGCGCGTCAACCAGGTCACCGCCGACCTGTTCCGGCACTACCGCACCGCCGCCGATTACGCCAACGCGCCGCGGGCCGAACTCGAGGCGGCGATCCGTTCCACGGGGTTTTTTCGCAACAAGGCCCGCGCCCTCCAGGCTGCGTGCCGGGCGCTGGTTGAGCGCCACGGCGGGGAGGTGCCGCGCACGCTCGAGGAACTGACCCGCCTGGAGGGCGTGGGCCGCAAGACGGCGAACGTGGTGCTGGGAAACGCCTTCGGCCTGAACGAGGGCGTGGTGGTGGACACCCACGTGGCGCGGCTGGCCCAACGGCTGGACCTGACCCGCCAGCGGGACCCGCTCAAGATCGAGCAGGACCTGATGAAACTGGTGCCGCGCGAGCTGTGGACTCTGTTCAGCCACTGGCTCATCTGGCACGGCCGGCGGCGCTGCTTCGCCCGCAAACCGGACTGCGCCGGCTGTGAAATCGCCCGGCTCTGTCCCCGCCGCGGCGTGAAATAACATGCCCGCGGTGTCGCCGCCCGTTTCGGAGTCGCCGACCGCGCCGGCCGCGGGCGCGGAAACCTGGCTGGTGTGGCGCTCCGGCCCGGGCGAACCGGCCTGGAACATGGCCGCGGATCAGGCGCTGCTCGAGGCGGCGCCGCGGATCGGCCGGCCGGTACTGCGCTTTTACGCCTGGAGCGTGCCCGCAGCGACGTTCGGCTACGCCCAACGGTACGCCGACGCCGAGCGGCTCACGCCCCTGCGCCCACTGATCCGCCGGCCCACCGGCGGCGGGGTGGTGCCGCACAACGCGGACTGGACCTACACGCTGGCGTTTCCGCCCGCCCATTGGTGGTACGGCCTGCGGGCCCGCGAAAGTTACCGGCGCTTACACGCCTGGGTGCAGGCCGCCCTGGCGCGCGCGGGCGTGTCCACCCGGCTGGCCGCCGAACCGGCCCGCGGCGCGCCCGCGCACTGCTTTCAGCGCGCCGAGCAGTTCGACGTGCTGCTGGCCGGCGGAGGCAAGGTGGCCGGCGCCGCCCAGCGCCGCACCCGCACCGGCCTGCTGATCCAGGGTTCCGTGCAGCCGCCGCCCGGCCCGGCGCGGCCGACCTGGGAAACCGCCCTGTGCGAGCAGGCCGCCGTGCAGTGGGGGATTGTCTGGCAACCTTGGACGCCGGACGCGGAGCTGTTGGCCCAGGCCGAGCGGCTGGCGCTCACCCGTTACAGCCTGGACGCCTTCAACCGGCGTCGCTGAGGTTCCGCCCGCGTCGGAAGGGGTCGGAAGGTCACGGGGGAAACGAAGCGCCCGGCGCACGACTAGGGGATGACCACGGCGCGGAAAAACACCGGGCTGAAGGGCAGCGCTGGCAGCGGTACGGGCTGTTCCAGGGCGGACAGGGTCACCCGCTGCCAGTCGGTCCAGTTGGCGTCCGGTCCCAAACGCGAGGCTACCTGGAGCTGGCAGGTGATGTCCGAAGCCCCGAACACGGAAAGCAAGTAAGACCCGTCCGCCGCCACCGCCGCGTCGAGCAACGGCTGCTCCGCCAGCACGGCCACCCGTCCGGCGACCCCAAACGCCACACCCGGCAACGCCGATTCCATGATTTGGAAAGCGACCCGCTCGGACTCCAGCGCGACGAATTCCGAGGGTGCGCCGGTGCGCGCCGTGACGTGCAACAAAGCGGCCAGATGCGCGCCCCGGAGGCTTTGGCCGGGGCCGGTCCGCAGGTTCATGGCGTAACGCCGCGGGCTCAGCTCCCGGACCGTGGCGAGGGCGATTTCCGGGCGCAGCGGCTCCAGGGTCAGGTGGGTCAACCGCTCCGTGCTCAGTCGCAGTTCAAACTCCAGGTTCGTGAGCAACCCGCTGGTAAAAACATGCAGTGGCACGGCGACCGTACTGCCGGCCAGGACCGCCACCCGCCCCCAGCGCAGTTCAAGAAAATCCGTGACCGTCACGGTGAACGAGGCCGAGTCGCTCAACGGCGGGGTGCCGTCATCCGTGACCGTGAGGGTCAGGGGATAAACGCCCGGCGCCTGGGCCCGGGTGGGTTTCCAGCGGAAAACGCCGGTGTCGGGGTCCACGGTGGCGCCGGCCGGCGCGCCCGGTTCGAGTCGAAAGGTCAGGCGATTGGGCGGCACGTCCGCGTCGGTGGCGGTGTTGGTGAACACCAGCCACATCTCGGGGCCGAGGTGAACATTGGCCGGACGCGTCAGTTGCGGCGGGGTGTTGGGCGCACGCAGGGTCCAGACGAGCTCGACCGTCTCGAGGTTTGCATTGCCCGCCCGGTCCTCGACGCTCCCGGGCAAGAGCCGCAGCCGGTACTCGCCCGGCACGGCGGTGAGCGGGGCCAGGCCGCCAATGGCAAACGCATCGCCGAAGGCGTGGGTGATGGTCAGTGCGGCGGTCACCAGGTTCGAGCTTCCGTCGCGGACGAGCGTGAAGTCGTCCGGGGTCAGCCGGTCCGCCACGATGGGTTCACTGAAGCGCAACACCACCGCCGACACCGGCGTCGTGCGCGGGTCGGGGGCGACCGGTTCAAAGGCGGCCGTGGGTGGCACCAGGTCGAGGAAGACCGGCAGGACGGCGGTGGGTGAGACGTTGCCCGCGGCGTCCACGGCGCGCACCTGCAGCGCGTGCAACCCCGGGGCGGTCAAACGCAGCACGCGGTGGAAGTTGGTGCCGGTGACCACCGCCTCGCCCAGGTCGGCGCCGGCACTCTCGTCCCGCAGGCGGACCGTGAGGTTGGGTTCGCTCAGCGTGCCGGCCAGGGTCAGAACGTTGGTCGAGGTCAGTGCGTCCCCGGCCGAAATTCCCAGGTCCGGGGTGATGGTCAGTTGCCGCGGCGCGGCCGGCGGGGTCGTGTCCATGACCCAGGAGGTGGACAATGTGCCGCGGCCCGGATTCCCGGCGGGGTCCAGGATGTTGGCGGCGTTCACGGTCAGCGTGTAGGTGCCCTCCTGGCCCACGACCCAGTTGAACTCGCGGATGCGATAGACCGTGTCGCGGAGGCGCTCGAGGCGCACCTCGGGAGTGATCAGGTTGGGGCCGCCGTCGCGGTTCAGGGTCAGATCGCGATGGTCGAACGAGGCCGGGTCTATGGGCGCGGCAAAGGTCACGTCCAGCGACGGGACCACGAGGTTGCGCGGGGTCGTGGCCACCGCCTCGAGGGCCACCAGGCGCGGGCCGGTGGTGAGCATGGTCCATTCCGCGCTCAGCCGACCGGTCCCGGCCCGCCCCTCGGTGTCGCGGACCCCGGCACCGTGCACGGTCAACCGGTAACGCCCTTCGGCGCGCGTCAGCGTATCCAGTCCGCCGACACGGAAGGTGGTCGGCGAAAGCGCCGCCACGGTGATGGCCGGGCCAACCAGATTCGGCCCGTCGTTGCGTGTCAGCCCCAGGTCACTTGCCTCGAACGTGAGCGGATTGATCGGGCGGGAGAATTCCACGTCCACGGTGCTCACCGGGGTGTTGCGGGGGTCGGGCCGGACCGGGCCGACCCGGACCGCCACCGGTCCCCCGCGTTCGAAGGCCCAGCGGACGGAGAGCGAATTGGCCGCCGGGTTGCCCCCGAAATCGCGGAGGTCCTCGCCCCGCACGGTGAATTCGTAATTGCCGGGCAGATCGGTCAGCCCGGCCAGGTTGCCCACCCGATAGGTGCTGCCGGAAAGGTGCCGAATGCCCACGGCGGCCGTGATGCGGTTCGGGCCCCCGTCAAGCGAGAGCTCCAGGTCCTCGAAGTCGAACGTGGCCGGGTCAATCGGCTCGGAGAAGACCACGTCCAACTCGTCCACCGGCGCGGATGGCGCGCCGGGCGCCAGACCGATGATGGCCAAAATGCGCGGCGGCTCGGGATCGTTCACCCGGTAATGCAGGGTGTACGCGCCCGGGCTGTCGTGATCCAAAAGGTGCAGGTGGTGCTCGCGCCGCGCGCCGGCCTGCGCCGACGGGAAGGTGCGGTCGGTGGTCCAGGCGTGTTCACCGACGCGCAGCTCACGGCCGTCAGCGCGCACCACGCGCACCAGGCGGTAGCCCGGTCCGGGGTCGGGGGCGCGGAGGTAGCCCCAACCGGAAGGCATCGCCGCGCTCAGTTGCACCACCGGCCGGTCCGGCGTGGGGGCGCGGTCGGTGCGCACGTTGGTGGCCGGGTTGACCACCGCCCGCGTGCCGTCGCTCAAGTAAAGGGTGTCCGGCAAACTGTCCGGATCGGGCTCGTCGTTGACCAGAAAGTCCGGCAGCGCGTCGTCGCCGGGCCGGTCGGCGCGCACGGCCCGGATCAGTTCATGCACCTCGACCGACTCGATCAGGGACAGGTTGGTCACGCCCAGCGAGTCCACGTGCTCGAAGGTGGCGTGGTACTCGACAAACTTGCCCTGGAGGGTGCTGGTCATCCACCACACGGCGGTTTGGGCGCCGCCGGGCGGGATGTTCCCCAGCCGCGCCGTCAGGGAGGGTGCGACCGGCTGGTCGCCCACCTGGGTGCCGATAATCTTGAAGTCCACCAACAGGCCCTTCTCGTTTTCGATGATGCGCGGTTGGGCGGAGGTGATGCGGAAGTTGCGGGCCGGTCCGGCGCCCAGGTTGCGGGCGATCAGCCCCAGGGCGAACGGTTCGGCCGGCTCGATTTCGTCGGTGAACGGGTCGTCGCTGAACACGTCCCGCTGCTGGAAGTACAGCAGGTGCAGGCGCGGCTCGGGGAACACGGAGATGCCGGCCGAGTACAGCGGCACCAACATCTCCTGGCCGGCCTCGACGTAGCGCAGCATGCCGCCGATGTGGTACACGGCCGGGGCGGTGGGCGCGGCCTCACGCGTGGGAATGAAGGTGTAACGGGCCGTGCCAATCCGGAACGGCGCCAGCGTGCCGGTGCCGTTCACGTCACTCAGCCCGGTGACCTCGGGGCCGCGTATCACGAAGCGCTCTCCGGCCGGGTTGCCCTCGAGGTCGCGGAATTCGAGCGTGACCCGAATGCCCTCGAGCGGGTGCGGACCGCCATTGTCCAGTTCGAGCGTGCCCAGAAAAGCGGTGCGGGTGAGCACAGCCTCCTGCTCGATGCGCAGCCGCACGCGGGCGCAAACACCGGCCCCGGGGGGCGCGTGCCGGACCGGTGCGTGACCGGCCAACGCCACTCCCTGCAATCCGCCCTGGTTGGTGCAGGGGGGCAGCCCCCATCCCGGTCCCCGGATGTCCACGTTTTTGGAGGTCAGAGCCAGCCCGGGGGGCAATGGTCCCCCGTCACCTCCGGGCCCCGGGTCCGAGGAGTCGGAGCCACCCAGGCCGGACAACAAATCACAGAGACACTCCAGGAAGCCGCCCAAGCTGGGGATGATGCCCGCGCCGCCCTTGCTCAGGATGTGGCAGGCGGCCAGCAGCGTCGCCTTCAGGCAGGGGCTCATCTCCGCCCCGGCGCAGGCAATCAGGGCCATGGCCAGATCACACGGGTCGCAGGGTTCACGCCCAAGGAGGCAGGTCATCAGGTCCTTCACGCAGTCAAACTTGTCCTGGTCCACGCACACGGGCCGCAGGTCGCCGCCGCCGCCGTTTTTCCTCGGGCCGTTGCACTCGTACTCGTAGGTGTAGCCCAGCGGCAGGCCCGGCAGGCAACCGTGCAGTTGGAGTTTGCACATCGGCGGCGGTGGGTCGGCCGGCACGGGCGCCCCGGCCAGGGCGACGGCCGCGGCGGGGTCCGGGGAGCGCGCGTTGGCCAGGGCCGCGGCGGTGCCCTCCCGCAAACGTATGGTGGTGGGGATGGTGACCCGACTTTTGGCCGGCAGCACCGGGACCTCCCTCACCAGCGGAGTGATTTCGTAATCGGGGTCGTTCGGGACAATGAGCCGGACATTTTGCGCCGCAATCAACCCGGGGTTGACCAGGGTGATGTCGAACTGCGTGGTCTGCCCCGGCACCACCAGCTCCACCTTGTGCGGGTTTTCCATCACCACCACCGGGACGGGCACCTCGGTCTCGAAGACCGGCTCGAGCACGATGCGGTAGGTGTCCTCGATCTCCAGCGGCACCACGGTCCACCGGTAGATGACCGTCTGCCGGGCGAGGAACACGTCCACGGTGTTCTCGATGCCCGGCAGGAGCAGGAAGTTGCCGCGATGCGTGGCGTGGCGTTCGGCCGCCGCTTCCAACGTGTAGGGGCCTTCGGGGAGGTTGGCGAACCGCGCCCGGCCGTCGGCGTCGGTGGGGCTTTCGGCCACCAATTCCAGCGTGAGCGGGTCACGCAGCCGCACCGCGGCATTGGTCACCCGCGGCGCGCCGGCCACGAAGTAGGTGTACTCGTCACTGACCGTGACCACCAGGTCGCCCACGGCCTCCGAAACGGCCCGAAACTGGAACGGCACGATGATCCACGTGCGCTCTCCGAACAGCCCCACCTGACCGTCGTAACGGGTCAGGGGCAGGTCCGCCGAGGGATTCAGCGCCAGTGTGACCGTGGTTTTCTCGCCGGGCGCAAGCGAGGGAATCCGGGCTTCACTGGCCAGGCCAAGCCACGCCGCCTCTGGCAGGCGCACTTCCAGTTCGCCGCTGGGGGCGCCGCCGACGTTCGCCACGTCGAAGGTGAGCAGGGCGCGCGTGCCCCGTACCATGCCCCGGGTCAGGAAGGGCGGATCGGAAACCAACTCGGGCTGCAGGGGGGCGACCGTGATTTCCAGCGGCACCGCCGTCCGGGCGCCTTCGGCCGTGGTCAGATGCAGCACCGCGTCGAACCGGGCGCGGTTGGTCATCGTGGTGTTCAGGGTGTAGGCCAGGTCCGCGGTCCCGGAGCCGGGCAGGGCGTCGGGGAAGCTCAGTTGCAGGTCCAGACCGGGCGGGGCGTTGGACAGGCCGGCGCGCAGACCGCTCAACGGCACGGCGCCGCGGTTGCGCAATTCGAGCCGGCCGCTCACCGGGGTGAAAGGGGCCAGGCGCAGGCTCAGGCGCTCCGGCACTGCCGCGAAGCCCCCCAGCGCGAACCGGTCCTGCGCCGGGTCCTCGGCCACCTCGGGATGCTCGGCGCCCAGCGTGTAGTGGCCGGCCTCGGTCGGCAGGGGTTCAAAAGTGCAGGCAAATTCGCCGCGCGCGTCGGCCACCGCCCGCAGCACGCGCCGCACGGCGCCCGTGCGAATGCGCACCTCGACCGGCCGCCCCGCCGCGGGCGATTGATCGGCCACGTACCACGCCCGGCCGCGAATGGGCACGGGGGTGCCGCAAGGGGCCAGCTCCACCTCCGTTTCGGCAACGGCGCGCCAGGCCGGCTCAACCCGCACGGGCACGGCCGAAACCGCGGTGTTGTTGTGGTCGGCGCCCTCGACCAGGGCGTTGTCGGCGTCCGTGACCACGACGAACCAGTGCTCCCGCGGCGTTTCCGGCAGGGTCACGAACGCGGAGCGGACGTAGGTCCCGCCCGCCGCGAGGGACCCGTTGAAAGTGACGCCGCCCACCGGTGTGTCGCCGCCGGCGTAGGCATCGCGGGAAAGGTACACGCGGTCGGACCACGCGCCGGAGGCGGCCGCCAGACCGGCGTTGGTGATGACCCAGGAAATTTGAACAACGGATCCGCCCACCGCCGAGGTCGGCGCGCGGATTTCGACCACGCGCAAATCCGGCACGTCCAGGTCGGTCACATTCAGAGCGGCGGTGGCGGGGTTGAAACCCGGCGCGCTGGCGGTCAACAACACCGGTTGCGTGCCGTCGCTCACCCCGTCTCGCACGCCGGTCACCGGGAACGCGGTGCTGAGCCGGCCGGCGGGGATGACCACGCGGGCGGGTACCTGCGCCTCGCCCGGGTCGCTGCTGGCCAGGCTTACGGTCAGCGGCGCGGCCGGATCGGTGTTGCGGGCGAGGGTGGCCGTGAGGCTGTCACCTTCGCGCACGACGTCGCCGGCCAGCCGCAGGGAAAGGGAGGGGCCGTCGTTGTCCAGCACCTCGAACCGAACCTCGGCCGCGTACTCGTCCAGCACGGCGCCGTTGTCCGCCAGGGGCGCCACCCGCAGCGGAATCTCCCGCGCGCCGTTCACGCGGTCATCATCGCGCACCGAAATCCCGAAGGTGGCGGAAGCCTCGCGGGCGCCGATCACGACCTGGGGCGGGTAAATCAGGTCGCTCGGCCCGCCGGTACCCGGGCGCAGCGTCAACGGGCGGTCGGTCACCGGGTCGCGCGTAACCGTGATCGTGGCGGCCGGACTGGGACCGCCTTCGACCAGGAGCGTCACGCTGGGGACCAGGGTCAGCAGGGGCGCGTCGTTGTCGGTCACTTCCACCCGCACTGAAGCGGCGGGATAACCCGGCGCCGTGGCCTGAAGGCGCACGGTGACCGTGCCCTCGAGGACCGCGTTGTCCACCGCGGCGAGTGGGAACACCAGGTGGCGCTCTCCGGCTTCGAGCCGGACCGTGGCCGGCGCCGCGAGGTGGTTGATGCGGTCGCTGAACAGCGTGACGACCAGCGGGAGGTTGGTGGTCCCGTTGCGGGTCAGGTAGGCCAGTGCGGCAGTTGGCCCCTCACCTTCGGCCACCCGGCTCCGGGAGACCCGCAGCAGCAGTTGGGGCAGGTCGTCGTCCTGCACGCTCAGCGTCGTGGTGGCGGTCTCGTGGCCGGGTGCCGAAGCGGTGAGCGTGACCGGCGCCGGGCCGGCGGCCCAGGTGTCGTCCACGGCGGTCACCGGGAAGGGGGCTTCACTGCGGCCGGCCGGGATGACCACCTGCTCGGGCACGCGGACCTTGTTGGTGTGGCTGCTGGCCAGCGCGACGGTTAGCGGCGCGGTCGCAGGGGTGTTGCGGCGCACCCGGCCGGTGGCCGCGTTTTCGCCCGCGCCTTCGGAAATGCGGTCGGGCGAGACCAGCAACGCCAGGCTGGGCGTCAGGTTCAGCGGCAGCGGGGCCACGCCCCGGTTGTTGGTCTTGTCCAGTTCGTACAGGGCATTTCCCGCGTCCGCGCGCACCCGCAGCCGGTGCGGCCCGGCGCCAAACACGGGCAGGCTCACCGCCTGGGTGCGGGTCAGCGTCTGCCCGACCGGCAGGGTGCCGGTGAAAACGAAGCTGCCCAGCAGGAGATCGCCGCCGGGGAGGGCGTCACCGGACAAAAAGACCTGGTCGGTCCAGGTGCCTGCCGCCGGGGCGTTGCCCAGATTGGCCACGGACCAAACCACCGGGATTTCCTGTCCGGGCAGACCCTCGGTCGGACCGGTCACGGCCGTAACGACCAGATCGGGGTAGGCGGCCAGCGTGGCGGTTACTTCCCGCGTGGCGGTGTTGTTGAGCTGGCCGGTGCCGGCGGCGTTGTACTCGAAAACGTGGTCCTGGCTGTCGGTGAGCACCTCGATTTGCAAGCGGCCCACGCCGCGCGGGCCATTGGGCAGGCGCACGGACAACTGCCGGGCACGGCTGCCGCCCGGGGGGATGGGGCCGTCAGCGCCGGCGTCGTAGCGGACCAGGTCCGCAAAGAATGTTTCGCCGGTGTCGAGGTTGCGCACGGTGAGCCGCTCGACAAAGGACGCGATCACCGGTGCGGTCCCCGAGTTCCGCGTTTGCCAGGTCAGGGTCAGTTCCTGCCCTGAGCGCGGGGCGACCGGGCTGACCGCCAGGTCGGTCACCCCCAAATCCGGGTAGGCCGCGAGGGTGCTGACGCGGCTTAGTGCAGCGCGGTTGTTTGTTTCGGCGGAGCCGGCGGGGTTCCACTCGAACACGGCGCCGAGCGCGTCGCTTGTCACGGCAAATTCCAACGACCCGGCGCCCGAGGGCCCGTCGGGCAGGACCCAGGCCAGCTCGCGCTCACGAGCCGTGCCGCCGGGCAGGGGCCCCAGCGCGGCGTGGTCGTGATAGACCAGGGTGTCCCCAAGCACCGCGCCCAGGGGGACGTTGCTCACCACCACGCGGTCGTACCAGGAGGCGGTGACCGCGCCCGGGCCCGAGTTGGTCACCGTCCAGCGAATCACCACCGGGATGCCGCTGGTCAGGTCGCCCGGCGGTTCAACGGTAAGCCGAGCAATCGAAAGATCGGGCGCCGGGCCGGTGGTCAGGGTCGCCTCGGCCGAAACGGTTTCATTGCCCGCCCGGTCCCGGCTCCGCGCCCGAAAATGGTACCGCCGATCCGGCATCAACCCGCTCAGTTCGACACGGTGGGCGGTCACGCGGGAAGTGCTGAGGGGGGTCAGCCGGCCGTAAGCGCCGGTTTCCCCATACTCGACCTGCGAGGTGGCCGGTTCGTCGGTCACCCAGGTGATCACCGCCAGGTGGGGACCGGCCGCGGCGGTCAGGGCGCTGATCTGCGGCGGGGTGGCGTCCACCACCAGAGGCAGCGCGTTGGTTGGCAGCAACGCGTAGTCGTACACGTCGCGCGCTCCGGCAATCCAGACCTCGTTGGTCCCATCGAGGGCGGGCGTGACGGCCAGCGGCGGGGTTCGGTAAACGTCGTTCGAGACTGACCCGGTGCCCCACGTGCCCCCCGGAGGGAAGGCCAGCGCCTGACCGTTGACCCGGTTGCTCAGCACCACGGCCGGCTCCGGCACCCCACGCATGGGACGATCAAAGCGGATGCGGAGCGTGAAGTTGGTGGTTGCGGGGACGGGCTCCGGGGGATCGGGCTCCACGGCCACCACGCGCGGCTGCAGGCTTTGGACCCGGTACACCGCCGTGACCGTCACGTTGGTCGGGTCGGTGGTGGCGAAGACTTTGGTGAACGGGTTCGCGCTCGTGTGCCAAGCCCCGTTCCAGAGGTAGTGGCTGAAGGTGTAGCGGTTCACCGCGTCGGTCAGGCCGGCCGGGGCGTTGAAGGTGGCGGTTTGGCCGTTGGTGTACGTGTCGGCACCGCTGACCGGCGCCAGGTTCGGCGGCTGCGTGGCCGTGGCGACCGTGTGCCACAGATGCGCCTCGGCGTAGTGCGCAATCAGGGTGCGGTTGGTCTGGACCACCAGGCTCAGCTCCGCGTTGGTGCTAAGGACCGCGCCCTCCTCGGTCCAACGGTCGAAGCGGTAGCCGAAGTTGGGCGTGGCGCGCAACGTGCAGGTCGCCCCGTAGGCAAAAATCCCCGCGCCGCTGACCCGGCCGCCCGCAGGCGGATCGTTGGCGGCCGTGACCGTGAAGGTTTCCACGGCGAAGTGGGCCACCAGGTCCCGGTGGCGGGTCAGCATGAAGGTGTAGGCCGGCTCCCGGCCAACCTCCACCCCGCCCTCCGTCCAGTTCAGGAAAACATACGGCACCGGACTGCGGCTGGGCGTGGCCCTCACGGTCACCTCCGTGCCCTCCGGGTACGTTCCCCCACCGCTGACCGAGCCGCCCGCCTCGGGTTGGACACGCACCGTGACCAGGAAATTTTGACCGGCCAGGGGGGCGGTCACGAAGTGGACTTCCTGGTCGGCGCCGCTGACGACGACGGTTTGATTGGGCACCTCGCGAAAACCCAGCGCCGGCAACCCCGTCACTCCCACCTGCCAGGTGCCATCGGTCACGCCCAGCCGATAGGCGCCGGAGGCGTCGGTCACCGTGTCCAGGGACAGGACCTGGTGGGGATCAAGCCGAAAGGCAAACACGCGCGCCCCGGCGATGGAATTGCCCGTGGTGCTGCGGACCGTGCCCCGGATTTGGGCGGTGGGGGTCGGAGCGGTCGTGACCTCGAGTTGCAGGCGGTCCGCCAGATACGACGCCCGCCACGCCAGGCCGCCGGGCAACGCCGGCAGTTGCCAGTTGGTAAACCCACCGCTGCGACCACCATAAAGCACGACCGGGAAGGTCGCCCCCACGGTCGGAACGAATCCTTCGCGCCAAATCGCCACGAAAGTGCCGTTCAAGGGCGCCGTGCCCTGAATGCGGATTTGCCCGAGGTCCGTCGGGTCACGCAACCCCACCCGGAACGTGCCTGTTTCCTGCGTGAAAGGCCCCGTGAACGAGCACATGCCCGTGTCCACGGCCAGGGTGCCGGCGTTCGCCAAGGCCACCCCGGCAAAGGTGCTCACCCCCCCGCCGCCGCTCTTGCGCACCAGCCCCGCATTCTGCACCACCGTCCGCTCCCCACCCCAGTTGAAGTAAAAGTCCGCGTCCGTCCCCAGCACCCACACCCCGCCCGGCTCAATCACCACCCGCGCCCCCTCCCCGCTGCTGAGACTGCCGCTGCCCTCCCAGACCGCCTCCCCCGCCACCCGCACCGTGCGCCCGCCCCGCAGCGTCCGCCCCGCGCTGCCGCTCAGCACCAGCCGCCCCCCCGCCGGGATCACCACCTCCCCGGTCCCGCGCAGCGTCCCCCCGCTCCAGCTCAGCGTGTCCCCAAACACCAACCGCCCGTTGCCGGTGAGCTCGCCGGAAACCAGTTCCAAGTTGAGGATACTGGCGCTTGCCCCGGTGAAGTTAAGCGTCCCCCCGCTGATGACGGCTTTTCCTGTCAATTCGCAGGTACCCGCCAGGTTGACCGTACCGCTGGTCACCCGAAAGATGCCGTTCCCCTGCCAGGTGGTGGCAGGCGACAGCTCGTGCGTGCCGTCTCCGAATTCGAGCACCCCGGGCGCGGTGGCCAGGAAGCGACCGGAGCTGGAACCGCCCCGAGTCAGCCTCAAGGTGCCGCTGAGCACCACGAGCTCGCCTTCGTTGTGAAACGGGACGCCCAAGTTGGAGGTGCCGGTGGATTCCAGCTTGCGCACCGTACCCGCATTGCGAAGGCTCGGCGTGGCCCCGCCGTAGGAGTGGTAAAAGCCCTCGTCATTCCGAAGTTCAAAAATCCCACCGGGCACAATTTCGACCAGGGCACCTTCCCCGGCCCCGATGTTGGCCGTGCCCTCCCAGCGGGCCAGGCCGGCCACGCGTACCGTGCCGCCCACCAATGCCCGGCTGGCGGAACCGGTGATGGTCCCGGAAGCCCCGGCCGGGATGAGCAAAACGCAGTTGTCTCGAATGGTTCCGCCGGACCACGTGCCACTGCCGGTCACGGTCAACTGACCGGGGCCGACCAGCGCGCCGCCGGCCTGGGCGAAGCCGGCCACGGTACGGGCTCCGTTGAGGCTCAAAGCGGGTTTTCCCGCGGGATAGATGACCTAGTCGGCCGGTCCGGGCACGCCGGTCGGGGTCCAGTTGGCCGGGTTGGACCAATCCGAGGAAACCGCGCCGGACCAGGTGAACTCAGCGGCGCGGAGCGTTCCGGCCAGGAGAAGCACGGGAAAAACTTACCGAAGAAGGGTCGGTTGCATGGCGCGTGTGTGCCCGCGCAGGGTCAATGTTGTTGTTAGTTCAACTATTGGTTGATTGTTAAACGATTACCATTTCTACTGAACTAAGTCCAGGACGAATTGCAACCGCCGACGGCAGGGGGCGCGTCTCAATTTTCGGCAGGCGGGCGGGTGACCTGGTAGCGGGTGAGCTTGTCCCGGGCGGTCGGGAGCCGCCCACTGCGGCCGCCAGGATGACGGCCGCTGCGCCCGCAAAGCCGGAATCACGAGCCAGGTGCAAGAAACCGAGCAACGGCCGGCGGCCGGGGCGGTGCGGTCGGGGGAGGGCTCGCAGTTGCAGGGGAACGACGCGGGTTCTACACTGGGCCGCTGTGCCACCGGGGCACCGCTGCAAGCATGGTTGATTTTCTATTCTGGATTTACGTGGCCGCGGCCGTGGTGTTGATGTTTGGCGCCTCGGTGTTTGTCCACGAGCTGGGGCATTTCCTGGTGGCCCGCTGGCGCGGGATGAAGGTGGAGGCCTTCGCCATCGGGTTCGGCCCACGCATCTGGAGCCGCGTGCGGGACGGCATCGAGTACTCGGTGCGCTGGATTCCGGCCGGGGGCTTCGTGCGCCTGCCGCAAATGATCACCTCGGAGACGCTGGAAGGCGGGAAATCCGGGGCGCCGCCGCCCCCGCCCGCGCCGCCCTTGTCCAAAATCCTGGTGTCGGTGGCGGGTCCCCTGATGAATGTGGGGTTTGCGTTTCTCGTGGCGGTGGCGGTTTTTTTCACCGGCCTGCCGGTGCCGGTGAACCCGGCCATCATCGGGCACGTGCCGGAAGACTCCCCCGAATACGCCGCGGGCCTCCGGGCGGGCGACCGCATCGTGGCCGTCAATGGCCAGCCGGTCAGCTCCTGGGAGGACGTCACCGAGCGGGTGGTGTTGTCCCGCACCAACGTGTTTGCCGTGACCTTCGAGCGGGAGGGGCGCCGGGAGACGGTGACGTTGACCGCGAAGGTCAACCGCGAGCTGGGCTGGAAGATGCTGGCGCTGGAGCCGCAGGAGCATCCGGTGGTGCGCGGCGTGCTGCCGGGCAGCGCGGCGGAGGCGGTGGGTTTGCAGCCGGGAGACGTGGTGCGGTCGTTTGCCGGCGTGCCGATCGCCGGGCGGGAGCAGTTCATCAAGTTGATCCAGCAGCGTCCCGGCGAGGCGACCGAACTGGTCATCCAGCGGGGCGAGCGCGAGGTCACCCTGACCATCACGCCCCGGATCAATCCCGCCACGGGCAAGGGGTTCATCGGTGCGGAAATCGGGGGCAGCGAGCGGGTGGTGTACCAGGTGCGCCGGCCCGGGCCCACCCCCTGGGAAAACTTCCGCGAGGTGTGGCAGCGCACCGTCGGTACCCTGGGGGCGCTCTTGCACTCGAAGGAGACGGGCGTGGGCGCCAAGGACCTGTCCGGGCCGGTGGGCATCTTTGCCTTTCTGGCGGCGCAGGTCTCGATTGACTACCGCCTGGCCCTGAATTTCCTGGTGCTCCTCAACCTGAACCTCGCCATTCTGAATCTGCTGCCCATCCCGGTGCTCGACGGCGGGCACATCCTCATGGCCCTGGTGGAATGGGTGCGCGGCCGACCGCTGAGCGTGCGCGTGGTCGAGTACACCACCACCGGCTTCGCCATGCTCCTGCTCAGCTTCATCCTCTACGTGACCTTCTTTGACCTCAAGCGCCTCCCCCTGTTCCGGCTCCTGTTTGACCGGCAGGCCGAGATTCAACAGGTCGAACCGGCGCCCACGCCCGGAGCGCCGCCCGCGCCCGTCCGCCCATGAAGTACTGCGCCTCCGTGTACCGCCACATCCGCCGCGCCACCCGTCCCGTGACGGTGGGCGATCCGGCCCGCGGCGGGGTGATCATCGGCGGCGACCATCCGGTGGTGAAGCAGTCCATGATCACCTGCGACACGATGGACACCGCCGCCTGTGTGCGCGAGACGCTGGCCCTGGTCGAGGCCGGCTGCCAACTGGTGCGCATCACCGCGCCCACCGTGAAGGACGCCGCCAACCTCGAGCACATCGCGCGCGAACTGCGCCGGCGCGGTTGCCCCGTGCCGCTCGTGGCCGACATCCACTTCAAACCCGAAGCCGCCCTCGAAGCCGCCCGGTGGGTGGAGAAGGTGCGTGTCAACCCCGGCAATTACGCCGACAGCAAGAAATTTGTCGTCAAGGAGTACACCGACGCCCAGTACGCCGCCGAGTTGGCGCGGCTGGAGGAGCGATTCACCCCGCTGGTCCTCCGTTGCAAGGAGCTGGGCCGCGCCCTGCGCATCGGCACCAACCACGGCTCGCTCTCCGACCGCATCCTCAACCGCTCCGGCGACACCCCGCAGGGCATGGTGGAAAGCGCCCTCGAGTTTGCCCGCATCTGCCGCAAGCACGACTTCCATCACCTCGTGTTCTCGATGAAGGCCAGCAACCCGAAGGTGATGATCCAGAGCTACCGCCTGCTGGCCGCCCGGCTCGCCGAACTGGGGCCGGACTGGAATTACCCGCTGCACCTGGGCGTAACCGAGGCGGGCGAGGGCGAGGACGGCCGCATCAAATCCGCCATCGGCATCGGCTCGCTGCTCGTGGAGGGCCTGGGCGACACCATCCGAGTGAGCCTAACCGAGGACTCGCCGCATGAAATCCCGGTGTGCGAAGACCTGATTCGCCTGACGCCCCGGCTGGCCAACCACCAGCCCGTGCCCGAGCTGCCCCTGCCGTTCGACCCCTTTAACTTCCAACGCCGACCCACGCCGATCATCGAGCTGGCCCCGGGCGTGCCCTGCGGCGCTGAGGAACCCGTGCGGGTGGTGGTGACCCGCGCCACCTTCGAGCGCGTGGCGCCCCGGCTGCGCCCCCGGGACGACGTCCGGCCCGAGGCCGTGTACGAGGACCTCCCCGTGCTCGAACTGGACCCGCGCGAGGAAATTTCCCCCGCCGCCATTCCACGCGACACCCACCTGGTCACGGTCAAAGACGGCCTGGACCTGCCAGCGATCGCCGCGTTTCGCCTGCTGGCCGCGCGACTGAACCAACTGGGCCGCCGCAACCCGATTTTGCTCAAGGACAGCCTGCCATTGGACGACCCACCGCTGCCGCCAAACCTGGCGTTGCTCCAGGCCTCGGTGGTCCTCGGCGCGCTGCTGGCCGATGGCATCGGGGACGCCGTGCTGGTCCGCGGGGAGCACGATCCGGAGCGCTCGCTGCGGCTGGCCTACAACATCCTCCAGGCTGCCGGCGTGCGGTCGTTCAAAACCGACTACGTCGCCTGTCCCAGTTGCGGTCGCACGTTGTTCAACCTCCAGACCGTGACCGCACGCATCAAGGCCCGCACCCGACACCTCAAGGGCGTGAAGATCGCCATCATGGGCTGCATCGTGAACGGCCCGGGCGAAATGGCCGATGCGCATTTCGGCTACGTGGGCGGGGCGCCGGGCAAGGTGAACCTCTACGTGGGCAAGACGCCGGTGAAATTCAACATCCCCGAGGCCGAGGCCGTGGACCGGCTGGTGGACCTCATCAAGGAACACGGCCGGTGGGTTGAGCCAGAGCCGATGGCGGAAACCGCGTCCGCAAACTCATAACCGCAGTTCTCCGGCCCGGCAGACGGTTCGGCGGGTTCGCTGAACCGAAACCAAGCCCGCACGCACGCAAGCCCTATCCGGCACGAGACGTGCCTCCTTCTGATCTGATTCGGCCGAAACCTCCCGGGCCGCGCGCGGGTACTGACTCGTGGATGCTACCCGAGCCAAAGGCCGGGACGTCGCGGCGTCCCCGCGCCCCGGGATGGACGCTGTTTTTTCTGGCGCCAGCCGTCGGGGAACTGCTCAGCGGCTCCTCGCCGCCGGTCGAGTTTTTCAACCCGTTCAACCTGTTGCTGCTGTCGGCGCTTTACGGGGGCGGCGCGCTGCTGGTGCGGGAATGGACCCTGGCCTGGCACAAAGGTTGGCCCAGCCTCCTGGGGCTGGGCGTGGCCTACGCCATCATCGAAGAGGGACTCTGCTGCAAAAGTTTCTTCGACCCGCACTGGCCGGACGTGGGCATCTTGGGCAGCTACGGCCGCTGGCTGGGGGTGAACTGGGTTTGGACCGTCCACCTGACCGGCTACCATGCGGTGGTCAGCATTCTCGTGCCGATCACCCTGGTCGAACTGGCTTTTCCCGAGCAGCGCGACACCCGTTGGGTTGGCCCGCAAATGCGCTGGCTGCTTGCGCTGGGGCTGACGGCGGTGGTGATGCTGGGTTTGCTTGCCTTCCCCGACGCGCGCCATCCTTTTCGACCGCCGCCGGTGGGGTACGTCCTGGCGATGCTGAGCGTGGTGTTGCTGGTGTGGCTGGCGGCGCGACTCCCCGCGCCCGCCACGCCGGGTCCGGCCACGGGGGAAAAAGCGCCTCGCCACCTGCTTCGGCTCGGACTCACCGCTTTCCTGGGCACGCTCGGCTGGTTTCTGGTGTTCTGGGTCCTGCCGCACTCGTCCCTGCCGCCGGGGGTCACGATGGGGCTGGGGGTGATCTGTGCCGGGGTTGCGGTTGGGCTGATTTGCCGGCTGGCGGGCGGTTACCCGCCGGATCTGGTGCCGCTTCAACGGTGGGCGTTGTGCACCGGCACCCTGGCATTCTTAATCCTGCTGGCCCCGGTTCAGGAGGCGACCAACGCGCAGCGCCCCGACAACACCACGGGCATGACCGCCGTGGGTCTGGGGTTTTTGCTGGGACTGCTCTGGCTGGGTTGGAGGCTGCGCCGCGAAGCGCTCCTGCCGCCGACACTTGTTGCCCCGCCGCCGTGCGCCTAGACTGGCGCCATGAGACGTTCCGAGCCGCGCCCCCGGGTGACGCTGGGGCTGATCCAAACCGCCTGCTCGGCGGACCCCGCGGACAACCTCGCCCGCACGCTGGCCCGCGCCGACCGCGCCGCCCGCGACGGCGCCCAGGTGCTGTGCACCCCGGAGCTGTTTCGCTCGCAGTACTTCTGCCAGGCCGAGGACCACGCCAATTTCAAACTGGCCGAGCCCATTCCCGGCCCGAGCACGCGGGCCTTTCAAAAACTGGCCCGCCAACGCCGGGTGGTGGTCATTGCCTCGCTTTTTGAGCGCCGCGCGCCGGGACTCTACCACAACACCGCCGTGGTGATTGACGCCGACGGCACCCTGCTGGGCGGCTACCGCAAGATGCACATCCCGGACGACCCGCTGTACTTCGAGAAGTTCTATTTCACCCCGGGCGATCTCGGCTTCCGTGCCTGGCCCACGCGCTACGGCCCCCTCGGCGTGCTGATTTGCTGGGACCAATGGTTCCCCGAGGCGGCCCGCCTCACCGCGCTGGCCGGGGCGCAAATCCTGTTTTATCCCACCGCCATCGGCTGGCATCCGGCCGAAAAGGCCGAGCACGGCACCGCCCAACACGCGGCCTGGGAAACCATTCAGCGCGCGCACGCCGTGGCCAACGGCTGTTTCGTGGCGGCCGTGAACCGCGTCGGTCACGAACGGCCCTACGGCGGCGATGGCCTCGAGTTTTGGGGCCAAAGCTTCGTGGCCGGGCCGCAGGGCCAAATCCTCGCCCGCGCCGGCACGGACCGGGAGGAGACCCTGCTCGTGCCGGTGGACCTGGCCGCGGTCGAAACCACCCGCACGCACTGGCCCTTCCTGCGCGACCGGCGCGTGGACGCCTACGGCGACCTGCTCCGCCGCTGGCGGGATTAAACCGCCCCGCGCATGGCCGAACCGGAGCTGCCTCTGGCCTGGGTCACCGGCGCCGCCGGCCTGATCGGAAATTACCTCCTGCAGTTGGCGCCCCGGTACGCCCCCGGCTGGCGCGTGCGCGGCCTGACGCGCGCCGACCTGGACCTGACCGATTTCGCGGCACTGCGGCGGCGCTTGAGCACCGAGCGCCCGGCGTTGGTGATTCACTGCGCCGCTCTGAGCCGCAGTCCGGCGTGCGAGGCAAACCCGGAACTGGCCCACCATGTGAATGTGGAGGTCACCCGCGTGCTGACGGACCTGGCGGCGGACACGCGCCTGGTCTTTTTTTCGACCGACCTGGTCTTCGACGGCCGCCGCGGCCGCTACACCGAGGAGGACCCGCCGAACCCGCTCGGCGTTTATGCCGCCACCAAGCTCGCGGCGGAGGCGCATGTGCGGAAGCATCCGCGCGCGCTGGTGATCCGCACCTCGCTCAACGGCGGCACCTCGCTCACGGGCGACCGCGCCTTCAACGAGCAACTGCGCCTGGCCTGGCAGGCGGGCCGCCCGGTGCGCTTGTACACGGACGAGTTCCGCTCGCCCATTCATGCGGCGGTGACCGCCCGGGCGACCTGGGAACTGGCCCGGCAGGACGTGACCGGAGTGTGCCACGTGGCGGGGGCGGAGCGCCTCTCGCGGTGGGACATTGGGCAGCTCGTGGCCGCACGCTGGCCGCAGTTGCACCCGCGCATCGAGCCGGCCTCGGTGCGCGATCATCCGGGAGCGCCGCGGCCGCCGGACACCTCGTTGAATTGCGCCCGGGCGCAGGCACGGCTGTCTTTTCGCCTGCCGGGGCTGAGGGAATGGCTGGCGGCCAATCCTGACGAGCCGTTTTGACCCTTTCAGGAGGCGGGCAGCGGCCGTGCCTCTTCGATGGAGATGATGTGCAGGGGGGCGAGCACGTTCACGTAACCGTCCGCGTTGGCCACCACCACACGCCGGCTGGTCAGAAAGATGAATTCCCGGTGCGGCACATGAATCTCCGCCCCACCCAAGGTGCGCAGCTTGAACGGGACAAATGGCCCGGTCAGACGCTCCTGAATGTCGCGGATCGTCATGTCAGTTGTTCAAACTGCTCCTTTTGACGGACTGGTCAGTTCGGGAAGATCCGCAGACAAATCCGGGCGCACCCGGGGTTCCAGCAGGGCCTCCGGCCGCGCCGCTGCGCGGCCCTACCAGGGTAGGGCGCCACTGCGTCGGCGCCGCACTTCCAAACGGCGCCGCTGCACCGTCGGCACTCAACGGTAGATTACCACCAGGAACACCACCGCCTCCCCGCGCCCGGAGTTGACAATGGCGTGCGGCACGTCCGCCCGGTACGTGGCGGAGTCCCCGGCGCCGAGCGCCTCGGCGTCGCCGGCGGATTCGACCCGCACCTGCCCCTTTTGCACGGCCAAGAACTCGCGCGTGCCCTCGTAGTGGGGGGCGCTGCGCAGCGCGCCGCCGGTTTGCAGCCGGATCTCATACAACTCCACGTCCTTTTCCAGATTCAGCGGCGAGAGGGTGCGAATCTGCACATCACGGTCCGAACGGTACAGGTACGCCCGGTCGTCGGCCCGGATTACGGTGATGGCGGAGGAAGCGCCGGGGCTTTCGAGCAGTTCGCCCAGCGACAGGCCGAAGGCCCGGGCAATGCGCAGCGTGACCGCCAGGGTGGGATTGGCCTGCTCGCGCTCGATGTCGCTGAGCATCGAGCGGCTCACCCCACTGGCCCGGGCCAGGGCCTCGAGGGACCAGCCGCGCTCGGCGCGCAACTGCTTGACCCGGCTGCCCAGGTGTCGGTGGATGCCCTCCGGGGTGGGCGTGGGAGCGGTCCGGTCAGGGGGCGTCGGCGTCGTGGCGGGCATGGTTCGATATATCGGAATTTTTGTCTTGCATACCGGAAAATGGATTCCAACATACCGGCCGTGATTCCGGTATGCCGGACAGGATGAACCGCCGGCCGCCGGTTGACAAGGCCGCTGGCGCGGCCGCCCACAGAACTGAACACCGCCAACAGACGTGAAAGCGCTCGTCAAACGCGAGGCCCGTCCGGGCCTCTGGCTCGAGGAGGTACCCGAGCCGGAAATCGGCATCAACGACGTGCTCATCCGCGTCCACAAGACCGGCATCTGCGGCACGGATGTGCACATCTACAACTGGGACGCCTGGGCGCAGAAGACCATCCCGGTACCGATGGTCGTGGGGCACGAGTTCGTGGGCGAGGTCGTGGCCGTGGGCACAAACGTGAAGGACTTTTTCCCCGGCGACCTCGTCAGCGCGGAGGGCCATGTGGTCTGCGGGCGCTGTCGCAACTGTCTGGCCGGCCGGCGGCACCTGTGCAAAGACACCCAGGGCATCGGCGTCAACCGCCCCGGCGCCTTCGCCGAGTACATCGCCGTGCCCATGACCAATGTGTGGCATCACCAGCCCGGCGTGGACCCGGAGGTGGCGGCCATCTTCGATCCGTTCGGCAACGCGGTGCACACGGCGCTGTCGTTTCCCGTGCTGGGCGAGGACGTGTTGATCACCGGAGCCGGCCCCATCGGCATCATGGCCGCGGCGGTGGTCAAACACGCGGGGGCGCGGTTCGTGGTCGTGACCGACCTCAACGACTACCGGCTCGAGCTGGCCCGGCGCATGGGCGCGACCGTGGCCCTGAACGTCCGCAACGGCTCGCTGGCCGAGGTGCAGCGCCGGCTCGGCATGAAGGAAGGCTTCGATGTGGGCCTGGAGATGTCCGGCAGCCCGGCGGCGTTGCGGGACATGATCGCCAACCTGTGCCACGGCGGCAAAATCGCCCTGCTGGGCATCCCGCCGGCGGAGATGGCCATTGATTGGAACCGGGTGGTGTTCAACATGCTTACGATCAAGGGCATCTACGGCCGTGAGATGTACGAGACCTGGTACAAGATGACCGTGATGCTCCAGTCCGGTCTGGACATCAAGCCGGTGATCACCCACCGCTTTCACTACACCGAGTTCGAGCAGGGCTTTGCCGCCATGCTCAGCGGCCGGTCCGGCAAGGTGGTGTTGGACTGGCAAAACTGAACCCCTTCCCGCGCCCTGCCATGTTTCCCGAAGCCCTGCAACGCCACCTGCGCGACCAATTGGACGCCGTGCGCGCGGCCGGCACTTACAAACCCGAGCGCGTCATCCTCACGCCGCAGGGCACCACCATCCGCGTGGCCGACGGCCGCCCGGTGCTGAACCTGTGTGCCAACAACTACCTCGGTCTGGCCCAGCACCCGGCGGTCCGGGAGGCCGCGCACGCCGCGCTGGAGCGCTGGGGCTACGGGCTGGCCAGCGTGCGCTTTATCTGCGGCACCCAGGCGGTGCACAAGCAGCTCGAGGCCGCGCTGAGCGAGTTCCTCGGCACCGAGGACACGCTTCTTTACTCCTCGTGCTTCGACGCCAACGGCGGGCTTTTCGAAGCGCTGCTCGGCCCCGAGGACGCGGTCCTCAGCGACGAGTTGAACCACGCCTCGATCATTGATGGCATTCGCCTCTGCAAGGCCCGGCGGTTTCGCTATCGCAACAACGACATGGCCGATCTGGAGGCCAAACTGCGCGAGGCGGCCGGCGCCCGCTTCAAACTCATCGCCACCGACGGCGTATTCTCGATGGACGGCACCGTCGCCAATCTGCCCGCCATCTGCGACCTGGCCGAAAAGCACGGGGCGCTGGTGATGGTGGACGATTCGCACGCCGTGGGATTCATGGGCCGCACCGGCCGCGGCACCCCCGAGCATTGCGGCGTGTCGGGGCGGGTGGACCTGCTGACCGGCACGCTGGGCAAGGCGCTGGGCGGAGCCAGCGGCGGCTACACCAGCGGGCGGCGCGCGCTCATCGAGTGGCTGCGCCAGCGCTCGCGGCCCTACCTGTTCAGCAACACGCTCTGTCCGAGCATCGCCGGCGCGACGCTCAAGGTGCTCGAGCTGCTGCGCGAATCCACCGAGCTGCGCGACCGGCTCGAGGCCAACACCCGCTTCTTCCGCGAGGGCCTCACGCGGTTGGGCTTTCAGCTCATTCCCGGCACTCACCCCATCTGCCCGGTGATGCTGGGGGACGCCGCGCTGGCCACGCGCTTTGCCGACGCGCTGCTGGACAAGGGCGTGTACGTGATCGGCTTCAGCTACCCGGTGGTACCGCCGGGCAGGGCGCGGATTCGCACCCAGGTCTCCGCCGCGCACACCCGCGCGGAACTGGCGATGGCGCTGGATGCCTTTGCGGCGGTGAAGCTCGAGTTGGGAGTGTAGCGGCGGGTGTTGACGAGCTCCGCGGGGGCGGCGGTCGGCGTCGGCCCGGCTCGAGCGCGGTGTCTCCGCCGGTGGACAAACCGCCCGCCGCGGCGTGCCCGGCCGGCGCCGATCAGTAGGCCGGGATCCATTGCCCCACCCGCATGCGTACCGCTTGCACGTCAGCGTTGGTAAGCGTCCCTGTCAGGTTGACGTCGGCCCGGTAGTTGTGGGTGTTGACCAACTGGCCGTACACCGCGCGCACCAATTGGACATCGGTGGTGTTGATCACGCCGTCACCGTTGACGTCGCCCCCGAGCACCCCCAGGGTCACCCCCGTCTCGGTCAGCTCGCCGCCGTCTTCGCTCTGAATGTCCGTGAGCCGCACGGTCAACCACTGTCGCGAGGCCACGCCCGTGAGCACCACCGTGACCTCCGGGCCGTTGACCACCGGCGCGCCGGACACCGTGCCGACGCCGCGGGCGACGCTCGCGGCGGCAGCGGTCACCGGTTTGTCAAAGCGGAACACCAGTTCCAACCCGGACGTGATGCGGCCTTCCACCGTGAACGGGCTTTCCAGATTCAACGGCAGGGCAAAAGCGCCCGCACCACGGTGCGAGAGCCGCGAAACCACCTCCACCAGGACCGGGGGAGTAGCGGAGGCGGTCGGCGTCGTGGGCGGCATTTCCGGCACGGTGTAGGCCACCTCGTTGGACCAGGCACTTTCCCGCCCGTCGCCGGTCCGCGCAGTCACGGCAAAGAAGTAGGTTTGCCCGGGCGCGAGGGAATCCAGGGTGAGCGAGGTGGCCTCGCCCACCTCAAAGGAGTTGGCGTAGCTCCCGCTCTGGCCGCCCCAATAAACCCGGTATTGGACCACGTCCGGGTCGGAGCTGGGTGTCCAGGTTAGGCGGACCTCGGTAGGGGTGCGACCGGCGTGCACCTCCAGGACCGGAGCTTCGGGCGGAGGCAACGGGACGGTGTAATTGACCTCGTTGGACCAGGGGCTTTCACGACCGTCGCTGGCGGTCGCCGTCACCGCGAAGAAATAGGTCGTCCCGGCGGCCAGCGAACCCACCGTGGCCGTGGTCACGGGTCCCACATCCCGCGACGCGGTGTAGGTCCCGCTCCGGGTTCCCCAGTACACCCGGTAATTGTTCACGCTCGGATCCGGCCCGGGCGTCCAGGCCAGCGTCACCTCGGTGCTGCTGCTGCCAGCCCGCAATTCCAGCACCGGCGCGGCGAGCGGCGGCAACGGGGTGGTGTAACTGACCTCGTTGGACCACGCGCTCGCCTGGCCGTCGGCGGTCAGCGCCACGACGGCGAAGTAGTACGTCGTGCCGGCGGCCAGCGCGCTGACCGCGGCGGTGGTGACGTTGCCGACGTCTAAGGCCGTGGTGTAGGTCCGGCTGCGCGTGCCCCAAAACACCCGGTAGTTGGTGACCCGGCTGTCGGCACTGCCCGACCAGGCCAGGCGCACTTCCCACGGATTGTCACCCGGCCGCAACTCCACCAGCGGAGCGGGGGGCGGCGGCCACGGGGTGGAGTAACGGACCTCGTTGGAGAACGCGCTCGACTGACCATCCCCGGTCACGGCGATCACGGCGAAGTAGTACGTGGTCCCCGCCGCCAGCGCGCCCACGGTGGCGGTGGTCACGTTCCCCACGTCCCGCGAGTCCGGGTAAGTGCCGCTTTGTGTGCCCCAGTAAACCCGGTAGTTGGTCACGCGGCTGTCCGGGCTGGATGACCACGTCAACCGGACCTCCCACGGGTTGCCACCAATGCCCAACTCGACCACCGGCGGTGCGGGCGGCGGCCACGGGGTGGTGTACTCCACCTCGTTGGAGTAGTCGCTTTCCCGCCCGTCGTCGGCCCTGGCGGTGACGGCGAAGAAATACCGGGTCCCCTCGGCGAGCGCCCCCACCGTGGCGTTGGTGACGTTTCCTACGTCGAACCAGCTCGAGTAGGTCCGGCTTTGGTAGCCCCAGTAAACCCGGTAATGCGTCACCTCGGCGTCCGGGCTGGGGTCCCAGGCCAGCTTGACCTCGGCAGCGAATAGGTTTCCTGCCAGGGCGCCTGCCAGGACGCCTTCCAACCACAGTGCGGCCAGTGCGCGCTTCCCAATCCACCAGCGCACGCCACGCCGGGGCCCCGCTGCGGGCATGGACGAGGAGTGCCCGCACGTGAGGGTCTGATCGTCAGCAAAGAACGGGACGGGGAGGAGGCGCGCGGCGGAAGAACCGCGCCGCCCGGGTAGCAGTCGTTGCATGTGATGAGCCGTTGAGGGTGGTGTGGTGTGACCCGTGCGGCGCGCCCGAGGATGCCCCGGGGTTCCCGGGCATCGGGGTGATGAGCGGAAGATTTCTCGGGCGCGCCGCCAGCATCGTGTTTGTTCGGGGTCCAGCCCCGGGATCGCTCAAGCAACGGAAGTGCCAGACGGCGGTCTTCGGCGTCGGGCTGCGCCATTGACCCGAAATTCCTCCCCTCCCCCTGCAAGTCGCGCTTGACGGCGCCCCGCTACCCGGCCCACGCGCAAGAAGTCACCCA
>CALFAV010000003.1 GCA_937946835.1 uncultured Verrucomicrobiae bacterium | reverse complement strand
GGTGTTTTCTCTGCGCGACCGGTCGCGCAACTTCCGCAGGCCGAAGTCCCGGAAAAACCGCCCTCCACAGCCCGCGCCAACTCCCCCGCGGCACCCGCCGAGCCCGGCTTGTAAATCTGCGCGGCGTCCATTTCGTAAGCCGTGACAGAAATCCGCCTGGGCCTGTGCAGCTCGCGACACCACCGCCCGATCAGCGTGGCGGACAGCGCGCCCGCGCCAGCCCCGGCACCGAGCAGATGCACTTCGCCCCGGCAAATCTCGAACAGCGATGCCCTGAACTCCGCGATTGGCTGGAGCGTCAGGAACTGCTCCAACTCGTGCTGCTTGTTCAAGTCGTCCGAGGACGCCGGAGCAACCGGCAAAAGCGTGGGCGCTTTACCCGCACCGACGTTCGGTTGGATGGCGGCGGCTGTTACGCGCTGTGAATTGCGAATAGCCGACAGTGGTCAGGTATAACTGCCGCCCGACCATGATCAAGCTGCGCGCATATCCGGATGGCTGCGTGCTTGACGAGTGGATCTTCGTCGCAGACGTCGGTGCTCATTTGCAGGACTTTCGCTTCAGCGGCGCAGCACTGTTCGAGTTCATCAACTCCCGCAATCTCCGCTGATAATCGCGCTTCCGCTCGCTGGCCGAGCCTGGAGCATCACACCAGGGAAGAGCTTGTTCGTATCGAACGATGAAATCGGATTTTTTCGCGCGTTTGACGGCTTCATTAAACCCGGCTTCCAATTCTTTTGCGATTGTGGAACCGAGGGGGCTGCTGCAGGCGCGGAAACGACTGGCAAACTTCGCGTCAAGAGTTGGGCGCTTTATGTGATTTAGACATTGCGCCAATTGAGGGGACAAAGCCACACTGCCCGCTGTAGGCGACCCCTGGAGCGACGGGGCGCAGACGTAACGGAATGGCCTTCGGCCCGGATCCCAGCGCACCTCCACGCAGCCCATCGGGTTTCCGCCCGGATGAAAAATCCGTTTGATTGGCGGTGTAATCAGCAACAGCCGAAGGCCAAGATGCCCGCCTTGCACAAAGGCCAAGCGGTCGCCGTCGCGAATCTGAGTGTGCTCAGGATGAAGCAGGTTCTTCCGGTGACAACCGGTGATGCCGAAACTGCCGAACTCCCAGTACGGGTCGGGACGGGGATCGTTCCGGCCCGGCCGACGCAGCATAACGATGAAAAGTTTACCCCTCATGAAGGATTGTTTTCCGCTACCAGTTCCGGCTTTTGAGCGAGAAACCAGCGATAGAATTTCGCGGTGTTCCGAAAGGCGGGCAGCCTCACGCTTCGTTGAATGTAGCCATTCTTGATGTCGAGGCCGCCCCACGCATCCAGCAGGTCGTGGCGCACACGATAAACACCAGCACGCCGTCCGCCGATGGGAATGCAACGGCGCAATCGGCCTGACACGCCGCGTTTTGCGCGCACGACAATGTCCCCGTCGCCAGGCACGCGGCGCGTGTGCGCGTTCTCCGCCCAGCGCGAGTTGGGGACAGACTTGGCCGGGACAATTTCTGCAACCACAAACAAACCGACGAGCGCGTAGATGAGCGGGCGCGACGGACCGTCCACCGGTCGGAAAGCCGCAAAGAACACCAGCAAGTCATCAGCAGTCAACAATGAGGTGATGCACTTTCCCCGCTGACCTTGGTCGCCGTAGGTGAGCCAATCAAAATCAGGATCAAGATGCGTGGGTAAGCCGATCAATTCCGGCGGCAACTGCTCCCCGAAGCGTTCCACCACCGGAACGAACTCGTCGTAACGGCGGCTCATACCCGGACGCAGCGGCTTGGTCTCGGTGATGGTGACATAGGCAAACTCGTTTGATGCCAGTCGCATCGGCGCGTTCCAGCGACCGTCCGTCGAATCAATGCCGACCCTAACCAGCAAGCCATTCATGTCCGCCTTTCCGTCCAGCCAAGCCGCGAAAGCAGACTTCACTGTCCCACGATGGCGGGATCGCGCGTTTGGCCGAGGGTGCGGACTTGGCCGAAGCGCTGGAATGATGCCGGCCACACTCCGGCCCGCGCTACAACAGCGGGCTTTCCCTCAACGTCCCGGGCGGATTCGTTGGGTTTCGCTTTCGCCATGTGCGGGGGGTAACAAAGCGACCGGCGGCTGTAAAGCGACGAGTTCCACTGGCGTTTATCGGCGCAAACAACGTCTGATACTGTTTCCGCACCAGCGGCAGCCCCAGCCACGCCGCCGCCACGCCCAGTGTTGCCAGGAAGGCCGGCATCACCGTCGTGGCGATCTCATGCGACCAGTCGCTGAACAACGACGCCAGCCCGATCCCCAGCACCGTCCCATTGAGCCAGTGCGGAGGTGCGGTGGACCGCTTCGGTTTCATTCGTCAGACAGGCAGGACGGACTTGGGCCGCCCCCAGAAACCCTCAACTCCCCGCCGCTTTTTTCCGGGGTCGGATCCCTGCCCAGTCAACCCCCGCCCGGAACCGGCCGGGTGCGTGTCCCACCGGGTCCGGCCCCGCTCAGTCCAGACGCTTGACGCGGAGGTTCCGATAGCGGACCACGCTCTTGGGGTCGTGGGCCTGGAGGGCAAAGGTGCCTTCGCCCAGCTTGCGGGTGAAATCCGGATTGGGCAGCGCCCCCAGCGGCTCGGTGTATTGCAGCACGATCTTGCCGTCCACCTTCACCGTGACCTGCCGGCCCTGGACGATGATTTCCTGGAGCCACCACCGGTTGTCCTCACAAGCGGCCAGCCCGGTGTTGACGATGCCGTAGAGGCTGCCGGTCTTGATCCAGTCGCTGTGCGAGACGTTGACCTGGGACTCGAAGCCGGCCCGGGGCCAGTCCCGCTCCTGGTATTTGGTGTGGAAATAAATGCCGCCGTTGGACCCCGGGGTGGTCATCACCTCCACCTTGAGGTGGAAGTTCCGGAACGGTTGCTCGTCGCCCACGTAGAACAAATGGCAGCGCGGCCCGGCCGCCACGAAGGCGCCGTCCTCGATCTTCCAGGTGCCCGGATTTTCCGCCGCGGGTTTCCAACCGTTGAAGGTCTTGCCGTCCATGAGGGGAACAAAGCCCTCCTCCGCGTCCGCGGCCCGCGTCAGGCTGCCGGCCAGGGCCAGGGACACCAAACCCAACAAGGTGCTTTTCATGGGCGGGCAACGTACCGGCGCGGGGCGGGAACGCCAAGCCGCAAATGGAACGGCGGCGGCGCGGGCCACGGTGTTTTCTCTGCGCGACCGGTCGCGCAACTTCCGCAGGCCGAAGTCCCGGAAAAACCGCCCTCCACAGCCCGCGCCAACTCCCCCGCGGCACCCGCCACCCGCCCACCCGCGGCCGACCCGCGCCCAGGGCCGCCTCACCAGCACAACACCGTCAATCGCCGGGGCCCGTGGGCGCCCAGCACGAGGATGCGCTCGATGTCCCCGGTGCGGCTGGGGCCGGTGATGAACGAGATCATGCTCGGGTAATTTGCGCCGTACTTTTCCCGGAGCAGGTGGAAGGCGGCGGGCAGGTCCGGCACCAGTTGCTCGCGCCGCGCCAGCACCACGTGGTGCGGCGGCAGCACGGACAACACCCGCCCGCCCGCGCTGGCGCTGGTGACGACCACGCTGCCGGTCTGCGCCACCAGCGCGTCGCACTGGGTCAGCCCCGCATCACAGCGCTCCAGCTCCCGCCGATCGTAGCCGCCGTCGGTCCAGAGCACCGGCAGGCCGAGCGCCTCGACCAGGGGTGCCACCTGCGCGCCGCGATGCGCCGCCACGCGCCGCCAGCCGGCGGTCTCGCGCAGGCGTTCCAATTCAGCCCGCGCGGCGACCTCGTCCTCCACCCAATGAAACTCGGTGCGCAACTCCCGGGATGCGGTGGCAAAGGCGGCCACCTGCTCGGCGAAGGTCGCGCCCACGCGCGGCAACAAGGCGGTGAAATCCGCCGGCGCGGCGGCCGGTTCCGACCGGGGCGCCGGCACCCGCAGGGCCTCGCGGATGCGGCCCAGGATGGCATCGCGTGCGTTCATCATATCTGTCCAACCCTGGGCGGCGGAGCCGGGCCGGGGGCACTTCCCCGGTCAGGCGCGCTGCCGCCACCACTGCTTGAAACTCTGCGGGGCCAGCCGCGGCGCCTCGCGGGATTGCGTCCACGCGCGGGCCGGGTCCAGGCGGGTGGCCTGCACCGCGCCGTGGAACTTCTGCCCGAGCCGGCCCAGGGCCAGCACCGCCCGCCACAGCCGGGGCGAATTCACCACGGCGGCGAAGACCCGAAACGCCAGCCGCTCCCACCACACCGGTCGCTGTGCCCGCGCGTGGCGCCGGAGTTGGAGCAGGTGGTGGTGTAGGTCAATCTGCACCGGACAGACCTCGGTGCAGGCGCCGCAGAGCGTGGAGGCGAACGGCAGATGCTGCCACTCCCGCAGCCCGCGCAGGTGCGGGGTGATGACCGACCCGATCGGGCCGGGGTAGGTCGTGCCGTAGGCCTGGCCGCCCACGTTGCGGAAGATCGGACACACGTTCAGGCAGGCACCGCAGCGGATGCAGCGCAGGGCGTCGCGCTGCTCGGCGTCGGCCAGCAGCGTGGTGCGATGGTTGTCCAGCAGCACCACGTGGAATTCCTCCGGCCCGTCCGCCTCCCCGGGCTGGCGCGGCCCGCCGTAGAGCGTGTTGTAGCCGGAGAGGAGCTGGCCGGCGCCCGCCGTGGCCAGCATCGGCAGGAGCAATGCCAGGTCGGCCAGCCGCGGCACCACCTTCTCAATGCCCACCAGGGTGATCATCGTGCGCGGCAGCGCGGCGGTGAGCCGGGCGTTGCCCTCGTTTTCGGTCACCGAGATCATGCCGGTCTCGGCCACGGCGAAGTTGGCGCCGGTGATGCCCACGTCCGCTTCGAGGTACTTCCGCCGGAGCACGCGGCGGGCGACCAGGGTCAACTGCTCGGGGTCGTCCGAGGGCGCGTCACCCAGCTTGCGCGCGAAGACCTCGCGGATTTCGCCCCGCGTCAGGTGCATGGCCGGGAAGACGATGTGGTAGGGCGGCTCGCCGCGGAGCTGGACAATGAACTCGCCCAGGTCGGACTCGACCACCTCGAACCCGGCGTGCGCAAGCGCCTCGTTGAGGTGGATTTCCTCGGCGGTCATGGCCTTGGACTTGACAACGGTTTTCGCCCCGCGTTCCCGGCAGAGGTCCACGATGATTTGGCAGGCCTGCTCGGCCGTGCCGGCCCAGTGCACCCGGGTGCCGCGGGCCTCGAGCCGGGCCACGAAGTCTTCCAGGTGCCGGTCCAGGTGCCGGAGGGCCCCGGCTTTGATCGCGGCGGCGGCGGCCCGCGCGCCCTCCCAAGCCTGGAAGCGCGCCTTCATCTCGTCGCGCTTGACCTCGTACTTGCCCAGCGCGGTCTGGATGCGCTCGCGGTGGACCAGGTCGCGGGTGAGCCGGCGGGCGGCGGACTTGAATTGCTCGGCGGGCGTGGTCATGGGATGGCGGAGGCGGATGCCGGATGCCGGATGCCGGATGCCAGACACCGGCCCGGCTGAGGCGTCGTGCGCGCGAGTGTTCCCGCACTTCGGCCCGGAGGGGGATTAGCGGGAGCTTGCATGTTCTCTTTCCACGGCTTGCACGAAACGGTTCAAGGCTCGCCCCGGTTCGGTCAGGCGGGTCCGCAGCGCGTCGTCAACGGCCCGGTCGGCCAACGAGCCGGTTTCAAACAAGGTGTCCAAATGGTCCAGGGTTTCGTCACAGGAGGCTTCGGCGTAGGTGAGGTGCTTGAGAAATTCCAGTTTGTAGCGGCGGCGCCCGAAGCCTTCGACAATGTTGGCCCGAATGGACTTGGCGGCCCGCCGGATTTGACTGCCGACCTCGTAATGTTCAAACCGGGGCAGTTTCTCCAAAGTCAGGCGATGGATTTCGATGCTCAACTCCCGGGCGAGTTTCCAAACCCGCAGTTCGCGATAGCTCAAGGGGGTCGCACCTTCGTGCAAAACCCAGCCCGCGTCCTCTGCCGTTTCGGGCGGGAGGGCGTATTTCAAGGCGTCTGCGTCATTCATGTGTCCAACTTGATGGAACACGCCAAACCTGCTCCGGGCTGCCCCGGGCACGGTCAACCGTGCGGGCGGTCACCCCGGTCCGACAAACCGGCCTCTGGCCTCTGGCATCTGGCATCTCGACATCAGCTTTCTCCAAACCGCCGTCAGCCTCCGGCCTTGTCACCCGCCAAAATCTCCGCCAGGTGAATCGTCTTCAACGGCAGCCGCTGCCGGTCAATCAGCCCCTGCAGGTGCATCAGGCAACTGGAATCGCACGACACGAGGTACTCGGCGCCGGTGGCACGCGCCCCGGCCAGTTTCACCTCGCCCATCGCCGTCGAGATCATCGGGAACTTGACCGCAAAGGTGCCGCCGAAGCCGCAGCAGACCACCTGCGGCATTTCCACCAGTTCCAGGTCGCGCACCCGCGCCAGGAGCGCGCGCGGGGCGCGGTGAATGTGCATTTCGCGCAGGCTGTGGCAGCCGTCGTGGTAGGTGACCCGGTGCGGGAAGCGCGCGCCCAGCTCGGTCACCCCCAGCCGGTCCACGAGGAACTCCGCAAACTCGAAGACCTTCGCCGCCAGGGCCCGGGCGGCCGGTTCCAGCGCCGTGCCGGCCAACAACTCCGGGTAAAACCGCCGCAGCATCGCCCCGCAGGAGCCGCTGGGCACGACCACCACCTCCGCGCCCGCCAAGCGCGCCAGCACCCGCGCGGCCACCGGGCGGGCCTCGGCCCAGCACCCCGAGTTGAAGGCCGGCTGACCGCAGCAGTTCAGGTCTTCGGCCACCTCCAGGGTGTGTCCGAGACGCTCCAGGATGCGCACCACCGCGATGGCGACCTGCGGGTGCAGGGCGTCCACGAAACACGGCACAAACAGGGTGATCTTCACGGCGGGCGGGTGTGGAACCACCGGCTCAGTGTTCGCCGCCCTTCAACCAGAAGGGCGCGGCGGCAAACCAGACGAGCGCCGCCACGAGCAGCGTCAGTTTCATCGGCCCTTCGCTCATGAGCCGAAACAGGTACAACACCGGCGGCAGGAGCGTGCCGGCCAGTGCCAGCAGGGCGAGCGGTTTGGCGAGCGGCTTCATGCGACGGCGGGAGCGGTCCGATGCCACATTTTGCTGAAGACCACGTACAAGGCCCCGCAGGCCAGCCAGGTGGGCAGCGGCAGGAAAAACGAGTTCACCCCGTGCACGCGGTAAAAGTACAACGCCCCGAGCACGGGCAGCGCCCAGGCCAGCAGCACGGCCGGGTTGAAGCCGGTTCCCGTCCGCACCGCGTACTCGGCCGGGAGGCCGACGCGCCGGGCAAGGAAATGGTCCACCACGATCACCGCGCCCACCGGGCAGAGGATGGTTCCGTACAGGCCCACAAAATCCAGCAGCTTCATCGCCACCGCCGGGAAAATGCCGGCCAGCGTGCAGACCGTGCCGGCAACGAGCGTGGCGGTCACGCGCGACAGCCTCGGAGCCATGCCTTGGAAGGCCAGCCCGGCGCGGTAAATCGTGGGATTGGCCGTGGTCCAGCCGGCGATGACCACGCAGATCAGCCCGGCCCAGCCCACCGCGTCCCACACCATCGGCCCGGGGGGCACTCCCTTGACGGGGTCGGCCCCGCGTTCGCGCACCCAGTACACCAGCAGCAGCGCGGCACAGATCCAGGCGATGTAATGGCCGAGGTACATGCCGGCGGCGGAGGCCCAGCCGTAGGCGGGTTTGCGCGCGAAGCGGAAGATGCTCAGGTCCGCCATGCCCAGGTGCATGGCCGCGTTGCAAAACCAGGCAAAACACACCACGCCCCAAAAGCCGATCTTCGCCGGGGTGTGGGCCGGGGGCTGGATGACGGCAAACAGGTTGGTCGTGCCCAGCTTCGCCAGCATCACCACGCCGCAGGCCACAAACACCAGAAACATCCAGGGCGCGGCCACGTGCCCGACCCGGGCCACGAACCCGTAACCGCGCGCCGCCACGAAAGTCATCGCCGCGCCCAGCCCCAGACACACCAGCACCCAGGCAACGCCGGGGGGCCAGGTGTCGCCAAACGACGGCATCCGTACCCGTCCTTCAAACGGCACCCCCACCGCGGTGGCGGAGACCGTGACCATCGCCCCCGCCAGGAAACAGAACAGCACGCCGTTGAAGAAATTGTACAGCGTGACCAGGTTCCGGCCGGTGATGCGTTCGAGCTGGTAGTAGAGGGTCAGGCGCCGCCGGGTGGCGATCTCGGCGGTGAGAAACCGCCAGGTGAGCACCGCCAGCAAATTGCCCAGCAACAGGCCGAAGATGAGGTCGAAAGCGCTCGCGCCCCAGGCCACGAACAGCGGGCCGATCATGAACTCCGTGCCGGCGGTGTGCTCGCCGGCGTACATGCCCCAAAACGCGCTGGGCCCCTTGAGCGCCCGCTCCGGCACCGGCTCGCGCTCGTACTCCCCGCCCGCAGGCGGTGATACCACGGGATGTTCGCTCATGGTTGAGGCCGGAGCTTGTGCCGAGCCGGCGCCAACCGCCAAGCCAATTCCCCGCCCCCGCACCGGCCGGGCGCGCCCACCCTTCCCGAGAAGCCGGCCGCGGTTGCCGACCGGACCTGCTCCGGGCGTGGGGTCATCTCGTCCCTTGCCCCGCCCCGCGTTCCCGCCCGGAAAAAAGATTGAAGCCGGCGGACGCTTCGCGCCGAATAGCCGTTCATGACGATGTTGACCGAGCCGCAAAAACAGACCCTCCGCACCTGGCTGCAACAGGGCCTGTCCCTGGCCGAGATTCAAAAGCGCCTCGCCGGCGAACTGGGGGTGCACCTGACCTACCTGGAGCTCAAGCTGGCCGTCAGCGAGCTGGACGTGTTGCCCAAAGACCGGGAACCGTCGGTCGCCCCTGAGTTGCCCAAAACCCTCGCCGCCGACGCCCGGGCCCCGGCTCCAACACCCCAGAAGGGGAAGGGCACCTCACCAAAAGAGCCGGCTCCGGCCGCCCCGCCCCGGCCGGCACCCGGCCAGGTCAGCGTCACCGTGGACCAACTTTCCCGCCCCGGCACCCTGGCCAGCGGCCAGGTGCAGTTCAGTGACGGCAAAAAGGCGCAGTGGTACTTCGATGAAATGGGCCGGTTGGGGGTGGTTCCACCGGAACCGGGTTACCGGCCGCCGGCCGGGGACATCCCCGCCTTTCAGGCCGCGCTGGATCGCGAGTTGAGCCGGCTCGGGCTTTGAACAGGCCGGTGACGGAACCCCAGCTCCCCGGTGGCGTTGCTCCGAGGTTCACAGAAAAATCACCGGGCCGGGCTTGCCGGGGGCGGCCGGGGGCGGTCAGACTCCCGCCTCAGATGCACCTCGAAAGCTTTTGTTCCCGTTTTCCACTTCCCGGACCTGTCGGCACGGCGGCGGTGGTTGCCGCTTTCGCCCTTTCGGCTCTGGCCGCCCGAGCCCCCGACACCGAGCGGGTCGGCCGCACCCCCGGGGGCCGCACGGTGCTGCCGGTGCACCAGGTGTTGACCCCGGCCGGCCGGCAGGTGGACCTGGGCGGATTGCGGCCGCAGGCCCTGGCCCTCTCCCCGGACGGCCGCCGGCTGGCCGTGTCGGGCAAGACCAGTGAGTTGCTCATTCTGGACCCGGCCGACGGCACAATTCGCCAGCGCGTGACCTTGCCCTCCGAGCAGGCCACCGAGCCGCAGCCCGCGGCGCCCTCCGCCAACATCCTCCAGCCGGACACCAAGGGTCAGGTCAGTTACACCGGCCTGATTTTTTCGCGCGACGGCCGGCGCATTTACCTGAGCAACGTCAACGGCTCGATCAAGGTCTTCACGGTCGCGGCCGACGGCACGGTTCACCCGTCCCACTCGCTGCCGTTGCCCCCGGCCAACGCGCCCCGCCGCAAGGAGGAAATCCCCGCCGGCCTGGCGCTCTCGCCGGACGGCCGCCGCCTCTACGTGTGCGGCAACCTGTCCAACCGCCTGCTCGAACTGGATGCGGAAACCGGCCGGGTGCTGCGGACCTTCGACGTGGGCGTGGCGCCGTACGACGTGGTGCTGGTGGGCGACAAGGCCTACGTCAGCAACTGGGGCGGCCGCCGACCCGGCCCGGGCGACCTCACCGGTCCGGCCGGCCGGGGCACCGTAGTGCGCGTGGACCCGGTGCGCCACATCGCGAGCGAGGGGTCGGTGACGGTCCTGGACCTGAGTCCCAAGGCCGCGGGCCGCAATCCGACGGCCGAGATTCTCACCGGCCTGCACGCCAGCGCGCTGGCGTTGTCGCCGAACCGGCGCTGGCTGGTCTGCGCCAACGCGGGTTCGGACCACCTCAGCGTCATTGACACCCGCACCGACCGCGTGGTCGAAACCATCTGGGCCAAGGCCAGCCCGGCGGAGTTGTTCGGCGCGCAGCCCAACGCCCTGAGCTTTGCGCCGGACGGCCGCACGCTCTACGTGGCCAACGGCACGCAGAACGCCATCGCGGTGATCCGGTTCGCGCCGCGCGGCCGGGCCTCGAAGCTCCAGGGGCTGATTCCCGTGGGGTGGTTTCCCGGCGCGGTGGTCTTTGACGCGGGCCGCAAGCAACTGTGCGTGGCCAATATCAAGGGCCATCCGGTCGAGCCCCGGCCCTACCGGGCCGCCGGTGCCGGACCGGATGCCCGGGGCTTCAACACCCATCATTACTTCGGCTCGGTCTCGCTGGTGCCGCTGCCAAAGACGTCCGAACTGCCGCGGCTTTCCCAAATGGTTTATGACAACTACCGCCGCGAGCGCATCGCCGAGACGCTGCTCCCGCCCCGCCCGGGCCAACCGCCGCGCCCGGTGCCCGAGCGCATCGGCGAGCCCAGCCCGATCAAGCACGTGGTGTACGTGATCAAGGAAAACCGCACCTACGACCAGATCTTGGGCGACATGCCCGAGGGCCGGGGCGACCCCTCGTTGTGCATTTTCGGCGAGCGTGTGACGCCCAACCAACACAAGCTGGCCCGCGAGTTTGTCCTCCTGGACAACACCTACTGCGCCGGCATCCTCAGCGCCGACGGCCACCAGTGGAGTACCACCGCCATCGGCACGGATTACCTTGAAAAGTCCTTTGCCGGCTGGCCGCGCAGTTACCCGGACGGCATGGGCGAGGACGAAGACGACGCCCTGGCCTACTCGCCCGCGGGTTTCATCTGGGACAACGCCGTCAAGCACGGCGTTTCGATCTGGAACTTCGGCGAGTTTGCCATGCCCACCTGCGGCTGGACCGATCCCAAACGCAAGGGCGAGCCGACCTGGCGCGACTACTGGGAGGAGTTCCTGCACGGCCGCGGCGAGGTGCGCATCGCCAGCCAGCCGAGCATTGAAAGCATTCGCCCCTTCACCCCCACCAACTACGTCGGTTGGATCATGGAAGTGCCCGACGTGTGGCGCGCCCGCTACATCACCAACCAGATCGCCGCGTGGGAACGCGAGGGCCGGATGCCCCAACTGGTCCTCATCTGCCTGCCCAACGACCACACCAGCGGCACCAGCCGCGGCGCGCCCACGCCCGCCGCGTGCGTGGCGGACAACGACCTGGCCTTCGGCCAGATCGTCCAGGCGCTCAGTCACAGCCGGTTTTGGAGGGAGATGGTCATCTTCGGCATCGAAGACGACCCTCAGAACGGTTGGGACCACGTCAGCGGCTATCGCACCACCGCCTTCGTCATCAGCCCGTGGGCCAAGCGCCGGGCGGTGGTGGGCACCCAGTACAACACCGTGAGCGTGCTGCGCACCATCGAACAAATCCTCGGCCTGCCGCCGATGAACCAGTTCGATGCCGCCGCCACGCCCATGTTCGACTGTTTCACCGACGCGCCGGATTACACACCCTACGTGGCCGTGCCCAACCAGGTGCCGCTGGACGAGATGAACCCCGACCCAAAGGCCCTTGCCGACCCCCTGCTCCGGAAACACGCGCTGACCTCGGCCCGGCTGAACTTCAAGCGGGTGGATGCCTGCCCGGAGGGCGTGCTCAACCGCATCCTCTGGCACGCGGTCAAGGGCAGTGCCGCGCCCTTCCCCGCCTGGGCGGTCTCCCTGGTCGAGGACGACGACTGAGGGCGGTTCGGCCCGGGCCCATGGCCGGGTCGCCTTTCCGGTTATGCCCCACCGCGTTTTGAACGCCGACGAAGCCGCCCGGTATCTGCACCTGAGCCGGGCGGAGCTGGATCGCCTGGTTCGCGACGGGCAAATCCCCTGCGAGCGGCGCGGAGGCCGGTTGGTCTTTCGCCTGGTTGAAATTGACGCCTGGGCGTCCCGGCGAATCCTCGAAGCGGGGGCGAGCGAGCTGGCCACTTTGGCGCACGCCGGGGACCTCCCCACCAGGGGTAGGCCCGCGCCGGGGGTGCGCCTGGCCGAGTTGATTTCACCCGAATTGATCGCCCCGGCCCTGGCGGCCAAAACCCGCGCCTCGGTGCTGCGGGAAATGGTGGCCCTGGCCGAGCGCGCCGGGGTGGTTTGTGACGCCCGGGCGCTGGTGGAAACCCTTGAAGCCCGCGAGGCGCTCTGCCCCACCGCCGTGCCGGGTGGGGTGGCCTTCCTGCATCCGCGCAGTCCCCAGCCCGACCTGTTTGTCACCTCGTGGCTGGCGTTGGGCCGCACGGTGCAGCCCATCCACTTCGGCGCCCCGGACGGCCGGCCCACGGACCTGTTTTTCCTGCTGGGCTGCCGCGAGGAGGCCCTGCATCTGCGCACCCTGGCCCACCTGTGTCTGCTGGCCCAAAAGACCGACCTGCTGGCCCGATTACGCACCGCCCCGGACGAGCCGGAGGTCCTGCACGCAGCCCTGCTTGAAGCAGAGGCTGCCGCCCTGGCGGCCGTGGCTGCCCGGGCGCGCTAGACCAACCCGCCGTCGGCAGCGCGGGCCGAAGGCTCGCCCGACGCGTGCACCCCCCGAGCACTTGCCCGGCCCGGGCTTCCCGGACATATTGTGCCCCATGAAAACCAGATTTGCTTCAGCCCTCCCGGCCCGGCCGGCGGCCCTGCTCGCCCTGCTCCTGGGGCTGGCCCTGAACCTGTCGGCGTTGCGCGCCGGCACGGAAACCGCGCCTGCGCAGTCCGAGGCTGCGAAGAGCTGTTTGACCTGCGGCAGCAAGACCAGGGTCGAGACTGCATCGAAAACCCGCGCCTCCCAGAAGGCCAAGGTCAAGAAAACCCGGTCAACCGACGTGGCGCCCCGGGAGATCACCGGCTCGCACCTCAAGCAACGGGTGGTGCTGCGGCGCTTCCCGGAAACCGTCGCGCCGGTCGAGGTCTTTGACCGGGAACAGATCGAGCGGCGGGGCGAGGCCACGGTGGCTGGTTTCCTGAGCCGGCAGTCCATTTTTCGCTGAGCGTCCGCGCCGGGCAAACGCCGGTCACGACGCGGGCGCGGATGCTGGGATTGACTGACGGCCGGCGCCTCGGGGCAGGGGTTACCGGAAGTCCCGCCGGTAATGCTCCCGGTGGGCCAGCACGGCGGTGACGTAGGCCCGGGTGGAGGCAAAGCCGATCGCCTCGTGGAAGGTGGCGCTGTTGGTGGCCGCCGCAGCGCGCGCCCACTTCAGGACATTCCCCCGGCCGGCGTTGTAATCGGCCAGGGCAAACACCTCCGGACGGTCGGTCTGCGCGTAGCGGCGCAGCAGTTTGGCCAGATACCAGGTGCCGGCGAGCACGTTGGTGACCGGGTTCAGCAGGTGGGTCTCGGGCAGCGGATACACCCCGGCGCTCTCCGCCCACTCCTGGGCCGCGGCATCGGTCACCTGCATCAGCCCCAGCTCACCCGCCGCGCCGCGGGCATGGGGGCGGAAATGACTCTCGCGCCGGATCACCGCCTTGACCAGCGCCGGGTCCACCTCGTAGCGCAACGCCACGCTGCGGATGAGGCCGTCGTAGCGATGCGCGCGGCGGGTTTCTGCCCACCATCCCAGCGCCCCCAGGGTGGCGGCAAGCAGCAGACCTCCGCCCAGCCACCAGCGGGCGCGGGCGGGGACTTGACGGTTGCAATTCCGGCGGGACATCGGGCAGCCACGGCCGGGCGGCGCGGCGGGGAAGTTATCGAATCAGACGCAGCCGCGTGGCAAACACGGAATAGAGGGTGGGCATCACCCCCAGGGTCAGCCCGGTGGCCAGCAGCAGGCCGAAGATGTGCACGGCGGTCAGCGGGCGCCACAGTTCCCCGCCGGCCAGGGTCAGCGGTATCAGCCCGCCCACCGTGGCCAGCACGGTTACCAGCACGGCGCGCAGCCGCACCAGGCCCGCGCGCACCAGCGCGGCCTTCAGTTCCAGGCCCTCGGCGCGCGCTTCCTCGAGGAAATCGTTCAGCACGATGATGTGGCTGACGATCACCCCGGCCAGGCTCACCATGCCCAGCAGGGCCATGAAGCCCAGCGGCGCCTGGAAGAGCGTCAACCCCACCAGCGACCCGATCAGCCCCAGCGGCACGGTCAGCAGCACCACCAGCGCCTTGGTGACCGACCGAAACTGCATCACCAGCGCCAGCGTGATCAGGGCCAGCGACACCGCCATCACCACGCCCATCTCCGCGCGGCTCCGGCGCAATTCCTGGTCCTCGCCGGCCAGTTCCAGGCGGTACCCCGCCGGGAGCGGCAGGGCCCGCAGGTCGGCGCGGGCGCGATTCAACACCCGCGAGGCCAATTCACCCGCCGGAGCGTAGGCCTTGACGGTGACGGCGCGGAGTTGGTTGAAATGGGGCAGAGTGGCGTACTCCGGGTTCAGGCGCAGCCGGGCAATGCTGTCCAGCGGAACCAGTTCGTCCCGCCCCGAGCGGACGTACAGCGTGCGAATCTTGTCCGCCTCGTTGCGGTCCTCGGCCCGGAGCCGGATGACGACCGGGATGAGGTGATCGCCGTCCCGCAGTTCCGTGACCCGCAATCCCAGAAAAGCCGACTGGGCGAGCTCGCCGATGCGGGCGTTGCTGATGCCCAGCGAATTGGCGCGCTCCTGGTCAATGTCAATTTGCAGTGTGGGCACCCGCCGGCCCAGGTCGTCGTGTACCTGGTATCCCCCGGCCGCCCGCAACGCCGCCGCCACCCGGTCGGCCAACCCGCGGAGCGTGTCGGGGTCCGGTCCGGTCAGGCGAACCTGGATGGGCGCCTCGACCGGCGGTCCCTGCTCGAACTGCCGCACCACGCACCGGGCTCCGGCGATGGTCCGGTCCAGGCGCTCCCGGAGCCGGGGCAACAGCGCGGGCACCTGCTCCGCCCGCCAGGTGTTGAGCAGCACCTGGCCGAGGAACGGCGCCGGCTCGCGCGGGCTGAGGTTGTAATAGACCTGCGGCGCGGTGCCGCCGGAAAACACCGCCGCACTGCGGATTTCCGGCTGCTCGGCCAGCACCCGCATCACTTCCCGGCACACCTCGCGGGTCTGCACGATCGAGGCGGACCCGGGCAGTTCGATGTCCACCAGCAACTGATTCCGCTCGGCCGGCGGGAAGAACTGCTGTCCGAGAAACGGCGCCAACCCCAGGCTCAGCGCCAGCACCCCGTAGGCCGTGAGCAACACGCGGCCGGGGCGCTCCAACGCCCGCTCCAGCGCCCGGCGGTAGCGGGGCAGCAACGCCGCCAGCGCCCGGTCCACCGGCCGGAACAGCGGGAAGGCGCGCACGGTGGGGCCGGCCTCCCAACTCTGCTGCCCGCACAGCAGGTAGTAGCCCAGCAGTGGCACGAAGGTCATGGAGACCAGGCGCGAGGCCACCAGCGCCAGGGTCACCACCGCCGGCAACGCCCAGATGAACGCCCCCTTGTCGCCCGGCAGCCCGGCCAGCGGCAGGAACGCGGCGATGTTGATGACCGTGGCGTAAAGGATGGCGCGGCGCAGCTTGAAAGGCCCCAGCCACGCCGCCACGCCGCGGGGCCGGCCCTGGGCCAGCTCCCGGTTGATGCCGTCGGAGGCCACGACCGGGTCGTCCACCAACATGCCCAGCGCGAGGATCAGCGAGGCGATGGAGATTTGGTGCAACGGCACGCCCAGCAGGTCCATGCCGATGAGGGTTAGCGCCAGGGTCAGGGGAATGGCCGCCGCCACCACCAACGCCGACCGCCCGTCCATGAACCACAGGGCCACCAGCACCACCACCGCCACGGCCTCGAAGAAGCACCGCGTGAACAGGCCGATGCGCTGCGCCACCGCGGCGGGTTGGTCGGAAAGCCGCTGCACCTCGACCCCTTCGGGCAGGCGCGGCGGCCCGGTCCGTTGAAAGGCCTCCACCGCCGCCTGCACCTCCCGGTCAAAGCGCCCGATGATGTGCCCGGACTTCATCTCCACGGCCAGGAGCACCGCCCGGCGCGGCGTCAGAGGCTGCTCGGGACGCTCGCGGTGCAGCACGTCCACCTGAAAACTGACCGGGTTTTCGTAGCCCGGCCGCACCTCGAACAGGTCGCGCAGGTACACCGGCAGGCCGCCGCCGGCGGTGGCGCGGCTCCATGCCTCCAGACCGCGCGGGCCGGCCACGCCGATCACCGTCTGGCGCAGGTCCTCGGCGAAGCGGCGCCGGCCCTCGACCGGGTCCGGCGTGCCGAACTCCCCGGTCAACTGCACCGGGAAACTCTGGCCCTCGGTGCGCAGCACCCCGCCCGGGATGATGGCGTTGCGGGTGGCGATGGCCTGGATGACCAGCGCCGGGTCCAGACGGTAGCCCTCGACATTGAGCAGCGAGTACAGCAGATAAACCACCTCCGGCACGTTGCCCAGCAGCCGCACCCGCCCCACGCTGGGCACCTGCTTCAACTCGTCCCGCAACGCCTCGGCCGCCCGCTCCAGCTCCCGATAGGCGTAACGCGGCGGCGTGGTGCGGCGCACCGCCTCGAGCACCGTCGCGTCGTCGTCCCCGCCCATCAGCACGAACGGACCGCCGAAGTCCGGATGCAACTCGCCGTCGCTGCCGGCCACCTGGCGCCGGAACCGGCTCAGAAATGCCTCCAGTTCGGCCCGGCCGGCGGCGGTGGGAAAGTCGGCCAACAGCCAGGAGGCGCCGCGCTCCAGTCGCGGCGGGGCGGTGGCCAGCCCGGCGGCCAGCAAGGCTTCAACAAACCGGCCCTGGAAGCGTCCCAGGTGCTCGGTATCGAAGTCCGGCGGGAAAAACGCCCCCACCGCGGCGCGGTCCCGGGCCGGCGTGCCCGCGCGCAGCCGCTCCAGGCGTTGCCGCACCAGGGCCGCGCGCGCGGCCACTTCCCCCTCCGCGGCCGGCGGGCTGGTCAGGGCAAAGAGCAGGGTCACGGTCTTGCCGAAATCGGTGTCCAGCGCGGGCGCGCCGCAGCCCGCGGGCAGGCGCACCTCCGCCACCTTGGCCCGAATGCGATCCCATTGCTGGTCCACCACGGCTTTGCGGGCCGGGCGTTGGGTGATGTAGAGGATCGAAACCCCCAGCCGCGACTGGGACTTGAGTTCCTCGACGCATTCCAGCTCGTTGAGTTTTTCCTCGAGCTTTTGCGTAACCAGGGACTCGACCTTGGCGGCGCCGGCACCGGGGAAGGGCGTGACCAGCACCGCGCGGCGCTCCGGGATTTCGGGGTCTTCCTGCTGGGGCAGCCGGGTGTAGGCGAACGCCCCCCACAGCAGCACCAGCACCAACACCAGCCAGCCCACCTCGCGGTGCTCGACAAAGTAGCGGGCCAGTCCGCCGTGGAGGGCTTCGGGCGGGGGAGCGGAGGGGTTCATGGCGCGGAGGGGGCGGTGGCGTTGTCCGACAGCGGCCGCGCGTCCACGCGCGCGCCGTCGTAGAGCTGAGCGGCGCCCACCACGACCACGCGCTCGCCGGGGCGTACCCCCTCGGTGATGACCACCGAGCTGCGGATGATTTCGTCGGTGCGTACCGCCCGCTCCCGGGCGAGGCCCTGCTCATCCACCACAAACACTGCCAGGGGCGGTTGGTCCGGGGTGGGGATCGGACCCGCGCGACGCCCCACCAGGGCGGACAGGCGCACCAGCACCGCGTCCCCGCGGGCCTCCCGCGGGGGCGCCAGGCTGACGGAGGCGGTCATGCCGGAGCGGAGCCGGCGTTCGGGGTTGGGCACCTTGAGCACCACCTTGAACAGGCGGGAACCTTCCTTGGCGGCCACGCCCACCTCGGCCACCTCGCCCTCGAAGCGCCGGTCCTCGAGCGTGTGCACGGTCAGCGGGAGCCGCTGCCCGGGGCGGATCTGCCCCACCAACCGATCCGGCACGCCCAGTTCCACGGACATCACACCCAGGTCGGCGATGCGCAACACCGGGCGGCCGGGTAGCACGGTTTCGCCGGCGTTGGCCAGCCGCGCCAGCACGTGGCCGGCAAAGGGCGCCCGCAGGGTCGAGTCCAGCCACGCCTGTCGGGCGCGTTCAAAGGCCGCCACGGCCTCATCTCGCGCGGCTTTGAGCGTGTCGTATTCCTGGGGCGAGATGGCGCCCTCGCGGTGCAGTTGTTCGGCGCGGGCCAGGCGGCTTTCGGCCAGGTCGCGGCGCGCGGCGGCCGAGTCGCGCTCGGCCAGGAAGTCCACCTGCACCAGTTGGGCCAGCACCTGGTCCTTGTCGAAACGGTCGCCCTCGCCCCAGTGGCGGCCCGGCTCGGGGCCGATCTGTTCGAGGATGCCGCCGACCTTGAAGCCGAGTTCGGTCTCGTTTTCGGCCCGGACCAGGCCGATGTAGGTCTGCACGGCGTCCGGCTCGGCCTCGTGCCAGGGCCGGGCCGGTTCCACCCGCACCACCGGCGGGGGCGGCGGCGGGGGCGGGCGCTGGCAGGCGGTGGTTAGAAACCACACGCCAAGAAGGGCCCAAAGGAACCGGGAGCGATCTCCGGCACCAGGTTCGTGGCCGGGGCAGAGCCGCTGCTGAAGCGCGCGGGGAAAGGGACGGACTGCGCCGACCAGCGAAACCGTAACCGTTTCAGAATGTCCGCTTTCGGCCGCCCTTCTGTCCCGGCCCTTGCACGCAAAGTGGAATTGGAATTCAGGCTGCTCAATCGCAAAGGGGTGTGCTCGGGGACGGCCATGCAGTGGCTCCGGGAAACCCGGGTCTGGAAAATGATGGGCGAGCCGATCCGGGGCACTTCCAGGTGCCCATAGTCCCGGCGGAAACCCCGGATCCGGTCTCGCCCGCAGCAATCCCGAAGAAGTTTCGTTCCGGATCAAACACTTCGTGTCGGACCCGATGGAGGCGGACGCGCGCGGGCACATCCGGGCCATGAAACCTGGCGCGCGCGGCTTCATTGACGCAGGTTCGCAATTCTTCCCGGATGTCCGCTTGCGTGATGCAGACAGGGGACGCACCTTCGGCCACATAACCGCCGTCCGCCTGTTGGGAAACCGTAAAAACCAGTTCCATGTCGTCAAAACTCCGGAGCTTTGGCCCTGGGGCAGGACAGTGTCACCGGGTAACTCGGGACGGCCCGGCAAAGCCCGGGCCGGCGGCTGCAACCGGATCGCTGGGGGTACGGCACCGGGGGGAGAACGGCGGTGTGCCGCGGTTTGCAGCGCGGATCGCGCCAGCGCTTGGGCGTACCCGGGCTTGAGCACAACCGCCGGGAGGAGGGATTGCCGGCGTTGGTCCTTGCCCGTGGTCAACGAAGGCTTTAGCGTTTTCCCATGTCGGTTCTGGAAGCGGTCAATCACATTTGTACCGATGCCGAAGGGCGGGCCTGGATTGACGATACCAATGTCAAGGTAATCGAAGTGGTGCGGGACTGGTTGGCACATGGCTCAAGTCCGGAGGAGTTGTGTTGTCAGTTTCCGCATTTGACCCTGGCCCAGATTCATGCCGCGCTGGCCTACTACTACGACCATCAGGAGCATTTTGACCGCGTCCTCGCGGCCGAACTTGAGGACTGGGACGCTCGGACGGCGCACCGCCAGGAGTCGCCCCTCCGACGCAAGTTGCGTGTTCGGGGATTGCTGAGGTGAGCGTGGCCCTTTATATGGACGTCCACGTTCGCAGGGCCATCACCGAGGCGTTGCGTGTGCGGGGTGTGGACGCGCTGACCGCCCAAGCGGATGGCAGCGCGCGTTTGTCGGACGCTCAGTTGTTGAACCGCGCGCGCGCTTTGAACCGCGTCCTGTTCACCCACGACACGGATTTGCTGGCCGAGGCGGCTCAGCGCCAGCAGACGGGAGAACCGTTTGCCGGGTTGATTTACGCGCATCCCTTGCGAATCTCGCTGCAACAGTGCATCGCTGACCTGGTGCTGCTGGCGCAGGCCACAGACCCGCGGGACTGGTGCAACCACGTCGAATTCCTGCCCCTGCGATAAGCGGTACGCGTCCACGGCTTCCTCCTCAATCCAGCGTCTGCCGGTAGCGTTTGATGGCGAGGGTGAGCATCACGACCATGAACAGGGCGATGGGCCAGAGTTCCGGGGCGATCTGGGCCGGGCCGTTGCCCTTGAGCAGAATGCCCCGCACGATGCGCAGGAAATGTGTCAGGGGCAACACCTCGCCCAGGACCTGCGCCCAGTCGGGCATGCCGCGGAACGGGAACATGAACCCGCTGAGCAGGATGTTTGGCAGAAAGAAAAAGAAGGCCATTTGCACGGCCTGGAGCTGGTTGCGCGCCAGGGTGGAGAAGGTAATGCCCATCGCCAGGTTGGCGAGGATGAACACCAGCATCGCCCCCAGCAACAGCGGCACGCTGCCCACCATCGGCACGCCAAAGAAGACCCGCGCCGCCAGTAGAATCAGCCCCACCTGCACGTAGCCGACCAGGATGTACGGCACCAGCTTGCCCAGCATCACTTCCGCCGGCCGCACCGGCGTGGACAGCAGGTTCTCCATCGTGCCGCGCTCGCGTTCCCGAGTGATGGCCAGGGCGGTGATGATGACCATCGTCATGGTGAGCACCACACCCAGCAGCCCCGGCACCACGTTGTACTGGGTGATGATGTCCGGGTTGTAGAGCCGGTGCACCCGCACCTCCACCGGCCCGGGCGTGGCCCGCAGCCCGGGCGGAAGCCCTTTCAGGTCCCGGTCAAACACCGTCGCCACCAGCGTGTTCAGGGCCGAGAGGGCATAGCCGGTGGCCGCCGGGTCGGTGGCGTCGGCCTCCAGCAACAGGCTGGGGCGTTCCCCGCGCAGGAGCCGGCGGGCAAAATCCACCGGGATGCTCACCCCGAACTGCACCTCCCCGCGCTCCAGCAGGGCGCGCAACTCCGCCTCGGTGTCCACCACCCGGGTCACGGCGAAGTAGTCACTGGTGCGCAACGCCCAGAGCAACGTGCGGGCAAACGGGCCGGGGTCCGCGGCCAGCACCGCGGTGGGCAGATGCTTCGGGTTCAGATTGATGGCGAACCCGAAGAGGATCAGTTGGAGCAGCGGGATGCCCACCATCATCGCAAACGTGAGCCGGTCGCGGCGCATCTGGATGAACTCCTTGACCACCACGGCCCAAAACCGGCGGGGATGAAAGGCAAATCGGCTCATGGTCCCCAGTTGTCCCGGGCGGTCTCCGTCAGGCTGATGAACACGTCCTCCAACCCCGGCTTGATCCGCTGCCAGGTCCAAGCCCCCTCCCCCCAGCGCGCCGCCACCGCCTCCAGTTGGGCGGCATCCCGCCCGCTCACGTGCAGGGTGCTGCCAAACGGCACCACCTGCTCGACCCCCGGCTGCCGGCGCAGGGTCTCGGCCAGGGACCACAGGTCCGGCCCGCTCACCTCCCAGGTGCTCAGTCCCGCCGCCCGCACCACCTCGGCCACCGGCCCGTGGGCGAGCAGGTTTCCGTAAGCGATGTAGGCCAGGCGGTGGCACCGCTCGGCCTCGTCCATGTAATGCGTGGTGATGAGCACGGTGATGCCCGCCGCGGCCAGGCGGTGAAGTTCCTCCCAGAAGTCGCGCCGCGCCTTCGGGTCCACCCCGGCGGTCGGTTCATCCAGCAGCAACAGCTCCGGCTGGTGAATCAGGCAGGCCGCCAGCGCCAGCCGTTGCTTCCACCCCCCGGACAACTCCCCCGCCAGTTGCCGGCGCCGCGCTGTCAGACCCAGGGTCTCCAGGCTCCGCACCACCGCCGCGCGCCGGCGCGGCACCCCGTAAAGCCGCGCCACAAAATCAAGGTTCTCCTCGAGGCTGAGGTCCTCGTAAAAACTGAACCGCTGGGTCAGATAACCCACCCGCTCCTTGATCGCCGCGCTCCGGGTGCGAATGTCCAACCCCAGGCAGGTGCCGCTGCCCGCGTCGGGCGTGAGCAACCCGCAGAGCATCCGCAGGAACGTGGTCTTGCCGCTGCCGTTGGGGCCGAGAAAACCGTAAATCTCCCCCCGCCGCACCTGCAGGGCGACGTTGTTGACCACCGTGCGCCGGCCAAACCGCTTGGTGATGCCGCGCACGTCAATGGCCCACTCGGGGTTCACGACTTCGCGTTCCGGAGGTCCACCGGAGCTTTGCCGACCGGGAACTCCGGCGGGCGCTCCGGCCTCCCCGCGCCGCTGGCCCGACCAGGCTTTCGGCCCCCGGCCCTCGGCCCTCGCACTCGGGGGAGCGCGGGCTTCACGGGTGGGTCCTCACCTCCACCGGCTGTCCGGGCCGCAACGCCGCGGCGCGGGCCGGGTCCGGCCGGGCCTCGACCATAAAGACCAGTTTGGCCCGGTTCTCCCGGCTGTAGATCACCGGCGGGGTGTACTCGGCCTGCGCGGCCACGTAGCTGATCGTGGCCGACACCGGTTCTGACCAGCCGTCGGCGTGCAGCCACACCATCGCCCCGAGGGTCAACCCGGCCACCTCCGGCTCGGGCACGAAAAACCGCGCCTTGAGCTGCGCCGGCGGCAGCAGCACCACCACCGGCTGGCCCGCCGGGACAAACTCGCCCTCGCGGAACAACGTGTCGTGCACCCGCCCGGCCGCGGGGGCGCTCTGGCGCTTTTGCTCCAGGGCCCAGCGCGCGCGCTCGAGGGCCGCCTGCGCGGCGGCCACTTCGGCTTCGGCGGCGCGGATTTCATCCTCGCGCGCGCCCAGGCGGGCGGTCTCCAACTCGGCGCGGAGCGCTTCGACCTGCGCGGCATCCGCGTCGCGCTGCGCCCGGGCCAGGTCCAGTTCGGCGGCGGAAATCACCTCCTGCGCCCGCAACTGCTGGCGGCGGGCCAGCTCGGCCTCCGTCCAGCGCTGGTGGGCCTCCGCCCGGGCCAGTTGCGCCTCGAGGGCGGCGATTTCACTGGGGCGGCGGCCCTTGCGGAGGTTGTCCAGCCGGGCCCGGGCCTGTGCCTGGCGTCGGGCGGCTTCCTCCACCGCGGCGGCCTCGGCCACCGGGTCCAGCTCGAAGAGCCGGTCCCCCGCCCGCACCTCCTGGCCGCGGGTCACCGCCAGCCGCTCCAGCCGGCCACCCAGCGGGGCGGCGAGGTAGAGGAACTCGGCCTCAAGGTAGCCCTGGTAGCCGGAAGGAGCGGGCTGGCGGCAGGCGGCGCTCAGCAGGACCAGCAACCCGAGGCCTCCGCGGAGGATGCCCCGCGGGAATCGGCCCGGGGCGGGACGGGCCGGATGCAGCACCGGAGTCTTCATGCCTGGGCGCCCGGTCGGGCGCGCGCCCAGTGGAGCAAAAGGCGCTTGACGTGTCAAACGTTTGTTTGAAACATGCGCTTCAAACATGCGTTCGACCTCCGCCTCTCCCGCGCCCGACGCGGCCGACACCCGCACGGCCCTGCTGCAGGCCGCCGCGGCCGAGTTTGCGGAGGCGGGCTATCACGACGCCACCATCCGGGCCATCTGCCGGCGGGCCGGCACCAACGTGGCCGCGGTGCACTACCACTTCGGCGACAAGCCGCAGCTTTACCTCGAGGTCCTGCGCCACCTGGTGGCCGAGGCCAACCGCCGCCTGCCCTTCGACATGGGGCTGGGCCCGGAGGCCGCTCCGGAGACGCGCCTCCGGGCCTTTGTGCGCAGCGTGCTGGGCCGGCTGCTGGAGCCCGGCCCGCACGCCTGGCTGGGCCGGTTGGTCGCGCGGGAGTTGACCGAGCCCACCCCGTGCCTGGAGGTCATGGTGCGCGAACACATCCAACCGCTGGCCGACCAGGTCCGCTCCATCATCGTGGCCTTCCTGGGGCCGGATCGGGACGAACAAACCCTGGGCTTTTGCGGGCTGAGCATCGTCAGCCAGTGTTTCTTCTACTTCCACTGCCGCGCGGTGGTCTCCCGCCTGCTCCCGCACCTGCCGCAGGGTCCCGCGGCCGTGGAGCCGCTGACCGAGCACATCACCCGCTTTTCCCTGGCCGCCCTGAAGGAACTGGCGCGTCGGCCGGTGGGGACCGCGGCCCGTCGCGCGCCGGTTCCGGCCGGCCGAACCCGCTCCCGTCGTCGGGGTCCGCGCCCGGCGGTTGCCGCCCCGGATTTCCCCCACCGATCATGAACTCAACTCTCGTTTTCGGGTGCTCCCTTTTGTGTCTGAGCGTCGCCCTCGCCCGGGCGGCCGAACCGGCACCTCCGGCCCTGCCCTGGCCGGCGCGGCCGTTGTCGCTGGCCGAGTGTCTGGACATCGCGCTGCAACAAAACGCCGCCGTGCAGCAGAGCCGGCAGGAGCTGGAGGCGGCGCACGGGCTGAGCATTCAAACCCGCGCCGTGGCGCTCCCCAAGGTGCTGGCCAGCGGGGACTATGCCCTGACCGAGGACCGGGCGGTGGAGCGCCTGGAGTTGCCGCCCAACCCGATCTTCCCCGCCGGCGCGCCGGTGATTGATCCCGGCAACCAGCGCTGGTCCGCCGGGGTGCGCCTGGTCCAGACCCTCTTCGAGGGCGGCCGGCTGGCTTCGTCTCTGCGCTCGGCCCGCCTGGTGCGCGAGCAGGCCCTGGCCCGGCACCACGCCGTGCTGGCGGACGTGGTCACCGAGGTCCGCGTGGCCTACTACAACGTCCTGCTGGCCGAGAAGGAAATCGTGGTCAGCGAGGCCGCGGTCGAGCTGCTGCAGAAGGAGCTCGAGGACAACCAACGGCGGTTCAACGCCGGCACCGTGCCGCGCTTCAACGTCCTGCGCGCGGAGGTCGAGCTGGCCAACGCCCGGCCCCGGGTCTCGCGGGCGCGCAACGCCCATCGCATCGCCAAGAACCAGTTGGTGCACCTGCTCGGCTACCGGGTGCCCGGGGACATTTGGGAGGACATTCCCCTGCGGTTGAGCGGCACGCTGGACGCGCCCCGCTTCGAGCTGGGCGTGCCCGAGGCCCTCGCGCGTGCGCTGGCCCACCGCCCGGAACTGATCGCCACCCGCCTGGCCGAACAATTGCGCCGCGAGGACGTGCTCGGCGCCCGCGCGGGCTACCTGCCGCGGGTGCAGGGCTACGCCGGTTACGGCGCCCGCAAATCCAACTTCAGCCGCGACCTGGACGAAACGGTCCACGGCTGGGAGGTGGGCGTGCAGGCCACCTGGAACCTCTTCGACGGCGCGCTCACCCGCGGCAAGGTGGCCGAGGCGCAGGCCCGGTACGAAAAGTCGCTGATCGAGGCCGACGACCTGGCGCGCCGCATCGAGCTGGAAGTGCGCACGGCCTACTCGAGTCTGGTCGAGGCCTGGGAGGTCATGGAGTCGCAGAAAAAAGTGGTCGAGCAGGCCGAAGAGGCCCTGCGCCTGGCGCGCGCCCGGGCCGACGCCGGCACCGGCACGCAACTGGACGTGCTCAGCGCCCAGACCGCGCTCACCGAGGCCCGCACCACCGATGTGCGCGCGCGCCGTGAATACGCCGTGGCGCTGGCCCGGCTGGAACGGGCCATCGGCGCCTGCCTCCCCGAACCGGAGTCTTCCCCCGAACCCGCGGGCCGGTGATCACCCCGGCGCGCGCCGCGCCGCGCCCTTTGCGCCATTTCCCCGCCGTTGAATCCGCGGGCCGGGCATGGTACCCCCGGTTCATGCAAGCACCGTTGTGCGGCACGCGCCGCGCCTTTTTGCGTCGCGCCCTGGCGGCCACGGTCGTGCCGATGGTGATCCCGGCCCGGGTTTGGGGCGCCAACGACCGGCTCAACGTGGCGGCCATCGGGGCGGGGGGACGCGGCGCGGACGACCTCGAGGGGTTTCAGGGCGAAAACATCGTCGCGTTGTGCGACGTGGACGAGGCGCGCGCCGCCGCCCCGTTCGCCCGGTATCCGCGCGCCGCGCGGTACCGGGACTTTCGTCGGATGCTGGACCGGGAAAAGGGCGTGGACGCGGTGATCGTGGCGACGCCGGACCACACCCACGCCGTGGCGACGATGGCGGCCCTCCAGCGCGGCAGGCACGTGTACTGTGAAAAGCCGCTCACCCGCACCGTGGTTGAGGCGCGCCAGGTGGCCCGCGCGGCGCGCGAGGCCAAAGTGGCCACGCAAATGGGCAACCAGGGCATGGCCTTCGAGGGCAATCGCCTCATCAAGGAGTGGCTGGCCGACGGCGCCATCGGCCCCGTGCGCGAGGTCCACGTGTGGTCCGATCGCCCGACCCATCGCGGCAGGTTGCCCCTGTGGTGGGCGCAGGGAGTGGAGCGGCCCTCGGACACGCCGCCCGTGCCGGACACGCTGGACTGGGACCTGTGGTTGGGCCCGGCGCCGTGGCGGCCGTATCACCCCGCCTACGTGCCGTTCCGCTGGCGCGGCTGGTGGGATTTCGGCTCCGGCGGGCTGGGCGACATGGGCATTCACAACCTGGCGCCGGTGTTCGACGCGCTGAAGCTCGGCCCGCCGTTGCGGGTCCATGCCAGCTCCACCCCGGTGTACCCGGAGAGCGTGCCGCTCGCCTGCCTGGTGCACTACGAATTTGCCGCCCGCGGGAACCTGCCGCCGGTCACGGTGCACTGGTACGACGGCGGCCTGTTGCCGCCCCGGCCGCCCGAACTGGAGCCGGAGCGCGAGCTGGACCCGGAGGACGGCATCCTGTTCGTGGGCGAGCGCGGGAAGATGCTGGTCGAGGGCTGGGGTGGGGAGCGGCCGCGTCTGATCCCGGAGGCCCGCCACCGGGAGTACCGCCGGCCGGCTCCCACGCTGCCGCGTTCCCCCGGGCATTACGAGGAGTTCATCCGGGCCTGCAAAACCGGTTCGCCCACGGCTTCGAACTTCGACTTCGCCGGGCCGTTGACCGAGGCGGTGCTGCTGGGAATGGTCGCGGTGCGGCATGGCGGGACGCCGTTGGAGTGGGACCCGGTGAATCTCCGCATTCCCAACGAGCCCGAGGCCAATCGTTACCTGCACTATGAGTACCGGCCGGGATGGACGCTCTGAGCCGCCGGTCCGGGAATGGCCCCGCCCGTGCCCGTGAGCGAACCCCGACCCTTGGCCTCGGACCCGCCCGTCGGACCACCCGCCGCGTACTGGCTGATCCCGCTGGGCGTGGCGGTGCTGCGGGCGATCCCGTTTCTGGCCACGCGACTGGTCCCACCACCGCCGGATTCGTTCTACCCGCCCTTTGGCTACAACCCGATTGACGGCTTTGCTTACGTCGGGTTCATCCGGCAGGCGCTCGAAACCGGCGACTGGTTTCTGGTCAACCCGCACACCACGCTCCCCCAGGACGGCCGCTACTTTTTGCCCCTGTTCAGTCTGCTGGGCTGGGGGTGCCGGCTCACCGGACTGAACCCGTTTACGGCCTTCGAGCTGGCCCGCGTGCCGTTGGTCTTTGCCTTTTTCGCGGTGTTCTGGCGCTTTGCCGGGGACTTTGTGCCCGAGCCGCGCCAGCGCCGGCTGGCGGCCGGGTTGGTGGCTTTTGCCGGGGGCCTGGAAATTCTGTTCCACGCCACGTTTTCCTGGTGGCCGGCGCGTTGGCAACACTCGCTGCTCGTGGCCCTGTCGGACGATTACGGCTGGAACGTTTTCGCCGGGTTTTACAATCCGCTCTGGGTGGCGGGACTGACCCTGGTGATGCTGGCGTTGCGGCCGATGCTGCGCCCGGCCCTCAACCGGCCCGGGGCCGTGCGGGCCGCGATCTGGACGGTGGTCACGTACCTGGTGCACCCCTACTCCGGGCTGGGAGTGCTGGCCATCGGAGCCGGGGTGGTGCTGGTCCGGTTCATGAGCCGGGCGGAACGCCCCGTTGCGATGCGGCTGGCCGGGGCGTTGGGCGCGGCCGGGGCGGTGTTGGCCGGCTTTTCACTTTGGCAGAACCAGGACCCGGTCTTCCACGCCACGGCGCGCCGGTTTTTCGGCCCGCACGGGCTGGGGGTGTGGTGGTATCCGCTGGGGCTGGGGGCCCAGGGAGCCCTGGCGGTCCGAGGTCTCCGCGAGCGTTGGCGGACGGGGCTGCCGGGGACGCGCGAGTTGCTGGTCTGGGTGGGGGCGGCCGCGTTGTTGCACAGCTCGCCCTGGACCAGCGGTTATCACTTCGTGTACCTGTTGCCCCTGCCGTTGGGGTTGCTGGCCGCACCGGCGTTGGACCGGCTGCTGCGGGTGTTCGAGGAGGAGACCGCGCCACTGCGCCGGCAGTTCGGCGCCGCGCTGGTCGTGGCCCTGGCTTTTCAATCCGCCCCGGCGGTGACGTGGCGCAGCACCCGCCTGGCGCTGACCCGCGCGTATCCCGGGCCGGTGTTGGAGGCGGTGCTCACCCTGGCACGGGAGCCGGCGGGGCACGTGTTCACCTCGCCGCATCTGGGTACGATGCTACCGGCCTGGTCGGCCCACCGGGTGATGGTGGGGCACTGGTTTCTCACTCCCGATTACGCGAGGCGGCGGGATTGGTATGACGCCCTCATGGCCGGGCGGGTGTCCGCGGAGGAAGCGCTGGCCGCGCTGGAAAGGGAGCAGGTGCACCGGGTGCTGTTGCCGCCCGGCGCCCCGGCGGAGTTGGCCGCGCGGTTGGAAGCGGCCGGGGAACGGCGGGCGCTGGTCGGCGGATACCAGTTGTTTCGGTTGCGTTGACCACCGCCCCCCACCCCGCGGGCGGGAGTTCTGCAAAACCGGCCGGCCCCGGTGCGTGGGCTGATCGGCGGTGGCTGTTACGACCCCAGTAACCCGTGGCGACTCCTCCCAGGCAGCCCCCGTCGAGTTGGGCGGGCGACTGCTCATTTCAACCACTGGGGCAACCAGGTGCTCAGCGGCGGCACGTAGGTGATGAGCAGCACGCCGACCGCCCGCGCGCCCAGCACCCCCAGCGAGGCGCGCACGATTTCGGGCACCGGCTTGTTGAAGCGGTAGGAGGCCAGGAACAGGTTCATGCCCACCGGTGGGGTGAGGTAGCCCAGCTCGAGGTTGGCCAGGAAAATGATCCCCAGATGCAGCGGCTCGATGCCGAAGGCCGTGGCGATGGGCACCAGCAGGGGCACCACCACCACGATGGCCGAGTAAATGTCCATCAGACACCCCACCACCAGCAGAAACAGATTCACCGCCAGCAGAAAAGTGTACCGGGACTTGAGGGTGGCGGTGGCCCACGCCACCGCCCGGTCCGGCACCTGGGCGTCAATCAGGTAGTGCGTGAAGCCCAGCGCCACCCCCAGGATCAGGAGCACACCGCCCACCAGCAGCGCGCATTCGGTGATCACCCGCGGCACGTCCCGGAACAGCCGCAGATCGCGGTAAATGAAGGTTTCCACCACGAAGGCATACAGGGCCGTGACCGCCGCCGCCTCCACCGGCGTGGCCAGGCCGGAAAACAACAACGTCAGCGCCACCACCGGGACCAGCAGCTCCCAGAACGTCTCCCGAAAAGCCGTCCACGCCGCGCCGCACTCGAAACGCCGGGCGGGCCCCGGCTGCCGGGGACCGTGGCGCAGTGCCCACCAACCCGTCAGGCCCACCAGCAGCAGGCCGGGCACCAGGCCCGCCTGGAAAATCTCCTCGATCCGGATGCCGGCGTTGGCGCTGGTGCTGGCCACGATCGCGTACAAAATCGGCGGCAGACACGGCGGGAACAACAGCCCCAGCGATCCCGAACCGGTCAACAACCCCACCGCGGTGCGCTCCCGGTAGCCGGCTCCCAGCAGCACCGGCAGCAGCAACCCGCCCAGCGCCAGGATGGTCACCCCGGACGCCCCGGTGAACGAGGTGAAAAACGCGCACACCACCACCGTCACAATCGCCGCCCCGCCCCGCACGTGGCCAAACCAGGCGTCAAACAACCGGACAAACCGCCGGGCCGCGCCCCCCTCGGCCAGGAAGTAACCGGCCAGGGTGAACAACGGAATGCTCGGCAGGGTGGGATTGATGGTCAGCCGGTAGTGATTGAGCGGGATCGCCGCCACCGTCTCGCCCCCGGTCCAGAAAAAAATCAGGGCCGCGCCGCCCAGTGCCGCGAAGATCGGTGCGCCGGCCAGGATGGCGGCCAGCAGCACCGCCAGGGCCGGCCAGCGCAGCAACTCCGGCGAAAAACCCGCCCCACCTGCCCGCTCGGCCAGCACTGGCAACCCTTTGAAAATCGCGACCAGGACCAGGGCCAGTCCCAGGACCACCGCCCGCCCGCGCCAGCTCCGCCCCCCCAGCCAGACCAACCGCAGGGCAATCAGACCGAACCCCAGCACCAGCACCGATTGAACGGTCCACACCGGAATGCCGTAGGCGAGGATTTTGCCCAACGGCCGCGTCGCCGCCACGTACTCGATGCTGGCCAGGCAAAGAAACGCGCTGATGGCCGCCGCCACCCCGCTGCTGAAGGCCTGCGCCGCGGCCAAAGCCCGGCCTTTGAGAAAATAGGTCAGGGTCGAGATGGACAACAGTCGGCCCTCCCGCGCGGCCAGTGCACCGCCCAACATGCCCACCACCAGCACCAAGTGTTGCACCAGCGGCGCCGAAGCGGGAATGCCGCGGCCGGCCAGTTTGCGGAGCAGGACCTCCGCCGCCGGCAGCAACACCATCAGGGCCAGCGCCAGCACCAGCAGGCCCTCCTCGCTGCGGCGTAAAAAAAGCAGCCACGCCGGGCGCGCAAGTTCCGGAACTCCCGCTTTTGGGTCGGACGGATTGGTGTTCATGACGGCTTTGGCCCGGCAGACCGGCTTGCGATCGGCTTCCGCACCGGGCAGGCGTACGGCGTCGCGTCTCGGCCAGAACCGGGCCTCAGTGCGGCGGTTATAACCGGCCGGGCGGCTTTGAAAACATCTTTGCGATCCGGGACGCGTTTCGCTTTCGGCCCAAAGTCTGCTAACTATTCGACCATATGCACGCCGATTGGTTCGCCGCCCCGCGTTCCGGCTCGACTTGGTTGCTTCGTTTCTTCCTCCTTCTTTCCCGCGCCCCGGTCGGACATCGGCTCGTACCGGTCTGGCTGGGGTTGGTGGGGCTTGTCAGTCCGCAGGCACTGCCGGTGGAGCCCACCCCCGCACGCCCTGAACGCATCCCGTGGTTGGAGCCGGCCCCCGGCCAGCGACTTGCGGCGCCCGGCTTGCGGGTGCGCCCGGTGCGCTTGAAATCCGGCGCCTTTGCCGGGGCGGGAGAGTTGGCGCAAAACCTGGCCGCAGCCCGGGCCACCCGGCCTGACGGCGAGACCGTGCATGTGTTGGTGCAGTTGGACCGCGCCCCGGAAGCAGCCACCCGCGCGCGCCTGGAGCAGGCCGGCATCCGGTTGTTGGGCTACGTGCCCGAGCAGGCCTACTTCGCGGCGGTCAGCCCCGGAGCGGACCTGGCCGCCGCCGCGGCAGGGGGCGTGCGGTGGTTGGGGGCGGTGTACCCGGAGGACAAGCTCAGTGACACGTTGCGGGCCGGCACTCCGGGCCGCTGGGCCGTGGAGCCGGACGGCCGGGTGCGATTGCGCGTCTGGCCGTTCGAGGATGTGCCGCTTCCCCAACTCCGCGCCGCCCTGCAAGCGGCCGGAGGGGAATGGGTGCGAGAGTCGCCGGACACCGGGGAAGTGGAGATTCGCGTCGCCCCCGGGGCCGTCGCCGCCCTGGCCGAACTGGACCCGGTGCGTTGGGTGGAGGAAATCCCCCCGCCGGTGGCGCTGTTCAACGACGGCCTGCGCACCAATCTCCAGGTGCCCGAAGTCGAAGCCCCGCCCTACGAGCTGACGGGCGCGGGGGTGGTGGTGGGCATCTGGGACGGCGGTTGGGTGGACATTGACCACCCGGACCTGGCCGGACGCGTGGTGCGGGGTGAGGCCAGCGTGTCCCAGCCGCGCAACCGCCACGCCACCCACGTGGCCGGCACCCTGGCCGGGTCCGGCGCCGCCAGCGAAAGCGCCGGAGGACTGCCGCGGCAATGGCGCGGTGTGGCGCCGGGAGCAACCCTGGTGAGCTATGACGTGAACACCGGCCCGGTGATCGAGGAACACCGCTTCGCCCGGGAAAACCACCACGCGGTTATTTCCCAAAACTCCTGGGGGATCACGGTCAGTGAATTTTTCGGCAACTGCCACCTGCTGGGCGACTACGCCGGCGACGCCCCCAACTACGACCGCCTGGTCACCGGTCTGTACGGCGCGCCCTACCACGTGGTCTTCGCCGTGGGCAACTCGCGCGGCCACGGGGTCTTCAACGACTGCCCCTCCCCGGACGGCTACCGCACCATCGGGGTGCCGGCCACCGCCAAGAACGTGCTCTCCGTGGGCGCCATCCACTCGGACGACAATTCGATGACCACCTTCAGTGCCTGGGGGCCCACCGATGACGGCCGGGTCAAGCCGGAGCTGGTGGCCCCCGGCGATGAAGTGGGAGGCGATGGCGGGATCAAATCCACGGTCCCGGACGGCCCCTACGACGTATTGGTGGGCACTTCGATGGCCGCCCCGGCGGTGTCCGGCGCCCTCGCGCTGCTGATCGAAGATTACCGGCATCGCTTCAACGGCCAGACGCCTCTGCCCGCACTGGTGAAAGGGCTGCTGGTCCACACCGCCGAAGACCTGAACGACGCGACCGACTGGTATCAGCCCGGTCCGGACTACGCCTCCGGGTACGGGCGGGTCCGGGTGCGCGCGGCGGTGGACCAGTTGCGCCGTGGCGGCTGGCTGCTGGGTCGGGTGGGGCCCGGCGACAACGCCGTTTACAGCCTCACCGTGCCGCCGGGCACCGCCCGGGTGAAGCTGACCCTGGTTTGGGATGACGCCCCCGCCCTGCAAAACGCCGCCGTCACCCTGGTCAACGACCTGGACCTGGTCGTGACCGACCCCACCGGCCGCCGGCATTACCCCTGGACCCTGGACCCAAACAACCCCGCCGCCCCCGCCCTGCGGGACCGACCGGACCACGTCAACAACATCGAACAGGTCGTTGTGGACATGGCCCCGGAACCGGGGCAGTGGACGGTGATGGTGGCGGGGAATCAGTTGCCCCTGGGCACCTCTCAGATGTTTGCCCTGGTGTTCTCCCCCGAAACGGGCCTGCCCAACACTCCGGTGCTGAGCCTGGAACCCGGCCCGGCCAACGACACCATTGGCGGCAACGGCAACGGTTTCCCGGACCCGGGCGAGGAAATCGAGGAACAACTCGCTCTGCGGGTCACCGAAGGCCCTGGCGTCACCAACCTGACCGCCCGCCTGACCACCGATTCGCCCTGGGTCCAACTGCTCCAGGCCGAATCGGCTTATCCCGACCTGCTCCCCGGGGACCGCGGGACCAATCTCACCCGCCTGGCCTACCGGATCAGCAAACACACCCCCTGTGGCGAGGTGCTTCGCTTTGCCCACATCACCGCCTTCGACGGGGTCCGCTACACCAACCACTTCACGCGGGTGGTCGGCCGCCTGGAAGTGACCAATGTGACCTCGGCTGTTTTCCCCGCACCCGACACCCCCCGGCCGTTGCCCGACCTGACCGCCACCGTCTCGGCGATCCCGGTCGCCGTGACCGGCACCGTGCTCGAGGTCCGGGCCGCCGTCCGGCTGGACCACACCTGGCTGGACGACCTGGAAGTCAAGCTGCGCGCCCCGGACGGCGCGGGTGTGGTGCTCCTCCCCCCGCTGTTGCACTTCGGCCAGAACCTCGGCCGGGGCGCGTGCGGTTCCGCGGTCGAGTGGACCCGGTTTGACGATGCCGCAGAGCTTTCCCTCAACCAGGGCGCCGCTCCGTTTGCCGGCACCTTCCGCCCCCACCAGCCATTGGCCGGATTGACCCAACGCCCGCTGGCCGGGGAATGGCAACTGGTGGTCACCGACACCAGCGCCGAGGATGTGGGCACGCTGCTGTGCTGGGAATTGGAGGTGCGTTACGCCCAGGCCGGTTACGTCTGCGATTTTTTCAACCGCGCCCCCCTGGCCGGGTCCGCTCACCCGAACATCTGGTTCGAACACCCCACCTGGCTGGACCTGCCGGGTAGCGACCCGGATGCCGATCCGCTGACCTACGAAGTGCTCGACCCGCCCGCCCACGGCACGCTCACCGAGTTGGACCCCGCCACCGGCCGGGTGCGTTACACCCCCGCCGCCGGCTATGCGGGACCTGACTCGTTTACCTACCGCGTGAGCGACGGCTACGCGGTGAGCGAACCCGGCACGGTGACCCTCGAGGTCCAGCCGCCCAGCACCGACCTGGCCCTGAACCACGCGCTGTCACCACCGGTGCTCCGGCATGACCAGCCGTTTGTCCTCACCCTCACCGTCACCAATCCGGGACCGAACGACGCACCGGGCATTTTGTTGACCGCCACCCTGCCGGAGGGGCTGGAACTGCTCGAGGCGACCGGCAGTCAGGGCAGTGTTTCAGTGCAACGCCAGGTCGTGATCGCCGCCATCGGTCTCCTGCCCGTCTCTGCCGGGGCCTCGGTTCGCCTCACGCTCCGGGCGGCGACGCCGGGAACCTTCCCGCTGCGGGCGAATGCCTCGGCCGGAATTCGGGAACTGGACTTCGCCAACAACCAGCTCGAGGTCCCGCTCGCGGTCCTGCCCACCGCCGACCTGGCACTGCTCGCTCAGACCTCCGGCGTGCCGGTTCCTGTGGGCCAGCCTTTGAGCGTGGTCCTGACCGTGACCAACGCCGGGCCCTACCCCGCCGGCGGGGTGATGGTCACCACCCCGCTCCCGGCGCAAACCACGCTCGTGTCCGCCGCGCTGAGCCGGGGAGAGTGGACCCTCGAACAGGAAACCTTCCGCGCGGCGCTGGGAGATTTGCCGGTCGAGGGCACGGCAGTCCTGGAACTCTCACTGGTGCCCGAGGCTCCCGGCCCCTGGACCCTTGCCGCCACGGTGACGGCAAACGAACCGGACCCCGACCCCGGCAACAACACAGCGCTCGCCACGGCGGAAGTGCGCGCGGTCACCGACCTGGGCTTGAACTGGCTGCCCGCGTCCGGCCCCGTGGCGCTGGGCGGGACTTTTACGAACATCCTGCAACTGACCAACCGCAGCGCCGTGCCGGCCAGCGCCGTCCGGGTGCAGATTCGGTTCAGCCCCGGGCAAACGCCGGCGGGCGTGCAACCTGCCACGGGCGAGGTGACCCCGGGCGACGGGGAGATGACCTGGGCGGTGGAGACGCTGGCGCCCGGGGCCGCAACACACCTGGCCTTGGCCTTCCAGGCCGAGGCGATCGGCGTGTTGACCAACCACGCCACCGCCGGCGCCTTCGAATTTGAGGCCACGCCGGAGGACAACGCGGCAACCGTCACGGTCGAGGTCCGCCCCGTGGCCGACCTGGCTCTGGACTTCGTGGCCCCGGGGGGACGGCTGACGCCCGAGCGGCCCGCCCGGTATGAACTGGTGGTCACCAATCGCGGTCCCGCGGCGGCCACCGCCGTGGTGCTTTCTCACCCCGTGCCGACGGGGCTGACCTTGCGGGAGGCCACCGCCAGCCAGGGCACGGTTCAGTGGGTGGAGGGGCAACTCACCGCCGAGCTGGGTGAACTGGCTCCCGGCGCCACCGCCACGATCACCCTCGAGTTTGAAGCGGCCGCCCCCGGCCCGGTCACCGGCCGGGCCACGGTGGGGGCTTTTGAAGTGGACCCGGCGCCCGACGACAACGAGCGGGAATTTGCCTTCACGGTGGAACCCCCTGCGGATCTCGGGTTGGAACTGGCCCTCGAGCCGGCCGCGGTGTTGCTGACCCGCCAGACGTGGTTGAGCCTCACGCTTACCAACGCCGGTCCGCACCCCGCCACGGGGATTCGGACCCACTTGGTCCTGTCCGAAGGTCTGGTCGTGCTGGAAGCCACGGTTTCCTCGGGCACGGTCGCGTCCGGCCCCGCGGGACCCCTTTGGCTGCTGGAAGACCTGCCGGTCGAAGGCGTCGCCACCGGCCAGGTGCGGTTGGCCGTGCAACAGATCGGCGCGCTCGCGGTCCGGGCCGGCGTCATCGCCGACCAGCCGGATTTGAACCCGGCCAACAACGAAGGCGAAGTGACCGTGACCGGAGTGCCCGCGGTGGACCTGGCCGTGAGTCAGCGCCTTGCCCCGCCGCCGCTGGTCCCCGGCCGCGAGTTTCCCCTGGTCATCACCGTGACCAACCGGGGTCCCTTGGCGGCCACCGGCGTGCGGTTGAGCAGTGGATTGCCGCCCAACCTGGAACTGCTCGCGGTCGCAGGGTTGGACGAGGGTTGCGAAGTCGAAGCGGAACACCTGTCCTGCGAGTTGACCGACCTGGCGGCCGGCGAGGCGGCCACGGTCACGCTGCACCTGCGCGCTTCCGTTCCGGGTGGGTTCACCAACCAGGTCAGCATCCTGGCGGAACAACCGGACCTGACCCCGGAGGACAACTTGTTCGAACTGGCCGGCGTCATCGAACCGGACGCGGACCTGTTCCTGGACTGTGTGAGCGCCCCGGAATCCCCCGCAGTGGGCCAGCGCTTTCGCGTGACGGCCACCGCCCGCAACCGCGGACCCTACCCGGCCACCGCCGCCGTGCTCCGGGCCCTGCTCCCGCCCGCGGTAAACCTGCTGAGCGTGAACCCCGGCCAGGGCGCCTGGGAGCAGCACGGCGATGAAGTGCTTGTGTCGCTGGGCGAACTGGCCGTGGACGGCGCCGTGCCCGTGGAGTTCGAGCTGCAGCCCGCTCAGTCCGGCCCCCTCGCCCTCGGCTTACACCTGAGCGCCGCCGAACCCGATCTGGCGCCGGCCGACAACTCCTGCGAAACCCTGCTCACGGTGCCGGCCACCGCCCTCCTCGCCGTGACCGTCCAACCAGCATCCCTGCGGGCCAGTCCGGGCTTTCCGGTCCAACTGGAGGTCACCGTGACCAACCGCGGCCCGGAGGCGGCCCGCTCGGTCATGGTGACCGGGGAGGCACCGGCGGAACTGGAGTTCCGCCAAGCCACCACCGCGCTGGGCATCTGGGAGGCGCGGCCCGGCGGCTGGGTTTGGCTAATCGAGGAGCTGCCCCCCGGTGGGGCGGCCGCCTTGACGACCGAGTGGCTCCCGTTGCAACTGGGCGACTTCACCCACCTGGTCCGGGCCGCAGCGGCCGAGGCCGACCCCGACCTCTCGGACAACACCGCCCAGACTGCGATTGCAGTCCGCCCGGCCGCCAATCTGACCCTGCACCTGGAAGGCCCCCCAAGCCCGGTGCGGCGCGACGCCCCGACCACCTACACTTTTGTGCTGGTCAATCAAGGCCCCGAGCCGGCCACGCAGATCGGGGTTACGCATCCGCTCCCCGCCCATTTCGAGGTGGTTGAATCCACGGCCGACGCCGGCGAAATCGAGGCGACGGACGGCCAACTGCTCTGGCGTCTGGACGAACTGCCCCCCGAGCACGAAGCCCGTTGGCAACTCACCGTTACTCCCCGGGTCGGCGGCACAACCCTCCTCCGCGCCACTGCCGCCGCGCGCGAGAACGACCTCGACCCGGATGACAACCGGGTGGAAACCACCGTGGAGGTGTTCGACCTGGCCGACCTGGCCGTGCGCTTGAGCGCTTCCCCGGAAACCCCGCTCTGGAGTCAGGTGGTCCGGCTGGAAATCGCCGTGACCAACCGCGGCCCGCAGGCCGTTACCGGCCTCTGGCTCACCAACACCCTGCCGCCGGACGTGGAGTTGGTGAGCCTGGAAAGCCTGCCCCCGGCCGCGGTCCACACCAACGGCGGGGACCTGGTCCTGGCCTTTGGGCCTCTGGATCCGGGCGCGGAAGCGGTGGCCACCTTGCAAGTGCGCTTCACCTCCCCGGGTAACCAGACCGTGGTCGCCCGCACCGCCTCGGCCGCACTGGATGAAGCCCCGGAGGACAACCGCGCCGAAGTGACGTTGGAAGTTTTGCCCGCCGCCGACCTGCGCCTGACCAAGACCGCGCTGGACCAGCCCGCGCTGCGCGACCTGCCGCTGCGGTACCGGCTGGTGATCAGCAATGCCGGCCTGATTCCGGCCACGGCCGTCCGTTTGTCCGATCCCCTGCCGGATCAGACCGAACTGCTCGACCTCCGGGCCGAGCCCGGCACCGCCGGTCTGGAGGACCGGGAAGTGGTGTACGAACCCGGCGATCTCCCCCCGGGTGCTCAAGCCGTCCTCGACCTCGCCCTGCGCCCCCTGGCGGTCGGCGCCCTGACCAACTTCGCCACCGTGGCGATGGCCGAACCGGACCCCCGCCCCGAAGACAACGCCGCCGCGGCGGTCAGCGAAATCACCCTTGCCGCGGACCTGAGCCTGACGCTGCGCACGCCCCCCTCCCCAGTGGTGTTGGGCGGGCCGTTCATCGCCCAAGTGACGGTTACCAACCGCGGGCCCCACCCCGCCACGCAGGTGCAGATCACGGGCACCGTCCCCGCCGGGGCCCGGCTGGCGGAGCTGGACGCCGGCCCCGGCAACTTGGAGATCACCGCCACCCACTGGACGGTGCGCCTCGAAGAACTGGCAGCGGGCGCAACCACCAGCGTCGCCCTCACGCTCGTGCCGGAAGTGGAGGGCCCGGTCTCGCTCGAGGCCGAAGCCCGGGCGGTCGAACCGGACCCGACCCCCGCCGACAACCGCGCCGCCGCCGTGCTCCAGGCGCGACCGGCGGCGGATGTTCAACTCGTGTTGCTCAGCGACGCCGATTCGCTGGTGGTGGGACGGGAGCTGGGGCTGTTGCTGGCGGTGACCAACCACGGCCCGCACACCGCGACCGGGGTCCGCATCGCCTACCTCCAGCCCCCGGGCACGGAATTGACGCGTCTGGAAGGCTCGGTCGGCGAATGGTCCCCCACCGCCACGGGGTTCGCGGCCGGGTTCGAAAGCCTCCCGCCCGGGGCCCTGGTGTGGGCGGACTTTGCCGTGCGCGCCGCGCAACCCGGACCGTACACGCACGCGGCCGAGCTGACCGCCGACACCTTCGACCCCACCCCGGACGACCACCGGGCCGCCCTGGAGGTCCGCGTGTTCGAGGAGGCGGACCTGCTGGTAACGCACGGGCCGGCACCGCCCGCCCTGCTGTTGAGCAACCAGTTCGTCGTCACCGTGGTCGTGACCAATCGCGGCCCGATCACCGCCCCGCGGGTGCAGATGCTGGTGGCGTTCTCGCTCAACGCCGACCTCTTGGACGCCGAGTTCGTCGGCGGCGATGCCGTGCTCGCCCCGCCCGGCGTGGTGTGCAACATGGGCGCCATGCCGCCGGGCAATTCGGCCGTCCTCTCCGTGCTGGTGCGGCCCAACCGCGTCGGCACCCTGGTCAGCCAGGCGGCGGTACGCTCCCCCGCCGCCAACCCGGACAATCCCGCCCTGTTAAACCGCCTGGAAATTCCGGTCTATGACCGGCCGTGGCTGGAGGGCCGACGGGAGGGTAACCGCCTCACCCTGGTCTGGCCCGCCCTGGCGGCCGAGTACGACCTCGAGTTCACCGAAGACCTGGGCGGCGACCTCTGGCAGCCGGTGCCCAACCCCAAACTCATCCTCGGCTCCGAGGTCCAGGTGAACGTGAAGCTCTCCGCTCCGGTCCGCTTTTACCGGCTGCGCAAGAGCGGGCCCTAGGGGGCTGGCTGCCGGGGCGGCGAGGGATTGTCTTTCCCCTTGCCGTCGCGGTGGCCGCTGCGTCAACTGCCCGCCAGCATGAACCCGCCCCACCGGCTCTTTGTGGACGGCGCCTGGCGCGACGCCGCCTCCGGCCGCCGCACGCCCCTGATCAACCCCGCCACCGAGGAAGTCTTCACCGAAGTCGCCGCCGCGGATGTGGCCGATGTTCGCGCCGCCATCGAATCCGCCCAGCGCGCCTGGGAGGGCGGCTGGCGCGACCTTGCCCCGGGCAAACGCGAGGCCCTCCTGCACGCTGTCGCCCGCACGCTGCGCGAGCACCGGGAGGAGATCGCCCGGCTGGAAATGCTCCAGATCGGCAAGCCCATCACCGACGCCCGCGACGAGGCCGGGTTGGGCGCGCGCTGCTTCGAGTACTACGCCGGCGCGGTGACCAAGTTCGGCGGCCAGACGCTCCCGGTGGCCCGGGGCGGGTTTGACTTCACCCTGCGCCAGCCGCTGGGGGTGGTCGCCTGCATCGTGCCGTGGAATTTCCCGTTCCCCATCGCCTGCTGGAAGGCCGCGCCCGCACTGGCCGCCGGCAATTGCGTGGTGCTCAAGCCCGCCACGCTCGCGCCCCTCACCGCCCTCAAGCTGGGGGAGCTGGCCACCGCGGCCGGTCTGCCGCCCGGCGTGCTCCAGGTCCTGCCCGGCAGCGGCGCCGCCCTCGGGGACGCGCTGGTCACCCACCCGCTCATTCGCAAGGTCTCGTTCACCGGCTCGACCGAGATCGGTCGGCGCATCATGGCCCTGGCGGCGCGCGACCTCAAACGGGTCTCGCTCGAACTGGGTGGCAAGTCCCCGAACATCGTCTTTGCCGATGCCGACTGGGAGCGGGCGGCGGACACCTCGCCGCTGAGTGTGTTTGCCAACACCGGGCAGGATTGCTGCGCGCGCAGCCGCGTGTACGTGGAGCGGCCCATCTTCGAGCCGTTTGTCGAGCGCTTCGTCGCCGCCACCCGCAAGCTGGTGGTGGGCGACCCGGCCCGGGAGGAAACGCAACTCGGTCCGCTGGTCTCGGCGGCCCAGCGGGCGGCGGTCGAGGCGTACCTGGCCGACGCCCGCGCCCGCGGCAGCCGGTTTGCCTGCGGGGGCGGCCGGCCGTGGCCCCGGGGCTATTTCCTGGAGCCGACGGTGTTGCTGGACGTGGGCCGGGAAGACCGATGCTGGCGCGAGGAGATCTTCGGGCCGGTCGTGGCCGTCACCGCCTTCGACGACGAGACCGAGATGCTTCGCGACGTGAATGCCTCGCCCTACGGGTTGAGCGGCTCGATCTGGACGACCAATTTGAACCGGGCCCTGCGCGTGAGCCGGGCCGTGCAGAGCGGGGTGTTGAGCGTGAACTGCCACAACAGCGTGCATGTGGAGGCGCCCTTCGGGGGGTTCAAGCACAGCGGCCTGGGCCGGGACCTGGGCCTGGCCGCGCTGGAAGGGTTCACGGAACTGAAGAACGTGTACGTGGCGGAAGGCTGAGCTGAAGAGGGGGCACGCTGGCCCCCTATTCCACCCGTGAACGGGCGGGGGCCGTCGCACGCGGTGGCGGGGCCTTGAGTCTGAGGTACAGCCAGGTCTCCAACGGCCGCAGCGGCTCCAACCAGCGGTAAAACGGCGAATACACCAGCCGCAGCCGCACCACCGAGAGAAACATCACCAGCGAGGAGCGCAGCAGGCTCTGGGTGACCTTCGAGCCGAGCTTGTCGGTCCACTCGATGGGCACCTCGAGGATGCGAAACCCCCGTCGCTTCAGCACGTACAACAGGTTCACGTCAAAGGCCAGGTCGGCGATCTGCAGCGCGTCATGCACCGCCTCGACCGCCGCCCGGTGCAGCACCTTGGCCGGGCACTGCGTGTCCTTGATGTTCAGGCGCAGGAGGACCTGCACGATGAGGTGAAAGGCACGGCTGAAGAGCCGGCGCAGCCAGGTTTGGCGCTGGTGCAGCACCGCCCCGGGCAGCCAGCGCGAGCCGATCACACAGTCGGCCTGCGGTGCCAGGCTCACCAGCTTGAGAAAGGCCGCCGGACCGGTCGCCCCGTCGGCGTCCACGTAGCCGATGAGGTCCGCCTCCGGCGCCAGCTTGAGGCCCTCGATGAGCGCGCCGCCCTTGCCGATGCGCTCGGGGAAATTCAGGTAGGTCACCTCCGGAAAGTCGGCGGCCATCCGCCCGACCACGCCCTCGGTGTTGTCGGTGCAGCCGTTGAGCACCACCACAATGCGGAACGGCCCCGGGTAGTGCCGGCGGAAGTGCTCCGCGTACTCGCGCAGCACCGGTCCGATGCGCTGCTCCTCGTTGTGGGCCGGGATGAGCAGCAGCAGCCGGGGAGCGGTCTCGGCCATGCCCGGAGCTTGGGGGCGCGCGGACGGGATTGCAACGCCGGGACCGGGCGAGCGGCCGACCGGTCCGTGGCAAAGCCGGGCTGGACCTTTGACACGCGCCGTTTGCTTCCTAGACTGCGACCCTGTGCGTCGCGCCGTGAAATGGGTTGCCGCGGTTCTGCTGGTCCTGTCGCTGGGCCTGCACTGGGCCGTGCTCCAAACCGTCGCCTGGACGGGCATGATCGTGGCGTACTCGGCCCAGGTCGGAGTGCGAGAAGGCATCAGCCGCACCTTCGACGGCCAGCACCCCTGTCCGCTGTGCAAGGCCATTGAAAAAGGCCGGGCCGAAGAGCGTGAACAGAGCCCCAAAGCCCTCAAGTCGGGTGGCAAACTGGATCCGGCCCTTGTCTGGTCTCCGCTCGAGTTGAATTTCTGGCAGCCGTCCGAGCCGGTAACTTCCGGCCCCGTCCACTTCTCCCGCCGCGCCGACCCGCCGCCCAAGCCGCGTCCACGATTCTTCACCGCCTGAGCGACGCGATCCCCGTCAAGCCGGTTCGAGGTCCCGATTCATTTGGGGCAAAGGACCGAGCTCCTTCATACCCGCGGACCCTTCGCGTTCTTCGATCCGTTTGCTGATTCAATTTCCGGTTCCGGGTGACGCCGTGGCACCGGTGTGCCGCGGCGGGCCGGAGTCCCGAGTGGGAACCGCACCCGGGGAAACGATCCACTTCAAGCTGTGAACCGTGTTTTGACGCTCATGTTGAAAATCAATCGCCTCCTTGGCGTGGGGGGGATGACCCTCGCGCCGGCGGCCGCTCTGGCCGCCACCCTGACCACCGTGCCCATGCAGGGCGGCATGGTCATGCCCATGATCGAGTATCACGCGCACCACGGACATCTGCACGTCATGATGCCGACCGAGGTGCCGCAACTGACCCCGCTGCTGGTCAGTCATCCCGGTGACCGCTTCGACCCGGCCGATCCGTGGTTCGACGACCTGGACCCGAGCCGCAAGGGTCTGGCCTTCAGCCGCCGTTACGGCTTCGTCATGGGTACGGGCTCCGACCCCCTGCCGCCCAACACGACCATCTGGCTGCGCAAGCTCTCCGGCGATCCCGAGTTGAGCTTTTACCGGTATTCCGGCTCCGAACCCAAGCGCTGGGAACCGATCTTCGGCACGGCCGGATCGCCGGCTGCGCTCGCCTGGAACGGCATGATGTTCCACCCGGCCGTCACCGCACCGCCGGGCACCAACTCCTATACGGCGGTCTTCGAAGCCTATCTGGTGGACACGACGACCGGTCAGGAAATCCCCCATTCCGGCACCGGACCGTTCGAGTTCCGCTTCACCAATGTCCCGGACGGGCGACCGGTCCTGGACATCGCCAAAAAGGTGGTCATCGCCTGGCCGCCCGAGGCAACGAGCTGGGTGCTGGAAGAAGCTGCCAGCCTGCCGGCCGCCGAGTGGACCTCGGTGAACGTCGCGCCCGTGCTCATCAACGGCCGGCCCACCGTGCTCCTCGAGCCGGCCGCGGCCACCAAATACTTCCGAATGCGGCCGCCGCAGTGAGCCGGCTTCCTCATCAACCGCCCGTGTCGTCCGGGAGGCGGGCCTCCCCGGGCGACGCGGGTGGCTTTACCCTGATCGAATTGCTGGTGGTCATCGCCATCATCGCCCTGCTGGCCGGGCTGTTGCTGCCGTCGCTGGGTCGGGGCAAGGCGCTGGCCCGGGCCGTGAGTTGTGCCGGCCAGATGCGGCAATTGGGTCTGGCGACCGCGTTGTACGCCGATGACCACGGCGACGAATTCCCGCGCAGCCAGCACTCCGCCTTCACGCACGGGCAACGGCCCTGGGGACCGGCCCTGGCACCCTACCTGGGCGCGGCGTCCGACACCTGGACCAACCTGTTGGAGACGCTCTACCACTGCGCCGCGGACCGGCGCCGACGGACCTGGAGCTACGGCCTGAACGTGTACTTCGAGCTGGGGCCCGAGGATGACTACCGCGGCAAGCCGCAAACCTGGCGCCGCACCACGGCCGTCCCGCGCCCGAGCACCACCCTCCTGTTTGCCGAAAACGCCTCCACCGCCGACCACATCATGCCGAACTTCTGGTCCGGCCCCGAAGAGGCCGTGGACCTGGCGGCGGACCGGCACGGCGGCCGAGCCAATTACGTCTTCGTGGACGGCCACGTCGAGGCGCGCCCCCTGCGGGCCGTGTACGACCCATCCCGGGGCGTTGACCTCTGGCATCCGCTTCAACCCTGAAACCGTTCCAACCATTCCCAACTCTACCTCCAACTCGTGAACCCCATGAAAATCCCATTAAGTCTCCTGGCCTGTTTGCCCCTGTGGCTACCGGCCGCCCTGCGGGCCGCCGAGCCGTCCCCACCGCCGCCCACCGCCAACGCCACCAACTGGCTGGCCATTTCCGGGATGCACTGCGAGGGCTGCGCCCGCGGCCTCACCATCGAACTCAAACAGACCCCGGGTGTGGTGCACGCGGAGGTTGGCTTCACCAACCAACTCGCCCGGGTGGTCCACGACACCAACCGGGTCTCACTACAAAACCTGCAAAAGGTCATTGCCGAAGCCGGCTATGCCGCCCGCCCCGTCAAGCCGCCCAAATCCGCCCGCCGCTGAGGCCCCGCAGTGCGCCGGAGACCCGCGGCTGACCCGCCGCGAATGGTTGGGTACGCTGGGCGCCGGGCTGGTCCTGGCCGCCGTCGCGGCCGGCCTGGGCTGGTGGACGGGCCGACGCGGGACCGGCCGGGCCGGTGCCGCGCCGCTCGGGGCACGCGCGTTGGTGGACTTCACGCTGACCGAGCGCTCCGGCCGCACCGTCTCGCGCGACGAACTGCGCGGCCGCCTCCTGGTGGTCAGTTTCCTGTTCACCAGTTGCTCACTGAGCTGCCGGGCGGTCAATGACCGGATGGCCGAGCTGCAACAGGCGTTGGCCGGCGCGGAGGATGTCCGGTTGGTTTCGCTGACCGTGGACCCGCGCACCGACACTCCCGAGACGCTGGCGCGTTTTGCCGCGCGGTACCGGGCCGACCCGGACCGCTGGCTTTTCCTGACCGGCGAAAAGGCGGAGGTCTATCGGCTCATCGAAACCAGTTTTCTGTCCCGCGCGCCCGAATTGGAAACGCTCATTCCCGGCGGCTTCGTCAACCTCGACCATCTGGCGGTGGTGGACCGCACCGGGCGGGTGCGCGAGCTGATCCACGGGCTGCGGCCCGGCGCGGTCGCCCGGGTCCTGGCCGCGCTGGAACGGCTGCGTCACGAATCCGGTGTTTGATCATGCGAATCCGTCTGTTCTGTCTGAGCGGTCTGGTGGTGGGGCTGGCCGCGGGCTGCGGCCGCTCGCCCGCCCCGCCAACCACGGCCACTCCGAATGAGGGCCTCCGGAGCTTCGACACGCGCGGCGTGGTGCGGCAAATCGCCGCCGACCACCGCACGGCCGTCATCCGCCATGAGGAAATCCCGGGCTACATGCCGAAAATGACGATGGAGTTGAACGTGCGCGACCCGGCCGAACTGGCGGGCATCCAGGTGGGCGATGAAATCACCTTCCGCCTCCACGCCAGTGCGGAGACGCACTGGATTGATGGCATCCGCCGGGTGGGCCGGGCGCAAACCGTCGCGGCCGCGGCGACGCCGTTGTTCGTGCCCGAAGCCGCGCCGGAGCTGAAGCCGGGCGATCCGGTGCCGGACGCGGAATTCCTGGACGAACACGGGCGCACGGTGCGCCTGTCCGACTTCCGCGGGCGGGCCGTGGCCTTCACGTTCTTTTTCACGCGCTGTCCGCTGCCCGATTACTGCCCGCGGATGAACGCGCATTTTCGCGACGCGCGCGACCTCCTCCTGGCCCGGACCGGCGCGCCGACCAACTGGCAGTTCCTGTGCGTGTCGTTTGACGCGGAGTTCGACCGCCCCGCCGTGCTGGCCCGCTACGCCCGCGCCTACCGGGGCGAGAATCCGGACCGCTGGCTCTTCGCCGTGGCCGCGCCCGCCACGCTCGCGCGTCTGGCCCCGCGACTGGACCTGATGATCAGCCGGGAGGGAGGCGGTTTTTCCCACAACCTGCGCACCGTGGTGCTGGACCCGCAGGGTCGCATTTTCCGCCAGTTTGACGGCAACGCCTGGAGCCCGGCCGAACTGGCCGAGGCGCTGGCGACCGCCGCCGGGGGGCCCGGGGCGCCGTAGCCGGGTCGGAGCTTTGGTCGGGGCGGGGCCGCGCCCGGTTTGGCCGCCGGCCAGTGGTTTTAGGGTGACGGCGCGGAGTTGTAGTAAGCGTCCACGCGCGCGGCCACGTCCTTGAAGCCGATGTCGGCCTCGTAGATGAGTTTGAACTGCGCGATGGCCTCGGCCTTTTTGCCCATCGCTTCCAGCGCGCAGCCCAGGGCGTAGATCAGGGTCTTTTTTTCCTCGTCGAGGAGGGGTTTTTCGCGAATGGCGTTCTCGAAGGTGCGGGCGGCCAGGTCGTACATGCGGCGTTGGGCAAAGCACTGGCCCAGGTGGTACAGCGCCTGGATGCGGATGTGGGGGTTGTTCTGGGCCTTCTGGAATTCCTGGATGGCCTCGGTCAGTCGGCCCAGCTCGAAGTAGAGCACGCCCAGCTCGTAGCGGAGCTGCAGGTCGTGCGGGTACTTCTCCACCCGGGCCCGGGCGGCGGCGAGTTGGAACTCCCGTTTTTCGCGCAGCAACGCCTCGCGGCGGGCGGCCTGCTCGGGCACGGCCGGGTCGAGTTGGGCGATCAAAAAGTCGAGCCGGCGCTCACGCACCTGGGCGATGGCCCGCTCGAGGGTGGGATCGCCGGTCTCGGCGGCCTGCAGCCGGGCGTAGCATTCAAGGGCTTCGTCGAAGCGGTTTTGCTCCGCGTACAACTCGGCCAGGGCGCGCACCAGCCGCAGGTTGCCCGGCTCTTTTTCCAGGCGGGCCCGGTATTCGGCCAGGAGTTGCGCCGCCGCGGAGGCGTCCTTGTGATCGCGTTTTTCCTGCTCGAGGGCCACGGCCTCTTTCTCGTCCCTGAGGATGTCCCGATAAGAGCCCTGGCCGTCCTCGAGCGCGGCGTAGCCGCCTTCGACCAGGGTGCGGTTGGCGGCCACGTCCTTGACGGCCTGGGCGATCTCCGGGTCCTGCGGATGTGCGGCAGCCAGGGCGGTGACGATGGCCTCGGCCTTGGCGCCCTGGCCGGCGGCGGCCAACAGGCGCGCCAGGGGCAGGGCCACGTGGCGGTCGTGCGGGGCCTGCTTGTAGGCGATTTCCAGGGAAAGCTGGGCGGTGCGGGGCAGATCGGCGGCCAGGGCGGCCTCCGCCAGCAGCTTGTGAGCCTCGAGGTTTTGCGGGTCGGAGTTCAGGACATCCTCCAGCAGCGGCAACGCCTCGAGCGGGTTTTTGCGCAGGGCCAGCCGGGCCTGGACCAGCTTGGGCGCGGCGCCCAGGACCTTGCGGAACAACCCCCCGGCCTTGCCGCGCTTGAACTGGGCGGCGCGCAGCGCCTCCCGGGCGGCGTAAAACCCCGGCTCCAATTCCAGCAGCCGGGTCAGGAGGGTGATGGCGTAGTCGAGGTTGTTCCGCTCGTAGGCCAGCCGGCCCTTCTCGTACTGCTCACGCAGGGCGCGGGGGATCTCCGAAAGCTGCTTTTCTGGCATGACCGAAGTCTAACCTGCCGGCCCGCACAAGGCCATTCCGTTCCGGGCACGACACGGGCCGGGGGCCGGGCGCGGGCGGTTCAGGCCACGGCCGGTTCCGGAGTGCCAAACAGCGCCTCGGCGAACTGGCGCGGGTCGAAGGGCTGCAGGTCCTCGGCCTGCTCGCCCACGCCGATGAACCGGACCGGCAGGCCCAACTCCTGTTGGATCGCCACGACCATCCCGCCCTTGCTGGTGCCGTCCAGCTTGGTGACCACCAGACCGGTCAGGGGCACGGCCCGGTGGAACTCGCGCGCCTGGGCCAGCGCGTTCATGCCCGTGGTGGCGTCCAGCACCAGGAACACCTCGTGCGGCGCCCCGGGCAGTTTTTTGTCCATGACCCGGTGGATTTTCTGGAGCTCCTTCATGAGGTTGCTCTTGGTGTGCAACCGGCCGGCCGTGTCCACGAACAGGTAATCCGCCCCCCGCGCCTGCGCAGCGGCAATGGCGTCGTGGGCCACGGCGGCGGGGTCGGCCTGGTAGGCGGCGGCGATCACCGGCACGCCCAGCCGCCGGCCCCAGAGCTGGAGCTGCTCGATGGCCGCGGCGCGGAAGGTGTCGCACGCGGCCAGCATCGCCGCGGCGCCGCGGCCCTGCACGTAGTGGGCGAGCTTGGCGCAGGTGGTGGTTTTGCCGGTGCCGTTGACCCCAACCACGGACACCACCGTGAGGCCGGCGGACGCGCGCCCCAGCGGGGTCTCGGCGGGCGTGAGCGCCTGCTCGATTTGCGCGCGCGCGATGGCGAAGACGTCCGGGCCGTCGCGGCCCCGGGTTTCGTAGGCCGTTTTGACCGCGTCCACGATTCGCCGGGTCATCGGCAGCCCCAGGTCGGCGCCCAGCAACGCGGCCTCGAGTTCCTCGAGCGTGGCCCCGGTCAGCCGCGGGGAGCGGGTGACAATGCGCCGAATTTCGTGGACGAGCCGGTGCTGGGTTTTGGCCAGACCGGCCTTGAGGCGTTGGAAGAAGCTCATGAGAAACTCAGGTGGGAGTGGCGGCCGGTCGCGGGGCCTGCTTGAGCCGCAGGTAATGTTCCCAGGCCAGCCGCACCTGCCCCAGCACGGGCTGCCCCTTGCTGGTGCCGTGGCAATCCGAGCCGCCGGTTACCAACAACCGGTGGTGCCGCGCCAGTTCGAGGTACCGCGCTGTCTGGGCCGGAGTGTGTTTTGTGTGCCAGCACTCGATCCCGTCCAACCCGCCCTCCACCAGGATCGGGATGAGCGCGTCGTGATGGTTCAGCCCGGGGTGGGCCATCACCGCCAGGCCGCCGGCGGCGTGGATCAGCTCGATGGCCCGGCGGGCGGAGATTTTGCACTTGGGTACCCAGGCCGGCCGATGCTTTTTGAGGAAGCGCTCGAAGGCCTCGTCCGACGAGCCGCAATAGCCGTGCTGCACCAGGGCCCGGGCCACGTGCGGGCGGCCGGGGGAGCGGCAGTTGGCCAGCGCGAAGACCGCCTCCGGGCGCAGCCCCACCCCCTGGCGGTTCAGGCGCGCCACCATTTCGCGGATGCGCTCCTGGCGCGCCTGTTGGAAGCGGGTCAATTCCCGCAGCAGGTCGGGGTGCGTGGTCTCGAGGAAGTACCCCAGGATGTGCACCTCGTGGCCCTCGTGCTCGGCGGTCAACTCGGTGCCGGGCACGAACTCCAGCCCGTGCTGGGCGCACGCGGCGGCGGCGCGGGCGCAGCCTTCCACGGTGTCGTGGTCGGTCAGCGCCAGCGCCCCCAGCCCCAGGCGCCGGGCTTCGGCGGCGAGCGCCTCCGGCGTCCAGGTGCCGTCGGAGAAGTGCGTGTGGAGGTGCAGGTCGGCGAACATCACGGGCGGGGAGAACCGGAGGGGGAACCGGCGTGCCGGGCGGGACGCAGGATTTCCTTGCGCAGGCTGTCGAGGATGCCGTTCACAAACTTGCCGCTGTCATCGGTCGAGTACTTTTTGGCGATGTCCACCGCCTCATTGATACTGACCACCGGCGGGATGTCCTCGCGGTAGAGCATTTCGTAGGCGGCCAGCCGGAGCAGGTTGCGGTCCACCACCGCCATGCGGTGCAGCGACCAGTTTTTGGCGTGTTTCCGAATCCGCTCGTCCAGCTCGTCCCGGTGTTCGAGGGTGCCGCGGATCAACGGATCGGCAAACAGCCGCACCGCCGATTCCGCGGCCGTGGGCGGAGGCAGTGCCCCTTCGGCAGGCTTGGCCGCGCCCGCTGCGGCGGCCTCCTGTTCCCGTGCCCGCTGCGCCTCCCAGAACCGTTCCAACGCCTCGTCCAGGTCCGCGGCCGGGTTCAGGTCGTACTGAAACAGAAATTGCATGGCGCACTCGCGCGCCTTGCGTCGCGTCCCCATGCCGTAAAAGATGCGAAGCCGGCGCAGCCGGGCAAAGAAAATTCGCGTCCGCGCCCGGAGCCGTGGTAGCGTGCCGGGCCATGACACGCGCCCTGTGTGTGTTGTTGCTGGGCCTGGGCGGCGGCCTGCTGCTCGCGCCCGCCCGCCCCGCCGATGCGCCCCCCCTGGAGGAGGTCCTGGGTCTGCTCCGCGCCCACCTGGTCGGCGCGACCGAGGCCGAACTCAACGCCGCAGCGGTTCACGGCCTGCTGGACCGGCTCCAACCGCGGGTGTTCCTGGTTACCAACCTTCCCCCGGAAACCGCCCCGACGGAGCCGCCGCCGCCCCTGCTGGCGCGCACCAATGTGTTTGAAAACAGCCTGGCCTGCCTGCGCGTGGGCCGGGTGGCGGCCGGCCTGGCGGAGGCCGTCCGGACCACGCTGGAAAGCTGGCGCGCGTCGGCAGAGCTCCAGGGCGTGGTCCTGGACCTGCGCTTCGCCGGCGGTGAGGACCTCGAGGCCGCCGCGGCGGTCGCCGACCTGTTTGTGGCCGAGCCCCGGCCGCTGATCGAATGGGGGACCACACGGCACACCGCCACGGCCAAGACCAACGCGCTGCCCTGGCGGCTGGCGGTGCTGGTGAACCGCGAAACGCGCGGCGCCGCCGAGGCCCTGGCGGCTGCGCTGCATGAATTGCGCCTGGCCCTGCTGTTGGGCCGGCCCACGGCGGGCGAGGCGGCCGTCTATCGCGAGTTCCCGCTCAGCACCGGTCAGCACCTGCGCCTGGCCGTGGCGGCGGTCAGGGTCGGCCCCGGCGCACGCCCGCTGAGCTTTTCGGGACTCGCCCCGGACATCCGCGTCGAAATCGCGGACGCGGACGAACGCCGCTTCATCGAAGACCCCTTTTACCAGCCCGCGAGCGCCGGCCCGGGCGCGCGGGTGGCGCGGCTCACCGAGGCGGACCTGGTGCGCATGCACCGCGAAGGCCCGGGGAGTGCGGCCGCGCGCTCGCGCCGACCCGAACCTGCCGAAGGGCCACGTGTGACCGATCCCGTGTTGGCCCGCGCGCTGGACCTGCTCAAGAGCCTGGCCATCCTCGAGGCGCGGGAACCGTGACGCCGGACGGCCCGGACCCGAGCCGGGGCGGCTCCGCGGGGCGTTTACTTCAGGTTGAAAATCAGCGTCGGTTCGACCGGGTAACGCCCGAAGCGCTCGCCGTAAATGGCCAGGCCGCCGGGCAGGGCCTCGTCCACTTCCAGCCGGATGACCCACTCCCTCGCCTGCGCCGCCGCGGCCAGCGCGGCCGGCGGCACCGTGGCACTGACCAGGTAACCGTAGGAGCCGGCCTCGCGCAGCCGCTTGTCCCGAAGCTGGGCGTGCCAGGACAGGATGCCGCGGTGGTCGGCGGGGTCGTCGGGCAGGTCGAACACCCCCGCGGCCACGCCGTTGACCCGGATGCGCACCGCGCTGGGGAACGGCTCGGTGTCGGTCATCGGATAGGAGTTCGGGTTCTGGCTGCGGTGGGCGGCGCCCTCGCCGCGCATGTAATCCACGTCCTTGAAGGTCGAGCCTTCGCGGTCCTTGGCGAAGAGTTCCTTGGCCGAGGCCTCCAGGAGGAACGTGGCTCCGGCCACCCGGGCCGGGTCCAGCCCGGCCGGCCAGGGTACGCGGTACTCGAAGTAGCCGTGGCCGGCGCCGTTGACCTTGAGGCCGTCGAGCACGGTCCACTGCTTGAGCGACCATCGGGCGTCGCGGAAGCTGGCGGGGGCGAAGCGGACCACGCGCACGCTGCCGGCGTCGGTCTTGATCGTCTCGTCGCGCGGCGCCGGGCCGTCGCTCACGCGGAAGGTGGTGAAGTTGCGGTGCAGCACCCGGCCGTCGGGCGTCTCGAGCGCGAGCCGGAGCACGGCCACGCCGGGCACCGGCGGCATCGGCACCTTGAGCGGGGGCAGTTCGGTGTTCAGCCAGGGATGGAACGGCATCTCGGCGCCGCCGCGGTTGTACTGGCGCTGGCGGCCCAGGGTATCCCAGGCGACCAGTTCGGAGCGGATCACCAGTTTCGCCGCCGGGGCGGTGTCGGTCATGAACGAGGCGAACAGCGGCACACGCACGGTCTCGCCCGGTTTGGCGTCGCGGCACAGGTCGCTGCCGGTGGAGAGGTAAAACGGCGCGTGCAGGTCGCGCAGGCTCATGCCGGGGTAAAGCTCCTCGAGGCCGGTGAATTTGTCGGAGCGATCGTAGCGGTAGTAGCCGTTCCACTCGTTGATGACGTCGTGGTGCTCGGTGTAGAGCCAGCCGCAGATCTTCGGGTGGCGGCGGAATTCGTTCATCATGATGTGGTAGTCCCAGGACCAGTCCACGTCGCCGGTACTGCCCTCGTAGCCCCAGACGTTGCCGCACTCGCTGTTGAGCAACGGCTGGCGGGCCTGCTTGCGGCCGCCGATGAAGTTCCACGTCGAGCCGGGAAAGGTGTCGCGCGTGACCTGGTCCAGGTGCTCGCGCCAGGCCCAGCCGGGCAGGTAGGCGTGCCAGGAGTTGAGGTCCGTCTCGACGTGGTCGTGGTTGCAGGGCGAGTTGTCCTCGACCAGCCGGGTGGGGTCCAGTTGCTTGGCCAGCCGGTAGATCGAGGCGACCCACGCCTGGGTCTCGGGCAGGTACACGCGCCGGTCGCCCTGCCGGGTGAACAGACCCCAGGTCTCGTTGAACGGCACCCAGGCGAAGATGGACGGGTGGTTGAAGTCGCGGGCGATCATGCCGCGCAGGGCGTGCTCGATCTCGCGGCGCATCTCGGCGTCCGGCTCGCCCCAACTGTTCGGCACGTCGGCCATGACCAGCAGGCCCAGGCGGTCGGCCCAGTACAGCTTGCGGGGCACGTCAATCTTCACGTGAAAGCGATTCGCGTTCAGCCCCAGCCGGCGCGAGCGCAGGATTTCGTCGCGCATGAAGGCGTCGCTCGGAAACGTGTAGAAGCCCTCCGGGTGGTAGGACTGGTCCAGGGTCATCTGGAGGTACACCGGCCGGCCGTTGAGGGCGACGTACGGGAAGTCCGTGCCCGGCAGGTCCACCACGCTGATCGAGCGGAAGCCGAAGTACGTGCCCACGCGGTCCTCCGCGCCGCTGGCGGCCAACACCGCCTCGACCTCGTACAGGAACGGGTCTTCCAGCGACCACCGCCGGGGTTGCGGCAGGGATACCGCGAACACGGCTTCGCGCGAGCCGGCGGCAACCGCCTGCCGGACCTCGGGCACGTCGCCGGTCTTGAAACGCAGACGCAGTTCGGCACCGGCCGGAGCCGCGTCGCTGAACGTGGCGGCCACCTGCACCCGGCCACGGTCCACCTCGGGGGTGAACCGCACGGCGGTCAGGTGCGTGACCGGGCGGGCCTCCAGATACACGGTTTGCCAGAGGCCCTTGGCCTCGCCGTAACCCTGTTTGCCCTCGAGCTTGAAGGGGTGCTTCGAGTCGTCCACGCGCAGGACCAGCCGCTGCTCGGTGCCCCACTTCACGTGCGGGGTCAACTCGAACTCGAACGGCGTGTAGCCGCCACGATGCTCCCCGAGCGCCTGGCCGTCCAGCCAGCCCCGCGTCAGCCAGTCACACGCGCCCACCACCAGGAACACCCGCTGCCCGCGCCACGCCTCGGGCACGGTGATCGCCCGGCGATACCAGGCCAGGTCGGCCCGGTTCGACACGCCCGAGAGCGGCGAGCCCCAAGGGAACGGCACGAGGATGCGCTCGGGGAACGGCGCGTCCGCCGCCCCGGCCCAGTTTTCCCGCTCGCCGGCGTTGTCCGGGTCGAAGCGAAACTCCCAGGTGCCGTTTAGATTCATCCAGGCGGCGCGCTCGAAGTCGGGGCGGGGATGCTCCGGCAGGGGGATCGAGTCGGCCGCGGCGGCAGCCCGGCCCAGGAGGGCCCCGCCCAGGACCACGACACGGAACCCGAGGTAGAAAGCGGCGCGGCACGCAGTGTTCATGCCCCGATGTCAACCGGAGCCGGGGCCGGATTCAAGCCCAAGTGGCCATCCCGAGTTTGCACCGCGTGGAAAATCCTCCAGACTGCGCGGTGGTGGCGCCCATGAGGAAAGTCCGGCCCCTGATCCTGGTCACGCCCGCGACCCAGGCGCGCGGGACGGAGTTCGCCGACGCCTCCATCAACTTGTCCCAGCCCTACCTCGCCGCGGTCCGCGCCGCCGGCGGTCTGCCGGTGGTGGCGGCGTGCCTGCCGGAGTCCGGGTACGTCGCGGAGGCGGTGGCGCGCTGCGACGGCGTGCTGCTCACCGGGGGCGAAGACCTGCAGCCGGAGTTGTATGCGCCGGACCTGCCCGCCCGCCTGCGCGCCACGGTCAGGCACGTGGAGCCGGAGCGGGACGCCTTCGAGCTGCTCTGTCTGCGCGAGGTGTTCCGCCAGCGGAAACCGCTTCTGGCCATCTGCCGGGGGCAGCAACTGCTCAACGTCGCCTTCGGCGGCACGCTGATCGTGGACCTGCCCACCCAGCGTCCCAACGGCCTGCGGCACCGCCGCCTCGACCGCAAAGACGAGCCGGTGCATGAGATTCAGGTGGAACCCGGCTCGCGGCTCGCGCGCCTGCTGCGGGCCACGCGGGTCGGCGTCAACAGCACCCACCATCAGGCCGTGGACCAGGTGGCGGAATTGTTCGCGGTCACGGCCCGGAGCACGGACGGGGTGATCGAGGCGCTGGAACTGGCGCCGGCGCACGCCGGAGCGTTGCCCTGGCTGGTGTCCGTGCAGTTTCATCCCGAGCGGCTCGCGCCGCGCCAGCCGCGCTTCCGGGCGTTGTTCCGCGACTTTGTCCGCGCGTGTGGGGGGGAGTGACGCGGCCCCGGCCCGGCGGTGCTCGGGGCCACAGGAGCGTCGGAATGGACTTGAGCCGGGCGGAGCGGCGGCCTTGACTGAATTCATGGCCCAATCGTGGACCTCGGCCGCGGGCCGGGCGGGCCCGTTGGGCGCCCGCACCCACGACCCGCCGGCTTTCGGAAACAACGCGCCGAGCCCGGCGCCGCAGCGCCTGACCGGATCGAACGGTGCCAGCCTGCGGCTGCCCGGCTGGGAAGCGGGATTCCTTCCACCCGAGCGGCCGCCGCGGCTGATTCGCCGGGCAAAGCCCCTGCGCCCGGATCGCGGCCCAAACACCAAGGCGTTCTGCCGCCGGCACTCAGGGCCACTTTTCCTGAAAGCCCCGTGCCTCACCACCCTCGCACTGTTCAGCCTTGGCCGGGTTCTTTGCAGCCAGTCGCCGGAGTTGGCGATTCACCCCGGCACGGCCGTGCCGGAACCGCCCACGGTGATCTGCCTGGGGGTGCACTGGCCGTACACCGGCGACGACAACGAGAATGCCACGGCCCGGATTCGTTTCCGCCGGGCCGGCGCCGGGGATGCGGCCTGGACGGAGGGACTGCCCTTGTGGCGCATTCGCCCGGCCCATGTGCCCGACCTCCCGGCCGGGAGTGTGGCGCGGGCCTTTGCCGGGTCGCTGTTCGATCTGGTGCCGGACACCACCTACGAGGTGGAAGTGAGCGTGAACGACCCGGACGGGGGTTCGGTCACGCAGACGCTCCGGGCCCGCACGCGTCCGGTACCGAGAGCGCCGGCCGGGCTGCGGGAGGTGCGGGTGGCTCCGGGCCAACTGGCCGCCGCTTTGGCCGCGTGCCGCCCGGGCGACCTGCTGTTGCTGGAGCCGGGGATTCATCGCGGCACCACCTTTTATCTGCGCCAGCAGGCCGACCCGGCCCACCCCATCGTGGTGCGCGGGCTGGCCCGGGACGAAGTGATCCTGGAGGGCGCCGGCTCGGGCACATTGCTGGACGTGTCCGGCTCGAGCCACGTGTTCCTCGAAGAATTGACGTTGCGCCACGCGCGGGAGGGCATCCGCGGCCATCAAGCCACCGGTCTGGTGATTCGGCGCTGCCGGTTGATCGGGCTGGAGGAAGCCATCCGGTGCACGGTGGGGCCGGCGCGCGATTTTTATATCGCGGACAACCTTCTGGAAGGGCCGAGCACCTGGCCGGTGCCGCCGGGGGTGATCGAGCCCCGGGAGGGCATCCAGGTGTTGGGCACCGGCCACGTGGTTTGCCACAACCGGATAGCACGGTACGGGGACGGCCTCTCGGTCGCCGGTCGGCCGGCGGTGGCGATTGACTTTTACGGCAACGAAATCGAGGAGGCCACCGACGACGGGATTGAACTGGATTACTCGGAGCGGAACACCCGTTGCTTCCGCAACCGCATCACCAACACCCGGGTCGGCATCAGCCTCCAGCCGGTGTATGGCGGGCCGTGCTACGTGTGGCGGAACGAGATTCTCAACACCCAGTACACCCCGTTCAAACTGCACAACGCCCCCAGTGGCGGGCTGCTCCTGCACAACACCTCGGTTCGCCCCGGCGTGGCGTTGGTCGTGTGGTCCGGGGTCCCGGTGAAGGATTTTCTCTTCCGCAACAACCTCTTCGTCGGCACGGCGTCCCAGGTGGCCGACTGGACCTCCGAGGCGATCAACTGTGACCTGGACTACGACGGCTACAGCCCCGGCAGCGGGGTGTTCAAGATCGGCAACGTGCGCTATGCCTCGCTGAGCGCGGCGGCCCGCCAGGGAGTGGAGGTGCACGGCCGGGTCGTGCCCTGGCCGGTTTTCGAGGCGGCCATGCAGATTCCGGCCGACCCCGCGCAGAAGATGGCGGTCGTCCCCCTGGACCTGCGGACCAACAGCCGGGCGCTGGACGCCGGGCTGCGCCTGCCCAATCTCAATGACCATTACCAGGGCGCGGCGCCGGACCTGGGCGCGCGCGAGCGCGGCGCCCCGCCTCCCGCGTACGGCCCGCGGCCGGGCGGCGTGGACGAATCCGGCGGGTCGCCACCGACCCGGCTGAAGGCGGTGGGGTTCGCCGCCCCGGGCGGGCCGTTTCACCTTGTGTTAACCGGGCCGCCGGGTTGGGAATACGCGGTGCTGACGTCGCCCGACCTGGTCGCCTGGACGGTGCTGACCAACGTGGGCGGGGGCGTGGCGTGGGTAATCGAAGACCCGATGGCTCCCGGTTGGGACCGGCGTTTTTACCACGCGAAGGCCGTGCCCTGAGTTGGGGGCCGGTGGAAAGCGGCCCCCCGCGCTTCGCCAGGGCAGGGCGGGGGACACCCTTGGCTGGGGGCGGCCTACTTCGCCCGGGCCTTGTCGGTCAGGCTCCGCAACCAGGCCACGATCGCGTCGGCTTCCTCGGAGGTGAGTTTCCGGTCCAACTGGATGTAGGCCATCTTGATCACCGTGTCCTTGAGGTTGGTTTCCTTGCCGTTGTGGAAATACGGGGCGGTGAGGGCCACGTTGCGCAGGCTGGGCACCTTGAACTTGTGCTCGTCGCCTTCCTCCTTGGTGACGGCGAACCGACCCAGGTCGGGCGTCTCGTACGGGTGGATCAGCCCCACTTTCTGGTAACTGTTGCCGCCGATCACCGGTCCGTTGTGGCAGGTGGTGCACCCCACGGTCAGGAACAGGTCCAAGCCTTTGAGTTCCTGGGCGGTCAAAGCCCGGTCGTCGCCCCTGAGGAAGTCGTCAAACCGGTCGCGGGTGATGAGCGTGCGCTCAAAGGCGGCAATGGCCTCGGCCAGGTTGTCGTAGGTGATGGGTTCGCTCTGGCCCGGGAAGGCCCGGGCAAACCCCTCGCGGTACTCGGGGATGGCCCGCAACTTTTTCTCCACCGCGGCCTCGTCCGGCATGGCCATTTCGACCGGATTGAGAATCGGCCCCTTGGCCTGCTCCTTGAGGTCCTTGGCGCGCCCATCCCAGAACTGGGCGAAGTGAAAGCCGGCGTTGAGCGTGGTGGGCGAGTTGCGGTCGCCCCGCTTGCCCAGGGCGCCCGGCGAGGTGGGTTCGTTGTCCACGCCCGCCTTGTTGCCGGTGAGGTCGTGGCAGGTGTTGCAGGACTGGGAATCGTTGACCGAAAGGCGGTTGTCGAAATAGAGTTTTTTGCCCAATTCGATCCGGGCCGGGGTGTCCTGTTCGGAGCCGGGCATTTTCTCGGGCAGCGGCTCGAAAAACAGCCGGGCCTTCTCCCGCAGCGCGGCGGGATCGGCGGCCTGAAGTGCGGTGCACAGGGTTATCAGAAGGGTCACTCGAAGAGCGGTCTGCATAACGTTTTGGTGTTCCTTTCTGCGCCGCCATTCTAACCCCCGGGACCGGGGTTGCAACGGACGTTTCAACTTTTTACGGCCCGCGGCTTGCCGCCTACCGTGCGGCACAAGCGAAGCCGGTCTTGGCAGGCCCGGTTACGCGCCAGCCGCACCCGGTGCCGGGATCACCAAGCCGCGGTCACGAAGGGAGCGAGGCCAGCAGGCGCAGAGCCGCAGCGCGCGCGTGGGGCGGCGGACCGGCGGTCAACAGGGCATCCAGCAGGGTCCGGGCGGCTCGGGACTCCCGGACCTCGCTGAGGTGCCCCGCACAGACCAGGCACGCCTCCGTCAGCTCGGGCAGCAGGGCGGCGGGCGCCCCCGGCAGGAGTTGGCGCAGAGCCCGACCGGCCGACGGTGTTCCAATCGCGCCCAGGGCCCAGACCGCCGCGGACACCACCCGCACGTCCGCGTGGGACAAAAGTCCGGTCAACGCCTCCCCGCTGGCAGCATCCCGGCGTCCGCCCAGGGCGGTGATGACCCCTACCAGTGGCAGACCGGCCAGCGTCTTCAAACCGCGGCGCAGGGCGCGCGCGGCCTCCGCCCCGGGAATGGCGCGCAGGGCACCGGACGCGGCATGGGACAGGTCCGGTTCGGCCAGCAACGCGGCCAGGGCTTCCACCGACGCCGGCCCGCCAATCATCGCCAGTTTCTCGCAGGCATACTCCTTGGCCACGGCCGAAGCCGGGCTGCGCAAACAGCGCACGAGTCCCGCCTCCAGTTCGGCCCGTAACGCCGGGTCCCCCGTGGCGGCCGCCACCGCCGCATCCAGCGGCCACAACGCGCCTCGATCCGAGCCGCGGTCATACCGGGCCAGGGCCGCAAAGGCCCGGGCCAGATTTTCGGATGCGGGGCGATCGAACGGAGCCGCGCTCATGGGGCCAGTTGCACGACGAACTGGTTGAACCAGGCCACGCAGGCGGCCACGGCGTCCTCGTTCCGGTCAAAGTCCTTCGAGTACTCCAGGCCGATCATGGTGGGGCGCAGTCCCAGCCTTTGGATTTCGCGCAAAATGTCCCCGGTCCGCCCCCGGCCCGTGCCCCACGGCACATCCGTGCCCTGCGGGGAAATTTCGTTCAGGTCGTGCAATTGCAGGGTGATCAGACGCGGGCCCAGCTTGCGAAGGCCCTCAACCGGGTCCACGCCCGCGCGCAGCCAGTAGCCGACATCCGCCGCCGCCCCCAGGCGCGGGCTGCGACCGGCGCAGACCTTCAGGATGGCGTCCGGACTCCAGTAATGCGGCGAGGCTTTCGGGTCGTGGTTGTGCAGGGCGACATTCACCCCGTACTCCTCGGCAAGACGCTCGAGGGTGTCGAGCGCCTCGAGTTTCGGCTCGGTCATGAAGGTCTCGAGGCCCAGCTTGCGGGCGAACTCGAACACCCGCCGGGCGCCGGCCTCGTCGCCGGGGATGTCGTGCAGGTAAAAGGTCAGGAGGTGCACACCGGCGTCGGCCAGCTTGAGCCGGATGGCGCGCAACTCCTCGTCACTGAGGCCCGGCTCGAAGTTCTTGGGGAGGTCCGCGCTGACCTTCTGGAAGCTCAGGCCGCCAACAAACGGCACGCCCAGTTTGGCCGCGCGGTCCACCGTCTCGAAGAACGTGGCGCGGTGGAAGGTGTAGGCCTCGATGCCCAGCCGCCAACCGAGTCGCTCCTGGGCGCGCAGGGCCGGGGTGAGCCAGGCGCTGGCCGTGGTGGGTGCCGGCAGGTCGCCCAGCGCGAACTGAATGGCTCCCAGGTAAAACGCGAGCATCCGTCGGTCCCAAAACACGTACGGGTTGTGGGCGATGGTGCAGTAAAAGGTGCGCCCGCGGCCGTAACGGCGCACCCAGGCCAGGGCAAAATCGTGGTCGGCGCGTTCGAGTTGCCCGAAGCCCCGGCCCTGCTGCAGGTCGGTCCTGGCGGTATCAATGCTGAACAGCACCCGCACGCGCCGCCGCGAGTACGGCTCCCCCACGCGGAAGAATTCGTCGCGGTAGTCCCAGCCCTGCCCGCCGAACACCGCGTTGAGCGGGTGGTCCGGCTCATCGAGCTTGATGAACACGTGCTCGGTGCTCTCGCGGTGGGCGGCGCCGCGCGCGCCGATCATCTGGCCAAACTCCGGCCAGTCCTCGACCGCCCCGGGCCAATGGGTGAAGGCGACCGTGGTGCCGTGCACGCCCAACAGCCCGCCGCCGCCGGTGACAAACTCGACCAGATTCTGCCGCCGCTCCGGATCGGTGAAGAGATTGCCGACGCAGTTGTTGATGAAGACGGCGTCGAACTGCCGGAGACTTTCCCGGCGGAACACTTCCGGATCGCGCCGGACCACCGCCTGGAAGGCCCCGGTCTTCTCGCCCAGCAGCGTGAAGGCGTGGTTGGCGTACTCGGCCGAGGGATGGCCCCCGTAGCCGACGTTGCGGACAAAGAGCAGCAACCGCCGGGGTTTCGCCGGCGGGGCCGGGGCGCGGTCGGGCAGGGCGGCGCGGATTTTTTCCAGGTCCTCGGCGGGAATGGCGCGCAGGTCCGAGGGGGTCTCCGGGGCGGCCGCGCCGCGCCCGAGGGGGAAAAGGGGGACAGGGCCAATTCCGCCGAGCAGCACGGCGGACCAGAGCAGGCAAACACGTTTCATGGGCAGCGGCCGCACCTTCCCAAACCGGCACGGGGCCCGGCAAACATATTTCCGCGGGGGCCGAAGCCGCCCCCCACCGGCCCCTTCAGCGGCCCGGGGAGCGGGACGCCCTACCCGCCCACGCTGGCCAGTTCCTCGTTGGTCAGGGCGTTGAAGACCTTGAATTGCTCGGCGTGGAAGGTGGGTTCGCCGCGGAAGCTCAGTTTGCCGAAGTAGCGTTTTTCGAGGTCAATGATCAGTTGCTGGTCCTCGTTGCGGAGGCGCTCGAGCACGCTGGGGTGCACGACCACCCGGAGCTGGAAGTCCGATTCATCGCGGGGCCGGCTTTTGAGGATTTCCGCCAGTTTGCGCTGGATTTCCGCGCTCATGGTGAGGGTGCTCTTGACCACCCCGCGGCCCTTGCAGTACGGGCAGTCGTCATAGACCGATTCCTGGACGCTCTCGGTGTGGCGCTGGCGGGTCATCTCCATCAGCCCCAGCGGCGAGATGGGCAGGATGTGGGTGCGGGCGCGGTCGCGTTTGAGCAGCTCCTTCATGCGCTGGTACACGAGCTGGCGATCCCGGCCGGAGCGCATGTCAATGAAGTCCAGCACGATCAGGCCGCCCATGTTGCGCAGGCGCAGTTGGCGGCAGATCTCCTCGCAGGCCTCGAGGTTGACCTTGGTGATGGTGGACTCGGGGTCCTTGCCGCTCTTGTGGCGGCCGGTGTTGACGTCAATGGCCACCAGCGCCTCGGTCTCGTCCACCACGATGTAGCCGCCGCTTTTGAGCGGCACCTGGCGGGCGAAGGCGGTCTGGAGCTGGCGGGTGATGCCGAAGCGGTCAAAGACCGGCTGGGATTCGTTGTAGAACTTCACCCGGCTGGCCGAGCGCTTGGAAATCCGGGCGATGGTGTCCCGGATGCGTTCGTAACTGGGGTAATGATCCACCACGATGCGCTCGACGTCATCGGTCAGGAAGTCGCGCACGGTGCGCTCGATGAGGTCCGGCTCGCGGAACACGCAGCACGGGGCGGGCTGGGTGTTGATTTTTTCCTGCACCGCCTTCCATTCCTCGAGCAGGAGGGCCAGGTCGCGCACGAAGTACCGCGCCTGCTGGCCCTCGCCGGCGGTGCGAATGATCACACCCATGCCCTCGGGCAGGGTGAGCTTGCGCACGATCTGTTTCAGGCGCTGCCGCTCGGCGGGGTCCTCGATCTTGCGGGAGATGCCGCACTGGTCGGAGTTGGGCAGCAGGACCAGGAACCGGCCGGGGATGGCCAGATTGGTGGTCACCCGCGGTCCCTTGGTGCCGATGGGGCCCTTGCTGACCTGCACCACGATGTCGGTGCCCGGGGGGTAAAGGCGGGGGATGTCCTTCTGGGTGATCTTGGGCCGCTCGCGGCGGCGGCGGTCCTCGCGCTCGACCAGCTCCACGTTGCTGTCGAAACTGGCCGGCACGATGTCCCAGTAGTGCAGGAAGGCGTTTTTCTCGAAGCCGATGTCCACGAACGCGGCCTTGAGGCCGTCTTCGAGGTTGCGGACCTTGCCCTTGAAGATGCTGCCCACCAGCCGCTCCTCGCCGGTGCGCTCGATGGTGAATTCCTCCAGGCGCCCTTCCTCGAGCAGGGCCACGCGGGTTTCGAGGGATTCGGCGTTGATGATGATTTCCTTGCGGGGCGAGCTTTTGTTGGTCACCAGCTTGGTGACCCGTTGGAGCACGCGCTGGGCGGCGGCCTTGAGCGTGTCCATGAGCCCCGGGGCCGGCGCGGGGGCGGGCTCGGCCGCGGGCGTCGGGGGGGCGGCCTCGGCGGCCGGAGCTTCGGCCGGTTCCTCAGACGGCGGGGTGCGGAAGCCGCGCTTTTCGAGGTCAGCCGGGGCGGCGAGCGCCTCGGAAGCGTCGGGCGGCAGGCCGGCCGCCTGATTTTCCGCGCGCTGGATTTCGCGTTCGTGGCGTTGGAAGTCAAAGACGGTCTCCTCGCCGGTTTTTTCGCCGAGGGCCTCGGCCCGCGCCTCCCCGGCGGGGCGTTCGGGTTTGAAGGTTTGACCACGACCGGGGCGGAACCGCTGCCCGGCGCGGCGACGACTGGAGAAACTGCGATCGGACATGGTCAGGGGGTCTCGCGATGGAGTTGGAGGTTTTGCAACAGGCCGAGCGCGACCAGCGAACATACCACCGAGGTGCCGCCGTAACTGAGCAGCGGCAGGGGGATGCCGGTCACGGGCATCAGCCGGATGTTCATGCCGATGTTGACGAAGACGTGGGTGAAGAACAGGGTCACCACGCCCACGGCCAGCAGTTGGCCCAGGCGGTCCCGGGCCCGGCCGGCGATTTGGATCCCGGTGAACAGGATCGCGGCGTACAGCGCGAGCACGCCCGCGCTGCCGACAAATCCACTCTCCTCGGCAATCACGGAGAAGATGAAGTCGTTGTGCGCCACCGCGCGGGGCAGGTAGCCGAGGGCGTTTTGCGTGCCCCGGCGCCAGCCCTTGCCCGTAAGCCCGCCGGAGCCCACGGAGATGAGCGCTTGTTCCACGTTGTGCACGGCGTCGCGGTACTGCTGCAACGCCCGCGCCCGTTCCGCCCCGGTGGCCCCGGGCGGGACGAAATCCTTGCCGAAATAAACCAGCAGCCGCCGCTGCTGGTAGGGTTCCAGTTTGACCAACTGCCAGTGCGCCGGCGCCCAGAGCAGGTCCACCACCAGCAGCGCCCCAAGCCCGGCGGCGCCCATGCCCAGCCGCGCCAAATAGCGGCCGGGGACTCCCGCCACGTACATCATGGCCAACCCCACCGGCAGAAACACCAGCGCCGAGCCCAGGTCGGGCTCGCGCAGGATCAACCCAAACGGCAGCAGGCACAGGCCCAGGGCCTTGAAGAAGTTTTCCGGGCGGGCCAGTTCGGCGGCCGGGCGGCTCAGGAAACCGGCCAGCGCCAGCACGAAGGCGAGCTTGGCGAATTCCGACGGCTGGAATTGCACCGGGCCCAGATCAATCCAGCGGCGGGCGCCCCAGCCCTGGGTGCTGCCGATGCCGGGGACCAGCACGGCCACCAACAACAGAACGGCCAGCCAGTAGCCGGGCATCGCCCAGCGGGAGAGCCGGCGGTAATCCCACAGGCAGACCAGCACCGCCAACCCGCCGCCCAGCGCGTACCAGAACAACTGGCGCACAAAGCCCCGCTGGTACCAGGCCAGCCCCGCGCTTTCGCGGCTGAGCGTGGCGCTGGCCACGAACAACGCGCCCAGAATCATCAGGCCCAGCACGGCCGCCCACATCAGCCACTCGATGCGGGGGGGGCGTTTGACCGGTTCCGGATTCATCGTCAGGGCTGACCCGTGCTGGCCAGGGACGGCGGGGCGGGCGCCGTCCGGCGTTCCAGAAATTCAAAGATCCGGCACACCACCGGGGCGCAGGTGCCGCCGCCGGAGCGGCCGCTCTCGACCATGGCCACGACCGCGTAGCGGGGCTGCTCGTACGGCCCGAACGCGGTGAACCAGGTGATGTAGTCCACGGTGCGGCCGTTTTCCTCGATCTCGGCGGTGCCGGTCTTGCCGCCGACCTGAAAGTGCTGCAACCGCGGGGTGCGGCGGTCGCGTTCGTGGAAGGCGGCGTAGCCGGTGCCCTCCGGCTCGAGGGTGTCGGCCAGCATCGCCTCGCGCAGCACCCGCAGATGCTCGGGGGCCACGCCCAGTTCCCCGCGCAGTCGCGGCGGGAACAGGGTGGGCGCGGTGTCCGGGAGCGGTTCCGGCGGCTCCAGGCGCAGGACCAACCGCGGCCAGTACACCTGGCCGCCGTTGGCAATGGCCGCGGTGAGCACAGCCATTTGCAGCGGGGTGACGGTAATCTCCTGACCGATGCAGGCGTTGGCCACGTTGCCGTCGGTCCACTGCCAGCGCACTTCCCGCGGTTGGGGGAAAAACCCGCGCGCCTCCTGGCGCAGCGGCAGGCCGATGCGCTCGCCCAGGAAGAAACGCTTGCCCATTTCCAGCAGCCGATCCCGGCCGGCCGCCAGCCCGTGATGGATGAAGTAGGCGTTGCTGGAGCGCAGCAGCGCGCGACGGAAGTTGTAATCCCCGGGCGGGGCGGTGTCGCGGATTTTGCGCCGGCCCACGGTGATGGCGCCGCGGGCCGGGTTGGCCGGATCGGGTTGCACGGTGAAGACGGCCTGCGGGTCCAAACCCGCTTCCAGGCAGGCCAGGCCGGTCACCAATTTGAAGATCGAGCCGGGGGGGTAGGCGCCCTGGGTGGCGCGGTTGAGCATGGGGCGTTGTTGCGGGTGGTTGAGCCGCTCGCGCCAGTCGCTCTCCGAAAGGCCGGCCAGGAATTGGTTGGGGTCGTAGGCCGGGGCGGAGACCAGCGCCAACACGTCCCCGTTGGTCACGTCCAGGACCACCACCGCGCCCCGTACCTCCGGGCCGACTGATTGCAGGGCCCGCCAGGCGGCAAGCTGCAGCTCGAGGTCCAGGGTCAGGACCACGTTTTGCCCGGCCTCGGCGATTTCCCAAAGGGTTTCCTCCTCGCGGTAACTGAGGCTGTTGACGGTGATGTGACGGATCCCGGGACGACCGATCAACGCGTCGTTGTAACCAAATTCAATGCCCAGCGCGCCCTCGTAGCTGGGCAGGCTGTAGTGAAACAACTCCTCGGAGTCCCCCACGGCGAGGTCGTCGCGCGTGAGGTACCCCAGCACATGGGCGGTGGACGGCCCGTGGGGGTAGTGGCGGCGCGGCCGCACTTCCAGATCCACGCCCGGCAGGGTCGGGGCTTGTTCCAGGAAGCGGGCCACCTGGACAGGGGTGAGATTTTCCACGAGCGGCAGCGGCCGGTAGGGCCAGTGGTGGTAATGACGGCGGTACTGCGCCTCGGTGAGGGACAGCGGCGTGCCCAGCACCGCACCGAGCCGGGCCACGGTGTTGCTGATGACCGTGTACCGGGCGGCGTGGTTCAGGGTTTGGATTTCGTCCCGGGTCAGGCGGACCTGGGGAGCGGCACTTCCCCCCGGGGAGAACCAGCGCTCCAGCAGACCGGCTGCGGCCCGGCGGGCGGCGTTGGTGCGGATTTTTTCCGCCACGAACGCGGCGCGTTGGCGCCAGTACTCCTCGCGGAACTGGGGACGCAGTTCCTCGATGTAGAGGTTGAGTTGGTAGGCCGGTCGGTTTTCCGCCAGCACGCGGCCGGAGCGGTCCAGGATTTTGCCCCGCACCGCCGGTTCGCGCACGATGCGATAGGTCTGGGTGCGCATCTTGGCCTGGTAGTACCGGGCCTTGACCACCTGGAGGTACCACAAGCCGGCCAGCAACAGGAGCAAGCCGGTCATGACGACCCCGGCCAGCACCCGCAGGCGCCGGTCTCCGCGTCGCAATTGGTCCACCACCAGCATGGGTTAGTAACGGCCGCGCTTGATTTCCCGGTCGGGCCGGAACGAGCCGGCCACGATCTCGGGATGAACGAAGAGTCGCTCCAACCGCTCCAGCAGCCGGAACAGGAGCGGGGTGCACACGGCCCCGCCCACGGTCAACACCACCAAATGCCAGGCCGTGTGCCAGCCCAGGCTCGGCTCGGCGCCCTTGGACAGCACCAGGACCAGGGTGAGCACGGGCACGGCCAGACTGGCGCAGGCCCCGAGAATGAGTTGCGCGTAATCCAGCTCGCGCAAGAGCGCCTCGCGCCAGCGCCACACCCCCCAGCCGGCCAGGAACAACGGCAGGAGGCTGGTCCCGAGCGGGTTGGCCGACAGGGCGTCCAACCACAAGCCGCCGCAGAGCGCCAGCACGGTCACCTCGGTCAATCCCAGCCGCAACGCGGCGCAGACCATCAGCGGCGGCAACAGGCTGATCGGCCCGCCCAGCCAGCGTTGCGGCCAATCGAAGGCCGCCTGGAAAAAGACCGCCAGGTAGGCCAGCACCAGCAACAAGATGAGCCGGGCACGGTTCATGGAAGCAACACGATGACCTCGCGCAGCCGGCTCGGATCGGCATACAGTCGCACCCGGGCCTCCGAGTACAGCCCGTATCCCACGCTGCGTGTGTCCACGACGGTGCCCACCGGCAGGCCGGGCGGGAACACCCCGCCGAGCCCGCTGGTGAAAACGGTTTGCCCGGGCTGAACCGCCAGATGACGCGGCAGATGGGTCAGGTCCACCAACCGCGGGTCCCCCATCCCGGAGGAGCGGGTGGTGAGCACGCCGGTTTCACCGGTTTCGCGCACCACCACGGCCACGCGGCAGCGCGGATCCCCGAGCAACACGACCTCCGCGGTGGTGGGTGCCACCCGGTCCACGCGTCCGATGAGTCCCTCGGGCACCACCACCGGCAGGCCCGGCCGCAGTCCGGCCCGGGCGCCGGCGTCAATGTGGATCGCCTGCCACCAGGCCTCCGGGTCCCGGGCCAGGACCGAGCAGATGCGGGTCTGCCAGGGGCCGGCCGGACGCCAGGCCAGGAGTTGACGCAGGCGTTGGTTTTCCTCGAAGGCGGCCCCGGCCCGGGTCAGTTCCAGTTGGAGGCGCAGGTTTTCCCGGCGCAGGGCCTCGAGCTGGCGCTCCAGTTCGGCGCGGGGGACGACCGCGCGGGAGGCCTCGGCCGCCAGGTGCTGGGCGGAACCCACCAGACCAAACAGGGGCAGGAACAACGCCCCGAGGGCGATTTTGACACGCGCCGCCAGCCGGTCGGGCAGGTTCCACAGAACCAGCACCGCCAGCGTCACCGCGCTGAAGGCGACCCATTGCGGTCGTTTGAACATCCGTTTCCCCGTTCGAGTTTTACGGGGCGAACGCACCGGCCCGGGGCCGGGTTCAGGCGGCGGAAGAGGTCACGCGCTTGAGGAACTGCAGCTCGTTGAGCACCCGGCCGGTGCCCTCGGCCACGGCGGTCAGGGGGTCGTCGGCTATGTGCACCGGGAGGTAGGTCTCCTCGGCCACCAGCCGGTCAATGCCCCGCAGCAGCGCGCCCCCGCCCGCCAGGACGATGCCCCGGTCCACCAGGTCGGCAGCCAATTCGGGCGGGCAGCGTTCGAGGGTGATGCGGATGGCTTCCAGGATGCTCGAAAGCGGTTCCTTGAGCGCTTCGCGAATCTCCTCGGAGCGGACGGTGATGGTCTTGGGCAGGCCGGTGCTCAGGTCGCGGCCCTTGACGTCCATCGTCAGTTCCTGCTCGAGGGGATAGGCGGAGCCGATGCGAATCTTGATCTCTTCCGCGGTTCGTTCGCCAATCATCAGGTTGTGCGCGCGTTTCATGTGGGCGACGATGGTTTCGTCAAATTCGTCGCCCCCCACGCGCAGGCTGCGGCTGAAGACGATGCCGGCCAGGGAAATAATGGCCATCTCGCAGGTGCCGCCGCCAATGTCCACGATCATGTTGCCGGCCGGTTCATGTACGGGCAGCCCCACGCCAATGGCCGAGGCCATCGGTTGTTCGATCAGGTACACCTCGCGCGCTCCGGCGTGGGTCACGGAGTCTTTCACCGCCCGTTTTTCCACCTCGGTAATACCGGAGGGCACGGCCACAACCACGCGCGGAGCAATCAGCTTGCGATGATGCACCCGCTGGATGAAATGCCGCAGCATGGCTCCGGTGACGTCGAAATCCGCAATCACCCCGTCCTTCATCGGGCGGATGGCGATGATGTTGCCCGGGGTGCGCCCGAGCATGCGCTTGGCTTCCTCGCCCACCGCCAGGACCACGTTGGTCCCGGCCTGAATGGCGACGACGGAAGGTTCACGCAAAACAATCCCCCGGTCCTTGACGTAAACCAAGGAGTTGGCCGTGCCCAGATCAATTCCAATGTCGTTGGAAAACAGGCTCTTAAGCTGCTCGAACATGCAACATGCCTGGCACGTGTCCACACTAAGAATGCCTTGACTGTGCGGTCAAGGAGATTCCCGGACTTCTTCCGGCCCCGAGGGCACGCTGACGGGGCCATCGGTTTAGGGCAACGGGCGCGGTGCGGCCCGGCCCGCCAGTTGGAGCTTGCCGGACCGGCAGGTCCGGTTTGGAATCGAACCGTGCGTTGCGCCGCCTCGCCCGAGTGCCTGCCGACTCTCCCGCTCCCGGAAGAGCCTTCCCACCCGAAGCATTATTGCGGCATTTTCGGGATTTACGGGCATCCCCGGGCGGCGGAACTGACCTACTGCGGCTTGTACGCCCTCCAGCACCGCGGTCAGGAAAGCGCGGGCATTGTCAGTTCGGACGGCCGGCAGTTCCACGCGCACAAGGGCATGGGCCTGGTGCCGCAGGTCTTCAACGGCTCGGTGCTCGACCGCCTGGTGGGTCACGTGGCCATCGGCCACACCCGCTATTCGACCACGGGGGAGTCTCATCCGCGCAACGCCCAACCCCTGACGGTGGACTGCGCCCGGGGGCAACTGGCCGTGGCCCACAACGGCAACCTCACCAACGCCCTGGTGCTGCGCGAGGAACTGGAGGCCGCCGGCTCGATCTTCCAGACCACGGTGGACAGCGAGATCATCCTGCACCTGATGGCCCGCCCGGGACAGAACGGCAGTGAAAACATGCTCTTGTACGCCCTGCGGCGCGTCGAGGGGGCCTATTCGCTGGTCATCCTCACCGAACACGAATTGATCGCCGCCCGGGACCCGTTTGGGTTCCGCCCGCTCTCGCTGGGGCGGTTGGACAACGCCTGGGTGGTCGCCAGCGAGACCTGCGCTTTTGACCTGATCGGCGCGCGCTTCGAACGGGACGTGAACCCCGGGGAGGCGGTGATCATCAGTACCGAGGGGTTGCGCTCGATCGAGATTCTGCCGCCCCCGGCCGGGCGGGCCTTTTGCATGTTCGAGTACGTCTATTTCGCGCGGCCGGACAGCACCATCGCAGGACGCAATGTGTATCGCGTGCGCGTGGAAATGGGCCGCCAACTGGCCCGGGAATGCCCGGTCGAGGCGGACGTGGTCATCCCGGTGCCGGATAGCGGCACCTGCGCCGGGCTGGGCTTTTCGCTCGAGTCGGGCATCCCGCTGGAAATGGGCTTTGTGCGCAACCACTACGTCGGGCGCAGCTTCCTCCAACCCACCCAGATCATCCGCGATTTCGACGTGCGGGTGAAACTCAACCTCATCAAGGAACTGGTCGCCGGCCGGCGCGTGGTCATTGTGGACGATTCGATCGTGCGCGGCACCACTTGTCGCCAGCGGGTCAACAACCTCAAGCAGGCCGGCGCCCGCGAGGTGCACGTGCGCATCAGTTGCCCACCCCACCGCCATCCGTGCGTGTACGGCATTGACTTCCCCGATGCCTCCAAACTGATGGCCGCCACGCACACCTTGGACCAAATCCGGGAGTACCTCCAGGCCGACTCCCTGGCCTACCTCTCCCGCGAGGGCATGATCAAGGCCACCGGCCTCCCCGCGGATGCCTTTTGTCTGGCCTGCTACGACGGCCGGTACCCCGTGCCCTTCGACCCCAAGTTGGACAAGTTCATCATGGAACGCCGCCGCCAACGGGTTAAAAGCCTCAGCGAAGAGCTGGCCCGGGCCGATCAACAGCCCCGGTTGTTGTGAAAGCCGAACGCCCCGCTGATGGGCCGGTTCCGCCCGACTCGATTGCCGGGTCTTCCGTCAAGGCACGACCAGCCCGTTTCCTCCACCGCCAGCCCGTGTTGGGCCGGGGAGTTTTTGTCGCGCCCGGAGCGCGGCTGGTCGGGGACGTAACCTTGGGCGATCACTCCAGCGTTTGGTACAACGCGGTTCTGCGCGGAGACATCAATCGGGTTGTCGTGGGCCACCACACCAATATCCAGGACAATGCCGTCCTGCATGTGGCCGACGAGTTTGCCTGCCAGGTGGGCAATTGGGTCACGGTAGGCCACGGGGCCATCGTCCATGCGTGCACCGTGGGAGACGAAACCCTCGTCGGCATGGGCGCCACGATCCTGGACGGTGCGGAAATCGGCGCTCAGTCGCTGATCGGCGCCAATGCCCTGGTGCCCCGGGGGTTTCGAGCGCCACCCGGCTCCCTGATCTTGGGCGTGCCCGCCCGGGTGGTGCGGGCATTGAGCCTGGAGGAGCGGACCAAGCTCAAAGGTTGGGCCGAGAAATACGTGGCCACCGCGGCGCACTACCTTGCCCAAACACTCCGAAGCGGCGGCTAAAAAACAGCTCCAAGGTTCGCGCAGCTTCCCCTCACCCCCTGCGACCGGCTGAGTCAACTCGTCCACGGGCGGAAAGCCGTTTGAAACCTTCTGACACATTCGACACGAGGGTTTCCCCCGCTTGGTCGCGAGGGTTAATATGCATTCAATTGCGGCCGTGCAAGTTGCTTCAAAACCGGCCGTCAGGCACCGGGGCTGCTCAAGAGAGGTGCGATTTTTATGGCTAAGGTACTTGGCATTGACTTGGGCACCACCAACTCCTGCATGGCTATCATGGAGGGCGGGGAGCCGGTGGTCTTGGAAAACTCCGAGGGGCGGCGCACCACCCCCTCGGTGGTGGCCTTCACCAAAAACGGTGAACGGCTGGTGGGCGAGGCCGCCAAACGTCAGGCGGTGACCAACCCCCGCAACACCATTTACTCGATCAAGCGTTTCATGGGGCGCAAGTACTCCGAGGTGCGGGAGGAAATCAAACGCGTCCCCTACAAGGTGGTCGAGGCGCCCAACGGTGACGCCCACGTCGAGGTCGAGGAAAACGGTCAGGTCAAGCGGTTCAGCCCGCCGGAAATCTCGGCCATGATCCTGGCCAAGCTCAAAGCCGATGCCGAGGTCCGGTTGGGCGAAAAAATCACCCAGGCGGTGATCACCGTGCCGGCCTACTTCAACGACTCGCAGCGGCAGGCCACCAAGGATGCCGGGCGCATTGCGGGACTGGAGGTCCTGCGCATCATCAACGAGCCCACGGCGGCCTCGCTCGCCTACGGCCTGGACAAGAAGAAGGACGAGAAAATCGCCGTGTACGACCTGGGCGGCGGCACGTTCGACATCTCGGTGCTCGAGATCGGCGACGGGGTCTTCGAGGTCAAGGCCACCAACGGCGACACCCACCTCGGCGGCGACGACTGGGACAACCGGATCATGGACTGGATCCTGGAGGAGTTCCGCAAGGAGCACGGCATGGACCTGCGCAAGCAGCCCGATGCCATGCAGCGCATCAAGGAAGAGGCCGAAAAAGCCAAAATCGCTCTCAGCTCCGCCCAGGTGTACGAAATCAACCTGCCCTTCATCACCGCCGACGCCAGCGGGCCGAAGCACATCTCCATGAAGCTCACCCGGGCGAAAATGGAGCAACTGTGCGACGACCTCTTTGAGCGCACGGTGGGCCCCGTCCACGCCTGCCTCAAGGACGCCGGCGTGACCCCGGACCAGATTGACGAACTGGTGCTGGTGGGCGGCATGACCCGCATGCCGCGCGTGGTCGAAACCGCCCGCAGCCTGGTGAACAAACAGCCACATCAGGGCGTGAATCCCGACGAGGTGGTCGCCGTCGGCGCCGCCATCCAGGCCGGCGTGCTCAAGGGCGACGTCAAAGACGTGCTCCTGCTCGACGTGACCCCGCTGTCCCTGGGCATCGAGACCCTGGGCGGCGTGTTCACCAAACTCATCGAGCGCAACACCACCATCCCCACGCGCAAGTCGGAAATCTTCTCCACGGCCACGGACAACCAGCCCGGGGTGGAAATCCACGTCCTCCAGGGCGAGCGGCCAATGGCCCGCGACAACAAAACCATCGGGCGATTCCACCTCACGGACATCCCGCCCGCCCCGCGCGGCGTGCCGCAAATCGAGGTCACTTTCGACATAGACGCCAACGGCATTCTTCACGTCAGCGCCAAGGACCTCGGCACCGGCAAGGAACAAAAGATCACCATCACCGCCTCCAGCGGCCTGACCAAGGAGGAAGTCGAGCGGATGCGCCGGGACGCCGAACTTCACGCCGAGGAAGACCGGCGTCGGCGCGAGGAAGTCGAGCTGCGCAACGAGGCGGACAGCACGGTTTATCGCTCCGAAAAAATGCTCCGGGACAACGCCGACAAAATCAAAGCCGGCGACCGCGAGCGCATCGAGCGGGCCGTGGCGGCCGTCAAGGACGCCCTCAAGGGGAGCGACGTGGGCGCCATCAAGTCCGCCACCGAGCGGCTCAACGAGGCCTGGCAGGCCGTCTCCGCCGAACTTTACAAGGCCGCCGCCGAACAGGCCCGGTCCCGGACGACGGCCGAGTCCGGTCAAACCGGGGCGGCCGGGGGCGGTGCCCGAAGCGGGGCAGGCGGCGCAGAGGGCACGGTCATTGACGCGGAAGTCGTGGACGAAAAGAAAACCTGAGCACTTTGCCGGTCCGGCGCGGGAGGCATCGGTCGGGTGCCTCCGGCGCCTGATCGGCGAGGTCCGGCCCGGCCCGCTGCGAGTGCGGCGGTCCCGCCGCCGGACAGCAAACCCACACGAAACCCAAGCCTAACAGCAACCTGATATGGCACTGAACGTCAAACCCCTCGGTGACCGGGTTCTGGTCGAACCCGTCGAGGAAAAGGAAGTCAAGAAGGGCGGGATCATCATTCCCGATTCCGCCAAGGAAAAGCCCACCGAGGCCATCGTACGGGCCCTCGGCACGGGCAAGACCGACGACAATGGCAAGAAGGTCCCCTTCGAGGTCAAGGTCGGTGACCGCGTGCTCATCAGCAAATATGGCGGCACCGAGATCAAAATCGAAGACAAGGAGTACAAGCTCCTCAGCTCGGATGACATTCTGGCCATCGTCGAATAACCCTCAACCCTGGTTAACTCACCCGCAAACCTATGGCAGCAAAACAACTCCTCTTCGATGAAGCCGCGCGTCAGGCCATCCTGCGCGGCGTGACCAAGCTCTCCAAGGCCGTCACCGCCACCCTCGGTCCCAAGGGCCGCAACGTCGTGCTCGACAAGAAATTCGGCTCGCCCACGGTGACCAAGGACGGCGTGACCGTGGCCAAGGAAATCGAGCTGGAAGACCCCTACGAGAACATGGGCGCCCAGATGGTGCGCGAGGTCGCCAGCAAGACCAGTGACGCCGCCGGCGACGGCACCACCACGGCCACCATTCTGGCCGAGGCGATCTACCGCGAGGGCCTGAAATTCGTCACCTCCGGCGCCAACCCCATCGGCATCCAGCGCGGCATCCAAAAGGCGGTGGAAGCCGCCGTGGCGCACCTGGACAAGATCGCCAAGAAGGTCAAGGACAAGGAGGAAATCAAACAGGTGGCCACCGTCTCGTCCAACTGGGACACCACCATCGGCGAAATCATCGCCGACGCCATGGACAAGGTCGGCAAGGACGGCACCATCACCGTCGAGGAGGCCAAGTCCATCGAGACCACCCTCGAAGTGGTCGAGGGCATGCAGTTCGACAAGGGCTACCTCTCCCCCTACTTCGTCACCAATGCCGAGACGATGGAGTGCAAGCTGGAGGATGCCTACGTCCTGATCTACGAGAAGAAGATCAGCAGCCTCAAGGACCTGCTCCCGCTGCTGGAAAAAGTGGCCCGGGCCGGCAAACCACTGCTGGTCATCGCCGAGGAGGTCGAGGGCGAGGCGCTGGCCACGCTGGTGGTCAACAACCTCCGCAAGACCATCTCCTGCTGCGCCGTCAAGGCCCCGGGCTTCGGGGATCGCCGCAAGGCCATGTGTGAGGACATCGCCATCCTCACCGGTGGCCGCTTCATCAGCGAAGACCTGGGCATCAAGCTCGAGAACGTCGAGCTGTCCGACCTCGGCCGCGCCAAGAGCATCGTGGTGGACAAGGAAAACACCACCATCGTCGAGGGCGCCGGCAAGGCCTCCGAAATCCAGGGCCGGATCAACCAGATCCGCCGCCAGATCGAGGAGACCACCAGCGACTACGATCGCGAGAAGCTCCAGGAGCGTCTGGCCAAACTGGCCGGTGGCGTGGCCGTCATCAACGTCGGGGCCGCCACCGAGACCGAGATGAAGGAGAAGAAGGCCCGCGTCGAGGACGCCCTGCACGCGACCCGCGCGGCGGTCGAGGAGGGCATCGTGCCCGGCGGTGGCGTGGCCCTGTTGCGCTGCGTCTCGGCCATTGAAGCCGTCAAGGCCGAGAACGAGGACGAAAAAATCGGCGTGGACATCGTCAAGCGCGCGATCGAATTCCCGACCCGCGAGCTGGCCAACAACGCCGGTTTGGAAGGCTCCGTCGTGGTCGAGGAGGTCAAGCGCCGCAAGGGCAACGAGGGCTTCAACGTGTCCACCGGCCAGTACGAGGACCTCGTCAAGGCCGGCGTGGTGGACCCGAAAAAGGTCACCCGGACCGCCCTGCAGAACGCGGCCTCCATCGCCGGGTTGCTGCTCACCACCGAATGCCTCATCACCGAGGTCCCGGAGAAGGAGAAGAAGAAGGCCGGTGGCGGGGCCCACGGGGACATGGGCGACATGGACTACTGAGTTTCCCCCGGAGGAACTGCGGACCTTGAAAGCACACGGGCCGGCGCGCGCGCCGGCCCTTTTCGTTGTCTTCCCAAACCGGGGATTGGCTCGGCCGCCCTCCCCAATGCCGGCCGCCTGTTGGCCCGGCTCAGGCCGGTGCCGCGGCGACCGCCCGGGCGCCGTTGAGCAGATAAAGCACGGCCATGCGCACCGCCAGGCCGTTGGTGACCTGTTCCAGAATGACCGACCACTCGCCGTCCGCCACGTCACTGTCCACCTCCACCCCGCGGTTGATGGGGCCGGGGTGCATGATCAGGGCCCCGGGCCGCAGTTCCGTCAACCGTTGGCGCGTGAGCCCGAACAGACTGGTGTACTCGCCCAGTCCGGGGAAGGCATTTCGCCGCTGCCGTTCGTGCTGGATGCGCAACAGGTTGATCACGTCCGCCTCCCGAATCCCCTCCTCCAGATCGTGGACCACCCGGCAGCCCAGCGACTCGAAAGCCCGCGGCACCAGCGTGGGCGGCCCGCAGAGGGTGACCTGCGCCCCCAGTTTTTGCAGGCCCCAGATGTTCGAGCGGGCCACGCGGCTGTACAAAATGTCGCCCAGGATCGTGACCTTCAGTCCGGCAATCCGACCCAGCTTTTCCCGGATGGTGAACAGGTCCAGCAACCCCTGGGTGGGGTGCTCATGCGCCCCGTCCCCCGCGTTGATCACGTGCGCCGCCAGGACGCGTGCCAGGAAATGGGCCGCGCCGGCCGCGCTGTGCCGGAGGATGATGAAGTCCACGCGCAGCGCCTCCAGGTTGCGCGCGGTGTCCTTGAGCGTCTCGCCCTTGCGCAACGAGGAGGCCTCGGCAGTGAAATTGATCACGTCCGCGCTCAACCGCTTGGCGGCCAGTTCGAAACTGATGCGGGTGCGGGTGGACGGCTCGACGAAAAGGTTGACCACCGTTTTGCCGAGCAGCGGCGGGACTTTCTTGATGGGGCGCTGTCCCACCGCCTTGAACTCCCGGGCCGTGTCCAGCACGGTCAGGATCTCCTCCGCGCTGAGGGATTGAAGGTCCAGCAGGTCTTTGCGATGCCAGGGCATGATTCCGCCAACGCGTCAACTCGCCCCGCCCCGGATCAGGAGCACGGCGCCCAGGCCGTCCTCGCCGTTTAACTGGACCTCCACCCGGTCCCCCGGCGCGGTACGGACCCGCTTGCCGACGAAGTCCGGCCGGATGGGCAACGCGCGGTGGGGGCGTTCCACCAACACGGCCAGGTGCACCGCGCGCGGCCGGCCCAGGTCGTGAAGCGCATCCAGGGCCGCCCGCACCGTGCGGCCGGTGGACAGGACATCATCCACCAGCACCACCACCTTGTCGGCAATATCCACCGGCACGGTGGTCGGATGCACCGGCGGCGCCAGGCGCCGGTCCAGGTCGTCCCGGTGCATTGCGATGTCCAACTGCCCCACCGTGACGTGTCCCGGCCACAGCCGGCCCAGTTGCGCCGCCAATTGTCGGGCCAGGTGCACGCCCCCGGTCTGAATGCCCACCAGTACCAGTTCCCCCCCCGTGCGGTGGGCCCGGGCAATCTCCCGCGCCAGTCGGGTCACGGCCCGCTGAACCTCCGCAGCCGAGAGCAGGACTTTGGTCGCCTTTCCCTGCGGCGGCCCCGGGCTCACCGCTCCCGGAGTTGCCGGGCCGCGGGCCGAGCGAGGAGACGGAGACATCAGGGGGAGGTGGTATCGCCGGGGGAACTGCCCCGCGCGCGCAGGCTTCGGCGCCAACGCAGCCAGGCTGCCCGGTGTTTGACGATCCAGTCGGTGTGAGCCCGCTCGAAGCCGATGTCGTACCCGGCCTTCTCCGACTCGATCCACTTGTGTTTCAGGATTTCCTCCCGCTCGGCGAGGAATTCCTGGTACAGGGACGTTTGAGCCAGCAAATCGTCCGGTTCCGTCACAGCGAGCAACATGTTCGTAACCCGGGCGAATCTAGCCCCTGGCCCTCCCCAGGCAACTGCTTTTCCCGGGTGGGTCAAAGCTGCGGGATGGGTTCACCGGCCGACTCCCACCCGGCCCGAAGCTCTTCGGGCGTCCGGCCCTGCGCCCGCAGTGCCCGCAGGCTCAACGCGTCGTGACGCTTGGCCAGCCGGCGCCCCGCCGCGTCGGTCACCAGGGCACAATGGTAAAACGCCGGCGGCCGCCGCTCCAAAGCCCGGTACAACAGGAGCTGGCGCGCCGTGGACACCACCAGGTCCGCCCCCCGCACCACCTCGGTGATGCCCATCGCGGCGTCGTCCACCACACAGGCCAGTTGATACGCCGGCACCCCATCCGGCCGCCACACCACAAAGTCCCCAAAATCCCGCCCGGCCACCAACCGTTGCAGCCCCAGCCGCCCGTCCACAAATTCGATCACCTCACCGTCCGGCACCCGAAACCGCCAGCAGGGCGGGCGCGCGGATGTCCCGCGGCTTTCGCCGGTCCGGCCTCCGAACCCCGGCCGGCACGTGCCCGGGTAAATCGGTTCGTCATCCGCGCCTTGCGGGGCCGCCACTGCCGCCCGGATGTCCTTGCGGGAACACGTGCAGGGATACACCTGCCCGCCTGCCTGCAGGCGGCTTAGTGCCTCGCGGTACCACCGGATGCGCCGACTCTGCTCATACGGGGCGTGCGGCCCGCCGCAGTCCGGTCCTTCCTGCCAGTCCAACCCGAACCAGCGCAGGTCCTCGAGCATCGCCACCACAAATTCCGGCCGACACCGGTCCGGGTCCAAATCCTCGCTGCGCAACACCAGCACCCCGCCGGCCGCCCGCGCCCGCTCCCGGGCCGTCCAAAACGTGCGCGCATGGCCCAGGTGCAGGTAGCCGGTGGGCGAAGGCGCCAGCCGGCCGCGATAGGGCCGGCCGGGCGGCGCCTCCGGTGGATTCGGACGATGATTCACGGCTCCCGGCGGCCCAACCGCGCCGACCAATCCGCCGCCGCGCGGCGCGCCAGTTCGGTCAACCAACCGGCCGCTTTGCGCCGGGCCTCCTCGGGCGTGGTCAAATCCGGCGCCAGCGCATACACGGCGCGGAACCACCGCGCGGCGCGTTCGCGGTCCGCCACCACCCCCGCCAACGCCAGGCAGGGCTGACGCCTGCGCCGACACCGCCGCGCCACCTCGCCCACCCCCTTGCCCATCGCGAGCGAGGTTTCGTCCAATGCCCCTTCGCCGGTGATCACCAGGTCCGCCCGGGCCAAACGCCGGGCCAGCCCGGTCAGCCGGGCAAACCAGGCAAAACCCGGCTCGATCCGCGCCCCGGCAAACACCACCAACCCATACCCCAGGCCACCGGCCGCCCCGGCCCCGGGCAGGTCGGCGGGCGCCTGCCGGCGGCCTGCCCGGCCCATCACGCGCGCCAATTGCCGCAGGCACCGTTCGGCCGGGGCCAGGTCTTCCGGTCGGAGGCCTTTTTGCGGGCCGTAAATGCGGGTGCAGCCGCACGGCCCCAGCAGCCGATTGCGCACGTCCACGGCTACGACCAATTCGCCCCAGTCCGGCCGCCGACGGGGTGCCACCGCGCGGGCCAGTGGACCCAGCTCGGTCCAGCGGGTCAACGGCCGGTCGGCGCCGTCGAGGAAGGTCCAGCCCAGCGCGCGGGCCAGGCCGAAGCCGGCATCGTTGGTCGCGCTGCCGCCCACGCCCACCACCGTGCGGCGCGGGCGCCGACGCGCCGCCGCCCGCAACACCGCGCCCAGTCCGAAGGTGTCCAGCTCGAACGGATGGAAATGGCCCGGCGGCAGCATGGCCAGGCCGATGACGCGGGCCGACTCGATCAGGGCCAGGCGCCGGCGCGGCTCCCACCACCATCGGGCGCGGAGCGGGCGGTGCGCGGCGTCCACCGTTTCGGTGTGGCAGGGCTCGGCATCCAGGTGCCGCCCCAGCAGTTCGCCAAAGCCGTCGCCGCCGTCGCTGATGGGCAACAGGTCCAAAGCGTCGCCCGGTCGGACCGCGCGCCAGCCCCGGGCGATGGCGTCAGCGGCTGCGGGTGCGGTCAGGGTGCCCTTGAACTTGTCCGGGCAGATCAAGACGCGCAGCGGGCGGGACTCGGGCATGAAAGGTTGGTGTCGGCCGCCGCGGCGAAGGGTCGCCGGCCGCCGACTGCCGGCTCAATGGGGCCAACTCGGATGCTCCGGCAGGCAGGCGTTGAACTCCCGGAGCAAGTCCTCCTCGTACGCCCCGGCGAACCGGAGGGTGCGGAAACGCTCCAGCCCCTCCTCGTAAAAGCGTTGCCACGAGGCCTCCTCGTGCCCGGGCACAATCGGAAAGAACAGCGCGTGGTTGGCGCGCGCGGCTTTGAAGTCGCCGGGCGCATCGCCAATCATCAGCACGTGCTTGGGCGCGTACTTGCCGCCCGCGGCCAGCCGCAGGTGATCGGTTTTGGACCCCAGTTCCTGCCCGGCGATCAACCGCACGTACGGCCGGAGGCCGTGCTCTTCCCACTCCCGCTCGAGCGCGGGCGTGGGGGTCTGCGACACCACCATGGCGTCGGCGAACTCGGTGAGCCGCTCCAGACACTCGCGCACCAGCGGAAAGGGCGGCACCCCGAAAACCATGTCCTCGATGGCCGCGTTGACGGCCCGCGACCATTCCAGCACGGGCGCCAATTCGGCGGCCCCGTCGCGGATGGCGGCTTCCAGGGTGCTGTTGGTCAGTTTGGGTTCACGGGCGATCCAGGCGTCCAGCGCCTCGGTGGAGGGCACGCGCACCCCGCGCGCCTGCACCACCGGACGGGCGGCCAGCAGGTTCAGGGCATTGGACAACGCCGGGAAGCGATTGATGCCCCGGGTCTTCGAGTACAGGTTCACAAACTCCCACACCTCGCGCGCGTAACGGCTGACGGCCTGGAGCCGAAAGTGCTTGATGAACTGCGGGGTGAAACACTCCTTGTGCTTGATCTCCATCGTGTCAAACACACAACCGTCCGAGTCAATGCCCACAAAGAACTCGTGCACCGGCTGAAATTCGGTCAGGGGATCGGAATGCTCGCGCATAACGCCAATCGGCGGCGCAAAGTTGCCGAGCCCCCACGCTCCAAGTCAAACCCATTGACCGGGGCGAAGGGACACGGCCCCCCCGGCCCCGCCGCCTGCCGCTACGGTGCCGCGGTGGGGAACTGCCGCCTGCCCGGGCCGTTGCCCAGCACGGCAGACAGGCAGTTCAAAACGCCCAGCGTGGGCAGGCACGTCGGTCCGGACGCCCGCCTTTGGAGTGCGCCGGCTTTTGGAGTGCGCCGGCTAGCCGGCGCTTTTCGAGGTCGCGCGTGGAAAGCGCAGCAACCACCGTCGAATCCAACTTGTGACCTAGCAGCGCCTCGCCGCGCTCCGTCCGCCGAAAGGCTGTAGCGCCGACTTCCAGTCGGCCGCCTGCCTGCCGCGCTTTGCTTGGCGCAGGCAGGGAGCGCGGGTTCCAACCCGCCAACGGCTGCGCGCGCCTCCCGCTCGCCGGCTGGCAGCCGGCGATACGGCCGATTGCCCATCGGCGCTACGGCAGTTTCCCGCCGGGCGGGTCGCCCGGCTCTACGGCAGGCCGGAGGCCCGCCGCTACCGTAGCGGCAACCGTCTCGGGTGCCGTCCAAGGTGGCCTCCGGCCGCCCGGAATCCACCCGGTGAGACGCTCGCGCCGCTTTAGTTTCCGCCGACGCCGAGCCGGGCGCCCGTGGATTCGCTTGCCGGTTCGCGCCGCCGGGGGCAAGTTCAACCGGTCAACCCGCTCCGGCCCTGACCGGAGCGGGGCGGAGCGCCCGTAGCTCAGTTGGACCGAGCATCTGCCTTCTAAGCAGAGGGTCCCGCGTTCGAATCGCGGCGGGCGTGCCACCGCCTGCCCCGCAGTGGTCCGGACACCGGCCGCCCTGGCCCGCCCGCGACGTTCCAAACCGCGCTTGCCTCACCCGCCCGACGCCGGAAACATGCCGCGCCGTGAACCGCATCGAAGCCCGCTTCCAACACCTCCGCGCCCGGGGACAGAAAGGGCTCATCATCTACATCGGTGCCGGCGACCCCGATCTGGAGGCCACCCGGCAACTGGCCCTGGCCTTTGACCGCGCGGGGGTGGACGTGCTGGAGCTGGGCGTGCCGTTCAGCGATCCACTGGCCGACGGGTTGGTGAACCAACTCGCCTCCCAGCGCGGCCTGGCGGCAGGAGCCACGCCGCCGCGCGTGCTCGAAACCGTGGCCGCCATTCGCCGCGATTCGCAAATTCCCATCGTCCTGTACGTCTATTTCAACCTGCTTCACCGCCGGGGGTTGGGGGAATTCATCGCCGACGCCGCCCGGGCCGGTGTGGACGGGCTGCTGGTGCTGGACCTGCCGCCGGAGGAGGCGGACAGCTACCAAGCCCTCATGCGCGAGGCCGGTTTGTGCGCCATCTGGCTGGTGGCGCCCACGACCCCGGAGGAGCGCATCGCCCGCATCGCCCGGCGGGCCAGCGGGTTCATTTACTACGTCTCCCGGGAAGGCGTGACCGGGATGCAGGAGCGGGTCAGTGACACCATTGCGGCCATGACCGCGCGCATCCGGGCGCACACCGCGCTGCCGGTGGCGGTGGGCTTCGGCATTTCCAATCCCGACCAGGCCCGGCTGGTGGCGCGCCATGCCGATGCCGTGGTGGTGGGCAGCGCGGTGGTGGACCGCATCGCCCGGCTGGGCCGCGCGCCGGACCTGGTCGAGCAGGTGGCGGGCTTTGTTCAAAGCCTGGCCGCAGCGGTCAAGGGCGGCGAGGGCGGTTCGGGTGCGGGAACCGCCGGCTGAATGGTGCTCGGTCAGAAGCGCCGTATCACCGGCGCGGCCCGGTGAGCCGCCGGGCCGGAAACCCGGTTCACTGGCGGGGCAAGACGCCGCTGTTCCGACGTAGCGCCGATTGGTGGTCGGCTGGGTCGCGGATTGGCAATCCGCGCCGGTGGGAGTGTCAGCGCCTGCCGGCTGGAAGCCGGCGCTCCGGCGTAGCGGCAGCCATCCCGGCTGCCGTAGAGGGCGGCGACCCGCCGCCCGGAGATACGGCGCCGGCGCAGCGGCGCCCTACCGGTGGAAAGCCGAACTGGGCTCCTTGGGAGGGCCGCGCTGCGTCGCGGCCTTGGGCAGGCTGGGAGCCTGCACCCCCACGCCTGCAGGGTGGCAACCGGCGCTCCGGCAGCTTGCCAATCTGCGCTACCCAGCTTCCCGCCGGGCGAGGCGCCCGGCTCTATGGCTGGCGGGACGCCTGCCGTTGCGGTACAGCGGCGCGCACCCGCCGCACTCCAAGCGCTAAAGCGTTGACGGGGCCGCTGCGCGGGATGCCAGCCTTTGGAGTGCGCCCGCTTACTGGCGCTTTCGGAGGCCGGGCCGGCTGGAAGCCGGCGCTCCGACGTAGCGGCAACCGACCCGGTTGCCGTAGAGGGCGGCGACCCGCCGCCCGGAGATACGGCGCCGGCGCAGCGGCGCTCTACCGGTGGAAAGCCGAACTGGGCTCCTTGGGAGGGCCGCGCCGCGCCGTGCCCGGGCTGTTCACGGCGCCCCGCCTCGGAGCCGCTTCGCCAGTTGCGGGCCCGGGCTGGGGTAAAGGCCGGGGCAGCAGCCGAAGTGTTCGTGGAAGGCCTGGCTGAAGTGGCTCAGGCTCGAATAGCCCACGGCGAAAGCGGCCTCGGTGACGTTGTAGCGGCCGGTGCGGAGCAGTTCGGCGGCGCGCTCCAGGCGCAGACGGCGCAGGTACTGCGAGATGGTCATGCCCATCTCCGCCGAAAAGGTGCGGCTGAGGTACCAGGCGCTGCAGCCCACCCGCCGGCCCAGTTCCTCCAGGTCGGGGGGCTGGGTCAGGTCGGCTTGGAGAATGGCCATGACCCGCTCGACGCGCTCGCGGGCCGCGCGCTTTTGCCGGTCGCAAAACAGCTCGGCCCCGGGCTGGGTTTGGAACAAGACCAGTGCGGCCAGTTCGAGCGCGCGGCTTTCGTACCACAGGGCGCGGGCGGCCTGGAGCAACGGGGGATGACGGAGCTGCTCGGCCAGCCGCTCCAACTCCGGGGTCAGCGCGGTGGTTTCCGCCACGCCTCCCTCCGCGGGCGCGGCGGCGAGCAGGGTTTTGACCAGCGGATGCAGGCCGGGTTCCCGGCCGTGGAGCCGGCGGCCCAGAAACGGGCGGGACAGTTCGATCGTGTAAAAGGCATGGGCTTGCCCCGGCAGGCGCCAGGCCCGCGGGCCGTCCGCCGCGGCGCACACATAAAACACCGCGCTGCGCGGCGGCACCTCCACCGCACGGCGGCCGTGTTGCAAGCGCCCACGCCCGCTCAGGTTGAGGCAAATCTCCAGGCTCTGGGGATGAAAGCTGCGCGACCAGTCGAGCTGGAACGGGCATTGGAAACTGTGCCACTCGACGCTGAAGCCCCACTCGCGAAAGCCGGCAAAGAGCGGACACCACCCGGCGCACACCTCCCGCCAGGCCTCCCGCTCGGTGAACCCCTCCGCCCCGGGGCACACGAATCCGCCCCCGCCCGCGTCTGTGCAGGCCGGCGGTGCGCCCGCACCCGACGCCGCACGGTCGGGGGCGGGATCAGCTTCCGAAGCCCGGTTCACAGCGGGAGTTTAGGGTTCGGGAATCCCCCCGGCAACCCGGCCGGATACTCCGGGGTTGCCGAAGCCGCGGGCTTTTGGTCCAACAAGGCACCGCAGGTCGCATGAAAAAAACCGCCGCCCGCAGCCCGGACCGCTTCGCCGTCATTCTTGCCGGCGGGCGGGGTGAACGCTTCTGGCCGCTGAGCCGGGAGCACCGTCCCAAGCAATTACTCAAACTGCTCGGCCCGCGCTCGCTGCTCCAGCAGACCGTGGACCGGGTCCGACCGCTGGTGCCGCTGAAGAACCTGCTGGTCATCACCACCGCCGCCCAGGCGCCGGCGGTGCGCCGGCAGTTGCCGGGGCTGCCGCGCGAAAATCTCCTTCTCGAGCCGGTGGGGCGCGACACCGCCCCGGCCGTGACCCTGGGTGCCGCGGTGGTGGGAGCCCGCTCGCCCACCGCCGTGATGGCCGTGCTGCCGGCGGACCACGTCATCCCCGACGAAAAAAAGTTCCGGCAGGTGCTGGCGGAGGCCTTCGATCTGGCCGGGCGCGGGCAGGTCATCGTGACCCTGGGCATCCCGCCCACCGAGCCGGCGACCGGCTACGGGTACATCGAGTTGGGGCCGCGGCTGCCGCCGCCCCATGGGGTGAAGGCCTACCGGACCCCCTTCCACCGGGCGCTTCGCTTCAAGGAAAAACCCGACCTGGATACCGCCCGCGAATACCTCGCCAGCGGCCGCTATCGCTGGAACGCCGGCATGTTCCTCTGGTCCTTTGTCACGCTGACCCACGGGCTGGAAACCCACCAGCCGGAGCTGCACGCCGCCTGCCGGCGCTGGTTTGCGGCCGCCACCCAGGGGCCCGCGGCCCTGACCCGCGTGCTCACCCGCGAGTATCCCGAGATCAACCGCATCAGCATTGACTACGCCCTTTTGGAAAAGGCGCACAACGTGGTCTGCGCCGACGCCGACTTTGCCTGGGACGACCTGGGCGCCTGGCCGGCCCTGGCCCGGCACTTGAAGACCGACGCCGACGGCAACGCCGTCGTGGCGGATTGCGTGTCGGTGGACGCCGCACGCAACCTCATTTACGATGCCCGCTCGAAGAGCCGGCGCACGCCCGTGGCGCTGGTGGGGCTGCGCGAGGCCGTGGTGGTGCTGACCGACGACGCCGTGCTGGTGGCGGACCTGCACCGCGCCCAGGAGGTCCGGGACCTGGTGCGCCGGCTCGCCCGGTCCGACCGGTACCGAAAATTGCTTTGAGCAGGCCTGAGACACGCCCCGGTCCCGTGCGCCGGGGACGGGGGGGACTCCACGCATGAATGTCGAGTTGCGAAAAACCTTTCAGTTCGAGGCCGCGCACCGCTTGCCGCGCCTGCCGGAAACGCACAAGTGTTGGCGGCTGCACGGGCACAGCTTCGTGGTCGAAATCGCCGTGGCCGGGCCCTGTGACGAGCGGCTGGGCTGGCTGGTGGATTACGCCGAACTCAAGGAAGCGTTCCGGCCGTTGTGGGAACAGCTCGACCACCGCTACCTGAACGAGGTGCCCGGGCTGGAGAACCCCACCAGCGAGAACATCGCCCGCTGGATCTGGGAACGTCTCAAACCCCGCCTGCCGCAGTTGACCGAGGTGGTCGTGGCCGAGACCTGCACCGCCCGGTGTGTGTACCGGGGATGAGGGGCTTCGGGCGGACACCCGCGCGGCACTCAGGCCGGCACGGGTTCAGGGAGGACCGATTCCATCGGCCCGCCCAGGGGCAATTCCTCCGGCAAGGGCACAAACTCGCGAATCTTCGCCCACAGGCCCGAGAGGTCCTTGTTCACATCGCCGCTGAGGCAGTCGGTGATGTCGCCCGCCGCCTCGGGGTACTTGTCAATGACCGCCTTGAAGCTGAAGGTCGGATTGTAGAAGGCATAGACCAGCTTGCGCATGTTCTCGATGCCCTGGCGCATCGTGGTGCCGTAGGCGGCGAATCGCTCGGGGGAAAAGTCCCGCGCCACCAGCGCCTCATGTACGGTGTCGCCGGCCAGCACGCCGCTTTTGAGGGCGAGCATCAGCCCACTGCTGAACACCGGGTCCAGAAAGCAAAAGGCATCGCCCACCAGCAGCAGCCCCGGGGCGTAGCAGTACCGGGCGTGGTGGGTGTATTCGCTGGTCACGTAGTAGGGCCCCACCTGCCGACCCGTGGCCAGGTGGTCCCGGATCCAGAGGTTCTGGTGGATTTCGCGTTCGAAGATGGCCCGGGGGTCCTTCACGCCGCCGCGGGTGAGGTATTTGCCCTCGGCCACCACGCCCACGCTCACGCGGTCGCCATGCAGGGGAATGTGCCAGAACCAGCCCTTCTCCGGCACAAAGGCCACGGTGGTCTGCCCCTCGTCCAGGCCGGTCTCCCGCTTCGAGCCTTCGTAGTAGGTCCAGACGGCAACCTTGTTCAGGTAGGGGTCGCGGACCCGCCAGCCCTGACGGACCGCGGCGAAGCTGTCCTTGCCGGAACAGTCCAGGGTGAGGGGGGCGCGGTACTCGGCGATCGAGCCGTCGGCGTGTCGGGCGCGCACGCCCACCACGCGGCCGTCTTCGCGCAGCAGGTCGGTCACGGTGGTTTGCTCGCACACCGCGGCGCCACGCTCGCGAGCGTGGTTCAGCAGCATCAGGTCAAACTCACTGCGCAGCACCTGCCAGGTCTGGGCCACCGTGTCGCGGTCATAGCGGGTGAAGAAGTAAAAGGGCTGGCTGGCCCGGCCGTCCGGCTGCACGAACACCACGCTGTACTTTTTCTGGAAGGCCGAGGCGCGCAACCGGGGGATCAGCCCCAGCCGTTCCAGCGGGTGGTAGGTGAAGGGGATGAGCGACTCGCCGATGTGGTAGCGCGGAAATTTTTCCCGCTCCAAGACCAACACCTCATGGCCGTGTTCGGCCAGGATGGCCGCCGCAGTGGCGCCGGCCGGGCCGCCGCCGATGATCAGCACTTCGGGTGAGGTCTGAACGTTCATACGTACACGTATTCCGCCCGGGAAAGTAGCGGCGCTCCGGGCCGGGGCAAATCGGGGCGCGACGGGGCCGGTTTCAGAGCGGGGGCAGGATTTCCACGATTTCGGACAACGGCTGCCCCTCGGGGTCCAGGATGGTGTTGCGGCGTCCGTACAGGGTGTGGGGAGCCGTTAGGCGGAAGGCCCGCTTGAGGAGCGCATCTGACTCCAACGCAAAAAAACCTTCCGGGCGGTCCCGGTGGGGGACTTCACGTATCTTCAGGATTTCGCCCAGCGGCAGGTATTCATCGAGGATGAGCCGGCGGACGGCGGCGTCGAAGCGGGCCAGGTAAACTTTGTTGGCGCCGAACTCCACCGGCCGCAGATCGCGGTCCAGGCGCAGCAGGACCTCGCGAAAATACAGGTCCCCCCGCTGTTCCCGGCCCCAGACCTCGATGTGAATGTCGCTGTAAAACCAGGCCTCCAGCGTCGGGGTCATGTCCCGTTCATGCACCAGCAGCGTCCGATACGGCTCGGGGACGGCGTGGCCGGGCACGGGGCGGATGACCGGCAGGGGGACGCCCTCACGCGCGTAAAACTCGTTCAGGGGATAGGCCAACCGCGCTACAAGGTCCGGCGCGGGAGCCAGCGGGGACGGGGTGGACAAAGGCGTCATGGAGTCTTTCAGATCAGCGACCGCATTGTCTGACGGCTTCGGCCCGGCCGCAGGCCGAAATAATTGGCTTGGCCGGCCCGGGCAAGAAAACCGACGGCCGGCGGCGCGGCCCGGCCGGAGACGCAAAAGCCAAGGCCTTCGCCGCGCCGCCCGGCCGGGAGACGAAGCGAGAGACCGAGAAGGGTCTGTTGTCCTCGGGGGTGTCATGACCGGCCGCTCGGGCGAATAAACACGGGGCCCTCGGGCAACGCAAATGTTTCGTGTCCCGGCTTTCCTTGCCGGCATTTGTCCTCGAAAAAACCCATTGCTGCGTCTGGCCGACGCGGGAAGCGCGCCGGGCCGGGCCTGGGGTGGTTCATCCACCTTGGTAGTGGTTGCGCCCGGGTCCGCGGGGCGGCCGCCCGGCCGTGTGGCGACCCGCGGTTCGCGACGACCAGCGGCCGTGTTGGGCGGGCCCCTCGAGATGACTCAGGCGTACCGGCCGGTGTTGTGCTCGGGCTTGAAGAACTCGTGCAGGAGCCGGTCCACCTGGAGGAGGCCCGCTCGGGTCAGGGCGATCCGGTCTCCGCCGTTTTCGAGGAAACCCCCGGCCTTGAGCCGCGCCAGGGGCGCGGCGAATTTGGTGCGGGGGTCCTCGCCGAACTTGCGCGCGAAATACTCCGCACTGACGCGGCCCAGCTTGAGCTGGAGGATAAACTCGCGGATGTAGCGCTCTTCGGGCGTGGGCGTCAGCGCCCGGTACACCGGCAGCCGGCCTTCGCGGAGCGGCGCCAGGTACGTGTCGAAGTCGTGGTGGTTCTGGTAGTGGGTGCCGCCGATGTGCCCGAAGCTGGCCACGCCCAGGCTCACCAGGTCGGCTCCGGCCCAAAGGTAATCCCGGTACACGAAGCGCGTGCGGGCCGGATCCTTCACCACCGTGTACGCGCTGGCGACGGTGTAGCCGGCTTTTTCAAACTCGGTGAAGGCGTAATCCACCCAGCGCCGCTTGGTGTCCCAGTCGGCCACGGGCGCCACCAGCCGGCCTTCGGCCTTCATCTGCCGGTAGATGGTGGTGTTGTAGGGGATTTCCATCTGGTAGATGGTGACCGAGTCGGGGGCCAGTTCGAGCGTCCGGGCCACGGCCAGGCGCCACTTCTCCTCGGTCTCCTCGACCATGCCGGCGATGAGGTCAATGTTGATCTGCGGGAAGCCCACCTGCCGGGCGTAGGCGTAGGCGCGGGTGATCTCCCGCGAGCGGTGGGCGCGGCCGTTGATCTCGAGGATGTGGTCGTCGAAATGCTCGATCCCCAGGCTCAAGCGGGTGACCCCCAGGGCGCGAATGGCCTCGAGCTTGGGCTCGGTGAGCGTGCCCGGCTCGCACTCGAAGGTGACCTCCTCGACCGCGTCCCAGGGGAGCAGGCGTTGGAGGCCGTCGGCCAGATGGCGGAGCTGATCCACGCTCAGGTAACTGGGCGTGCCGCCGCCGAAATAGATGAACCGGGGCCGGCGCCCGCCCACAAACGGTTTCCCGACGTAGAGCGTCAGTTCCCGCACCAGCGCGTCGAGGTAGGCGCGGATGGCCTGCGAATCCTTGTCGGTATAGACCTTGAAGTAGCAGAAGTGACAGCGCTTGCGGCAAAAGGGGATGTGGACGTACAGGCCCAGCGGGGGCGGGGAACCGGCGGCCACCGGCTGCGGGCCGCTGGCGGGGAGTGAGCCCGGGGGACGGTCCAGAGCGGCCAGGAACTCCGGCACGAATTCCGGCTTCCAGAAGGCATACGGCGGGTAATTCGAGACGAAGTAGTTGCCGGCGGTGGTCGCTTTTTCCAGGGGCGGTTTGGCCACCGGCGGCGGTGAGTTGGGCGGGGCGGCATTCATTTCAATTCGGTTTCAGCAAATCCGCGCGGCAATGAACACCGTTGCGCCGGCCGGCGCAATGGAGACACGGTGGGGATGCCGCGGTCGAAATTCATGACCGGAGCCTCTCCACCGCCCCGGGGGCAGCGATGCCCGTAATGCAGCATCGCCCCGGTGTTTCCCCCCGGCCACAAGTGGGTCCACTTCCATCCCGCGTTCTTGCGGGGCGGGTCCCTGTTCGACCGCCTCGTCGAGATCGCGCGCCGGGGGCTTCATGGCTTTTGCTCGGCCCCGAAACAATACACGCGCCCATCTTCGCTGCCGATGACGATCCGGCCCGCGGCCACCGCCGGGGAGGCCGTCACCGCCTCGCCGATCTCGTAATGCCAGACTTCCCGGCCGTCCGCCAACGACACGAGGTACAACCGGCCGTCCTCCGAGCCCACGACCACCCGGTCGCCCACCACCACCGGGGAACTGTCCACCTTGCCCTGCGTGGGGAAGGCCCAGCGGGGCCGGCCGTCCGCCTTGTTCACGCAGTGCAGGCGTTTGTCGCGCCCGCCGAAGATCACGGCGTCGGCCGTGACCGCCGGCGAGGAGAAGAACGGGAAGTTGCGGTCCTTGAAGGTCCACACCCGCTCGCCCCGCTCCAGGTCCACGCACCGGAACTCGTTGCCGTAATGCCCGAAGTAGGCCCGCGAGCCCTCCAGCGCCACCGAGCCCGCCACGTACGCGCCGGCCTCGATCTCCTTGAGCTTCTGCCCGTCCGCAAGGCCGATCACATGCAGGATCGCGTCGCACCCGCCGAACACGGTCCGGCCTTCCGCCACGGCCGGCGAGCCGTTGATGTAGTTGCCGGTCTCGTACACCCAGTTGGTGCGGCCGGTCGCGGCGTCCAGGCAGTAGAGCTTGAAATCGTAGCTGCCTACCAACACCCGGTCTGCGTCGCCGCCCGGCGCCTTCACCCAGTTGGGCGCGCCGAGGATTTTGTCGCCGGTCTCGACCTTCCAGAGCAGCTTCCCGCTCGCGGCCTCCAACGCGTACACGTGGGCGTCACTGCTGCCGAAGAACACCCGGCCCCCGAGCACCAGGGGCGAGGACTCGATCGGGCCATCGGTCTTGTAGGCCCAAAGCCGGGCGCCGTCGCTCAGGTTCAAGGCGTAAAGGTGCCCGTCATCGGAGCCGACAAAGACCTTTCCGCCCACGATGGCGGCGGTGGACTTGACCGGGCCGCCGGTTTTGAAGGTCCACCGCAGGACGGGCTTTTCCGGCAACGGGCCCGCCGCCACCCCGAGCAGGGCGGGCGAGCCGCGAAAGCTCGGCCAATCCGCAGGGAACGCGGGCTCCGCGAGCGCCCCGGCCAAAAGCATCAGCCCGCCCAACCCCCCGGCCCGGAGACCGGTTTTCCGGCGTGGGGCGAGTGGAAGGGGAACCGAAACGGGCGCCGTTTTGCGGCGGTGGGGCGGATTCTTGGCCAGCGTGCACATAACCAGGTCCGACAGTCAGGTTCGGCGAACCGAAGCGGCGGTCCGCTGGCCGATATAATCCACCGCCCTCGACGGGTTGGCAAACCCGGGCCCTGCCCCGCAGCCGCGGCGGAGCAGGTCTTCATGCGTGCCGGAAGGTCATGCCCGACGCGGGAGCCGTGGGCCCCGGCACGCCTGCGGGCTTGTCAGCGTGCCGACGGCGCCCCTAGCGTGCCGGCATGAGCGACCTGCCCGCCCGGGTTCTCCACGCCATCCGCGCCCACGATCTGCTGCGCCCCGGGGAGACGGTGCTGGTTGCCGTCTCGGGCGGGTGCGATTCGATGGTGTTGCTGGAGGTGCTGCATCGGCTGGCGGCCGCGGCGTCCTGGCGGCTGGAAGTGGCGCATTTCAACCACCAACTGCGCGGCCGCGCCAGCCGGGCCGACCAGGCGCTGGTCGAGCGCACCGCGCGGCGGCTCGGGTTGGAGTGTCGGGTCGGCTCGGGCGATGTGCGGGGGCACGCCCGCGCGCGGGGGATGTCCCTCGAAATGGCCGCGCGGGAGTTGCGGCACGCGTTTCTGGCGTCCGCCGCCCGGGAAGCGGGCGCGGTGAAAATCGCCCTGGCGCATCACGCGGATGATCAGGTGGAAACCTTCCTGCTGCGCGTGCTCCGGGGCAGTGGCAGTGAGGGGCTGGCCGGCATGAAGTGGAAGGCCCCCAGCCCCGCGGACCCGGAGCGGCAGTTGATCCGCCCGCTGCTGGCGGAGACACGCGCCACACTGCGGGCCTTCGCCCGGGCGGCCGGCGTGGCGTTTCGCGAAGACCTCAGCAACCGGCGCGCGGACACGGTGCGCAACGTCTTGCGCCGGCGGGTGGTGCCGGTGTTGCGCCGCCTGCAGCCGGCCCTGGCGGTGACCGTGCCGCGCCTGATGGGCGGGTTGGCCGACGAAGCGGATTACCTGCTGGAGGTGGCGCGGCAGTGGCTGGTGCGGCGGCGGCCGGCCTTCGGGCGCCTGCACCCGGCGGTGCAACGCCGGGTGCTCCAACTGCAACTGCGCGCGCGGGGCGTGGAACCGGACTTCGAGACGATCGAGCGGTTGCGCACCGCGCCCGGTTCTCCCACCACCGCGCCCGGCGGTGTGGTGGTGAGGCGGACCGCTTCGGGTCAGGTCCGGGTGGCCCCTCCGCCAACGCCCGCCTTCAGCGGTGCGGAACGGCGGTTGGACCTCGCGACAGCGGCTGGCGCGGCCGAATTTGCCGGCGTGTGCTTCCGCTGGCGTCTGCGGACCCGCCGAGCCGGCCGGCCACTCCGGATTTCACCTCTGCCCGAGCGGGAGCTGTTGGACGCCGAGCAGGTGGGTTCGACGGTGGTGCTGCGGCATTGGCGGCCCGGGGACCGTTTCCAACCGCTGGGTTTGCCGGCGCCGGCCAAGCTGCAGGACCTGTTCGTCAACGCCAGGGTCCCGCGCCCCGAGCGCCACCGGCGGGTGGTGGCGACGCGGGCCGACGGGCTGGTTTTCTGGGTCGAGGGGTTGCGTCCCGGAGAGGCGGTGCGGCTGCGCCCGACCAGCCGCCGTGTTTTGGAATGGCGCTGGGCACGCCGGTCCCCCGCCGCGCCGACCGGCCGGTAAGCACGGTTGCAGCGGCCGGAGGCGCATGGTAGCTTCGGCCGTCCGAGGATTTACATGCCGGAAGACCGCAACAACGAGTCACGCCGTCCCGAGCGCCGGGGGGGCGAGGGGCGGGTTCCCCCGCGCGCCTGGCTGCTGTGGCTGGCCATCCTGAGCGTCATTCCGCTGCTGGTCTTTTTCAAGGACCGCACCGAGATGCGCTACCGCGTGCTCTCGCACACGGAGTTCCTGGAACTGTTCCGGAACAACCAGATCGCCGAGGGCGTCATCCACTACAACATCCAATCGCCCCTGCGGGAAATCACCGGTAAGCTGGTGGACCCCGAGGGCGGTGCCCGGGGGGGGATCCCGTTCCGGCTGGAGACGCGGGTGAGCGAGGCGTTGGAGGAACAGTTGCTCAATTCCGGGAAGTTCAAGGTGGCCGAACCCAGCACCCTGTTCCTGAGCTTCCTCTACAGCCTGCTGCCCTTTGTGCTGCTGGCGCTGCTGGTTTATTTCTTCATCTTCCGCCAGATCAAGATGGCCGGCAAAGGCGCGCTGAGCTTCGGCAAAAGCCGCGCCCGGATGCTCAGCAAGGAGCGCAACCGCACCACCTTCAAGGATGTGGCCGGCGTGGACGAGGCGCGCGAAGAGGTGCAGGAACTGGTCGAGTTCCTCAAGGACCCGAAAAAGTTCCAGCGCCTGGGCGGGCGCATCCCCAAGGGCATCCTGCTGGTGGGACCGCCCGGCACCGGCAAGACGCTGCTGGCCAAGGCCATCGCCGGGGAGGCCGACGCCGCCTTTTACAGCATCAGCGGCTCGGACTTTGTCGAAATGTTCGTGGGGGTGGGCGCCAGCCGCGTGCGCGACATGTTCGAGCAGGCCCGCAAGAACACCCCGTGCCTGGTGTTCATTGACGAGATTGACGCCGTGGGCCGCAGCCGCGGGCACGGCCTGGGCGGGGGCAATGACGAACGCGAGCAGACCCTCAACGCCCTGCTGGTCGAGATGGACGGCTTCGACACCACCGAGGGCATCATCATCATCGCCGCCACCAACCGACCCGACGTGCTCGACCCGGCGCTGCTCCGGCCCGGCCGCTTCGACCGGCAGATCACCGTCAACCTCCCCGATGTGCGCGGCCGCGAGGCCATCCTCAAGGTCCATGCCCGAAACGTGAAGCTCGCCCCGGACGTGGACCTGGCGGTCATCGCCCGCGGCACGCCCGGGTTCTCCGGCGCCGAGCTGGCCAACCTGCTCAACGAAGCCGCCCTGCTGGCCGCGCGCATGAACAAAAAGGCCATCACCATGGCCGAACTGGAGGAGGCGCGCGACAAGGTCCGCTGGGGCCGCGAACGCCGCAGCCTGGCCATGACCGACGAGGAAAAGCGCGCCACCGCCTGGCACGAGGCCGGCCACGCGCTGGTCAACGTGCTGCTGCCGCACGCGCATCCCTTGCACAAGGTCACCATCATCCCCCGCGGCCAGGCCCTGGGCGCCACAATGTGGTTGCCGGAAAAAGACCTCCTCAGCCGCCGGCGCAAGGAGCTCAACGACCTCATCGCCGTCACCATGGCCGGGCGCATCGCCGAGGAGTTGATCACCGACGACATCTCCTCCGGCGCGGCCGGCGACATCCAGCAAGCCACCCAGATGGCCAAGGCCATGGTTATGCACTGGGGCATGAGCGACAAACTGGGCATGGTCCAGTACGGCGACTCCCCCGAGTACGTCTTCCTGGGCCGGGACATGATCCGGTCCAAGGACTACAGCGAGCAAACCGCCGAGGCCATTGATGCCGAGGTCAAGCGCATCATCACCGAAAACTACGAGCGCGCCCGCCAGTTGATCCTCCAGCATCGCGACCGGCTCGAGCTGATCGCCAACGCCCTGCTCGAGTACGAAACCCTCGACGGCAGCCAGGTGCGCGAGATCGTGCAAACCGGTCGGCTCACCCCGCCCGCACCGCCGCCGCTCACCGGCCCGGCCACGGGGGCCCAGGCGGCCACACCCCTGCCCGAAATGCCCAAGCCGGTGCCGCCCAAGCTGCCGCCCGGTCTGGGCGCACCGGCGCCGGTGACGCCCTGACGGGCCAAACGATCCGTTTGACTGCCGCGCGGAACAGCCGCGGCGAATGATCTTCCTCCCGGCTTGAAGAGGGGGGAAAGGTCACGTCGTCGCGGTCGCGGCTGGTTCGGGCAGGTCCTCCAGGCGGGTGATGTGCCGGAGGGAACAGCGGGCGAAGGACTCGGCCAAGCCCTCCGGATCGAGGTTCCGACCAATTCCGACCGTGTTCCTTCCCACGAACGCCATGTCGGGGTTGGTGATGTCGTGGTGAGTTCCGCCCGAAAGACAGATGCGGAAAGGTTTAAACGGCCGGGCTTGGAGCAATTCGCGAATCTGTTTCGGCATAATCACACCTCCAGCATGGGGGGGGTGGTATCTGCGGATGCAAACACCGTTTCGGCGGAACTCACCGCCCCGCCGCCAAGCCAAGGTCCTGGTGTTTCGCCGTCTTGCCCGCCGCCGCCGCCCTGGCGTACGTTGCGCGCGGATGATCATCGCGCCCTCCCTGCTTGCCGCAAACCCCGGCCGGCTCGCGGCCGAGGCGGCCCGCGCCACCCGTGCCGGGGCGGACTGGTTGCACGTGGACATCATGGACGGGCATTTCGTGCCGAACCTCACCTTCGGCCCGGCCATTGTCCGCGCGGTGCGCGCCGCCACGCGCCTGCCCCTGGACGTGCACCTGATGTGCAGCCGGCCGGAAATCCTGCTCGAGTTGTTCCGCGAGGCGGGCGCCAGCGGCCTGACCGTGCACGTGGAACTGGGCCAGCGCGTCGCGCACCTGCTCTGGAAAATCCGCGCCCTGGGGGCCCGCGTGGGCCTGGCGGTCAACCCGCCCACGCCCATCGCCGCCGCGCGCCCGTTCCTCAAGTCCATTGACCTGCTGCTGGTGATGACCGTGAACCCGGGCTTCGGCGGCCAGGAATTCATCGCCGAGACCGTGCCCAAGATTCAACAGGCCCGCGCCTGGCGGCGGGAGTTGAAACTGGCCTACCGGATCGAGGTGGACGGGGGCATCAACTTCCAGACCGTGGCCGAGTGCGCCCGGGCCGGCGCGGACACGTTCGTCAGCGGCACCACGCTCTTCCAGGCCCGCAGCCTGCGCCGCGCCCTGCAACGCCTGCGCACCCTGGCCCGCCGCCACGCCGCGGAGCCGGACGCCGCGAGGACCGGAGCCGCGGCCGGGGTGTTGGTGAGCACCTGAGTTTCCCGCGCATGAACCGGTCCTCTCCCACGGCCGTGCGTTTCGGCACCGACGGCTGGCGCGGGGTGATCGCGGACGATTTCACCTTTGCCAACGTCGCGCGCGTGGCCCAGGCCACGGCGGCGGTGTGGGCCGCGAGCGCCGGGCGCGCCCGGCGCGTGGTCATCGGGTACGACCGGCGCTTCCTCTCGGCGGAGTTTGCCGCCGCGGCAGCGGAGGTGTTTGCCGGCAACGGATTCGCGGTGTGGCTGACGCCGGTCCCCACGCCCACGCCGGCGGTTTCCCTGGCGGTCCGGGACCTCCGCGCCGCGGGTGGGATCATGATCACCGCCAGCCACAATCCGCCGCAGTTCAACGGCCTCAAACTCAAAGCCGCCGACGGCGGCGCGGCGGACACGGAATTGTGCCGGGCGGTGGAGGCGCGGCTGGACCAATCCCCCGTGCGCCGCCAACCGCTGGACCGGGCGTTGCGGGCCGGGCTGGTGCGGCGCCGCGATCTGCGCCCGGCCCATTACCGCGCGGTGCGGCGGCTGGTGGATTTCCCGCGGGTGGCCGGCAGCCGCCTGCGGGTGGCGCACGACGCCATGTACGGAGTGGGGGCCGGTTGTTTCGAGGCCCTGCTGGCCGGCACCACGTGCCGGGTCACCACGCTTCGGGCCGGGCATGATCCGCTGTTTGGCGGCCTCCGGCCCGAGCCGATCCCGGAATTTTACGGCCCCACCGCGGCCTGGCTGCGGGCGCATCCCCACGCGGTGTGCCTGGTGAGCGACGGGGACGCCGACCGGCTGGGCGGTCTGGATGAGCGCGGGCGGCCGTTGACCACGCACCAGATCCTGGCGCTGGTCCTGTGGCATCTGGTGACGCATCGCGGCGCGCGCGGCACGGTGGTCAAGTCGCTGAACACCACCTCGCTGGTGGACCGGATCGCCGCGGCCCACGGGCTGCCGGTGCGGGTCACGGGGGTCGGGTTCAGGCAGATCAGCGCCGCGCTGCGGCAGCCCGGCGTGCTCGTTGGTCTGGAGGAAAGCGGCAGCCTCGGATGGCCCGCGCACCTGCCCGAGCGGGACGGGTTGGCCGCGGGATTGCTCTTGTTGGAACTGCTGGCGGTGGCGCGCCGGCCCCTGAGCGCACTGGTGCGGGAGTTGGAGCGTGAATTCGGCCCGCATCGCTCCGCCCGGCGGGACGTGCCCCTGCCAGCGGCGGAAGCCGCGGCGGCGGTGGAGCGCATCCGCCGCGGCCCTCCGACCCGCCTCCTGGGCCGGGCGGTGGTCGAGGTGCTCGATTTCGACGGGGTCAAGTGCGTCACGCGCGACGGCGCCTGGCTGATGTGGCGGGCCTCGGGCACCGAGCCGGTGTTGCGCATCTATGCGGAGGCCGCCACGTCGGCCGGGGCCGAACGGTTGATCGCCGCCGGGTTGCGCCGACTCCGCTTGGCGTGAGGTGGCCGCCCCGGTCCGCGCACTTGCCGCTGGCCAAAGCCGGACGGCCTTGGTCCCATTCCCGGACCGGCATCCCGGCTTGTGCATGAAAGCCGCCCTCACCCACCGCTACCTCAACCGCGAGTTGAGCTGGCTGGAGTTCAACCAGCGCGTGCTGGAGGAGGCGCAGGACCCGGCCAACCCGCTGCTGGAGCGGGTGAAGTTTTTCGCCATCGTCGGCTCGAACCTCGACGAGTTCTTCGAGGTGCGCGTGGCCGGGCTCAAGCAGCAGGTGGCCAGCGGTGCGCGCGTGCGCAGCCCCGACGGGCTGACCCCCGCGGCCTGCCTGCGGGCCATTGCCCGGCGGGTGCGGCGGATGGTGGACGACCAGTACCGGTGCTGGCGGGAGGAGCTGGTGCCGGCGCTGGAGCGCCGGGGCATCCGGTTTCTGGACCCGGCGGCGGTGAACGGGGCCGACCGCGCCTGGCTGGACGCCTTTTACCGGGCCGAAGTGCGCCCGGTGCTGACCCCGCTGGCGATTGACCCGGCCCACCCGTTTCCCCGCCTGCTGAACAAATCGCTCAACCTGATCGTGCGCGTACCCCGGCCCGGTCGCCAGCGGCTGCGGCACCAGTTGATGGTGGTGCAGGTGCCGCGGGTGCTCCCCCGCTTGATCCCACTGCCGCGGGAAACGGGTGAGACGGCCTACGTGTTTCTGGGCCGGCTGATCGCGCATTACCTGGAAGACCTGCTGGCCGGGCAGGCCCCGGCGGGGGCGTGGCTGTTCCGGGTCACCCGCAACAGCGAACTGTACGTGGATGAGCAGGACAGCCCCAGCCTGCTGGACGCGGTCGAGACCGAGGTGCACAACCGGCTCAAGGGCGAGGCGGTGCGGCTGGAGGTCGAGCACGATTGCCCGCCGGAAATTCAGCGGGAACTGCTCAGCACCCTGAAGCTGACCGAGGAGGACCTCTACCTCATCCGTGGGCCCCTGAATCCCTCCCGGCTCCTGCAGCTCTGCGAGGGCGCGCACCCGCCGGAATTGCGCGACCCGCCGTTTGTGCCGCCGGTGGCCCCGCGCCTGCGCCGGGCCCCGGACCTGTTTGCCGCCATTCGCGCCGGTGACATCCTGCTGCACCACCCCTATGAGAGCTTCGAGAGTGTGGTGGAGTTTCTGCAACAGGCGGCGGCCGACCCGCGCGTGCTGGCCATCAAACAGACCCTGTACCGCACCGGCGGGGACGCCCGCATCGTGGGCGCCCTGATGGATGCCGTGAAGAACGGCAAGCAGGTCACCGCCGTGGTCGAATTGCGCGCCCGATTCGACGAGACCAACAACATCCGCTGGGCCCGCCAGCTCGAGGACGCGGGCGTGCATGTCATCTACGGCGTGGTCGGCTTCAAGATTCACTGCAAGGCCACGCTGGTGGTGCGCCGGGATGAGGACGGCATCCGCCGTTACCTGCACCTGGCCACCGGCAACTACAACCCCACCACCGCCCGCATCTACACCGATTTGGGGTTGTTGACCTGCCGGCCCGAGCTGGGCGAGGACGTGACCGATCTGTTCAACCTCCTGACCGGCCTGTGCGAGTACCGGGGGATGCGCAAGCTGCTGGTCGCCCCCCACGACCTGTACCTCCGTCTCCAGGCGCTCATCCGCCGCGAGACCGACCACGCCCGGCGCGGCCTGCCCGCCCGCATCATCGCCAAGATGAACGCGCTGGTGGTCACCGAATTGATTGACGCCCTCTACGAGGCCTCCCGGGCCGGGGTGAAGGTGGACCTGATCGTGCGCGGCATCTGCTGCCTGCGACCGGGCGTGCCCGGCCTGAGCGAAAACATCACCGCGCGCAGCATCGTCGGCCGTTTCCTCGAGCACAGCCGCATTTTCTACTTCGAAAACGCCTGCCAGCCGGAAGTGTACGTGGGCAGCGCCGACTGGATGCCCCGCAATCTGTTCAAACGCATCGAGGTGGTCTTCCCCATCGAGGACGGCAACCTGCGCGAGCGCATTGTGCGGGAAATCCTCGGCCTGCAACTGGCCGACAACGTCAAGGCGCGCGAATTCTTGCCCGACGGCACCCATCGCCGCCTCCAGCCCGGGCCCGGCGAGCCGCGCCTCAACAGCCAGGAGGAACTGATCCGCCGGGCCCTGGAAGCGAGCGCCGAGGCTGAAAGCGGTCCGAGCCGACCGGCGCCGAAACGATTGGTGCCCCGGACCCGACACGCCCAGGCCCGCCCCGGGCCGGCGCCGTAGCAGCGGGCCGCCGACCTGCCGGCGCACCGGGCCTCCGGTCCGGAGGAGCGCCGGGCTGGGACGCGGCAGGGCTTGGGCCGGTCGGGTCGAGTGTCTGCGCCTCAACCCCCTCATGCCGGGCGGCCGGGAGGGTTGTTGCCGCGACCGGTGTCTCGGAGCCTCCATGACGGAGGCTTCCCCCGGCTCGGCAGGGGTCCTTTTTGGCTTGGCGTGGCTCCGGGCAAATCGGATAACGCCGGCCATGCAAAATCACATGTTTCGTTCCGGCGGTTTTCGCGGGTTGATGTTGGCGGGTCTTGTGGCGGGCGGCGGGTGGACCGGGGCGGCCCAGGAGGAGTTTCTCGGCCGCTGGGCGCTGACCATCCCCGGCGGCGGCGCCGGCTGGCTGGAGATCAAAAAGGAAAACGGCTGGTACGACGGCTCGATCCTGTGGGGCGGCGGCAGCGTGGTGCCGGTCTCGAGCGTGTTCTTCACCGACGGCACCCTCAACGTCACCCGCACCCGGGAGGTCAACCGGAAGGACGCCGCCGGCAAGGTGGTGCGCAAGCAACAGTACACCGAACTGCTCTCCGGCCGCGTGGACGGCGACACAATCTGGTTTCGGCAGTTCAACCCGCGGGAAAACGGGCTGGGTGTGGACACCGCCGAGTTCAGCGGCAAACGCATCCCGCCCCTGCCGCCGGCGCCGGACCTGGCGAAGGTGAAGTTTGGCGAGCCGATCGTGCTCTTCAACGGCCGGGACCTGACCGGCTGGCGGCTGGTGGAGTCCGGCGCGGCCAACGGCTGGAGCGTGCAGGATGGCGTGCTGATCAACCGGCCGGACAAGGACAGCGGCAAACATTACGGCAACCTGCGCACCGAGCGCGAGTTCGAGGACTTCAACCTCAAACTCGAGGTCAAGGTGCCCAAGGGCGGCAACAGCGGCATCTACCTGCGCGGCATCTACGAGGTCCAGGTGGCGGATTCTTACGGCCGCCCGCCCGACTCCCACGGCATGGGCGGCATCTACAGCCGCCTCACCCCCACGGTGAACGCGGCCAGGCCGGCCGGCGAGTGGCAGACCTTCGACATCACGCTGGTGGACCGGCATGTCACGGTGATCCTCAACGGGGTGAAGATCATTGACAACCAGCCCCTGCTCGGCTGCACCGGCGGCGCGCTCTGGTCGGATGAATTTCGCCCCGGCCCGATCTACCTGCAGGGCGACCACGAGGCGGTGGACTACCGCAACCTCGTGCTGCGGCCGGTGGTGAAGTAGCCGGAGCGTTTCCCCGGAGCGGCTGGCCGGCAGCCAAGGGGTGGGAGCTTGCGGCGCTTGTCGCTCCGGCCGCAGGACAGCGAAGTTTGAGGCTCGGGGGCGCCCGCTCCCCCGGGGCGCGAAGGGTGTTTAAGCGGACCGCCCGAAGCGTTTCTCCAGCTCGCGGTAGTTGAACTCGATCAGGGTCGGCCGCCCGTGCGGGCAGGTGTAGGGCATGGCACAGCGGCGCAGGTCCTCGAGCAGATTTTCCAGCTCCGGCCCCTGCAGCGGGTCCCGGGCCTTGACCGCGTGGCGGCACACGGTTTTGGCCACCATCTCCTCGCCCAGCCGCAGGGGGTTCACCTCCGAACCGGCGGCCCGCAACGCGTCCACCAACTCGAGCACGAACTGGCGGGGGTCGCCCCCCCGGACAAACGGCGGCAGCCCGTCGAGCAGAAAGGTCCGCTCGCCGAACTCGCGCAGGCTCACCCCCAGCCGGGTGAGCACCGGCAGCAGCCCCCGCAGCCAGGCGGCGTCGCGGGCGGATACCTCGACGGTCTCCGGCAGCAACAACCGCTGGCACGGCGCCGGGCCCTGCTCCAGCCGGGCGAGCATTTGCTCGAACAGCACGCGCTCGTGCGCGGCGTGCTGGTCCATCAACACCAGCCCGCGGTCGCTTTCCAGCACCACGTACAGCCGCCCGATCACGCCCACCAGTCGCAGCGGGACCTGGAGCAGGGGGACGGGACCCGCGGGCCCGGGGCCGGCCGCGCCCTGAGGGGGGAGGGGAGCGGCCGCGTGGCGCAGACCGGATGCCGGAGCGGCCACAGGGGCCAGCAGCGGCGGGGGCAGCTCCGGCCCGGGTCGCGCATTCCGGGGAGCTGTTTCCGGTTCAGGCGCGCGGAGGCCACTTTCCCCGGATGGGGCGGGCGGGGTGGCGGCGGGACCGAGCAGCCCCTCCAAAGGCCGGGGTTCCGGTGAAAGCGCGGCGGCAGGTGCCGTTTGTGCATCTGTCCTTGCGGGCGTCGGATTGCCGGCCTCCGGCAACTGACTTCCGACTTCTGACTTCTCTCTTGTGGCGTGAAACGCCAGCAGGGTCCGCCGCACCGCCTGCGTGACCAGGGATCGGACCGTGCGCTCGTCGTGAAATTTCACCTCCCGCTTGGCCGGGTGGATGTTCACGTCCACCGCCGCCGGATCGAGCTCGAGGAACAGGCAGCAGACCGGGTAGCGGCCCTTCATGAGCGCGGTGTGATAGCCCTCGAGCAGGGCGTGATTCAGCCCCCGGTTTTCCACCGGCCGGCGGTTTACAAACAGGTGCTGGTCCTCGCGCGTGGCCCGGGACACGCCGGGCGCGCCCAGGAAGCCCCACACACGGAGAGTGGAAACCCGCCGGGCGGGTGCCGGGGCTTCGAGCGGTTCCTCCTCCCACGCTTCCCCCGGATCGGGCATTGCGGCCGGTCGGAGTTCGCCGGTGAAATCCACCGCCAGCAGATTCAGCTCCGCGCCGTACAAGGCCCGCAGGCGCTCGCGCAGGGCGGCCCGTTGGGCCGGGGCGTCCACCGCCCGGGGCAGGGGGGGCAGTTGCCAGACCACCCGGCCGTCGTGGATGAACGTGAAACCCACCTCGGGAAAGGCCAGTGCCGCCAGCAACAGGTAGTGCTGGATGTGCGCCCGCTCGGTTTCCACGCGGCGCAGAAACTTCCGCCGGGCGGGCAGGTTGAAGAACAGTTGCCGCACCTCGACCGTGGTGCCCGGCGGCCCGCTGGCGGCGCGCACGTCCAGGATTTTGCCCCCGGCGATGTTCACCTGCGTGGCCTCCACGGTGGCGGCGTCCCGCTCGCGAGTGACCAGGGTGAAGCGGCTCACGCTGGCGATGCTGGGCAGCGCCTCGCCGCGAAAGCCCAGGGTGGTGATGGCCGCCAGATCTTCCGCGCGCTGAATTTTGCTGGTGGCGTGGCGCTCCAGGCACAGCAGCGCATCGTCGCGGCTCATGCCCACGCCGTCATCGGTCACCCGAATCAGGCTGCGTCCCCCGGCCTGCACCTCCACCGTGATGCGGCGCGCGTCCGCGTCGAGGGCGTTTTCGACCAGCTCCTTGACCACGCTGGCCGGGCGCTCGATCACCTCGCCGGCGGCGATCTGGTTGGCGACCGATTCGGGCAGCAGGCGGATGCGGTTCACGCGCCCAACCTACCAGTCCGGCACCGCCCCGGAAAGGCGCGCGGCGGTGCCCGCAACGGGCGGGCATTCCCGGGCGCACGGTGTGGGCGGTGGGCCGCCCCGCCGCCCGAGCCCGCACGGCTATTGGAGCGGCTTCCAGTTGACGTGTTTGAAGCGCTCGTAAATCCAGCGGAAATCGCGGTTCCGCACGTTGCCGCCGCTCCAGTAAAAGCTCTGGATGCCGTTGGCCGAGTCGCGCGCCGCCTTGAGCGTGGTGGCCTCCAGCCACTTGTGTGCCTCGGCATGGCCGTCGGCAAACGCCAGCGTGCTCACGTCGCCGTGAAAAACCGCAAACGGGTCCACCCACCCGGGCGGGTTCACGTCCAGCACCCAGGTGCCGTTGTTGTAATCGCGCGGGTCGGCCTCCTCCAGGAACACCAGCGACACGACCGGCTCGGGAATGCCGGTCATTTTCTTGAACGGCACCACCCCGGGCCACATGCCCCCGTTCATCCCGTCGGATTTCGAGTAGCTGTCGTACGCCCAGCCGCGGCCGGGTTTGAGCCGCTTGGTCCGCAGGTCGCCCGGGCAATGGTACGCCCCGGGACTGTCGCAGTACTTCGCCAGCGGCGAGCGGCGGATGCCCTCCTCGACACGCTTTTGTGCCTCGGCCGTGCTGAGGCCGGCCGGGAAGTTCGGCCCCGGGGTGGGGCCGACCCAGAACCCGCCCGCGTACAGGTCCGGCAGCGGCGGCTGGCGGGTGTACAGGAGGGTGTCCTGGTTGTCGTCCGCGTACATCACCCAGGCCAAGCCGAGCTGCTTGAGGTTGCTCAGACAGGTGGCGCCCGTGGCCTTGGTCTTGGCCTTGGACAGGGCCGGCAACAGCATCCCCGCCAGGATGGCGATAATGGCGATGACCACCAGCAGCTCGATCAAGGTGAATGCTCTGGCGCGCCGCGGTTCGGAAAGATGGACCTGAGACGTCTTCATGGGCCGTCGCTGGGTTTGGCTGATTGCTCGGGCAAGTTGACCCGCCATCGCCGAAAGTCAACCCCGGAAAAAACGCCTGCCAGCGGCGCCCCGACCCGCTACCTTGCCGGGTCGGTAACGACGCCAACAAACGATGCTCACCTACACCCACTTCATCGGCGGCGAATGGATCGCCACACCGGCGGACGTCCGATTCCAAACCCGCAACCCGGCCGACACCCGCGAGGTCGTGGCCGAGTACGCCCTGGCGACCGCCGCCGAGGCCCGCCAGGCCATCGCCGCTGCCCAAACCGCCTTCCCCGCCTGGGCGGGGCAAACCACCGTCGCCCGCGGCCGCGTGCTCAGCCGGGCCGCGCAGATTCTCGAGTCGCGCAAGGCCGCCCTGGCCGAGCTGCTCACCCGCGAGGAGGGCAAGACCCTGGCCGAGGCCGCCGGCGAGGTGCAGCGCGCGGTGGATATTTTCCGCTTCTTCGGCGGGCTGAGTTACACGCTGGGCGGGCAGACCCTGCCGCACGATCTGCCCGGCAACCTCCTCTACACCCGGCGTGAGCCGTTGGGCGTGGTCGCGCTCATTACGCCGTGGAATTTCCCCATCGCCATCCCCGCCTGGAAAATGGCTCCGGCGCTCGTGGCCGGAAACACCGTGGTCATCAAACCCGCCACGCCCGCCCCGGCCATGACCCTCGAGCTGGCCCGGGCCCTGGCCGAGGCCGGCCTGCCCAAGGGCGTGCTCAACGTGGTGGTCGGCGCCGGCCGCGAGGTGGGCCACGCCCTGGCCGCCGACCCCGCCGTGGTTGCGCTGTCCTTCACCGGCTCCCACGCGGTCGGCCGGCAAATCCACGAGCTGCTGGCCCGGCGCATGGCCCGCTCGCAAATGGAAATGGGCGGCAAAAATCCGACCCTGGTGCTGGCCGATGCCGACCTGGACCTGGCCGTGAACCTCGTGACCCGCGCGGCCTTCGGCCTGACCGGCCAGGCGTGCACCGCCACCAGCCGCGTCATTGTCGAGCGCCCCGCGGCCGCGGCCTTCACTGAAAAACTCGTGGCCCGCGCGCGCACGTGGAAGGTCGGCCCCGGCCTGGCGCCCGGCGTGGAAATGGGCCCGGCGGTGAACGAGGCGCAGTTGCAAACCGACCTCGAGTACGTGGCCATCGCCCGCGACGAGGGCGCGCGGCTGCTGTGCGGCGGCCGGCGACTCACGGACGGCGACCTGGCCCACGGCTGGTTCATCGAGCCGACCGTCTTTGCCGGCGTCACCCCGGCCATGCGCCTGGCGCGCGAGGAGGTATTCGGTCCGGTGCTGGCGGTGATGGAAGTGGCCGACTTCGAGGAAGCGCTGGCCGTGGCCAACGGTGTGGACGTGGGCCTGTCCGCCGCGGTCGTCACGCGCGATCTCAAAAAGGCCATGCTCTTCGCCGAGCGCATCGAGGCGGGCGTGGTGAAGATCAACCAGATCAGCACCGGCCTGGCCTTGCAGGCGCCCTTCGGCGGGGTGAAGAAGTCCAGCACCGACGCCTTCAAAGAACAAGGTGCCGGCGCGGTCGAGTTTTACAGCCGGCTCAAGACGGTTTACCTCGATTACTCGACTTGAGCGAACGAGTACCCAGCGGGACCGCGACGTCAACCGGCGGCTGCTCGAGCGGCCGGGCGCGCTCCGGCTTGCTGCTTGCGGTCCTCGGGGTGCTGCTGCTCGCCGTCTGGCTGCGCCACACGGCCGAGACCGCCGCCGGCCCGCGCTACGAGGGCGTGTCGCTGGGAGAATGGCTGCGGCTGGCAGCCTCTGAAAATCCCCGGGACAGGCTCACGGCTGAGTTGGCTCTGGGGCATATCGGTCCGGAAGCCCTCCCCACGTTGATCCGTGCCGTGGAAGCCCGGGATTCCTGGCTGTGGCTCCAATGGCAGGCGATGCGGATGAAGGTCTTCAAGCGACCCCCCCGGACCAGCCCCCGCCCGGCCCTGAAACGCGTCGCCGCCGGATTGCTGGCCCGCCTCGGCCCTGCCGCCAGCAACGCCGCCCCGGCGTTGTTGCGCTGGGGCGCGCGCCTGGACGGAGATCAGTTTGAAGCGGCGCGTGCGCTCCGGGCCATGGGTCACGCGGCCGCCCCGTCCTTGGTCGAAGCCCTGCAAGCGCGTGATCCACGGTTGCGCCTGACGGCCGCACAAATCGCGGACGACCCGGTGTTTCGCCCGGCGGCGGCGGCCTTGTGCCCGGGGTTGCTGAAGCTCATGGAGGGCGGTTCTCCCGAACAGCGGCTGGCGGCAATTCACGCGCTGAGTGTGTTGTGTCCGGACGACCGCGCGGTGAGCGCGCGGGTGGCCGCGCTGCTGTCGCCGCCGGACCCGCGGACGGTGGAGGCGGTGCTGAGGGCGCTCACCACCTTTGGCGGGTTGGCGGGGGAATTCGCCGACCGGATCGAGCCGTTTTTGGCCGCGTCTGAGCCGCAGGTGCGCCTGGCGGCGGCGCAGGCTCTGTACGCGCTGCGTCCGCCCGCGCCGGAGGCGGTGCCCGTCTTGATCCAGCTCCTCCGCGACCCGCGGTATCAATGGGAGGCCGCCCGCACTTTGGGGAAGATGGGAACCAACGCGGCCCTGGCCATCGAGGAATTGCTGGCCCAGTTGGAGCGCACGCCCACGCACCGTCCCTCGCGCACACCGAGCTTTGCCGCGCTGGCGCTGCAACAAATATCCCCGCTGGCCGTGCCGCGACTGGTGCACTTGCTCGAACATCCCGCGTCGGAGGTCCGCATCCAGGCGGCCATCGCCCTGGCGGGACACGGGGCGGCGGCGGCCCCGGCGGTGCCCGGCTTGATTCGAATGCTCGGCGCGGAAGACCCGGAAGAACAGATGACCGCGGCCAAGACCCTCGGAGCGTTGGGGAACACTGCGCGCGAAGCCCTGCCCGCCCTCGAGCGTCTGGCCCGCATGGAGACCACCCAGGACGTTACGGTCGGCCACGTGCGCTCGGCGGCCCGCTCCGCACTGACCAACATCATCGCGGACATCGCCTGGAAGGAATCCGGTCTAAACATCCGCAGTGCCGATCCGACCGTTTTGATTCATGCAAAACCTCCCGCCACCCGTCCCTGACGCGGCCTGGGAAGACCCGTACCCGCGGCCGCCACCCTCGCGCTGGCGCGCGCTGCGCTGGTTGTGGCTGGTGCCCGGTCTGCTGGTTCTCGCCCTGGCGGTGTTGGTGGTGCAGGACCGCCTGCTCTGGCCGCGCGAGCCCGAATACGCGGGGCGCCCGCTTTCGGGCTGGTTGCACGACCTCACGTCGCCCGACCCGGCGGTGAATCAGCCGGCCCGTCAGGCCGTGCTGGCCCTGGGCACCAACGCCCTGCCCGCCCTGGAACGTCACCTGCGGGCCCGCGATTCGTGGCTGGGACAATGGGTCACCGCGGCGCAGGGACGCCTGCCGCATCGCCTCTGGGTGCTGGCCATGCAAACCACCCGCGCCCGCCACGCCCTCGAACGCCGCTGGCAGGCCGCAGTGGCGTTGAGCGCGCTTGGGCCCGCGGCCGCCCCCGCCCTGCCCGCACTGGTGCGGGCGTTGGAAGACCCGGAGCCGCGCGTGGTCACCAACGCCGCTGAGGCCCTGTATTTGATCGGTCCGCCCGCCTGGCCGGGCCTGATCGGCGCGCTCCGGTCCACCAACGAACATACCTTCAATGCCGCGGGCCACGCCCTGCGCCGCAGCGCTCCGGCGGTGTCGAACTCGGCGCCGGCACTGGTGGAAGTGTTTCTCGACGCGCCCGCGCCGCGTCGCGAAGCCCTCACCCCGCTGCTGGCCGCGCTGGGTGAACCGGCGGTGGCGGCGCTGGGCCAACGATTGGCCGATACCAACGCGGCGCGGGTGGACTTGTTGGTGGCAACGCTGCGGCAGATGATTGCCCGGGAGTTCGGGGCGCTGCGTGGCGTGGTGACCCTGGTGAAGCATCCGGACCCGCGGGTGCGCGCCGGGGCCGCCCGGGTTTTGGGCGGGGAAGCCCTTTGGGCCCGCAGCAGCGTGAACGCCTTGATCGAGGCGCTGGATGACCCGGAGCCGGTCGTGCGCCAGGCGGCGGTGGAGGCCTTGTCGGAGGCATCTTCTTGGACGGCTTTGGTCACCAACGCGTTGCCCAAGCTTCGCTCCATGACCGCGGCCGCCGACCCGGGCGAACGGGAGCTGGTGGAACGCACCTTGGATCACATCCAGGCCCGGGCACCTGCGCAATTGCCCTGACCGGGGAAACCGGGCCGGCAAGTGGTTCCTCGACGGCTCGTACGGACGCCACAGATTGTGGCCGATCGCCGTCCCGGCCACAGTTAATTGTGGTTTGTCCTTTACAGGGCTGAAGTCGGGGCGTATCAATTGGCCCAGATGCATCTGAAGAACCTGACCCTGTTGGGCTTCAAGTCCTTCGCCGACCGGACCACGCTGGATTTCCTGCCGGGCATCACCGCCATCGTGGGGCCCAACGGGTGCGGGAAGTCCAACATCGCCGACGCAATCCGTTGGGTCTTGGGCGAGCAATCGGCCAAGGCGCTCCGCGGCGGGGAAATGGCGGACGTGATCTTCAACGGCACCGACCGGCGCAAGCCTTTGGGGCTGGCCGAGGTCTCCCTGACATTGAGCGGGGTGGATGAGGAGAACCTCAAGGCGGCGGGGGTCGAGCTGAGCTACGACGAGATCACCATCACCCGCCGGGTGTGCCGGGATGGGAGCAGCGAGTACTTCATCAACAAGACCCCCTGCCGGTTGAAGGACATCCAGCAGTTGTTTGCCGGCACCGGGGTGGGACGGGCCAGCTACAGCATCATGGCCCAGGGCAACATCACCCAGGTGTTGTCGAGCAAACCCGAGGACCGGCGCGCGATTTTTGAGGAGGCCGCCGGCATCACGCGCTTCAAGGTCCAGAAACGCGAGGCGCTGCGCAAACTCGAGTTGACCGAGCAAAACCTCCTGCGCGTGGCCGACCTCATCCGCGAGGTCAGGCGCCAGATCATTTCCCTGCAGCGGCAGGCCGGCAAGGCGCGCCGCTACCGGCAGTACCAGGCCGAATTGCAGCACCTGGAAACCCAATTGGCCCGCCACCAGTTCGACGTGCTCCAGGCCGAAATCAGCACCCACCAGTCCCGGCTGGATCAACTGCGCGGCCGGATCGAGGAGACCACCCACCGCATCCTCGAAGCCGAGCAGCAACTGACCGAACTGCGTCACCTGGCCGCCGAACTGGAACGCGAGCTGTCCGCCGTTCAGCAACAGGACCTCGCGCTCAAGGCCGAGGCCGAGCACCACGCCAGCCGCATCCAGTTCAACGAAGAACGTCTGCGCGAATGCGCCGCCCAGCACGCCGCCGCCCAGGAGGACATCGCCCGCGCCGAGGAACGCCGCCTGAGTGCGGAGCAGGAACTGGCCGAGGTCAGCGCCCAGGTCACTGCCTCGGCCGCGCATCTGGCCGAACTGCGCGCCACCCTCGAACAGCGGCAGCAAGCCCTGGCCGAGGTCGAGGCCGGCTTGCGCCGGCGCCAGGACGAGTCGCAGCGTCTCCAGACCGCGCTGTTTGCCGAGGCCCAGCGCCTGGCCCGCGTGCGCAACGAAATCGCCGCGCTGGACCTGCACAAACAAACGGCCCTGGCCCGCCTGGACAAGCTCTCGGCCGAGAAGCTGCAACTGGAGGAGGAGCGCGCGCGCCTGGAGGCCCGCCTGGCCGAATTCGAGCAGGCCAGCCAGACCCACCAGCTCGACCTGGAAGCGCGGCGCCTGACCGTGGCGGAGCGGCAACAACGGCTGGCGGAACTCCAGACCCGGATCGCCCGCCTGAGCGAAGCAATCGAAGGGGAGCAACGCACCCTGGCCGACCGCCAGTCCCGCCGTCGGGTCCTGGCGCAACTGGAGGCCGCCCGCGAAGGGTTCGCGGCGGGCGCCCAGGCGGCCCTGCAGAGCGCCCACGGGGTGTTGGGCACGCTGGCGGACCGCCTGCGTGTGGCGGACGCCCATGTCCCCGCCGTCGAAGCCGCGCTGGGCCACCACCTCCAGGTGGTCCTGACCGGCGCCCCCGAGCAGGCCCATCAAATCCTGGACGAGCTGACCCGCACCGGCAAGGGCCGGGCCAGTGTGGCCGCCCTGAGCCTGCGCAACGGTCACCTCGACGCCGCGGCACCGGAGCCGGCCGTGAGGGACCGGCTGCGCACGCACCGTTGCCAACCCCTCCTGGGCCTGGTCGAGGCGGATGAATCCGTGGCCGCGCTGCTGCACG
>CALFAV010000002.1 GCA_937946835.1 uncultured Verrucomicrobiae bacterium | reverse complement strand
CGTGCCGGTTGGGCTTGCCCGGCGTCCGGCGACGGCGCAAACCAAGGGGCGTCATGTCATCTCGATCGCCTTTGCCTCTGGCCCCGGGAATAGCCGCCGCCGTGGCGGCCATGCTGCTTTTCGGGCAAGCCGCCGAACCCGCGCCGCTGCGGCTGGTGTGTCCCCGCGCGGAAGTCCGATGTTTTGAAGTGCTCGAATTCGAGTTGCCCGGGCTGGAGACTCCGCCCGACCCGTTTGACCCGGCCGGGGTGGATGCGGCGGTGGTGTTTCGCGCGGCGGGGCAGACGTGGCGCGTGCCGGCGTTCTTCGGCCAGGATTACGAGCGCCGGCGCGTGGGCGGGCGCGACTGGTTCTATCCGCGAGGCGAACCGGGCTGGAAAGTCCGCTTCGCGCCCACCCGGGTCGGTGAGTTCACTGCGACGGCCGAAGTGCGGGATGCCCGGGGGGTGCGCAGTTCCGAGCCGGTTCGTTTCACCGGTTTGCCCCCCACCCGGCCCGGCTTCCTGCGGGTGAGCCGCGGCGATCCCCGCTGGTTGGAGTTCAGCGACGGCACGCCCTTTTTCGCCATTGGCCAGAACCTCGCGTTCATCGGCTCGGAGCAGTACTTCACCCTGAGCCGGGCCGAGGAGGCCTTCGCACGGCTGGCCGCCCATGGCGCGAATTACCTGCGCGTGTGGACCGGTTGCGGCGACTGGGCGCTGGCGATTGAAGCCCCCAAAAGCGCCTGGGGCCGCTCCTGGGAAGGGCAGGTGCCGATCGTGCCCATGCCCGGTGAACCCGGCCGCCGGTGCGTGTGGCTCACCAACACAGTCACCCCCGTGCGCCCCTCGCATGACGTGGCCCTTCGCCCCGCCACAACCTATCGCGTGACCGGCCGGGTGCGGGCCGGGGCCGGAGGGGCGGTTCGGCTCGAGGTGCAGGGTACCACTTCGCCCAATCTCGCCCCGGCCGTGCCGGAAACCTGGGCGCCGTTCCGGCACGAATTCACCACCGGGCCGGAGGATTTTTGGTTGGCGGAGATGCGCTTCCGCCGCGACGGCCCGGGTGAGGCCTGGCTGGCGGACCTCTCGCTCCGGGAGGCCGGTGGCGGGCCGGAACTGCTCTGGGAGGCGGACGTGAACCGACCGGCCCGCGGCTGGTACAATCCGCTGGACTGCTTCTGGCTGGATGAATTGCTGGTCGCCGCCCAACGCCACGGCGTGTACCTGCAGCTCTGCCTGCTGACCCGCGACCTCTACATGGCCGCCCTCAAGGACCCCACCAGCGCGGCCTACGACCGGGCCATTGCCGACGCCCAAAAGACGTTGCGCTACGCCGTGGCCCGCTGGGGCGCCTTCACCAGCGTGGCGGCCTGGGAGTATTGGAACGAGATGGACCCGGGGCTGCCCACCGACCGCTTTTACTCCGAACTGGGCGAGTTCCTGGAACGCACCGACCCGTGGGGGCACCTGCGCAGCACCAGCACCTGGGGACCCTCGCCGAAGGACTGCCGCCACCCCAAGCTGGACCTGGCCGACGTGCATTTCTACTACCGCCCCGCCGACCACGCGCGGTTGCGGGACGAGGTCGAAGGCATCCTGGACCGCGCGCGCTGGCTGCGCGAGCAGGCCCCGAACAAGCCGGCCCTGCAGGGCGAGTGCGGGCTGGCGGACGACCAGTGGCGCCTCACCGACGAAATGAAACGCAGCCGCGAGCTGGTGGATTTCCACAACATGCTTTGGGCCTCGGCGCTGTCCGGCACCAGCGGCACCGCACTGGCGTGGTGGTGGGAACGGCTCGACGAACGCAACCATTACCCGCATTACCGGCCGCTGAGCCGGTTTTTGGCGGACGTGCCCTGGACCGGCGGCGAGGTGCAGGCGTTCACCGACGAAACCGCCGCCGGCGCCGTACGGGTGGTGGGATTGAAGACCCGCCGCGCCGCGTGGGTCTGGTGCTTCCATCGCGCCGCGGCGTGGAAACACGTGGTGACGGCGGGGCAAACGCCGGCGCCGGTGCGTGGCGCTCAACTGGTGCTGACCGACCTGGCCGACGGCGAGTGCCGGGTCGAGTGGGGGGACACGCGCAGCGGGGAGGTGCTCGAAGCCGCTCCGGCCCGGGTCCGGGACGGCCGCCTGGCGCTGGTCGTGCCGGAGTTCACCCACGACCTGGCGCTGAAGGTGGTCCGCTGAGGTGGCGGCCCCGGGGCGGCGTCGCGCGGGGATTTGCCTTGGCCCGGGGGTGCCGCCGGTTTAGGTTCACCGAGCGCAGTTCCCGAGGGTTGGGCGCGTGGTGGAACTGGCAGACACGAGGGACTTAGGATCCCTTGGCGCAAGCCGTGCAGGTTCAAGTCCTGTCGCGCCCACCAATTTCCCGCATTCCTTGACCACCGCACCGACACCGACCCAGCCCGGAACCGGACCGGGTTCATCCTCCGAAACGGCCCGGCCTGCCGCGTCCTCCGGCACCAGCGGCGCGCCGAGTTCGCTGACCATTCTGGGGCTGGAAACTTCCTGTGATGAGACCGCTTGCGCGGTGGTGCGGGACGGCCGGGTGTTGGCCGCTGTGGTGGCGTCCCAGGGGACACTCCATGCCGAATACGGCGGCGTGGTGCCGGAGCTGGCCACGCGCGAGCACCTGCGCAACTGGCTACCCCTGGCCCGGTGCGTCCTGGCGCAGGCGGGGGTCTTGCCCGGGGAGCTGGCGGCGGTGGCCGCCACGCGCGGTCCGGGCCTGCCCAACGCGCTGATGGTGGGCCTGCGCGCGGCCCAGGCCATCGCCTTTGCTCTGGAGCGCCCGTTTTTCGGCATCCACCACCACGAGGCGCACTTGTATTCTCCGTGGATTGGCGGCGAGCCATTGCGCGCGCAGTTCGAGCAGTTTGAGCCGAACGTGTCGCTCATCGTCAGCGGCGGACACACGTTGTTGGTGCACGTGGCGGCCGAAGGCCAACATCGCCTGCTGGGCGGCACGGTGGACGACGCCGCGGGGGAATGCTTCGACAAGACGGCCAAGTTGATCGGCCTGCCCTACCCGGGCGGCCCGCTCTTGGATCAACTGGCCGTGGGGGGCGATCCTGCCGCCTTCCCCTTCCCCCGGCCGTTGCTGAACGAGCCGAACGACGATTTCAGTTTCAGCGGGCTTAAGACGGCAGTGCGTTATTTTCTGCGCGACCACCCGGAGGTGGGGCGCGACCCGGCGCGCCGCCGCGACCTCTGCGCCAGCGTGCAGGCGGCCATCGTGGACGTGCTGGTGACCAAGACCCTCCGCGCCGCCCGGCGGTTGGGTGTGCGTTGTGTCACTGCGTCCGGAGGCGTCACCTGCAACCGCGCCTTGCGTGGGCGCCTGGCCGCGGAATGCGCGGAGGCGGGATTGCGCCTGCGACTGGCCGAGCCACGCCTTTGCACCGACAACGCCGCCATGGTCGCGGTCCTGGCCGAAAGGCTTCTGCGCCGGGGCTGTGCGCCCACGCCGTTGGATGCGGAAATGCTGCCGAGCTGGGAATTGACGTAACCGGCGGCTTACCCGCCGTCAGGGAGAACGGTGGCGGGACGGCTTCCCCGCCGTCTGAAAATCAAGCGATTCTCCCTCGCAGGCCGGGCACCTGCATTGGAGACCGGCGCGCGGAGGACCCCAAAAACAAACAACCCGCCGGCTCGGGCCGACGGGTTGCCGTCAAGTAAACGTCACCTTCTAAGCGCCGTCATCGCCGATGGCCTCGACCGGGCACCCTTCTTTGGCCTCCTTGCACTGGCGCTCCTCGTCCTCGTTTTCCGGTTGCTTGTACACGTAGGAATAGCCGCCGTCCTCGTTGCGTTTGAAGTTGTTGGGCGCGGTTTCCCGGCACAGGTCGCAGTCAATGCATTGATTGTCCACGTAATACTTGCCGGGGGCGTTTTCGGGATATTTGTTTGCCTTGTCAGCCATACGATGTTGTCAGTTGCTGGGCGAAGCTTGGTGCCGCTTCCCTCAAAAGCAAGTCTCATTTCGCCAGCGGCGTCCCCCCTGCACGGTCCGGCACCTGCGCGCCCAGCCGATCCTCCACGATGCAGGCCGTGACCAGGTCCCCGCCCACGTTCAGCGTGGTCCGGGCCATGTCCAGAATCCGGTCCGCGCCGTAGATCAGGGCGATGCCCTCCGGCGGAATGTGGAACGTGGCCATCAACCCCACGATCAACGGCAGGGACGCCCCCGGGATGCCCGCCACGGCCACCGCGCTGAGCACCGCCAGCACCAGCAACAGCGCCTGGCTGCCCAGCCCCAGCGGCACCCCGAACACCTGCGCCACAAACAACACCACACATCCCTCGTACAAGGCGGTGCCGCTCATGTTCAGCGTGGCCCCCAGCGGCAGCACAAACCCCGCCACCGCGGGCGAGATGCCCAGCCGCTCCCGCGCCACCTGCAGCGTCGTGGGCAGGGTCGCACTGCTCGAACTGGTGGAAAACGCCGTCACCAGCACCACCCGGGCGGCGCGGAAAAATTCGCCGGGCCGGCGCCGGCTCAATCCCCGCAACAGCAACGAAAAGGTGCCAAACAGGTGCACTGCCATGGCCAGCAACAAGGCCGCCACGAACCACGCCAGTGCCTTCAAAATGTCGAATCCCGCCCGGATCACCGCCGCGGCCAGCAGGGCCGCCACCGCCGCGGGCGCCAGGCGCATGGCCCACTGCACCAGGCGGGTCATGAGCGCCACGACCGTCTCGCACATCACCCCCAGCCCGGCGCGGCGTGCCTCCGGCAATCCCAGGCTCGCCACCCCCACCAGCAATGCAAAGACAATCAACGGCAGGATCTGGAAATCCACCACCGCGCGGAGCAGGTTGGCCGGCAGAAACATCTCCACCAGCGTGCGGGCACTGAGGCCGGGTTGCTGCGCCGCGCGCTCCTGCACCCGGGTGGCGTCGGGTGCGTACCGGGCCAGCAACGCGGCCCGCGCCTCCGGGGCCAGGGCCCGGCCGGGGCGCATGGTGTTCATCACCACCAGCCCCAACGCCACGCCCACGGCCATGTTCAGGCCGAAGAGCGCGAAGGTGCGCCCCGCCAGCGGCCCCAGCGCCTGGAGCCGGCCCAGTTGCAAAATGCCCAGGGCCAGCGAGGCAAACACCAGCGGCACCACCACGAAAAACAACAACCGCAAAAACACCAACCCCACCGGGTCCAGGACCTCCCGCGCGAGCCATTCCGCGGTCGCCCCCGCCGGGGGCCAATGGTCCCCGGCCAGGCGGAGCAACCCCCCCGTCGCCAGGCCGGCGCCCATGCCCCAGAGAATGCGCGCGGCCAGCCGGTCGGAAGGACTGCCCCGGAGTTGCACGGCGGCAAGGTAAGCCGCGGCCGGGGCTGGCGTCCACGCCCTTCCGAGTGCCGGACCGGGGACACCATCTCGGGGTTCCGGCTTTCGACCGGCGGTGTTTCGAGGAGCCGATACAGCGACGGCCGCCGGGGTCCGAAGGTCGGCCTCCGGCCTCGGAAATCCCCGTGTCGGGTTTTGCCCCGGCCGCCCGGAGCGCTGCCGTCCGTCGGGGCCGGGAAAAATTGATTGTTGACAAATCAACATTCCGAGCACAGACATTGGTCCATGCCATCGCCCGCCCCCGAGCCCCGGTACGCGGCCCTCCTGGCGTTGCTGCGCGCCGCCGACACGATCTGGAACGCCAGCCACGCCCTGTTTGCCCGGTGGGAGCTGAGTCCCAGTCAGTTCAACGTGCTCAATCTGCTGGCCGACCGGCCCGAGGGCCTCACCCAGGCCGAGCTGGGTCGGGCACTGATCATGCACCGCTCGAACGTCACCGGGCTGGTGGACCGGCTGGAGCGACGGGGCCTGCTCGCCCGGCGCGACGCCGCCGGCGACCGCCGCGCCTGGCGGGTCTGCCTCACGCCCGCGGGCCAACGCTTGTGGCGGGAAATCCACCCGCATTATCTGGAGGCCGCACGGCGGGTTTGGGGTCGGTTGGCGGCCGGCCGCGCGCGCGACTTGACCCGTATCTTTGAGACTCTGGCCGTCAACGCCCGGGCGCTCGCCGCCCAACTCGAATCGCCCCGTTCATGACCGCCCGTCGCAACTACCCGCTGTTGCTCGCCGGCCAGTTTCTCGGCGCGTTTGGCGACAACTTCCTGCTCGCCGCCATCCTGGGTCCGCTGACCTTCGCCCAGAGCGCGGGGCGGATCACCGAGCAGGCGGTCAATGCGCAGAACGCGCTGTTCAGCGCGGTGTTTTTTCTGCCGTTCATTCTGCTGGCGCCGCTGGCGGGGTTTTTGAACGACCGCTTCCCCAAGACCACCTGGTTGGCCGGGGGCAACCTGCTCAAGCTCCTGGGCACGGCGCTCGGTCTGGCCGGCATCCTCCTGCATCCCACGGACGCCGCGGCCAACCTGCCCTGGCAGGTGGCGGGCTACACCGTCGTGGGCATCGGCGCGTGCGTGTACTCGCCGGCCAAGTACGGCATCCTGCCGGAGATCGTCGCCCGCGAGCGGCTGGTCAAGGCCAACGGCACCGTGGAGATGCTCACCCTGGTGGCGATTCTCGCCGGGCTGGGCGGCGGCGCCATGTTGTACGACCGGGTGCGTTCGTTGGTGCCGTGTTATCTGGCCGCGGCCCTCTGGTACGGCCTGGCGCTGTTCTTCAACGGGCTGATGCGGCGCACTCCGCACAACGCCGCCGCCCGGCTGCGCACCAGTTTCACGGACTTCCGCCACGACCTGTGGACCTTGGTGCGCCACGCGCGGCTGGGGCGGATTCTGCTCGGCTGCGGGGTGTTCTGGTTCGCCGGCGCGGCGATGCGCAACAACCTGCAGGCCTGGGGACTGACGGTGTTCGAGGAGGCCGGTGTGGCCACTGCAAAGATCACCAACACCAACCTCGCGCTCCTAAAGGTGGGCCTGGCGCTGGGCATCGTGGCCGGCAGCCTGCTGGCGGGCAAACTGCACCGCGTGGGCGACCTGACCTGGACCCGACGCTACGGTTGGGCAATGGCCGCGGCGGTGCTGGGGTTGGGGCTGCTGGGCGGCCTGCCGGGGCTGGCGGTGGTGGGGGGCGTGTTGGTGGCCGCCGGGGTCTTTGCCGGACTGCTGCTGGTGCCGCTCAACGCCGCGTTGCAGTCCGAGGCCAACCCGACCCATCTCGGCAAGACCATCGCCATCCAGAACTTCGTGGACTACTGCGCCATGCTGGTGGGGGCGGGGTTTGTGGGGGCGCTGACCGCGGGGAACGCGGATCCCAAGATGATGTTCATCGCGCTGGCCGGGGCGCTGGGCCTGCTGGCGCTGGCGCTGAAGTTCCCCCGGCCCTCACCGATCGCGGCGCCGGTGGTGGCATCACTGCGGGGGGCACCATGAACGTGGAAAGCTCCAGAGCACAGGCCGCGGTGCGAAATCCGAAATCCCCGCCCCCGGTCCGCCCTCACCCCTTGCTCGTCCCATGAACGCCGAATTCCACACCCCAATTTCCAAACCAGAACCCCCGGACGCGGCCAAGTCATGCCCCCACGGAGTTCTTGCGGGCCCGTCTGCTCCCCTGAAAGCCGGGCGGGACACGGTGCCGTCGGATCGCGCGTTTGGTTGCCTCCCGGCGCGCGCCGCGGTTGCCCCTGCAGGCCGGTGGGGGCTTGGAGTGGCGCCACGCCCGCGCCAACTGACTTCTGGCTTCTAGCTTCCAACTTCCAACTTCTGGCACTTCCATGCTCCGCCGCCTCTTCCATCGTCTCCTCCGGGTCTGCTTCCGTTTCCGCGCGTACGGTGCCGAGGTGCTGAAGACCCCCGGCCCCGTGCTGCTGGTGCCCAACCACGTCTCCTGGCTCGACTTCCTGTTCCTCTGGGTGCTGTTGGACCGGGACTGGAAATTCGTCGTCTCGCGCGTGGCCGCCCGGCTCTCCTGGCTGCACCGGAAAATCATGCTCAACCGGCGCACCTTCCCGATTGACCCGGCCTCGCCCTACGCGCTCAAGCGCATCGCCGAGCACCTCCAGGCCGGGGGCCGGCTGGTGCTCTTTGCCGAGGGCCAGATCAGCCGCACCGGCTGCCTGATGAAGCTTTTCGACGGCACCGGGTTTCTGCTGCACAAGACCCGCGCGCGGGTCGTCACCGGCTATCTGCGCGGCGCCCACCGCCTCAAGTGGTCGCGGCAACCCGGTTGGCGGCGCTGGTGGCCCCCCATCACCGCACACTTCAGCGAAGTGCTCGACCCGCCGCGGCTCGAGGGCGTGAGCACCGCGCGCGCCCGCGCCACGCTCACCACCTGGCTGCGCGACCGCATGGTGGCGCAGCAGTTCGCGACGGAAATGGCCTTCGGCCCGGCCACCGTGCCCGCGGCCATCCTCGAGACGGCCCGCCGGGTGCCGCGCTTCCGCATCCTCGAGGACGCGACGATGCAGCCGATCACCTACCGGCGGTTGTTGATCGGCGCCGAATTGCTGGGCGCGCGGCTGGCGGCGCGGCTGCGAGATGTCGAACGCGTGGGCGTGCTGTTGCCGAACGTCAACGCCCTGCCGGTGACGTTGCTGGGCCTGTGGGCGCGGGGCAAGGTACCGGCCATTCTGAACTTCACCACCGGCACCGCCACCATGCTCACCTGTGCCGCACTGGCGGGCTTGCGGCACGTCGTTACCTCGCGCGCGTTTCTCGAACGGGCACGGCTCAAGCCCGAGCCGTTCGCGGAAGCCGGTCTCGAGATGATTTACCTCGAGGATCTGCGCGCCGAAATCCGCGGACCGGCCAAGTTGGCCGCCGCCCTGCGGATGCGCTTCGCGCCCGGCTCGCTGCTCCGACACGCGGGCCGGTGGGCAGGGCCGGAGCCGAAAGCCGGGCGTGCCGGCCCGGTCTCCGGCCTGCAGGTTCCGGCTTCGGGGCGCGCAGCCCCGGATGCCGGCCAGCAGCCCGCGGTAATCTTGTTCACCAGCGGCTCCGAGGGCGTGCCGAAGGGCGTTGAGTTAACGCACGCCAACCTGCTGGCCAACATCCGTCAGATGCTGGCGGTGATTGACGTGACCGACCACGACCGGGTCTTCAACGCCCTGCCCACGTTTCACAGCTTCGGCCTCACGGTGGGACTGCTGTTGGGGTTGGTGCGCGGCCTGTACGTGTTCCTTTACCCGTCACCGCTGCACTACCGGCTCCTGCCAAACGTGCTCTACGACCGGGCGTGCACGGTGTTTCTGGCCACCAACACCTTCCTCAACGGCTACGCCCGGCGTGCGCATCCGTTCGACTTTCGCGCCCTGCGCTACCTCTTCGCCGGGGCGGAGAAGGTGCAGGAGGAGACCGCGCGGGTGTGGGCGCAGCGGTTCGGCGTGCGCATCCTCGAGGGCTACGGCGCCACCGAGTGCAGCCCGGTCATCAGTGTGAACACGCCCATGGCCCCGAAGCACGGCACTGCGGGCCGGCTGCTGCCCGGCATGGAACTGCGGCTGGAGCCGGTGGAAGGCGTGCCCGACGCCGGCCGCCTGCTCGTGCGCGGCCCGAACGTCATGCGCGGCTACCTGAACCCGGAGGCCAACGCCGCCTTCCAGGCCCTGGGCGGCTGGTACGACACCGGCGACATCGTCAGCGTGGACGACGAGGGCTTCCTGACCATCCGGGGCCGGCTCAAGCGCTTCGCCAAGGTCAGCGGCGAAATGGTCAGCCTCACCGCGGTCGAAGACGCCCTGGCCGGGGCCTTCCCCCAATACGGGCAGCGTTGCGAGGTGGCCGTGATCGCCCGGCCCGACGAGGACAAGGGCGAGGCCCTCATCGCGGTCACCAACGAGCCGCGCCTGCGCCTGGACGAAATCCGGGCCGCCCTGCGGGCGCGGGGCCTGCCCAACCTCTGCGTGCCGCGCGAGGTGGTGGCGGTGAGGGAAATCCCCAAGCTCGGCACCGGCAAGGTCAACCACCGCGAGCTGGCCCGGCTGGTATGAACCCGGTCGGAACTACGGGGTGGGTTGAAGGCGTCGCCGCATCTCGGGACGCCCAATGCGCCCTTCCTCTCGGGTCAGCCCGCGGCGCTCAACAGCCGGAAATATTCGTCGCGCGAGATGCCCGCGGTTTTCAGGTTGGTCCGGATGACGAACACCGGCACTTCGGCGCAGGTGGGAATGACCACCGGCCGGGCCGTGCCCGCGCGTACGTAGGAGCGGTGACTGCCTTCCTGTCGGGCAAAGCGAAAACCTGCCGCCAGAAACACGGCTTCCAGCTTACGCCAGAGAACCGGCGTGAAGCGCGGCATGGCGGCCGTTCAAGCGGCGAGCGCCGCCGTGGAACGTTCCACTCCCACCCACTCCGGGCTGCGCCAGCCCGTGTCCCCGGCGACGTAGCCGGCCTCCTCGAGCACGTCCGTCAGCGTTCCCTGCTCCGCGGCCGTGCGCAGGAACAACCGCACGGCCTCGTCCAACGCCGCCCGGGCCGCGGCGGGGGTCGGCCCCGAACTGGCCACGTCCAGCGGCATGGCGTGGGCGATGAACTGATCGCCTTCCCGCCAGATCTGCACCGTGTAATCAATTTGCACGCTCGAACCCTACGGGCAGGCCCCCGGCGTTGCAGCGCCCACGCTTACTCCACCAGCGCCATTGCGTGTCCGGCCGGCGCGGCCCTGCCTTCCTTTCATGCCTCCGACCAGGCTCCCTCCCGCTGAAGCCGGTGCGGACTCCCGGCGCGGGCGGTTTCTCCGCCGCTGGCGCCGGCTGGCCCTCATCGGCACCGGCCTGCTGGCCGCGCTCGCGCTGGCCCGGCGGGCCTTCTTTGCCGGGCCTTACCTGCCCCCGCAACCACTGCCGAACGTCCCCGTCGTGGACCTGCACTGTCACGTGGCCGGCCTGGGCCATGGTGGCAGCGGCTGCTTCATCTCACCGGCGCTGCGCGACAACTGGCGCTTCGGCTTTTACCTGCGCGCCTTCGGGCTCAGCCGCGCGGAACTCGAACGCGAGGGCGACGCGCTCCTGCCCGCCCGCCTCTCCGCCCGGCTGGCCCGGAGCCGCCACGTTCAGCAGGCGGTAATTCTGGCTTTGGACGGCGTGGTGGATGCCGCGGGCAACCTCGACACCAACCGCACCGAGTTTTTTGTGCCGAACGAATTCGTCGCCGCCGCCTGCCGCCGGCACACCAACCTGCTCTTCGGCGCCAGCATCAACCCGCACCGGACCGACGCCCTGGCCCGGCTCGACCGGGCGGCCTCCCACGGCGCGGTGCTGGTCAAGTGGCTGCCCGCGATTCAGGAAATTGACCCCGCCGACCCGCGGCTGGAGCCGTTTTACCGGCGTCTGGCGGCGCTCGGCCTGCCGCTGCTCACCCACACCGGCGCGGAGAACTCCTTCACCCGCAGCGCGGACGACTTCGCCGACCCGGCCCGGCTGGAGCTGCCGCTGCGGTTGGGGGTGACGGTCATCGCCGCGCACGCGGCTGGTGGCGGCCGCACCGCGGACGAGCGCAACCTCGATCGGCTGGCCCGGCTGATGACCCGCCACACCAACCTCTTCGCGGACATCTCCGCGCTCACCCAGTTCAACCGGCTGGGCCGCCTGGGCGAGGTGTTGCGGCGACCGGAATTTCACGGCCGGCTGGTTTATGGCAGCGACTTTCCGCTGATCAACCTGCCGATGGTTTCGCCGTGGTACTTCCCCCTCAACCTGCGACTGGCGGAAATGGCGCGCCTCAGCCGCCTGCCCCACCCCTGGGACCGCGATGTGGAACTCAAACAGGCCCTGGGCGTGCCGGCGGACGTGTTCGCGCGGCCGCACCGGCTGCTTCGGCGCCCCTGAATCAATCGCGCCGCGCCCCGCGGCTTACTCCGCCGTCACGGTCAGGCCCGGCACACCGGCGCCGTCCGGCCCGCGGATGCGGCAACTGGCCGCCCAGCCGCCGCCGAACTGGGTGACCTTTAACAACAGCGTGTTTGGGCCTTCGCGCAGGTTTACCTCCACGCGATCCTGCCCCGGCACCAGGCCGCGGTCCACGTCTGCCCGGTGCACCACCTGACCGTTGAGCCAGACCTTCAGGCCGTCGTCGCTGCCCAGTTGCAACTGCACCCGCCGGGCCTGCGCGCTGTGCACCGTGGCGCGCAGGTACGCCACGCGCTGTTCGCCGCCCAGCAACGCCGCCAGGTCCACAATCCCGTTCGGAGCCGTCACCGGCCGCCACTGGACCGGCGCGCCGGTTTCCGGCGGGAATTCGTGGTCAATCAACCGGCCCGGCCCGGTCGCGGTGAACGGGCCGGCCAGCAGCCAGGTCCGCACGTAATCCTGCTCGCGCTCGAGCCGGTCCAGAACCGACCGCGCCGCCGCCTGTACCGCGGGCAGGTCCGACGCCCCGCGCGCGCGCTCGACGGCCGTCCGCGCGCGGGCCGGTGCATGATCGGCCAGGCGGCCGGCCAGTTGCGTCAGGGCCAGGGCGGCCTCGTCCCGCAAAGCGGCGTCGGTGAGCAACGGTTCCAGCAGGTCCGCGGCGGCGGGGTCGCTCAACCGGCCCAGGCCGGCGAGCACCAACCGCTTTTCCTCGGGCCGTTCGGCCGCGGTGAGGGCGCGTCGGTACGCCTCGAGCACGCGTGCGGGCGGCAGGTTGGTGGCCTGGTCGGCCAGGGCCACCGCCCCGCGCAGGGCCACGATGCGCCGGGCCGGTTCGCGGGTGGATTCGGCCAGCGCGAGCAAATCGGGCAGCGGCTCCGCGTCCGGCCAGCCGGCCAGTGTGGCCAGCGCCTCGGCCCGGACGGCTTCGTCCGGATCGCGCAACGCCGCCCGGACCGCTGCCAGCGCCGCCGGGCCGCCCAGTTGGCCCAGCCCCGCCAACAACGTGACCCGTGCCGCGGGCGGGGCGGTGGGAAAGGCCTCGATCAGGGGGCGCGTGCGCGCAGCCGGGTCGGGCAGCTCCGCGACCGCGGCCAGCAGCGCCTTGAGCGCCGCGGCGCGGTCCGCGTCGGTGGGAGCAGCGAGCAACAACCGGAGCAGGTCGGCGTGTTCCGCCGCGCCGGCGAGGCTGGCGAGGGCTTGAAACGCCGCGGCGCGCACCGTCGGCTCCGCATCCCGGGCCGCGGCCCACAGCGCCGGAATCGCCCGGCGCACCCCCCGGGCGGCCAGGGCGCGGGCGCACTCGGCGCGCTCGGACACGGGGCCGGTGGCGAGCCGCGCCAGGAGCACTTCATCCACCGTGGTCCCCCGGACGCGGGCGAGGCTGGCGCGGGCAGCCTGTTGCTCGGGGCCGGGGCGGGTTGCGGCCGCGCTCAGCAATTCCCGCGCGATGCTTTCGCCGGCCTCCAGGTTGCCCAGCGCGGTCCAGGCGGCCAGGCGCACCGGCGTTTCCGGGTGGCGACCGGCCGCCAGCAGGAGTTCGGCGGTGCCGGTCCCGGGACGCTCCGCCAACAGGGGCAGGAGGGCCGCCTGTTTGGCCGGCGGCAACGCCGAAAGCCGGGGAGCCAGAGCGGCGGTGATTTGTTCGGCCGGCAATGCACGCAACAAACCCAGGGCGATGCGGTCCCAGCCGTCCGTGCCGGACTCCAGCAGGTCGAAGACCGTGGGCGCCGCTCGCTCGGGTGCGACCTCCACCCAGCCGCGCAGGGCCGCCACGCGGGCGGCGGCGGGCGCGCTTTCCGCTTCATAAAGGCGCTCGAAGATGGCGGCGGCCAGCTCGGTTCGTCCACCGGCGCGGAATTTTTCGGCGCACGTCAAAAAGGCCTCCGCCAGCGCGGGCGCCAACACCGGCTTCACCGATTCGGCCGGCTGCACCCACGTCACCGGCCCGTCGCCGTCCGCGACGCGGGGATCGAAGTGCACGGCCAGCGCGCGCAGGGCGTCCAGGGCGGTGTCATCGGCGATGCGGCCCAGGGCCAGCACGGCGGCGGCGACCACGTCCGGTTCGGGGCGCTCGAGCCGCGGCACCAGCACGGGGACGGAGGCGCTTTCGGCGCGGCGGGCGAGGGCGTTGATGAGGCCGATCAGGCGCGGGCCTTCGGCGGTCTTCAACGCCGCGCGGAGCGCCGCGCCGGCCGCGGGGTCGGGCAGGACCTCGAGCGCGGCCAGGGCCGCGGAGCCGAGCTCGGGATCGGGCAGGGCCTCCGCCAGGGCGCTCACGGCCTGTGCCGAGCCGACGGCCCGAAGTTGGAGGCACGCGAAACGCCGGGCCTCAGGGGCGGCCGGGCTGCTCAGCACCGCCAACAACTCTTGTTCCACCTGCGCCCGCCGGGCGGGGTCGGCCGCGGCCCGGTGGACCTCGGCTTCGACCGCGGCGAGCACCTCGGCCGGTTGCCCGTACCGAAAACGGGCCAGGGCGGCGACCGGACTCTCGGCGGCGCGGAGCGGCGGCCCCTGGTTGAGCGCCACCCAAACAAGCAGGGCTGGCCACGCGCGGCGGAGACGCGGGTAAACGGTGTTCACGGCGCCGGGCTTAACCGAGCGGCGCGCGCCCTGTCGAGCGGGAATTGTCCGCCACGACCGACTTGCGCACCGGGAACCCGGACTTGCCCGGGCGGTGTCCTCCCTTAGGCTGCGGGCGTGAAGCCTGGCCGATCTTCGTCCCCGCCGGAGTGGGTTGCGCAGCCGACGTGCCTTTTCCAAAGGGGCGGGGTCTGATCTTTCCGGCCGATCATGCGTTGCGAACCGCCCATCACATGAAACCGCTCCGTGTTCTCCAATTCGCCTGGGTTTGGGGTTGCATCCTTTTGGGTTGCCCGGTGTCGGCGGCAGACGATTCAAGCCACACCCGCCGCCTGGCCACGCTGGCGGAGCTGCGCCGGATGCTGCCGCGCAGCCCCGCCTGGGAGGCCTGGCTGGAGCGCTCCGGCGAGTTGCCGCCGGACTTCGATGCGCTGCCCGGCGTGGCCGAATTGCCGGACCCGCTGCGTTTCCAAGATGGGCGCCCGGTGCGCTCGCGGGCGCAATGGCAGCAGCGGCGGGCGGAGTTGCTCCGATTGTTCCAGCACTACGTCCTCGGCACCGTGCCGCCGGCGCCGGGCAACGTGCGCGTGGCCGAAAGCCGCGAGCGGGTCGAGGACGGGGTGCGCGTGCGCGAGGTGACGCTGGCCTTCGGTCCCGCGCACCGCGCGCGGCTGCACCTGGAGGTGATCCTCCCGCCCGGCCGTGGGCCGTTTCCGGTGTTTCTGACCCAGGACAACCACCGGCGCTGGGCGCTGGTGGCGGTCAGCCGCGGCTACGTGGGCGCGGTGTATGCCGGGGCGGACTCGCGCGATGACACCGGCGCGTGGGCCGAGATTTGGCCCGGGTACGACTGGAGCAAGCTGACCCGCCGCGCCTGGGCGGCCGGCCGGTGCGTGGATTATCTGCTCACGTTGCCGGAGGTGGACGGCCGGCGCATCGCGCTCACCGGGCATTCGCGCAACGGCAAGGCCGCGCTGATGGCGGCGGCACTGGACGAGCGAATCGCAGCGGTGATCTCCAGCAGTTCGGGCGCGGGCGGGGCCTGCACCTGGCGGTTGTTTTCCGAGCCGCAGTTCGGCGAGGGCATCGAGCTGATCACGCGCCTGGCGCCGGACTGGTTTCACCCGCGCCTGCGGTTCTTCGTGGGCCGGGAAGACAAGCTCCCGGTGGACCAGCACCAGTTGATCGCCTGCGTCGCGCCGCGGCCGGTGTTGTTGTCCACCGCCCTGAACGACGACGTGGAGAGCGTCTGGGCCATCGAGCAGACCCGCCGGGCGGCGCTGCCGGTCTTCGCGCTGCTGGGGGCGCGCGAGCACCTGAACCTGCGCTACCGGCCGGGCGAGCACGCGACCCGCGCGGGGGACATCGAGGCGTACGTGGACTGGCTGGACTGGAAGTTCGGCCGCGCTTGGCGTCCGGTGGCGGATGCGCCGATCTACCCCACGTACGAGGACTGGCAACGCGCCAGCGGCGAGCGGATTCGGCCGCGCGACTTTCCCCGGCGCGGCGTGGACGACGTGCTGCGCTCGGCGGATGGGCGCGCCGTCACCAACGCCGCCGACTGGGCCGCCGTGCGCGCGGACCTTCGCCGGCGGCTGGAGTGGTTGCTGGGCGAGGCGCCGCCGACGGCGCGCGACCCGGGGGGCCGGTACGGGGCGGAGTCGCGTGCAAACGCCGTGTTGTTGCAGCGGGCCGACCCGCCCGCGCGGGTGGTCAAGGAGAGCCTGAACTTCGGCAACTACCTGGCCGGCGACCTGTACTACCCGACCAACGTCGCGGGCACGGAGCGCCGCCTGCCGGTGTTTGTGTGGCTGCACCCCATCTCGGTCTCGAACGGCTACATGGCCGGGTATTTCCGGAACGAGGCGCCGCACCTGGCGCTGACCCGCAGCGGGTACGCCGTGTTTGCGTTTGACCAGATCGGCCACGGCGGCCGCCTCGAGGAGGCGGGCGAGTTTTACCGGCGTTACCCCCGCTGGTCGCTGCTGGGCAAGACGGTGGCCGACACACGCGCCGCGGTGGAGGTGCTGCGCGGGCATCCGCGCGCGGACCCGGAGCAGATTTACCTGCTGGGCTACGGGACCGGGGCGATGGCGGCGCTGGTGGCGGGCGCGTTGGACGAGCGCGTGGCCGGGGTGCTGGCGGTCAACGGGCTGATGCCGCTGCGGCTGGACACGCGCGAGCGCGGCACGGGGGGCGTGGCGCGCTGGGCGCAGTGGCTGCCGTTGCTGCCGCGCCTGGGGGCGTTTGTCGGCGCGGAGGCGCACATTCCCTGTGACTGGCACGAGGTGATGGCCCTGCTGGCCCCGCGGCCGTTGCTGGTGATCACGCCGGGGGTGGATTACCAGAGCCGGTTCGAGGACCTGCGCCGGGCGGTGGACGCGGCGCGGCCGGCCTTTGCGCTGCTGGGCGCGCCGCAGAACCTGGTCTTCCAGCGCACCGAAGACTACCACCACTTCAACCCGGAGCTGATCTGGTGCCTGTGCGGGGTGGAGACGATCCCGTAAGGACCGGCCCGCCCCGCGACCGGGCGCGCTCAGCAGACCCGCCCCACCTCCAGGCCGAGGAGCCGGCCGAGTTTTTCGACCTTGGAGGCGATGTGCCCGACGCCGACGGCGCAGTGGTGGGCCGGACCTTGTTCGTTCCAGCGTTCGACGAAGCGCCGCGCGCCGGGGGCAAAGCGGTAGCGGCTGTTGGTGTTCCCGATCTCCAAGATCGGGCCGGGCACCGATTCGCCCTCGGCCACGAGCAGCTTGAGCCGGCCGTCCCCGGTCTGGACCACCGACAGCAGCGTCACCGGCCCGTGCCTGACGCTCATTTCCACCGAAAGCCCGCGGCCGACCTTGCCGTGGTACACGCGCAGCGGGCGGACCTTGGTCCGGCCCTCGGCGATGGCGATGTGACCCGGGCCGTCGTGGCCCATGAGCACGATGTCGTCGTTGAAGTCCAGCGCGTAGTACTCGGTGAACGAGCCGCCGGCGCCGAAGCTGTCGAGGATTTTCATGGCCTGCACGTTCTTGATCTCGTACTCCCCGGCCACGGGGATGCCGCGGGCGGTGAGGAGCGAGTTGCCCAGGATGATCGAGCTGATGGCGTCTTCGTTGGCCGGGTTGCCGGTACCCTTGTAGTAGTAGGCGAGCGAGCCCAGGTCATGCTCCGCGACCAGCCGGTCCAGGGCCACGGAAGTGCGGGCGGCCCGTTCCAGCTCGGCCGGCGGGCAGTCGGGCTGGATGTCGAAGACGCGGTGAAATTCCTTCACGCGCCGGGCGATTTCGGCGCGGGTGACGCGCGCGCGCCGGGCGGCCAACTCGTCCACCTCGAGGATTTCAATGTGCCCGCCGAAGTGGGCGCATTGCTGGGTGAGGTCCGAGTAGATGTCCAACATGCCCCCGTAGTAGTGGCCCATTACCCCGAGGCGATTGTGTTCCAGGATGCCGGCCACGCGCGCGGCCTCGATCCACTCGTCCACCTCGCGCCAGCAGGCGGGGTCGTCCTCGAGCACGCCGGTGACCTGGAAAAACGGGATGCGGGCGCGGTGGAACACGTTGGCGATCTCCGGCACCGGGCAGGCGCTGCAATGCGCCAGCCATTCGCCGGTCATGCGGGTACGATCGCCCAGGCGGTTGAACCGGGCGTAGTCAATCGCCGGCGCCGGTTGGAGGTTTAGGATGATAACCGGCACCCTGGCGCGGCGCACCACCGGCAGCACGGTCGAGGACAGGGCGTAGGTGGTGACGTGCAGGAAGATCAGGTCCACGTCCGCGGCCCGGAACCGGTGTCCGGCGTCGAAGGCCTGGGGCGGGGTGTCCACCAGGCCGAGGTTGATGACCTCGACGCCGGGGCGGCGCAGCCGCGCCGCGGTCTTTTCCAGGTACCCCTCCAACCGCCGCTTCAGACCCGGAAACTGCGGCCAGTAAGCGTCCAGGCCGATGCCGAACAGGCCGATCTTGGGGGTGTACATGGCCGCACGCTAGCGCGGGGTGCCCCGGGCGCTCAAGCCCGCACCAGCAGGCCCCGCTCCGGCGCGCGGCCCGCGCGGCCTCACGGCAGTTGGACGGGCCGCACGCGCAGGTGCCGGTAGGCCACCGGGCCGTGGTCGCCCTGGAGCATGAGCGGGCCGGTGGGTTTTTCGTCCTTGGGGTCCTCCCAGACGGCGGCGCGGGTGGGGCCGGTGAGCTCCACGTTTTCGTGAATGACCTGGCCGTTGTGAATGACCCGCACGAAGCAGGCGTTGCGGACCTTGCGGCCGGTGGCGTCGAAGCGCGGCGCGCGAAAGAGCACCTGGAACCGCTGCCATTCGCCCGGGGGTTTGCTGGCGTTGACCCGCGGGGAATGGCCCTCGAACTCGCCGCGCTCGGCGGTCCAGCGCGGGTAAATCCCGCCGCACTCGATGCCGGGATATTTGTCCCGCGCGACGCCGAAGCTGTCATAGACCTGGATTTCGTACCGGCCCATGAAGTACACGCCGGAGTTGGAGCCGCGCGGGATGCAGAACTCCAGCTCGGCCTCCACGTCCCCCCATTCGGCCTCGGTGAGGAGGTTCACCGTGCGGCCCGAGGCGCCGTTGAGCAACACGCCGCTCCCGGGGGTTACCCGGAAGCGCCCGGGGTCCGCCGGGTCCAGCGCCACCCCGCCCACGGCCTGCCACTCGCCGGTGGGCGCCCGCCAGCCGTGGAGGTTGGTGCCATTGAACAGCGAGACCCAGTCGGCGGCCACGGGGCGGGGACCCGGTCCGGCGAGCAAGGTCACAACCGCGCCCAGTCGGGCCAGGGCGGGTCGGGCGACGCGGGGGAGGCAACGGAAGGGATTCATGGCGTGGAGGGGGTTGAGGTTTCGCGGGCGGACCCGCCGGTCGGGAGCGGGCGTAAATCAAAGCAGGTCATTTCCGTGGCGTTGCGCAGGAGCAGCCGGCCGTGGGCCAGGGCGGGCAGATTCCAGGTCTTGCCGTGCAGCGCCTGGACACGCGCCTTCTCGCGCAAGCCGGCCGGGGTGGCCTCGACCCAGGCCAACTGGCCCTCGCCGCCCAGCACGATCAAGTGGCCCTGGGCCAGGAGCACCTGGCCGTAGCCGTAACGGCCCTCGCGCCAGACGCGTTCGCCGGTGCGGGCGTTGACGCAGGCCAACACGCCCTCGTCCAGGCCGTAGAGGTGATCCTGCCAGTACACGGCGGGGTTGAATTTGGTCTTGAGGTGGCGATTGCGCCAGAGCGTTTGCACCCGGGGCTGAGGGGAGGGGCCGGCGATTTCGAGCATCAGGCCGCCCACGCCGTAGCCGGCGCCGATGAAGAGGCGATTGGTGTCCACCAACACGGGTAGGGCGCAGGAGGCGTCGTAGGGCACCTTCCACGCTTCTTCCCAGAGCACCAGCCGCCGCTCGGGGTCGAAGCCCAGCACGCGGGTGGCGGTCACCAACACCAGTTGCGGGCGGCCGGCCAGCTCGGCCAGCAGGGGCGAGGCGTAGGTGGGCTTGTCGCTCAGGGCCGCCCAGAGGCGCCGGCCGGTGAGTTGATCGAAGGCCACCAGCATCTGTTCCTGCGTGCCCTCGCCGCCCACCACGATCAGGCTTTCGCCCATGATCACGGGCGAGGCCGCCAGACCCCAGCGCAGATTTTGGGCGCCGGTTTCGGCCAGGACGTTTTTGCGCCAGAGCAGGGTGCCCGTGCGGGCGCTCAGGCAACACAGTTCGCCGGTGGCGCCCAGGCTGAACACCAGGCCGGCGTGGTACACCGGCGTGGCGCGGGGGCCGTCTCCGCCCATCCATTCGCTGAACTGGGCCTCGTAGCGGTGGGTCCAGACCTCGCGACCGGTCTCCAGTTCATAGGCGGCCACGACTTCCTGCTCCCAGCGTTGCTCGAGGGTGAAAGCCAGGCCCTCGGCCACCACAAACGAGGCGTATCCGCCGCCGCAGGGCTGGCGCCAGAGCCGGGGCGGGCCGGCGGGGGGCCATTCGGTCAGGAGCGGCTGCTCGTCATAGCGGCCCGCGCGGCCGGGGCCGCGAAAGTCCGTCCAGTACGGGGGGAGTGCGGCGGTGAGGTTGGTCGGGCGGGGAAGGGCCGCCTGATCCTGGCGGCTCAACTCGACCAGTTCGTAGTTGGGCCGGGTGCGTTCGCGCACCAAGGTGGGGCCGAAGCCGCCCTTGAACTCGAGGTCCACCCAGCGCATCAGCACGGCCAAGCCGAGCAGCAGCCCCAGGTACACCACCAGCCAGGCCAGGGCGAAGAGGGTGACCAGCACCTTCCGGGCGCGGGAGCCGGTCGGATCGCGGATCACCAGCCACCAGCCCAGCGGCGGACAGGCCAGGAGGATCAGGCGCTCGAAGAACGGCGTCCGATACCACGGCACGTCCAAGGGGTTGAGGCTGTTTTCTTCCACAGATGTCGGCGGGCGGCGCGGCGTGCTCCGGGCAGTAGCGGCTCCGGCCGACCTTGCCGGTGAGGGTAGGAACGGACTTTGCCCGGAGCAAGCCCGCGCGCGGAAAATTGGCGGCGGGCAACGCGCCCCGGACGGGTGGTGGCGGGATTCCGCGGCTCCGGCCCCGGCCGGCAGGTGGCCGGCGCGCCCGGTTTTTCAACCCGGGTAACCGCCCGCGATGTAGGCCTGGAGCTGGTCAATGGCCGCGGCCTGGGCGTGGATGATCCAGTTCACCAGGTCGCCGATCGAGATGACCCCCACCACCTTGTCCCCTTCCAGCACCGGCAGGTGCCGGATGCGCTTGTCGGTCATCAGCGCCATGCACTCGCTGATGGTGGTGCGCGGGGTCACGGTGTGGAGGGCCGGGGTGAGGATTTCCCGGACCGGCGTGGTGCGGGAGTTTTTGCCCAGCAGGGCCACTTTCCGGGCGTAGTCGCGCTCCGACAGGATGCCGACCAGCCGGTCTCCTTCCATGACCAGCAAAGCCCCCACGTTCCGTTCGGCCATCAGGCGAATGGCCTCAAACACGGTGGTGTCGGGCGGGACCGACCAGACCTCGCGGCCCTTGACGTTGAGAATGGCCTCGACCGTGGCGTTGGCAGCGGCAGTGGCTTCCATAATCGGATCAATGCGCAACACGCTCCGACATTCCCCCCCGCGACCCAACGGGCCGGGCAGGGGGAATGCAGAAGTCGCAATGCAACAAATCATGACCCGGGCCCCCTTGGCAAGCGCGGAACTGACGCCGCCGGACCCCACGGCGGGCAGGGCGAGCACTTTGCCCCGGGGCGCGCGATTCGACCGCCCAGGGGGCGGACACCGGCACCTGGAAACCCGGACCAGCCGGTCCGCGGCCCGGGTGGACCGCGGGATTCGAGGCTTGGAACCGAACGCGCCTCACGCTAAAGACGGCGCGTGTCCGCGACGGCACCGCCATTGACCGCCCGCACGCGCTACTGCGCCGTGCTGGGTCATCCGGTTCGCCACTCGGCCTCGCCCCCCATGCAAAACGCCGGCCTGGCCGCGTTGGGGCTGGACTGGCGGTACCTGGCGTTCGACGTGCGCCCGGAGGACCTGGCCGCCGCGCTGGCCGGCGCCCGGGCACTGCGGTTCATCGGGCTGAATCTCACCGTGCCCCACAAGCTGCTGGCCCGTGATCTGGTCGAAGCGCAAGACGCCAGCGCGGTGACCTGGGGCGCGGTCAACACCATCCGCTTCGAGGCCCGGCTGGGCGCGGGAGACTGGCAGCCGCTGGGCCGCCTGGAGGAAGTCCCGGAGGCGGCGGAAATCCGCGCGCACGGTTTCAACACGGACGCCGACGCACTGGAAGCCGCCCTCCGCGAAGACCTGGACCTGGCCCTGCCGGGCGCGCGCGTGTTGCTGTTGGGCGCGGGCGGTGCGGGCCGGACGGCGGCGTTGAAGCTGGCCAGCGCCGGGGTGGCCGATCTGTACCTGATCAACCGCACCCGCAGCAAGGCGGAGGCGGTGGCGGGGGAAATTGCCCGTCGGTACCCCCGGGTCCGGGTGCACCTGACCTACCCGACCGGCGCCGTGGACCTGGTGCTCAACGCCACGTCCCTGGGCCTGCGGGCCGGAGATCCCCCGCCCTGGGACGCGGCGGCCTTTGATCTGCGCCGGGCCCGTGCGGCCTATGACATGATTTACCGGCCGGCGGCGACCCCGTTTCTGGCTGCGGCGCGCGCGGCGGGATGTCGGACCGCCAACGGACTGGGGATGCTGCTGCATCAGGGCGCGCGGGCGCTGGAAATCTGGACCGAACGACCCGCGCCCCTGGCGGCGATGCGGCGGGCGCTGGAGGCCGCGGTGTACGGGGAACCCGGGGCGTGATGCTCGCCGCCAACATCTTCGACGCCCACAGTTGGGGGCTGCTGCCGTTCCATTTCTGGACCGGGGTGTTCTTCGTGCTGGGCGCGATCGTGGGAAGTTTTCTCAACGTGTGCATCCACCGGCTGCCCCTGGGACGGAGCCTGCTCCGGCCCGGGTCACGTTGCCCGCACTGCGGCGCGCGCATTCCCTGGCGGCACAATCTGCCGCTGGTGAGCTGGCTGTGGTTGCGCGGGCGCAGCGCCTGCTGCGGCCGGCCCATCCGGCCGCGGTACGTGGTGGTGGAGGGGCTGACCGCAAGCCTGTTTGCGGCGTGCTGGGTGGTGTTTGGGGAGCAGGCCCCGGCGTTGGCGCTGCTTTACAGCGGGCTGCTGGCCGGGCTGCTGGCCGCCGCGGAGATAGACCGGGAGCATTTCATCATCCCGGACGAAATCACTCTGGGCGGTCTGGGGGTGGGGGTGGTGTGTTCGTTTCTGATTCCGGCACTGCACGGCACGGCCTCGCCGGTGACGGCTCTGCAACGGTCCCTGGTGGGCGCCTTGAGCGGAGCGGGGTTGATTTACGCGGTGGTGCGCGGCGGCAAGGTGTTGTTCGGCCGGCACGCGCTCGAGTTGCCGCCCGGCACGCGGGTGTGGTTTGCGGAGGAATCCCTGGTGCTGCCGGACCGCGAAATCCCCTACGAGGAATTGCTCTATCGGGCGGGCGACTCGATCCGGCTGGTGGGCCGGCAGGTGGAATTGGTGGACCGGTGTTACCGCGAAGTGCCGGTGGAGGTGACGCGCGAACGGGTGCGCATCGGCCCGGATGAGTTCGCCTTCGAGGCCCTGCCCGGCTTCGAGGTGGTGACCGAGCGCCTCGAGCTGCCACGCGAGGTCATGGGGCTGGGCGACGTGAAGTTCATGGCGGCCATCGGGGCGTTTCTGGGCTGGCAGGCGGTGTTGTTTTGCCTGATGGGCAGCGCGCTGGTGGGGGCGGTGACCGGGCTGACGCTGATCGCGCTGCGCCGGCACACGCGCTCAGCGCCAATCCCCTACGGGCCGTTCATTGCCGGCGCCGCGGCGGTGTGGGTGTTTGCCGGGCCGCAGATTTTGACCTGGTGGCTGGGCGCGCGGTAGGTGCCGGTCCGGCAGGCCCGGTTCACTTGAACCGGAGTGTGCCGTTGCGGGTGTCCCCGGTCAGGCGTTGCCCAGGACCCGGTCCAGGCTGGCTTTGAGCTCCCGTTTGCTCTTGAGGCCCACGATGGTTTCCTCGACCCGGCCGCCCTTGAAGAGCAGGAGGGTGGGAATGCCGGTGATGCGGTACTGGCCGGCGAGGTTCGGGTAATGGTCCACGTTGACCTTACCGATGCGCACGCGGCCGTCGTACTCGGTGGCCAATTCGTCCAGAATCGGCGCGATCATGCGGCAGGGGCCGCACCACTCGGCCCAAAAGTCCACCAGCACCGGGACCGGTGATTGGAGCACCTGATCGCCGAAGTTTTCCTCGGTCAGGGTAAGGATGTTGGGAGCAGCCATGAAGGGCGTCAGAGGAGATGGAGGTTGCTTATTTACATGCCGGATCCACCCCCGCCGAAGCCCAGCAGGACCACGCGGATCAAACCGGCCATCACCGCCAGAATGGCCACGACTGCGAGAACCGTATCCAAGGTCGTGGGGGCGGCGGCGGCCGCAGCCGGGCGGGGTGCCGGGGCCATCTTCGGGGCGGGCGCCGGCGCGGCTGCTGGTCGCACTGCCGGGGCTGCCGGGGCGGCCGCCTGGACCGGTGCCTGGGCCGCAGCGGCCGCGGTGGTCGGGGCCGCGGCGGCCGGAGCCGCCGTGGGGGCGGCGGCGGCGGCAACCGCCGGCGTGGGGGCCGCCGGTTTCGGAATCTTGATGGTGGGCGCGGTCGTGGGTTTGGGCGGCAGGCTGATGCGCACCGTCTCCTTCTTGGGCTGGATTTTGGCGCTCTCGGAAGGCTTGGACGGGGCGGCGCCCTCGGGCGGGACTGGTGGATTCGTGTCAGCCATAAAAACCGGGGTCAAGCTAGGTGGGGGGACGCCAGGTGTCAATCACCCAGCCCGGGCCCCGTTCGCTCATTGCTTGGGCGCGGTGATCATGGGGAAGTCGTCCGTGCGGAATGGCGAGGCCGGCAGGCCGGCTTCGCTGAAGAGATTCACCACCGGGTAGTCGGCCCAGCCGTAGCGCACCGCCACGGGCTCGGCCACCAACGGACTGCGCACCGCCACCTTGTCCGGCGCCACGATCCGGGCCTCGGCCCAGACGAACTTGCGGTCCGGTCCGGCGATGGCAAAGCCCTTCAGCTCCCCGTCCCGGGCGACCAGCCCCTTGCCGACGTGGTCAAACTCGATGAGGGCCCGGCCGCCGGAGAACGTGGCCCGGCGGTACATCGGGCTGAGACCGGCAAAACGCTCGCCGTAGGCGATGACCCGCGCGGCCAGGGCGAGCCGTTCGCCCACGATGGCCTTGCGGGGGGGGTGGATGTCGTCCTTGTCGCCCGCGTCGGTGATGACCGCCAGCCCGACATTGGGCAGCACTTTCGTGGCGTGGACCTGGGCCTCGCGCAGTTCGGCCCAGTCGCTTTCCCCGGGCGCGGCGGTGATTTCCGCCAGCGGGCGCTTGCGGTTCTTGTCCCAGGGCGCCAGTTGCACGGCCAGGAAGGGGAAGTCGCCCTGGGCCCAATCCCGGCGCCAGTTGAGGATCAGGTCGGGGAACAGGCGCCGGTACTGCCAGGCGCGGCCGGCGTTGGATTCGCCCTGGTACCAGATGACGCCGCTGATGGCGTAGGGGATGAGCGGGGCGATCATGCCGTTGTACAGTTCGGACGGTCGCCAGGGCGCCCAGGGGCGGGGCTGGGTGAAGGCCTGGCCGGCTTTTTCCGCCTCGGCTTTGGCCTGTTCCCACCTGGCCAGGGCCTCCTGGTACTGGCGTTCCTGGACCGGGTAGGCCTCCCAGATTTCACGCCGGTAATCCGGGTCCACCGTCAGGGCGGTCTTGCTCATCCAGACCTCGGCGGGGGAGCCGCCCCAGGAGGTGTGGATCAGGCCGACCGGCACGTTGCGCGTGCGCTGGAGGGCGCGGCCGAAGTAGTACGCCACTCCGGAAAAATCCTTCACCGTGTCCGGGCCGCAGAGCTTCCACTCGGCTTTGACGTCGTCCACCGGTTCGAGGGCCTTGAGTTTGGGCACGGTGAACAGGCGGAGGTGAGGGTTGGCCGAGCTGGCGATGTCCCCGGCCGGCTCGAAACAGCGGGACAACGGCCATTCCATGTTGGATTGTCCGCTGCAGACCCAGACCTCGCCCACCAACACGTTGCGCAGGATGAGGAGGTTTTTGCCCCGCACCACCAGCACGTCGCCCGTGAGCGACGCCTTCATCGGCGCCAGCTTCACCGACCAGCGGCCGTTCTGAGCCACGGTGCTGACCCGCTGGTCGCGGAACTGCACGGTCACTTCCTCCCCGTGGTCCGCCCAGCCCCAGACCGGCACGGGCAGCTCCTGCTGCAAGACCATGTTGTGGCTGAAAAGGCCGGGCAGGCGCACGTCCGCCCGGACCAGGCCGGCCAGGGCCAAAACCGTTGCCGTGCCGCCAACCCACCGGACGACCCCGGACCAGGGGGAGAACAAGCCGTTGATGCGAATCACCATGCCATTAATCCAACCCACCCCTTCCGGCCAGTCAACGCCGAAACCGTTCTCCCCGGGGGCGGAATGACCTCGTGGCCCGCCGCTTCTGATCCTGGCGAATCCGCGCACCCCGTGGGGGTAAACAAGGTCGTGCGGTTTGATTTTGCCGGACGGCGAAATTTCGCGTAAAAACCGGGCCTTGCGTAATCGAGGGTTCATGAACAAACCGCCGGTCGAGATTTACGACACAACCCTGCGCGACGGCAGCCAGGGCGAGGGCATCAACTTTTCGGTCGCGGACAAGCTGCGCCTCGCCGCGAAGCTGGACGCCTTCGGCATTCACTACATCGAGGGCGGTTGGCCGGGCGCCAATCCGAAGGACCTCGAGTTTTTTCAACTGGCCGCCCGCCGTCGCTGGCGGCACGCCCGCCTGGCCGCCTTCAGCATGACCCGCCGCAAGGGGGTGCGCGTGGAAGACGACGAGTTGATGCGGCAACTCCTCGCGGCGGAAACCCCGGTCGTGACCATCGTGGGCAAGACCTGGCTGCTGCATGTCAAAGAGGTGCTGCGCGCCCGGCCGGACGAGAATCTGGCCATGATCGCCGACACCATCCGGTACCTGAAAGACCGCGGCAAAACGGTCATTTACGACGCCGAGCACGCCTTTGACGGCTACAAAGACCACCCGGATTACGCCCTGGAGACCTGGCGGGCCGCGGAACGAGCCGGGGCCGACTGCGTATGCCTGTGCGACACCAATGGCGGTTCGCTGCCCGAGGAAATCCGCCGCATCGTCGAGGCCGCCCGGGCGCGGCTGACCGGGCCGCTGGGCATTCACACCCACAACGACTGCGGTCTGGGCGTGGCCAACGCCCTGGCCGGCATCGAGGCCGGCGCCACGCAGGTGCAGGGCACCATCAACGGCTACGGCGAGCGCACGGGCAATTGCAACCTCACCAGCGTGATCCCGCTGTTGCACTTCAAGCTCGGCCGCGCCTGCGTGCCCGCCGCCTCGCTCCCCAAGCTCAAGGAGCTGTCCGAGTTCGTGGACGAGGTCGCCAACGTGCGCCACGACCCCCGCCAGCCCTGGGTGGGCCAGACCGCCTTCGCCCACAAGGGCGGCATGCACGTGCACGCCATTGACCGCGTGGCCCGCAGCTACGAGCACATTGACCCGGCGGCGGTCGGCAACACCCGGCGCGTGTTGGTCAGCGATCTGTCCGGGCGCACCAACATCCTGCTCAAAGCCGCGGAACTGGGGTTCAAGCTGGACCCGGAGGCCCCGGAAACCCGGGCCATCACCGCCCGGGTCAAGCAGCTCGAAAGCCAGGGCTACGAATTCGAGGCGGCCGAGGCCTCACTGGCCCTGCTCATCCGCGGCATCCTCGAACACAATCCCGAACTGCTCTTCACCGTGGATTCCTACCACGTCTCGGTCCGGAGCAATGGCACCAGCTCGATTTGCGAAGCCACCATCAAGGTCCGCGCGGGCGACAAAGTCCACCACACCGTGGCCGAGGGCGACGGCCCGGTGAACGCCCTGGACGGCGCGCTCCGCTCCGCGCTCATCCGCTCCTTCCCCCAACTGCGCCGGGTGACGCTCACCGACTACAAGGTGCGCATCCTCGAGGGCCTGCCCGGCACCGCCGCCAAGACCCGGGTGCTCATCACCTCCACCGACGGCCACCGCCAATGGGGCACGGTGGGGGTGAGCGAGAACATTATCACCGCCTCGTTGCAGGCGTTGGTGGACTCGATCGAATACGCGCTGCTGCCCTGGCCCCGGGCTTCCGCGGAGGCTTCGACGTCCGCGGCGCCACGACGGACTCGCACCCGGCCGGCGCGGAATCACCCTCGGGTGTGAAGACCAACGTCCCAATCCTCAGCGGGCCTGTGACCGGTCCCGCCGCCCGGCCTACTCCGGTGTGCCTGCCGGGTAGGGTGCCGCTGCGCCTCGCGCTGGGGGTGTTGGCCGCAGCTTCGGCCCGGGCGGACTCCGCCGTTGACTTCTCCGCGCTGCGGGAGCTGGGGTTGGATTATTCCCTGAGGGAACAACAGGCCCCCGTGCCCAACCGCATCCACGTGCTGCGGGTCAATTGGACGAGCGGCCGGGTGCGCCCGGTCGTGGCGGTGGCGCCGGACCCGGATGGCGACGGTCCGGCCGAAGCGGCCTTGACGGACCCGCGGCAACTGGCCCGCCAAGCCGAGATTGTTGCCGGCGTGAACGCCAACCCCTGGGACAGTTTTCCCGACGCGAACGGGCGCCGAAACCGCCACTGGCACGAAGGCCAGGCGGTGGATATTCAGGGATTGGCCGTCAGTGGCGGCCGCGTGCACAGTCCCGCCGAGGCGGCTTTTCCCGCGCTGTGGTTGGAGGCCGCGGGCCGTTGGCAGATGGGCACGACGCCGGAGGAAGCGCGGCCCCTCGAGGGGGTGGCGGGATTCGGCTTGGTGCTGCAAAACGGGCAGAGCGTGGTTTCCCCCGGCGGGCCGCGGCATCCCCGCACCGCCGTGGGGATGGATCGTACCGGCCAAACGCTCTGGTTGGTGGTGGTGGACGGACGGCAACGCGGTTTCAGCGAGGGGATGACCCTGGAGGAACTGTCCCGAGTCCTCCTGGAACTGGGGTGCTGGGTGGCGATCAACCTCGACGGCGGCGGCAGCAGCGTGATGCTGCTCCAAGATTCAAAAGGCCGATTGCAGATCGTCAACCGCCCCTCCGACCGGGGGCTGGGTCTGGCTCCGCAGGTGCGCCCCGTGCCGGCCCTGCTGGGCCTGCGTCGCACCGGGCCGTCCGAAGGGGCAAAGCCCTGATCATTCCTCGCGAAGTCGTGCTCGCCCGCGCCCCCGGGCATTGTCCGAAGTCGGGTAACAGCCATCCCCGGGCTTGCCTTCCCGGACCGGCTCCAGCCAACCTGCGGGTTATGAACGGTCGCGAACGTGTTCTGGCCCACCTGGCCGGCCAACCGGTGGATCACCTGCCCCTGATGCCCATCACCATGATGTTCGCCGCCGACCAGATCGGCGCCCGCTACGGGGATTACGCGCGCGACCACCGCGTGCTGGTCGAGGCGCAATTGCGCACCGCCGAGCGCTTCGCGTTCGATTACGTTTCGGTGATCTCCGACCCCGCGCGCGAGGCGGCCGATTGCGGCGCGCGGATCGAGTTTTTCGCCGACCAGCCCCCGGCCATCGTCGAAACCGAGGCCCGCCTGGCGGACAAGACCGAGCTGGCGCGGCTGCAAGTGCCCGACCCGCTGGGGGGCGGGCGCATGACCGACCGCGTCCGGGGCGTGGCGTTGCTCAAAGAGCGGGTGCGCGGTGACAAGCTCATCGAAGGGTGGATCGAAGGGCCGTGCGCCGAGGCGGCCGACCTGCGCGGAATCAACACCCTGATGCTGGATTTCTTCGATGACCCGCCCTTTGTCCGGGACCTGTTCGACTTCGTGGTGGAGATGGAATTGCGCTTTGCCCGGGCCCAGGTGGAGGCGGGCATTGACCTGATGGGCGTGGGCGATGCGGCGGCCTCGCTGGTGGGGCCCGACCTTTACGAGGAATTCGTCTGGCCCTACGAGAAAAAGCTGGTGGACGGCCTGCACGCGTTGGGCACGAAAGTCCGCCTGCACATTTGCGGCAACACCCGCCGCATCCTCGCCGGGATGGGCCGGCTGGGCTGTGACCTTGTGGACCTGGACTACCCGGCGCCCCTGAGCGAAGGCCGCGCGGCGATGGGGCCAAACCAGGTATTGCTGGGCAACCTCAACCCGGTGAAGGTGCTCAAGGAGGGCACGCCGGAGCAGGTCAGGGCGGCGTTGGTCGAATGTCATCGCCAGGCCGGCTCCCGTTACATCGTCGGCGCGGGCTGTGAGATCCCCCGCGGCACCCCGGCGGCGAACGTGGAGGCGATGACCCGCTACGCGCAGGCGCACGCGCCCTGAGAACAACACAAAAAAGCCGCGACCCGGACCCGGTCGCGGCGGAGGGAAGGCGGCGCGTACGCCTCAGGCGGTTTTCTCTTTCTTCTCGGCCCGGGCCTTGCCGCGGGGAGCTTCGGCCCTGGCCGCGGGCGGGGTCTTTTCGGCCCTGGCGGCCTCGGCCCCCCGGCCGGCGCGACGGCTCCGCCCTTCCTCGCTTTGGGCGGCTGCGGCCAGCTCCTCCGGCGAGGGCAGGGGCGTGCTGCTTTCCACCAGGACCTTCAATCTGGCGGTCACGTCCGGGTGCAGGCGCAGTTCGACCTCATGCTCGCCCAGCGTACGGATGGGGGCCTCGAGGTGAATTTTCCTTCGGTCCAGGGCGATGGCGAACTGGTTTTTCAGCTCGTCCGCGATGGTGCCGGAGGTGACCGCCCCGAACATCTTGCCGTCGTCGCCGGTCTTGACGGTGATTTTGCAGACCAGTTTGCCAATCGAGGCCGCCAGCTCGGTCATGGTGTTCAGCTCGTGGGCCTCGCGTTCGGCCCGCCGCTGGCGCAAGACCTCCAGCCGCCGCTTGTTGGCCGCCGTCAGCGGGATGGCGAATCCCTGGGGGATCAGGTAGTTGCGGGCGTAACCGGCGGCCACGGTGACCTGGTCGGACTCGGCGCCCAGGCCGACGACGGGTTTGAGGAGAATGACTTCGGTTTTGGCCATAGGAACAAAAGGTCTGGGGTTTGGGGGCGCGGTTCAAAACGGCACGTCGTCTTCCTCGACGGGAGGAATTTCCGGCTCGGGGCCGGGAGCGGCCGCCGGCGTGGCGGTGGGGGCGGCGGCGGCGCCGGGGGCGGGTCGGGCACCGCTGGTGGGCGGGGGACCGCCTTCGGTGCCGCCCCGGGGACCGCCCAGGAATTGAATGACCTCGGCCACGACCCCGAGTTTGCTGCGTTTTTGGTTGGTTTGCTTGTCTTCCCAGGTGTCCAGGCGCAGGCGCCCTTCGACCAGCAGCGGACTGCCCTTGCGAAGGTACTGGGCCACGTTCTCGGCGGTGCGGCCGAAGACGTCCACGTCCACAAACGTGGTTTCCTCCCGCTTTTCGCCGGTCTCGCTGGTCCAAACCCGGTTCACGGCGATGCCCAGCTTCGCAATGGCAGTCCCCTTGGGGGTGTAGCGCAACTCGGGGTCGCGCGTGAGGTTGCCCACCAGAATGACTTTGTTGAAGCTGGCCATGATCCGGGGACTCAGGCGGCAACTTTCTCGGCCGGGGTCGGCGGGGCGTCGGCCGCGGTGAAGAGCACCCGGAACACGTCCGGGTTCAGGGCGAAGCGGGACTGGAGCTGCCGCATCACCGCTGGCTCGGCCCGAAAGACGAAGTTCACGTAGTAGCCGCTGGGATGCCGGCGGTCGGCCACGCGCGCGAAGGGGCGCTTGTCCATTTTCTGCGTGGTCTCGAGCTGACAGCCCGCGGCGGTGAGTTCGGCGGCGATCTTGTCAATGATTTCGCGCACCCCCTCCTCGCGGCCGGAGGTGTCCAGGATGAACAGACCTTCGTAACGTTTCACTCTGCTTGCCTTTGCTCAGGGGCCGTTACGGCCCGGTTGAACCGATTCATTGCGGTTTGGATGCCCTCCGTCAACCAACACTCGACGGCCGCGGCGGCGTGTTCGAGCACCGGTACGAACCGCGGCCATTCTTCGGCGCTGAAGCCGCCCAACACGTGGCCGGTGATCTCGCGCTGTCCGGGCTGGCGCCCGATCCCCAGGCGCAACCGGGCGTAGCCCCGGCTGCCCAGCTCTTTTTCCACCGATTCCAGCCCGTGATGGCCGCCGCTGCCGCCCTCGGGCCGCAGCCGCACCATGCCCAGCGGCAGGTCGGCGTCGTCCACCACCACCAGCAGGCGCTCCGGCGGCACCCGGTAGAAGCGCGCCACGGCCGCGACGGCCACGCCGCTGGCGTTCATGTAGGTTTGCGGTTGGCACAGCCAGCCCGCCCGCCCTTGGTGGCTGAAACGGGCCACGCGCGCGTGAAAGCGGCGGGCCAGATTCCATTCCACCTGCCAACGCGCGGCCAGGTGCTCGACCAGCAAGAATCCGGCGTTGTGCCGGCTGCGGGCGTATTCGGCGCCCGGGTTGCCCAAACCAGCAATGAGAAAGAGCAATTCCATCTGGCCCCGGCGACCTGTCCGTGCCGGGAATCCCCGACAGGGCGACCGGGGTTACTTCTTCTTCTCGGCCTTCTCCGGTTTCTCGGCCTTGGCCGCTTCGGCACCTTCGGCCGGGGTTTCTTCCTTCTTTTCGCGGATGACCTCCGGCTCGGCCGCGGTCGTCTCGGCGGCGGCGGCTTCGGCGGCCTTTTCTTCCTCTTCGGTCACCGGCGCGGCGACGGCGACCACGGAAAGGGCCTTGTCCCCGAGGATTTCACAGCCCGGCGGGGGTTGGATGTCGCCGATGTGGATGGCTTTGCCGATTTCCAGGGCGGAGACATCCAGGGTGATGACCTCCGGGAGGTCCTGGGGCAGGCCGCGGAGCTTCAGTTTGAACAGGAGCACCTCGAGCACGCCGCCGGCCTTGACCCCGGGGGCTTCCCCGGTGGTTTGCACCGGCACCTGAATGGTCACGCGCTCGTCCGCGCCCACCTCGTGAAAGTCCACATGCAGGGGGCGGCCACTGAGGGGGTGATGCTGCACCTCCTGGAGCAGGGCCAGGCGGCGGGGCTGGGTGTCCCCCTCGATGGTCAGGTCCACCAGGATGGTTTCGGACGCGGCGTGATGGATCAAATCCTCCAGGGCCTTGAGCTGCAATTCGAGGTTTTGCGGGGAGCGCTGCCGGCCGTAAATGACGGCGGGCACGCGCTGGGCGGCGCGCAGTTTCTTGACCGCGGAACGCCGCACGGCCGTCCGCGGATAGGCGGTCAACGGGACTGATTTCATGTCCGACCTTCGATTTCGACGGCGGCGGGCGGTTCAACCGGTCCGGCCGCCTTTGAACTGGAAAAGCGAAGTGACCGACGAATTGGTGTGAATGCGCCGAATCGCTTCGCCCAGCAATCCCGCCACGGAGAGCGTGGTGATGTTCACGCCCTTGATCGGCGGGCGGGCAACCGTATCAGTCGTGATCAGTTCGTCAATACAGGATTTGCGCAGCCGCTCGATGGCCAGGTCGCTGAGCACCGCGTGGGAGACGCAGGCCAGGATGCGCCGGGCCCCCCGCCGCCGCAGCAACTCGGCCGCCGAGGTCAGGGTGCCGGCCGTCTCGGTCAGGTCGTCCACCATCAGCACGTTTTTGCCGCGGACCTCCCCGATGACGGTGTCGTGCTCGACCTCGCTGGCGCTTTTGCGGCGTTTGGCCACGATGGCCAGGCCGGCCTCCAGCACCTGGGCGTAGGCATGAGCCATTTTCAACCCGCCGACGTCCGGGCTGACCACCACCAGGTTTGACAACTTCTTGGCCCGCAGATAGTCGAACATCACCGGCGCGGCGTAGAGGTGGTCCACCGGGATGTCGAAAAAGCCCTGAATCTGCTGGGCGTGCAGGTCCATGGTCAGCACCCGGTGGGCCCCGGCGGCGACCAGGAGATTGGCCACCAGTTTGGCGGTGATCGGCACGCGGGGCTGGTCTTTGCGGTCCTGGCGGGCGTACCCGTAAAAGGGGATCACCGCGGTGATGCGCGTGGCGCTGGCCCGCCGCAGCGCGTCAATCATGATGAACAGCTCCATCAGGTTGTGGTTGGTGGGCGGGCTGGTGGACTGGACCACGAACGTGTCCACCCCGCGCACGTTCTCGTCAATCTTCACGAAGGTCTCCCCGTCGGGAAACTGGGACACCAGACAGTTGCCCAAGGGGATGCCCAGGGACCGGCAGATGGCCTCGGCCAGGGGACGGTTCGAATTGCCACTGAATATTTTCACGAATGCCACAAACACTTGGCCCACGCGGCACGGCAGCGGCGGCGGGGTTGACCGGTTGAATTCGGAAGCGGGCACGCTAACAACCGCCCCCGCCGGCGCAAGTGGGAAGTGCGGCCCGGGCAACCGCGGGCGGGGCGCGGGTCAGGTGGTCTTGTCCAGCACCGCCACATAGGCGCCGTCGGTCTGACTTTGCGGGGGGAACAGCTCCCGCTCGGTGACCAGGGCGAACCCGGGGTGGTCGGCGCGGAAGGCCTCGACCACCTGGCGGTTTTCCTCCGGCTCCAGGCTGCAGGTGCTGTACACCAACCGCCCGCCGGGGCGCACCAGGGCGGCGGCTTCTGCCAACAAGGCAAGCTGGGTTTTCCGCAGGCGGGTGATTTCCTCCGGGCGCAGGCGCCAGCGCAGGTCCAGGCGGCGGCGCAGGACCCCGGTGTTCGAGCAGGGGGCGTCCACCAGCACGCGGTCGAACTCGCGGAACGGCGCCTCGGCCAGCGAGGCCACGGCGGTGCATTCGGCGCAGAGCCGCTCGCAGTTTTCCACCAGGCGCCGGCGCCGGTGGGCGGAGGGTTCCACGGCCACCAACTTCACGTCGTTGTCGAGCATCTGTGCCAGGTAGGTGGTCTTGCCGCCGGGGGCGGCGCACAGGTCCAGAAGGCGCTCTCCGGGCTGCGGGTCCAGGAGCCGGGGCGCCAGCAGGGTGCTGGGGTCCTGCACGTAAAACCAGCCCTTCTGAAACGTCTCCAGCCGGTACAGCGGGGGGTGGGAGCGCAGCTCGAAGACCAGGTTTTCCGGCGTCCAGTCGTACCGCCGGAAATCGTAATCCACCTCCTCGGCGCGCCAGTGTTCGAGCAGCTTGGCGGGGTCGGCCACCAGGGTGTTGACCCGGGCGAAGGTGTGGGCGGGTTGGTTGTTCCACTCCAGCAGCCGCCGGGTTTGCTCCGCCCCCCACCGCGCGGTCCAGCGTTCCACCAGCCAGGCGGGATGGGACCAGCCCCAGGCGGGGTCGGTGCGCCGGAGTTCCTCCAGCGCGGCCCGCGTGGCCTCGCGCGCGCGCGCGTAGGCGCGCAGCACCGCGTTCACAAACCGGGCCGGTCCGGGCGGCGCCAGGGCGACCGTTTCAAACACCGCGGCGTGGTCGGGCACACGGTCCAGCCAGAAAAGCTGGTACAACCCCAGCCGCAACAGGACCTGGACCTCCGGGAGCTGACGGCGCCCGCCGGTCTTTTGCTCGATCAACCAGTCCAACGTCGCCTGCCAGCGGACCACCCCGTAGGCCAGTTCCCGGGCCAGGGCCCGGTCGGCCGGCGCGAGGGCGGCCCCGGCCAGTTCGGCATCCAGCAGGTCCTCGATGTATCCCCGCCCGGCCTCCCGGGCCAGCAGCGCCCGACAGGCAATTTCTCTTGGTCTGCGTGGCCGCACCTGGCAATAATGCCCGTCACGTTGTTGGAAGCGAGCCGTAACCGACATGAAGGAAGCACTCGAGAGCCTGGTCTCCGCCGGCAAGATTGAACGCCGGCATGTGGCCCCCCTGCTGGCGTTGATCGAACACGGCTTTTGCCAGCACCGCAGTTGGGGCTTTGGACGCATTCGGCAGGTGGACCCGGTCTTTGGCCGGATGATCATTGATTTCCTCAACAAGCCGGGCCACTCGATGGACCTGGGCTTCGCCGCCGAGCAGCTCAAACCCATCCCCCGCGACCACATCCTGGCCCGCAAGGCCGAAGACCTGGCCGGCCTGCGCACGCTGGCCGCCCTCAAACATCTCGAGGTCATCAAACTGGTCCTCCAAAGCTTCGGCGGCCGGGCCACGGTGGACCAGATTCAACAGGCCTTGGTGCCAGACGTGATCTCGGCGGACTGGCACAAGTGGTGGGAGGTGGCCCGCCAGGAGATGAAAAAAGACGGGCACTTCCTCGTGCCGCTCAAAAAAACCGAGCCGATCGTGTACCAGGCCGAGGAAATCTCCCTGCGCGAGCGCCTGATGCAGGATTTCCGCGCCGCCCGCGGCCTGAAGGCCCGGCTGGTGGCCGCCGGCGAGTTGCTCAAATACCTGGGGGAACTGCCCGACGCCCGGGCCGTGGTGACCGAGGCCCTCGAATTGCTCAACGCCGAAATCACCTCCCACCAGCGCACCCAACCCGCCCTGGCCCTGGAGGCCATCTTCACCCGCGAAGACCTGCGGGCGGCCGTCGGCTTGGAACCCGCGGCCGGGGAGGTCACCGCGGCCCAGGTCTGGGAGCAGGTGGACAATCCCGGCCGCGTTCTGGAACAGGTCAGCGCCCCCCGGCAGCGGCGCGCGCTGCAGTCGTTCCGGGAGACCCGCCCGGCGGACTGGCACCGGGCGCTGCTGGACACCCTCAACACCGTCAACGCCCGCCTCTGCGGGGAATGCGCCCGCGCCCTCATCGAGGCCGGGCATCTGGAGGCGCTCAAGGCCCACCTGGCCCGCCTCATCAGCCAGCACGACGCCGGCAGCGAATTGCTGCTGTGGCTGGCCAAGGAGCGCCACTCCGACCAGTTCGCCGACATCCTCGGCCCGGAGGTCTTCCGCGCCATGCTCAGCGCCATCGAACGCGACCAGTTCCAGGAAAAAAAGACCCGGCGCCTGCAGGACTACGTGCTCGACGACCAGGACCTGCTGGTGGAACTGATCGAAGCCGCCGACATCGAGGTCATCAAGGACCTCACCCGCGCGCTGCAGCTCTCGCCCAGCTTCGATGACATGGACAAGCGCTCCCTGCTGGGCCGCATCGTCAAGCGCTTCCCCGCCATTCAGTCCCTGATCTCCGGCGAGCAAACCCGTCACGAGCAGCCGCTGCTGGTCTCCTGGGAAAGCCTCGAACGGCGCCGGCGCGAATACCACGAGCTGGTCGAAAAGAAAATCCCCGCCAACTCGAAGGACATCGCCCTGGCCCGCAGCTACGGCGACCTGCGCGAAAACCACGAGTACAAGGCCGCCAAGGAACAGCACCGCCTGCTCATGGAACGCAAGGCCGAACTCGAATCCCAACTGGCCCGCGCCCGCGGCACCGACTTCCGCGACGTCAAAGGCGACACGGTGGGCATGGGGACCTGCGTCCAAATCACCGAACTGGGCCGCGACCACACCGAGGTCCTGACCATCCTGGGCGCCTGGGACCTGGACCCCGAACGCCACATCGTCAGTTACCTCAGCCCCCTGGCCCAGGCGCTCATGGGCAAAAAACCCGGCGACGAGGCCGAATTGGAGTTGGAAGGCCACCGCGCCCGCTACCGCATTGACCGGGTGGAACCGTATTGGAAAACCGCGCCCCCGCCCGAATCCGCCGCCGCGGCGGGCGAACCGGCCGAAGCCACGCCCACCTCGCCCTCGGCGCACGAACCCTCCGCCCCCTCGCCGGTTTCGGCCCCGCCTTTGCCGGCGGTCAGCCCCGAGACACCCGGCGCCCCGGCGCACGCTCCTGTCGAGCTGGCGGCTTCAGCCGAACCGGGTGCCGACGCTCCCGCCACCCGGGAGGTTCTGGCGGAGAAAACTTCCGAAGGGGCCTCATCCCCATCCGAAGTGCCCCTGGGAGACACACCGGGCCAGAGGGCGGCCGAGCCGGCCGCGCGCGGGGTCCCCGAATCCTCCCCCGCCGAGTGATTCCCTTGCCCCGGGCCCCGGTTTGGGGCATTCACGGGGCATGGAGCCTGTTTACGCGGCGCTGATCGGCCTGGGCGGCGGCCTGGCCAGCGGCCTGTTCGGTGTGGGCGGCGGTATTGTCATGGTCCCCGCCTTCGTCCTCCTGTTGGGGCGCGACATCAAGACCGCCATCGGAGTGTCGCTCACCGTGATTGTCCCGGCCGCCTGCATCGGCGTGTTCCAGCACCACCGCTTCGGGCACGTGGACTGGCGCCTGACCGCGGTGGTGGTGCCGCTGGCTTTGGTGGGCAGTTTTACCGGGGCCTGGCTGGCCAAGGTCCTGCCCGCCGCCACGCTGGCCCGATTGTTTGGGGGCTTTTTGGTCCTGGTGGGCGTGTACCTGCTGGTGCGCAAACCCTGAGCGGCACCGGGGCGGCGCGCCCCGCACCGGCGGCCCGGTAGGAGGAAAATCGCTCGGCGCGTTCCCGTCGCCTGCCCGACTCACGCCGAAAAACTCTCGCCGCAGGAACAGGTGCTGGCCGCGTTGGGATTGCGCACCTTGAACCCGCCCCCTTGCAGGGCCTCGACGTAGTCCAGCTCGGCCCCGGTCACATACAGTGCGCTTTTCGGGTCCACCACCACCCGGACCCCGGCGCTTTCCACCAGGAAATCCCGCGGCGCCGGGCCGGCCTCCAGGTCCATCTGATACTGAAGCCCCGAGCAGCCCCCCCCCACCACCGCCACCCGCAACACGCCCCCCGCCAGACCGCGCCGGGCCAGCAGCGCCTGAATCCGGGCCGCGGCCCCGGGGGTCACCTTGATCAACCGCTCGTCGGCCGGCCGCACCGCAGCGGGCTCGGCTGGAGTTGCCTGTTTGGATGCCAACATGAAAATTGGTTCGCCAAGCCTAGCGCCCGGGGGTGGACTGTCAAACGACCCGCCCCGGGTGGGCCCGGCCGGGGATTGTGAACCGCCGGACCGGCCGGGGCTGACCGGCCTGCCATGAACCGCTCCACTGCGGAAGAAACCTACCCGGCCTACCGGGCGCTGGCCCGCACCGGGGAGCTGGCCCGGCGCGCCGCCGCCGCCCTCGAGGGCCTGGCTGCCTGCCGGGTCTGCCCCCGTGCCTGCGGCGTGAACCGGCTCCGCGACCAAACCGGGGTGTGCCGGATCGGCCGGCGGGCGCGCGTGGCCAGTTTCTTTCCCCACTTCGGCGAGGAGGACTGTCTGCGGGGCTGGCGCGGCTCGGGCACGATTTTCTTCGGCGGCTGCAACCTGCGCTGCGTGTTCTGCCAGAACCACGACATCAGCCACGTGCCGGCGGGCCGACCCCTCAGCGCCGAGCAACTGGCGGCGGTGATGCTCGAGTTGCAGGCCGCCGGGTGTCACAACCTCAACTGGGTCACGCCCTCCCACGTCGTGCCCCAGTTGCTCGAAGCCCTGGCCCTGGCCGCCGACCGGGGCCTGCGCCTGCCCATCGTCTATAACTCCAGCGGCTACGACGCCCCGGAAACGCTCCGCTGGCTGGACGGGGTGGTGGACATTTACCTGCCCGACTTCAAGTTCTGGGACCCCGCCGTGGCGCGCCGGCTCGCCCACGCCCCGGATTACCCGGCCGTGGCGCGGGCGGCCCTGCGCGCGATGCACCGGCAGGTGGGCGACCTGGTCTGCGACGCCTCCGGCCTGGCCCGGCGCGGGGTGCTGGTCCGGCACCTGGTCCTGCCCGGCGGCCTGGCCGGCACCCGCTCCGTGGCGGCCTGGTTGGCCCGCGAACTTTCCCCCCGCACCTGGATCAACGTAATGGCGCAATACCACCCGGCCGGCCCGGTGCGCGCGGCGCCCGAGCAATATCCCGAATTGAACCGCCCCCTGGAACCGGGCGAGTTCGGGCAGGCGCTGGCCGAGGCCCGGGCCGCCGGTCTGAGCCGGTTTGATGAACGCGGCGCGTGAAACCGCGGCGGTCCCCTCCGGGCCGGACCGCCGCGCTTGGCCGGCGCAGCGGGTCGGCTTAAAAAGAAGGCATGAACACGACTCCATCACCAGCGGCCCCCCGCTTTGCCCTCGCCCAACTGGACGCCCTCCCCGGCGTGGACTGCCCGTGCGGCCGGGCCCGACGCGCGTTTGCCGACCTGCCCGACGCCCCGGCCAGCGTGCACCTGACCGACATCACCGCCGCGGCCCGCACGCACTACCACCGCCGCCTGACCGAGATTTACGTCGTGCTCGAGGGCACCGGCGAAATCGAGCTGGACGGCCGGCGGTTTCCCCTGCGGCCGCTGACGGCGGTGCTCATCCGCCCCGGCTGCCGGCACCGCGCCCTCGGCCGGCTGCGCCTGCTCAACATCCCCATCCCGGCCTTCGACCCCGCGGACGAATGGTTCGATTGAATGCCGCCCCCCGGGCGGGAAAATCCGCCCCATCGAGCCGACCGCCCTTCCTGGAAATCTGGTCCGGCGGACAAACCGGCGTGGACCGCGCGGCCCTGGACTTCGCGCGCGCCCACGGCCTGCCCCACGGCGGCTGGTGTCCGCGCGGTCGCCGCGCCGAGGACGGCGTCATCCCGGCCCGCTACCGGCTTCGGGAGACCGCCTCGGAAGCGTACGAAGCACGCACGCGGCGGAACGTCCGGGACACCGATGCCACGGTGATTTTCGCGCCGGGCCGCGTCCTGAGCGGCGGCACCCGGTTGACCCGGCAAGTCGCGCGGGAGTTGGGCAAACCGCTGCTGCTGCTCCCGGCGCGGGGCGAGGTGAATCGTGCCGCCGCGCGGCTGGGCGCGTTTTTGCGGCGACACCGGGTGCGCCGGCTCAACGTGGCGGGCCCGCGCGCGTCGGAGGCGCCGGCCCTGCCCGGCTACGTGCGGGCCGTGCTCGCCCGGGCGCTGGTCTCGGTTCTCGCGGCCAAGACCCGTGCGGCTTCACCCGGCAGGCCGAGCAAGAGTTTGCGCAGGCACATGGCTCGTCACAGCTCATGCCCTGGCGGGTAAGCACCCACCAACAGCGCGGCCCTGCCGGAGGTCAGTCCGCCGGCTCGAGGGAGGGGCGCAGCTTGTACTTCTTTTTGAGCTCGAGACAGGCCTTGAGCGGTTTCATGCCCGCCGTGCAGGTGGGGTCGGAGAGCGACGCGGCGGCGGCGCACACCCCGGCTTCCAGGCACGGCCCCAGCTCCCAGCCCTCGTGCAGGCCCAGGAGCACGCCCGCGCAAAAGGCATCGCCCGCGCCGGCCGTGCCGGCGATGTACTTGGGCGGCAGGTTGAGGGAAGATTGCCAGTGGTCGTTGCCCTTGCGGGTCCGCGCAAAGGCGCCCTCGGGGAAGTGGATGATGACCAGTTCGCGCACCCCCATTTGCAGCAGGGCCCCGGCCGCGTGCCGCAGCGACACCGTGTCCAGGGTGCCGTCGGGCTGGCGGATTTTGAAGCCGGTGGTCTTGGAGGCCTCGATTTCGTTCAGGATGCAGTAATCCACGTGCTTGAGGGCGGGGGTGACGATCTGGGTGAAGCGGTCGCTGTCCTCGCTGACCACGTCCACGCTGGTCCGCAGGCCGGCGGCCTGGGCGGCGGCCAGCAGGGCGGCCGCCCGGGTGCCGTGGGTTTTGTCCGGTTTGTCCAGTTCATCGAGCAGGAGCAGGTAGCCCAGGTGAAAGATGCGCGCCTTGATGCGCGCAAAGTCCAGGTCCGCCCCCTTCCAAAGGGCGTTGGCGCCCCGCATGTGGAAGAAGGTGCGGCGGCCGTCGGCGATCTCGGTCATCACGTCCGTGTACGAGGTGGGTGCGTCGGGCGTGGTCTTGAGGTGCTTGATGTCAATGTGGCGGCGCTTGCAGTCCTCCAGAATCCGCTCGCCCAGGGCGTCGCGGCCGACCAGCCCGGCGGCCATCAGGGGGAAGGGCGCGCCGAGGATGGCCAGGTCCACGAGCACGTTGTAGGGGGCGCCGCCGGTGCCCTCGCGCTGGCTGCGGATGTTGGCGAGTTGCTCTCGCTGGGGATAGACGTCAATGAGCTTGACCTGGTCAATGATCCAGTTGCCACCGGCGAGAAGTCCGTTGCGGTTGGTGGTGGTTTTTGCGTTCATGCCAGAAGGAAAAGCCGACGCCTGCGGGCGCCTCGCTCTCCGGTACGGAGGGAGCCTACCAACCGGGGTTTGTGTTGTCAGCACCAAATCGCGGGGTCCCCGGCCCCCCTGTCGGGTGGACGCCTTGGGGGGGTGGCTCCGGGGGTTCGCCCCGGGGTCGCTGGGGACTCGGCGCAGAGGTGCTCTCCCCGGGGGTGGTCAGGGGGTGGGGGCGCGCTGCGGCGGGGTCGGGCCGATTTTCCCCCACGCGGCCCGGCCGCGGGGTGGGGTATTGGGTATCGGGCGTGGGACCTGCTCCGAATTTCGGTTTCCGGCCGCCAGCGGCCGCGACCGGGCCTGAGCCGGTTTCCCGTCCTTCCGGGCATTCGGCTTCACCCCGGCATTGCCAAGCCCCAAACCTGCGGTTAGACCAGCGGCGGACAGTCAACACGCACCATGAAACCTGCACATTTTACCTCCGGACTTCTTTTCCTGCTGGTCGCCTCCGGGCTGCAGCCCGCCGGGCGCCCGGACGACCTGGACCCGCGTCTATGGATCGGCCACGACCGCACCCGGCCGCAGCCGCCGGTGGTGGACCCGGGCTACCCGGGCACGCCGGAGCGGCCGGGCAAGGCGCCGTCCGATGCCGTGGTGTTGTTCGACGGCAGCGACCTTTCGCAGTGGGTGGCCATGAACGGCGAGCCCACCAAATGGATCATCCGGGACGGGGCGATGGAATGCGTGCCCGGCAGCGGGTACATCCGCACGCTGCGCTGCTTTGGCGACGTGCAGTTGCACCTGGAATTTGCCACGCCCGCCAAGGTCGAGGGGCACAGCCAGGGCCGGGGCAACAGCGGGTTGTTTTTCGGGCTGACCCGCTACGAGATCCAAATCCTCGACAGCTACAACAACCCGACCTACGCGGACGGTTCCTGTGCCTCGGTGTACAACCAGTACCCGCCGCTGGTGAATGCCTCCCGGCCCCCGGGCGAGTGGCAGAGCTACGACGTGATCTGGACCGCGCCGCGCTTTCACGCGGACGGCTCCCTGCGCTCGCCGGCGCGGGTTACGCTCTTCCACAACGGCGTGCTGGTGCACAACAACGTGGAACTGATCGGCGACACCGGCTGGGTGACCCGCGGGCCGTACCGGGCGCATCCGGAGAAGCTGCCCATTGCCCTGCAGGACCACGGCAATCCGGTGCGCTTCCGCAACATCTGGGTGCGCGAGCTGGGTCGGCCCGGTCGGCCGGAGTTGTACCTGCCCGACAAGCTGCTGGACAGCTACACCGGCCGGTATCAGGTCAACCGGGATTGGAACGTGGAGGTCTCGCGGCGCGGGCCGAACTTGTTCTTCCAGTGGGCCGGGGAGGATTTCCTGATGTTTGCCACGACCACCAACCGGTTCTTCGCCAAGACCACGGACATCCAGGTCGAGTTCCAACGGGAAGGGGACGAGGACGTGGCGTACTTCTCCGTGGGCGAGGACCCGGGAATGCGGGCGAAGAAGTTGAAGTGACCGGGGCCACCAGCCCGAAGAGGGCGGGTGATCGTGCCATGCCTTGCTCGCAGGCAACTCAGCCGCCCGCCGCAGACATCGGGACGAAGGCGGAATGGCATCCCCAAGGATCGTCTGGTACTCTAAAACATGACACGCGAAGAAATCAGAACCCTCCCCCTGACCCAAAAAATCCAGATCATGGAGGCCATCTGGGAAGATTTACGTGAGCGTTTTGAGCAGGCGGACCTGCCCCCGCCTCTGAAGGAATTATTGGACCAACGACGCGAGCGCGCAAGAACGGGCACCACCAAGATTTTGGACTGGGATGCGGTCAAAGACAGACCTGCATGATCCGACTGCGGATCTCCGAGGAAGCGTTGGCCGACCTGAACGAGGGGGTCGTGTTTTACGAAACGCTGCAAGCCGGCTTGGGGGATTATTTCCTCGCCTGCCTGCGAGCGGATATTGAAGCCCTGCGCCTTTACGCCGGGATTCACCGGGTGGTGTATCGCGATTACTACCGGGCACTGAGTCGGGTTTTCCCGTACGGCATTTTTACACCCTGGAAGCGGATACAGCCGTAGTTTGGGCCGTAGTTGACTCCGAAGGGACCCGGAATGGATACGTAAAAAGTTGGGTGGAACAGGCGCAACCTCAAGGTGAACCCCGGGACGGTCTCAATGGCAAATGCCGGCGAGCTCGTCTTTCTCAACCCGGCAGGATTGGTTCTTGGCAACGCGCGGGAAAGGAGACAGTTTCCTCACCCATGAAGGATCCACTTTGCCAAGTGTTCATTACCGTCATGGCTCCCGTCTTTTCACTCCTTGCCGCAGACACCGTCCTCGCCCCGGGGGCGAAAGTGGAGAAACTGGCCGGCGAATTCCAGTTCACCGAAGGTCCCACGGCCGACGCCGAGGGCAACGTGTACTTCACCGACCAGCCCAACAACCGCATCCTCAAGTGGAGCGTGGACGGCCGGTTGAGCACCTTCGCCCAGCCCGCCGGCCGGGCCAATGGGATGTGCTTCAATGCCCGGGGCGACCTGCTGGTCTGCGCGGACGAGCAGACCGAGTTGTGGCTCATCCCCGCCACCGCGGTTGCGCGGGGCACTCTGGAGGGCAAGCAGGTGCTGGCGCGGGAATACCAGGGCCGGCGCCTCAACGGCCCCAACGACGTGTGGTGTCATCCCGACGGCGCGCTGTATTTCACCGACCCGTTTTACAAGCGCCCGTGGTGGACCTGGGATCAGCCGCCACAGGACGGCCAGCACGTGTACCGGGTGTCCCCGGACCACAAAACGCTCACCCGCGTGGCCGAGGGCCTCAAGCAACCCAACGGCATCGTGGGCACGCCGGACGGCCGCACCCTGTACGTGGCGGACATCGGCGACCGCAAGACCTACCGCTTCACCATCCGGGAAGACGGGTCGCTGGCGGACCGCGCGCTGTTTTGCGAGCTGGGCTCCGATGGCATGACCCTGGACGCGGAGGGCAACCTGTACCTGACCGGCCGCGGCGTCACGGTCTTCGACAAGACGGGTCGCCAGATTGAGAACATCCCGGTGCCGGAGAACTGGACGGCCAACGTGTGCTTCGGGGGCGCGGACCGGCAAACGCTCTTCATCACCGCCAGCAAGGGCTTGTACGCCGTGCGGACCCGCGTCAAGGGCGCCTTCAAGATGGGGAAGTGACCCGGCCCCGGCCCCCGCGGCGAGCGGCCGTTGTCGGCATGGGCGCCCGCGCCGCAGTCTTCCCACGCCCGGCGGGGTGGTCTGGAGGGCCGGGACCACCTCCGGTCGGTTCAGTCAAAGAGGCTGTGGTGGTAATCGCGGTCGCTGTTGAGTGAATAGCGCGGGAATGCCTTGAGCGAGAGCATGGCTCCGATCGAGTAGTCCGCGTCGCCGAAGCGGGGATTGCGAATGCGGAAAACCAGGGCGCCGGTCCAGCTCCGAAAATCGCGCTGCACCACGTAAAACTGCTCGTCCAGGTTGCCGTCGCGCGCCTCGAAGTAGTGCACCGCGCGCAGGGACCAGTTCTCGTTGAGCTTGAACCGGAGGCTGTTGATGAACAGGTTGTTGCCCGATTCCGGGCCTTCCCCGGGCCAGCCGGTGAAGTAACGGTGGGCCAGCCGCCAGCTCCAGCGGTCGTTGGGTTCGAGGCTCACCGTGCTGTAGGCCAACCGGAGGTCCGCTTCGTTGAGGTCGTAGCGGATGACCGAGCTGAGCAGCAACCAGGAGCGGGGCCGGAACTCGAGGGCCGAGTACAGGTCGCCGAAGGTGCGCTGGTCCGGGCGCGGGTCCAGCCGCCAATCCAGTGTCAGGTCCCAGTTGACGAGGTTTTCCAGGCCGGCGGCCCGCAGCGTCTGCAACCGGTTGCGCAGGCCGAAACGAAAGGCGTTCTGGGCGTTGATCGCGTCAATGGCCACGTAGTCCGGATAGTCCACCGGCAGGAGCCGGAAGCTGTTCAGCTCGTAATCGAATTGGGGCAGGCGGGGCGGCTCCACCGAGGGATCGGGCACAAAGACGTAGTTCACCGAAGGTTCGACAATGTGGCGCAGGCCGTGCACGTCGAACAGTCGGTTTTCCACCCCGCGCCACAGCCGCGAGGCCTTGGTGGCGACCTCCGCGCCGGTGTTGAAGACCCAGCGGTCCGTCGAGTCCAGCACCGTGCCCTCGCCCTCCTGCTCGCCGTACCAGGTGAAGCGCCCGCCCAGGCGCGGGGTGAGGTTCAGCCAGCCAAAGAGGGTCTGCGGCAGCAGCAACTGGTGGTACGTGTCCGCGCGGAAGGCGGCGTAGTGGGGCTGGGCGTCGTAGGCGAAGCGCCGGCGCAGCCAGGCCGCGGAGCTTTCGCTTTCGTAGTAGAAGGGCGAAATGCCCAGTTGCTGCCGCGTGCCGGTGAGCTGGACATCCGGCAGGCGCTCGACCGTCTCGTAAAAGTCGAAGAGCTGGCCCTGGGCCAGCACGTCCAGGGTGAAGTTCGACCAGCGCTGATTGAGGTTGGCGAAGCTTTGCGGCTGGGGGTTCTCGCGGTACTGACGCTCGAAGAAATCGCGCGTCACAAACTCATCGCTCTGGGCGTGGAGCTGACCGCGGAAGGTCAGGTTGGTGCGCAGATACGCCGAGTGTGCGTAGCGCACGCGCCAGCGATGGGGGTTGAGGTCCTGGCCGATCGAATTGGTACCGGGCTCGAAATCGTAGGTGAAGTAGGTGGCCAGCTCGTTGGTCCCCCAAGCGCCGAGCTGACTGCTCAGGTCCAGCCCGGTGCCCAGGCCGCGTTTCTGGCGCAAATCGAGGTGGACCGAGGTTTCCAGATTGGTGAGCGGCGACCAGTGGTAGGCGGAAAGCAGGTACGGCCCGTACAGGCTCCGGTAGCCCGGTTTGACCTCGAAGCCGTTGGGAGGGCGGTCCAGGTAATGCCGGTAACGGGGCAGATAAAACACCGGCACCGAACCCAGCAGGAGCGTGGCGCCGCGCGCCTCCAGGTAGCGCCCCGGCACGAAGGTCAACCGCCGGGCCCGAATCCGGTAGGCCGGGGTCGCGTAGTCGTCAGTGGTGACAAAGGCGTTGGTGGCGCTCTGGACCCGGTTGGTCAGGTTCCCGCTCAGCCCCTCGCCCCCGGTGAAAAACGGCCGGACGCCGGCGCGGAACGAGCTGGTGTCCAGCGTGCGGGTCAGAAAATTGTAGCGCAATTGCTCCGCGACCCAAAGCTCGGTGCCGCGTTCCAGACGCACGTTGCCCTCGGCCGCCACTTCGCCGCTGGCGCGCTCGAAGCGGACCCGATGGGCGGTCAGCCGCACGTCCCGGTAGCGCAGTTCGACGCCGGTCGGGCTGGTGGCCACGCCCGTGGCCTCGTCGTACTCGAATTCCCCCTCCGGGCTCAGAGAGCGCAGCTCGATGGTTTCCGGTTCCCCGGCCCACACCGCCGCCGAGCCGAGCAGCCACAGGGCGAACAGGAACCGGGAGGCGCGACTCATCGCGGCGGCACGCTAGCCAAGCCGGGCACGGTGTGCCAAGCCGATTTGCGGAATGTGATCCGGGCCGGAGGCGTCTCCGCCCGGCTCGGAACCGCGCGGCGCGCGACGCGCGGGCACACGCGGCAAGGGCCCGATCCGGGGTCGGGCCGGTTACGCCCAGCTTGTTTCCTTTTGAATGCGCTCGAGCAGGGCCTTGGTGGCCCGGATGCCCTCCGGCTCGCTGAGCCGCTGGCCCTCGTACTCGATGCCCACGTAGCCGCGGTAGCCGGCGTCCAGCACGATCTTCATCATGCGCCGGTAGTCGGTGTGGATTTCGTTGCCCTCGGCGTCGAAGTCATGGCTTTTGGCGCTGACGGCCTTGGCAAAGGGCATCAGCTCGGCCACGCCCTTGTAGCGGTCGTATTCCTCGCCCTCGCGGATGCGGAAGTTGCCGAAGTCCGGCAGGGTGCCGCAGTTGGGGAGGTTGACCCTCTTGATGACGCCGGCGAGCCAGGCGCCGTTGGAGGACAGCCCGCCGTGGTTTTCCACCAGCACGTTCAAGCCGTGCTTGGCGGCGAAGAGCGCGAGCTGGCGCAGGCCGTCGGCGGCCCGTTCGGCCTGTTCTTCGGGCGTGCCCACGCCCTCGGTCTCGGCGTTTACGCGGATGGAATGGCAGTTGAAGAACCGGGCGGCTTCGACCCACTTGTAGTGGTTTTCCACCGCCTGTTTGCGTTGGGCGGCGTCGGGTTGTCCCAGGGCGCCCTCGCCGTCCACCATGATGAGCAGGATTTTCACCCCCAGTCCGTCGGCCCGTTTCTTGAACTCGCCGAGGTAACCCTGGTCCCGGGCCTTGTCCTTGAAGAACTGGTTCACCAACTCGATGGCTTCAATGCCGTAGTCCTGGCGGGCGACCCGCGGGAAGTCGAGGTGAGCGAGCTTCCCGGCAAAGAGCGTGCGGTGAAGCGACCACTCGGCCAGCGAAATCATAAAGGGCAATTTGCGCTCGGCCGCGCGCAAACGCGGCCCTTCGGCCCTGGCGGCCACGGCCAGGGCGGCCGTCCGGACGGCATGGTGCAGAAAGACGCGTCGGCTGGTTTTCATATCGGCTGGGGAAAACGGTGGGGCATCGGGCGATTCAGTGGGCCGGCGCCGCGGCTCCGGGCGGGGTGGGGGCCACGGGCGGCGGGCGGAACAGCACCGCCAGGGCCGCGGCAGCGATGAGCGAGATGACCGTCGGCACCAGGAACAGGGACCGGTAGTCGGTGATATCGCCGGAGGTGTACACCGACTGCTTCAGCCAGGGGCAGACCAGATTGGCGGCGATGTTCCCGAAGCCGAAGATCATCATGTTGAACAGGCCCTGGGCGCTGGCCCGCGTGTCCTTCGGAAAGTACGTGTCCACGAAGATGTACACCGTGGCGAAGAAGAACGCGTAACAGACGCCGTGGACCAGTTGGACCAGGATGATCAGGGCCGGGCTTTGAGGGAAGAAGGCGTAGATGGCAAAACGGGCGGTGTGCCCCAGGATGCCCAGGATCATGGTCAGGCGCCAGCCCAGCCGCTTGAGCGTCACGCCCAGGATCAGCATGGTGAGGATTTCCATGACCTGGCCGATGCTCATCACCGGCATGATCCAGTTGCCGGCGATGCCCGGCCCGCCCGCCGATTGCGGCGTGCCCAGGAAGGGCCCGGTCCAGTTGAAGTAGGAGTAGAGCAGGAACGAATCCACCAGCGTGATCAGCCAGAGAATCAGCACGAAGGGCTGCTTGAGCAGCCGCATGGCTTCCCACCAGGCCAGCCGCTCCACCCCGGCTTCCCCGGCCTTCTTGGGCGGGGTGTGGGGCAGGGTGAAGCTGTAGGCGGCCATGACGAACGACGCCAGGCCGGCCACGATGTAGGTCCAGCGCGTGGCTTCCAGCAGGGCCGGGCCGGTCAGCCCCGAGCTGAGCACCGTGCCCAGCCAGGCAATGAATCCCTGCGGGTTTTCGGCCTCGACCTTTTGCCAGTCCACCAGGATGAACGTGAACGGCCAGGCGGCCAGGATCCACCCGATGGTCCCGCCCATGCGCACCCGCCCGAACTCCTGCTGCGAGTCCTTCATGTGGGCAAAGGCGATCGAGTTGCAGATCGAGAGCGTGGGCACGTACAGCAGGCAGTGCAGCATCATCAGCCCGAAAAACGGCCAGAACGGCGCCAGGGGATTCCAGGCCGCGTCGGGGTGATCCTTGAGGTAGGCCAACGCCGAAGGGCTGGCCTTGATGTACGCCAGCGCCAGAATGGCCGCCCCGCCCACCAGATGGCTGAAGGCCAGGAACCGCTCGGCGGCAAAGTTCCGGTCGGCGAACTGGTTGCTGAAAAACATCCCGACGATGGCCGCGATGGGGAAGGCATTGAGAATCCAGGACTGCTGCAGCGGCGTGAACCCCAGGCTGGGCAGGTAACCATAAATCAGCGGCAGCCAGGCGCCCCAGATGATGAACTCCAGGACCATCATCACAAACAGCTTCAGGCGAGGGGCGGGATTCATGGCGAGATGCGGGTTGGAAGGCGGTTGAGTGTTCGAGATTGAGGTCAAAGACCACCGCCGGCCCGGGGGCGGCGGGCCGACGCTTCCGGGCACGGCGGAACAGGGCACGTGCAGGTCATTGCTGGGCGCGCACGCTAGGTAGGCCGCCGCTTTTTGGCAAGGAATCCGTGCGCGGGCCGGGCAGGGGGAGTCGGTGCGGCGCCCCCGGCAGGTGCCGCGCCGACCCGAGAGAAGTTTTGCCCTAGCAAGGTCCGCGGCGCCGGAGCCGCTGTCGCGCCGGCAAAAAAAAGGCGGCCCGAAACGAGCCGCCGTGGTTTGTTCCCTCGCTGAGGCGAGGTGACTTAAAGCCCTTTCGAGGCCATATGCTTCATGAGGTCCACCACCCGGTTGCTGTAACCCCACTCGTTGTCATACCAGCTCACCAGTTTGAAGAAGCGTTTTTCGCCCTTCAGGTTGTTCTGGAGCGTGGCCAGGCTGTCGTAGATCGAACTGCGGTCGTCGTGGATGAAGTCGGTGGAGACCAACTCCTCCTCGGTCACGCCCAGGATGCCCTTGAGGTAGGTCTGGCTGGCTTTCTTGAGTGCGGCGTCAATCTCCTCGATCGAGGTGTCGCGCGTGGTGCGGAAGGTCAGGTCCACGACCGACACATTGGCCACCGGGATACGAAAGGCCATGCCGGTGAGTTTGCCCTTGGTCTCGGGCAGGACCTCGCCCACGGCGCGGGCGGCGCCGGTGGTGCTGGGGATGATGTTGATGGCCGCGGCGCGGCCGCCCCGCCAATCTTTTTTGGAGGGGCCATCCACGACCTTCTGAGTGGCGGTGTAGGCGTGGATGGTGGTCATCAGGCCGGTCTCGATGCCGAACCCTTCCTTGAGCAGCACGTGCACCAACGGCGCCAGGCAGTTGGTGGTGCAGGAGGCGTTCGAGACGATATGGTCGGTGGCCGGGTCGTATTTCTCGTGGTTGACGCCCATGACGAACGTCCGGGCGCCGCCCTTGGCCGGGGCGGTGATCAGGACCTTCTTCGCGCCGGCGGTGAGGTGGGCTTTGGCTTTCTCGGCATCCGTGAACAGGCCGGTCGCTTCCACGACCAGGTCCACCCCCAACGCCTTCCAGGGCAGGGTGGCCAGGTCCTTCACGGCCATCACGCATTTGATCTTGTGGCCGTTGACCACCAGCGTGTCGGCCTCAGCCAGGGCCGGGTCACTTTTCTCGGTGGTCACGGTGTGTTTGAACTTGCCGTGCACCGAGTCGTACTTGAGCTGGTAGGCGAAGTAGTCCGCGTCGGTGGAGATGTCCACGACGGCGACCACGTCGAACTGGCTTCCAAGCAGGCCCTGGTCGCAGAGCGCCTGGAAGACCATGCGTCCGATGCGACCGAAGCCGTTGATGGCAACTTTAACAGACATAGCAGGTTTCGATTTCGTGTTCGTGTTTTGACTAATCGGTGACCGATCAGAATGAGCGGACTTTATCGGGGAAGCCGGGAGCGTCAACGTCAAAGCCCCGCACCGTCCCGCATCCGTAGAAGTGCTTTTCGTGGATCATCCGCTTGCCGGCGGGGGCAGGCCCGATGGCGCGCCAGACTCAGGAGCAGCCCAAACTCTCGCCGCAGTTGCGACAGCGGAAGCAGGCGCCGTTGCGGACGGTCTGGGAGCCGCAGGTCGGGCAGATTGGCGCGTCGGCCTGGTTTATGAAGCTGTCTTTGGGTCCCGCCGTGGTGGTAACCGGGATTGCCGCGGTGGGCACGGTCTGGGGGCCATGCCCGTTGCCCGCGGGCTCGTTCCCGTTCTCATCGCTCACGGGCAGATCGGGCACCGAGACGTTGACCCGCTTGCGGATTTGCTCCTGGAGGTCGGGCAGGGGCAGCTCCTGCTGACCACGGTCGGGGGCGTGTTCCTCGCGGTAGCCGGGCAGGAATTGGAACGCCAGCCAGCGGAAGATGTAATCGGTGATCGAGGTGGCCACGGGCACGTCGCGGTTCTTGGTGAAGCCGCTCGGCTCGAAGCGCTGGTGGGAGAACTTTTTGACCAGGGCCTCCAACGGCACGCCGTACTGCAGGGCGATGCTGGTGAGGGTGGCGATGGTGTCCATGAGGCCGCCGATGGTGGAGCCTTCCTTGGCCATGGTGATGAACAACTCGCCCGGCTGGCCGTCGGCAAACAGGCCCACATTGAGGTAGCCCTCGTGGTTGGCGATGCTGAATTTGTGGTTGACCGCCTGGCGCACCTCGGGCAGGCGACGGCGCAGGGGTTTGCCCACTTCTTTCTGGAGGCGTTCGACCTGTTCCTCCAGTTCGCGCACCCGCTGCCGGAGCCGCTCCAGTTCGGCGGCCTCGGCCGCGGTGGGGGCCATGCCGTCCCCGCGGCTGGTGCTCAGGGGTTGGCTGCGCTTGGAGCCGTCGCGGTAGATGGCCACGCATTTGAGGCCCAGCTTCCACGCCTGGATGTAGGTGTCGCGAATTTCCTGCGGGGTGGCCTCGTTGGGCATGTTGACGGTCTTGGAAATGGCCCCGCTCAGGAACGGCTGGGCGGCGGCCATCATCCGCAGGTGGGCCAGGTAATGGATGCTGCGCCGGCCCCGGTAGGGTCGAAAGGCACAATCAAAGACCGGCAGATGCTCCGGCTTCAGCCCGCTGCGGATGAGGGTGCCGGGCGTCACCTGGCCGGACTTGACCACCTCGTCGGTTTCCAGGGCGGTGACATCCTCGATGGTGTCGTAACGCTGGATGTGCTGGACGATGCCGGCGATCTGCTCGGGGGTGTAGCCGAGCCGCCGCAGGGCTTCGGGCACCATGCGGTTGACGATGGTGAGCTGGCCGCCGCCGGCCAGGTTCTTGTACTTGACCAGGGCGATGTCCGGCTCGATGCCCGTGGTGTCGCAGTCCATCAGGAACGCAATGGTCCCGGTGGGGGCGAGGACGGTGACCTGGGCATTGCGGTAGCCCCACTGTTGACCGGCGGCCAGGGCCCGGTCCCAGCAGGCACGCGCCTCCTCCTTGAGCCAGGCAAATTCGGCGGCGGGCTGAATGTGTTCGACGGCCGCCCGGTGCAGGCGGATCACCTCCAGCATGGACTCGACGTTGTCCGGCCGGGCGGGCTTGGGCACGCCCGCGCACCGGGCGTCGTGGAAGCCCGGGAAAGGCCCCCGTTGCCGCGCCAGGGCGGCGCTTTGTTCGTAGGCGTGACCGGTCAGGATGGCGGTGAGGGCGCCGGCGAGGGCGCGGGCCTCATCCGAGTCGTAGGGCAGGCCGTAGCTCATGATGAGCGCGCCGAGATTGGCGTAGCCCAGGCCGAGGGTGCGGAAGAGGTGGGAGTTTTCGGCGATGGCCTTGGTGGGGTAGCTGGAGTTGTCCACCAGGATTTCCTGGGCGGTGATGAAGAGGCGCACGGCGGCCTTGAAGCGTTCGACGTCGAAGCGGCCGTCGGAGCGCTTGAACTTGAGCAGGTTCAACGAGGCCAGGTTGCAGGCGGTGTTGTTGAGGAAGACGTACTCGCTGCACGGGTTGGTCGAGTGGATGGGCTCGGTGCCCTTGCAGGTGTGCCACTTCTGGATGGCGCCGTCGTACTGGAGCCCGGGGTCACCGCACACCCAGGTGCCTTCGGCCACGAGATCGAGCAGGCGCGAGGCGTCCTTTTTCTCGACCGGCTTGCCCGTGGTGACGGCGCGGGTCCACCACTCCCGGCGGGCGGGGTCGGTGGCGGTGGCGGCTTCCATGAAGGCGTCGCTGACACGCACGGAGAGGTTTTCGTTCTGGTACATCACCGAGCCGTAGGCCTCGCCGTTGAAGGAGCCGTCGTAGCCCTGCTCGATGAGCGCCCAGGCCTTTTTTTCCTCGCGCATCTTGGCGGTGATGAATTCCTCGATGTCCGGGTGCCAGTCGCGGAGGGTGTTCATCTTGGCCGCGCGGCGGGTTTTGCCGCCGGATTTCACCACGTTGGCCACCTGGTCATAGACCTTGAGGAAGCTCAGCGGGCCGCTGGGTCGGCCGCCGCCGGAGAGTTTTTCGCGGGTGCTGCGGATCGGGGTCAGGTCGGTGCCGGTGCCGGAGCCGAACTTGAAGAGCATCGCCTCGCTGTAAGCCAGGTGCATGATGCTTTCCATGTTGTCCTCGACGGACTGGATGAAGCAGGCACTGCACTGGGGGTATTCGTACTGGGTGGTGGCGCGGCGGGCCTCGCCGGCTTTGGGGTCGTAGTGCCAGTTGCCCCGGTCCGAGTCCCGGCCGATGCCGTATTCGTGGTACAGCCCCACGTTGAACCACACCGGGGAGTTGAAGGCGCCGTACTGGTTCAGGCACAGCCAGGTTAGCTCGTCGTAAAACACCTCGCCGTCTTCCTTGCTGAAATACCCGTCCTTGACGCCCCAGTCCGCGATGGTGCGGGTGACGCGGTGAATGAGTTGGCGCACCGAGGCTTCGCGCTCGGACTTGGCCGGGTCACCGTAAAAGTACTTCGAGCAGACCACCTTGGTGGCCAGCTCGGACCAGAAGGCCGGGACCTCGACGTTTTCCTGCTTGAAGATGACCCGGCCGGAGTCATCGGTGATCTCCGCCGTTCGGCGTTCCCAAGTCACTTGATCGAAGGGCTTGACCTTGGGGTCGCTGAAGACGCGTTCGATCCGGAGGCCCCGGGGGGCGTTGGGGCCGTTTGATACGTTGGCTCGCCGACGTGGGCGGGGGGCGCGAGTGCGCGCCGGTGCGGCCGGGGCCGCCGAAACGGGGACAGGGGCGTCAATCATGGCTGCAAGGTGGGTCGTGGTTTGTTGGTTTTTACTGGCCGTGGCTAACCGGTTCTTGAGAACCGCCGTAAAGTCTCCACCCGCCTGACCTGGGGCCGCCGATTCATCAATTTCCGGCACCGGCCAACCCCATTTAGTTGGGTGTGGTTGGGCAACCTAGTACAATCTGTTGTGGCGACAAGGACTTTTTTCGATTTTTTTGCGTGGTTCGGTAGTGCCTGCCTGCCAAGCGCTTAACCGGTCGAATCCTCCGACTCAAAGCCCGGTGGTGGACGGGTAAAGTGGTCGAGTTTTCCCGACCCGTTTGGTAGGTCAGCACTGGGTCTCAAAACCAGTCGTGGATTACAGCCCAATTGTGGTTCGGGCGCAGGACTTTGGGGCGTCCAAAGGCATCCGCCTCAATTGGTCACGGCCCGGTAAAATCGCACTGCGGACGGCCCACCGGGGGTGTCCGTAAAAACGCCGCGGCCCGTGGCATCGGTGGTTACGGTGCCGGCGCTGGTCCAGTCGCGGGCTGACAGGGAAGTCGCCCGTTGCCAGGTGTACGGGTGGGCCGGGGTGCCGAGGAAGGTCAGCTCGATCTGCCCGTTGGGCAACCGCCGGTAGCCCGTGAACCGCGCCGGCACCCCGACCACCGCCCCGCCACTGGTGCGCAAGGTAAACTCCGTGGTCCGGGTGATCCCGGCCGCGCCGGCCATGTCGGGCACGGCATTGGTCGCGGCATATCCCAGCTTGCTGAAGGTGAGCGAGGCCTGATAGGTGCGGTTGGCTTGGAGGGTGCCGGCGGGGATCACAATGGAGGTCGAGGTGACCGGCAGTTCCCGCGGCACACACATGTCCGGCGCTTGGAAGACCACGGTTTCGCCCGAGAGATTGGTTTCGACGATGCTCAGGCTGATCGAGTCAAGACCGGCGGCGCCCGTGAAGGTGTTCCATTGCAGGGTGAAATCGAGCGCCGGGTTGATCGTCTGTGCCGCGTCGTAGTTGGCGATTTTGGGAACCGGCGGGGCGCTGGCGGGCATGGGCAGACTGATCTGCCGTTCCGGCTGACCGCTCTGGGTGAAGCGCAGGGTGTAGGTACCGGCCGGATAGGCGGCATCCAACGCCGCACTGTTGGTGAAATCCTCGTAAAAAGCCAGATACCCCCCGAACGGGGCGGCGCTGAGGGTCTTTTGGGTCCCGTTGGGCAGGGTAACCGACCCGGCGGTGGCCAGCGGCCCGTTGCGCGGGCTGGAGACAAAGGCCCCGAACTGGACGGGGTTTTCGGGTGCGGGCTGCGGATCCGCCGCGGTGGTCTGAACGTACGAGCCGGACTTGAAGAGGCTGTAACCGCCCCAAGTCTCCGGCAAACCATCCGGCCGGCACCCGCCGCCCCCGCCCGCCGAACCGGTCACGAACACCCCCCGGTAAGTGTCCTCGGGCAACGGGACGTTTTCGGCGCTTTCGAGCAAAACCGTCGCGCCCGCGGGGTTCAGCCGCCAGGAGATCGGGGTTGACGCCGGCAGGTCCCCGGCATAGTCCGCCGTCAGCGTTTGCCCGTCAGCGCTCCAGGTGTAACTGAACCGTTCCGGGTCCAGGCCGTTCCCCGCCCAGCGAATGGCGCCGGACAATCCGGTGGTTCGCTTCATCGGGCGATCAAAGATGAACGTGACCGTGGTCGTCACCGGCACCCCGAGGGCGCCGTCGGCCGGGATCACCGCGATCAATACCGGCGCCGCCCCGCCGCCTCCGCCGCCCGCCCCGGTGGTGAACCGGCCGCTGACTGTGGCCAGCGGCATCCCGTCGGCACTGGCCAGGGGAAAAATCGTCCCCGGCGGGTTCAGCCGCCAGGTGATCGCGGTGGACGGGGGCCAGCCGTCCAACGGCTCGCAGGTTAACACGCGCTTGTCGGCGCTCCAGGTGCCCGTGACGAACACCGCCCCCGCCGGCTCGAATTCGATGTTGCCCACAATCAGACCGGGTACCGTGGGCACCAGCGGAACGTCGGAATTCATCGCCCGGTCGAACGTGAACACCAGGGGCGCGTCCAGGGGCACGCCGGTCGCGTTGTTGGCCGGGTCCGAAGACACCAGTTGGGGTGCCTGGCCAAGGGCAACTCGAGCGCCCGCGCACAGCATCAAAAACAGCCCGCTGGAAAAGGTGCGGACGCGGTCCTTCCAGCCCAAACCCGGGCCGCGAGAGGCGAAGCAAACAAGGTGGTGCATGGTGGTTGGCATGGAAAACCCGGGGGGAACTTGCAGCGGCCCCGGGCGGGCGGCCAGACTTTTTTTCGTTCGGCGCGCGCACCGCTTTTGGCTGGCCACGCACGGAGCCGGCTCGCAACATCCGCCGCGACCGCGCACGCGGTTGGAGTCATGAAAGCCCACATCATCATCCTGCCCAAAAAGGCGGTGCTCGACCCCCAGGGCAAGACCGTCCGGGGGGCCCTCGAACATCTGGGCTACACCGGCATTACCGAAGTCCGGGTGGGGAAATTTATCGAGGTGGAGTTGGCCGAGGGGGACCGGGAGACCGCGCGCCGGCAACTGGACGAGGCCTGCCACCGGTTCCTGAGCAACCCGGTCATCGAGGACTACCACCTCGAAATTCTCGACTGAGCATCCGGCCCGTTGTTGCGATGCACTTCGCCGTTCTGCAATTTCCCGCCTCGAACTGCGACCAGGACTGCGTGCACGCCGTGCGCGTGCTCGGGCACACGGCGGAACTGCGCTGGCACAAGGACAACACGCTGGGCGCCGCCGACGCGGTCATCATCCCCGGCGGGTTCAGCTACGGCGACTACCTGCGCTGCGGGGCCATCGCGCGCTTCAGCCCGGTCATGCAGGCGGTCCAGCGCTTTGCGGCCGCCGGCGGCCTGGTGCTGGGCATCTGCAACGGGTTTCAAATCCTCTGCGAGGCCGGCCTGCTGCCCGGCGCGCTCATCCGCAACCGCTCGCTCCAGTTCCGCTGCGAACCGGTGTTTCTGAAAACCGCGCGATTCGACACGCCCTTCACCCGGGCCATCCCGCGGGACCGGCTCCTGAAAATTCCCATTGCCCACGGCGAAGGATGCTACTTTGCCGACGAGGCCACGCTGTCGGAACTGCGGGCGCACGGCCAGATTCTCTGGCAGTACTGCTCGGCCACGGGCGAGGTGACCGAGCGCGCCAATCCCAACGGCTCGCTGCTCCACATCGCCGGCATCTGCAACACCGCCGGCAACGTCGCCGGCCTGATGCCCCACCCGGACCGCGCCTGTGAGGCCATCCTGGGCAGCACCGACGGCCGGTTCATCTTTGAAAGCATGATCGCGGCCCTGGCCGAACGGCCCCTCCGGAACACCTCCCCGTCGCTGCCGTCGCCGCCCGCCAGCGCGCCCGCTCCCGTTGCCCGCTCATGAAGGTCCGTGTCCGTTTTGCCCCCAGCCCCACCGGTTTCCTCCACATCGGCGGCGCGCGCACCGCGCTGTTCAACTGGCTGTACGCCCGCCACACCGGCGGCGCCTTCATCCTCCGCATCGAGGACACGGACACCGCGCGCAACACCGGACCGGCGGTGGAGGTCATCCTCAACGGCCTGCGCTGGCTGGGGCTGGACTGGGACGAAGGCCCGCTGACCAGTGACCCCGCCGGCCCCTCGAAGGGCGAGCGCGGCCCGTACTTCCAATCCCAGCGCCGCGCCATTTACCAGCGCCACGTGGAGCGGCTGCTCGCCCGCGGGCTGGCGTACGAGGACGACGGGGCCATCAAGTTCCGCATGACCCGCGAGCCGGTGGAGATCGAGGACCTGATTGTGGGCCGGGTCCGCCGGGAACTCACCGACCGCGAGGCGCAGGACCCGGACTTCATCCTCGTGCGCTCGGACGGCCAACCGGTGTTCCACCTGGTCAACGTGGTGGACGACCTCGAGATGGGCATCACCCATGTCATCCGCGGCGAGGACCATTTGAGCAACACGGCCAAGCACCTGGCCCTGTTCCGCGCCCTTGGCGCCGAGCCGCCCCGCTATGCCCACATCCCGCTCATCCTCAACCCCGACGGCTCGAAGATGAGCAAGCGCGACGTGGGCGCCTCACTGACCACCTACATGGAGGAGGCCTATCTGCCCGAAGCGCTGGTCAACTACCTGGTGCTGCTGGGCTGGTCGCCCAAAGAGGACCGCGAGCTGTTCACGGTGGCCGAACTCATCGAGCGGTTCGACCTGTCCCGGGTCCAGCGCCACAACGCGCGGTTTGACCTGACCAAGCTCCAGTGGATGAACGGCGAGTACCTGCGCGCGCTTCCCCCCGAGCGGTTTGACGCCCTGGCCCTGCAGACCCTGCGCCGGGCGGGCCTGGACCCCGACCGCTTCCCACCCGCCTACGTCCGGGCCGCGCTGGACACCTGCCGCGGCAAGTTGCGCACCCTGACCGAGCTGCCGGCCTACGGCGGGTTCTACTTCACCGGCGTCACCGGCTACGACGCCGGGGCGGCGGCGAAACATTTCACCCCGGAAAATCGGCCGCGGCTCCAACGATTGCGGGACGCCCTGACCCGGGTCGAATCCTTCGACGCCGCGGCGCTCGAGGCCTGCCTCAAGACCACCGCAGCGGAATTGGGCGTCAAACCCGCCGTGCTTGTTCACCCGGTGCGCCTGGCCTGCACCGGTCGCAGCAGCGGCCCCAGCTTGTATCACTTGATGGAGGTCCTCGGCCGCAAGGAAACCCTGGCCCGACTCGATGCGGCGTTGCAGACGATCCCGGCATCCGCCGGCTCGCCCGCTTCACCGTAGCGCCGACGGGGAGCGGTAGCGGCAACCGGCTTGATTGCCGTAGCGGGCAGCAGCCAGGACGGCCGGAGCGCCGGCTTCCAGCCGGCGGACGCGGGCAACGGTTGGCGGGTTGAAAACCTGCGCTACGGCCGACAGAAAGCCTGTATAGCTTCTCCGGCGTTGTTCACCGGCTGGAGCGAGAGCGCCTGGGTTTCCGCTCGCCGCACTCCAAGTGGCACCGGAGCCACCACCAGGTTTTGGACTGCGCCGGGCCTCTGGCGCTTTGGACCAAGGCGCGCGAAAGCGGCAGCGGACCGCCGCACTCCAAGACGCTGCGCGCCAACGCGGGCGCACGCCGATGTTTGGCGCCGGAACTGGCCGGTGTTGTTTGAGCCATTGTCGAGTTTGGTATCGCTTGCACAGGCAACCTTTCTCGAATGTGACCCGCGGTTCACGGCTGCGCGCTTTCCACCGGCACGCGCAGAAACTGCCTCGGCGGCGTGCCGGGGAAATCGGTGCGCACGGTCAGGGTTTCCAGGTTGCCGTTGCGGGTGAGGTTCACCAGCAGGCTGGGTTGGTGGCGTCGGCGGCCCGGCTCATCGTGCCGGTTACCCAGTTGGTGAACACCCCCCGTCCCGTCCTGCCCGTCGGCGTTGCATGGCAACTAGCCGTGACTTTCATCGGCATACATCTGCCAGGCCAGACCCAACTGGTGCAGGTTGCCGGCGTAACGCGCCCCCTGGGCCGCCCCCGTGGCCCGCCCCAGGCTCGGCAATACCAACCCCGCCAAGATCCCGATGATCGCAATCGTCACCAGCAGCTCGATCAAAGTGAAAGCCGCTCGCCGCCGCTCCCTCACCAAATCGATGCCGCCTTCAATCCTCACGCTTCACGTTTCACGGGTTGTGTTTCGCCCTCCGCCTTCCGCCTGCGCCCTCATCCCGCCCAGTGGAAGTTGACGAACTGCTTCACCGCCCAGGTCTGCATTGCTGCCAACACCCCCACGTAATACCAGAACAGCCAGCGGCTCTTGGCCCGCTCCAGCCACAGTGCCCACACGATAAACACCGGAAACAGCACCACCACATACCGCCGATACGACACGAACCAACTGGTCAACGCCGGCACCAGCCCCGCCGGCAAGACGTACCAAAACCACACCCGGTTCAACTGCCACACCGCCGGCAACGCCAAGAGCACCAGGACGAAGAACGCCCGATCCAATAGCCCGTCCCTCATCCCGTCCAGGCTGCCAATGTTCAGCAGCGCCTGGGTAAACCCCGACACGTTGAACATGTTCCGGATCGAAGGCGAATTCGGATACGCCTTCTGCGCCTCGAACCCCTCGAACGCATTCCCCGTCCACACATACATCAGCCCGAAGTAGAGCGCATACCCCAGTAGCGGCGCCAACAGTAGTAGCCAAGGAGCGAGGCGAGGCAACGGGCCCGGCGCTTTGGGCGGAACAGCAGCTCGGCAGAGCGCGGCTGTTCAGTCCCAGCTAAGAAGTTTGCGGCGGTCCGCTGACCGCTGCAGCGACGGCATTGGATCTTGCGCTCCGTTCCACCTCCCCGCCGATTGGCAGCCCGCGCCTGTCAGTTGGGTGAAGTGCTCGCAAAGGTGGGTCTGTTCACGGCTGCGCGCTTTCCACCTGCACGCGCAGAAACTGCCTCGGCGGCGTGCCCGGAAAATCGGTGCGCACGCTCAGGGTTTCCAGGTTGCCGTTGCGGGTGAGGTTCGCCAGCGCGGTCGCGCCCGGGCCGCTCAGCCACGGCCCGACGGCGTTGGTGGACGCGGCGAAGGTCAGCGTCATCCCGGCGCGGTCCAGCGGATGGGTGAAGGTCAACGTCAGCCGACCCGATTCATCGCGCGGTTGGAGCACGCTGGAGTCGGCGGTCAGCGGTTCGAGGCCCAGGGCGAATTCGCCGGCGTTGTTCCAGAAGTCGCCGTCCGGATTGGCCCACGGGCCGGCAACGGTTTCGTCGGTGCTGGCCGCGCCGAATTTCTCCGCCGCCCAGGTGGCGTAATCGTAGGGTGTGGTGAAGACGACGTCCTGGCCGGGGGTTGCGCCCTGACTGTTCTGGGCCTGGGCGCGGAAGTGGTAGGTGGTGTGCGGCTGAAGGTTGGTGAGGAGGCAGGTGACGAGCGCGGGCACGGTGCCGGTGAGCGTGCCGCCGGCGGCGGGATTGGTGGCGGAGTAAGGCGACGTCAGGCCCCAATGAAACGAGGCAGTCGTGGCGGTGTCACAGGCGTTGACTTGCGCGCGCAACACGGCGCTGGTGGGCGTGAGGCTCGCGGGCGGCAGGCTCACGACCGTGGGCGGCGGCAACACATCCGGCGTGAGCAGCAGCGTGCGCGGCGGCTGGCCCGCCACGTCCAGGTGCGCCGCCACGATGAGGTGGCCGGTGTCGTTGACGGCCAGCACGCGGTCCAGCACGTAGTCGCCCGCATCCACGACCTCGTTCAGGTCCTCGGCCATCCAGTTGCCGTCGGGGTCGGCATACCAGCGCACGGCGGTGGTCTCGGTGGGGGTGGCCATCTTCCACGCGGAGCCGACCAGCAGGCCGTGCTGGTTCAGGTCCGTGAAAACGCAGGTGTTGGGATTGCCCTGGGTGGGCAACGGAAGGGGCGTCATGGCCGTGGTGTTGCTGGCGATCCACGGCACGACGATGCGGTTGCTGACGGCGTAGGTCGTGTGGATGCCGGCGACCAGCCCGGCGTTGTTCAAGACCATCGGCTG
>CALFAV010000001.1 GCA_937946835.1 uncultured Verrucomicrobiae bacterium | reverse complement strand
AACCGTGTGTGTAGCAGGGCGTGGGCTGCGGCGCCGCATCAGCTTTGTTCTCGGAACGGGCCGGATCAAAAGTCCGGCCCGCGTTCTTTTGTGGGGAGTGACTTCATCCCCGCATGGCCGCACTGAAACGCAGGCCCCGGGCACTTGCCTGTGAGCGGCCCGGATAAACCCCACCCCCCGTCCCGCGCAGCGCCCCTTTGCACACGTGACTTTTCCCCGCCCGCCGCGCACACTGCGCCGCGTTTTGCCCATGAAGAAAAAGGCATCCCCCCCGGCCCGCTCCGGCCGTTTCGCCCAGGCACCGGCGGCGGCTGTGACCGCGTTCACCGAGTCGGTGAGCTTCGACTGGCGGCTGTGGAAACAGGACCTCCTCGGCTCGATGGTCCATGCCACGATGCTCAGCAAGCTGGGCGTGCTCACGCCGGCCGAGCACAAGGCCATCGTGCGCGGGCTGGAGGCCATCGGCCGCGACATCGCCGCCGGCCGCTTCACGTGGCGGCCGGAGCTGGAGGACGTGCACATGAACATCGAGGCGGAGCTGACCCGCCGCGTGCCCGCCGGCGCCAAGCTCCACACCGGCCGCTCCCGCAACGACCAGGTGGCGCTGGACCTGCGCCTGTGGTTGCGCGAGGAACTGGCGGCCCAGCAGGCCGCCCTGCGGCGCCTCCAAACGGCCCTGGTGGACCTGGCCGAACGCCACGTCGGAGTGATCCTCCCCGGCTACACGCATCTTCAGCGCGCCCAACCGGTGTCCCTTGCCCATCACCTGCTGGCCTACGTGGAGATGTTTGAGCGCGACCATGCCCGCCTGGGGGATTGCTTCGCGCGGGTGAACGTCTGTCCGCTGGGCGCCGGCGCACTGGCCGGCAGCACCCTGCCCCTGGACCGCGAACTGGTCGCGCGGTTGCTGGGCTTTGTGGACCAGCAGGGCCGTCCGCGCGTGTGCCAGAATTCGATGGACGCCGTCAGCGACCGCGACTTCGCGGTGGAATTTTGCGCGGCGGCGGCCCTGATTGCGGTGCACCTGTCCCGGTTGGCCGAGGACCTGGTCTTGTGGTCCAGCAGCGAGTTTGGCTTCATCCGCTTGGCCGACGCCTTCACCACCGGTTCCTCCCTCATGCCGCAGAAACGCAACCCGGACGTGGCCGAATTAACCCGCGGCAAGGCCGGGCGGGTGATCGGCAACCTGACCGCCCTGCTGACGCTGCTCAAGGGGCTGCCCATGACCTACAACCGCGACCTCCAGGAGGACAAGGAGCGGGTGTTCGACACCGCCGACACGGTGCGCGCCTGTGTCGAGGTCACCGCCGCCATGCTGGGACAGGTTACGGTCAACGCCACGGCCTGCGCGGCCGCCGCGGCCGACCCCGCGCTGCTGGCCACCGACCTGGCCGAGTACCTGGTGCGGCGGGGGGTGCCGTTCCGCCAGGCACATCACGCCGTGGGTCTGGCGGTCGCCGCCGCGGAAAAGGCCGGCAAACGGCTGGACCAGTTGTCCCTGGCCGAATTGCAGGCCATTCACTGCGCCTTCGCCGGGGACGTGCTGGAGGTGTTCCGGCCGGACCGGGTCCTGCAGCGGCGCGAGCTGGTGGGCGCGCCCGGGCCGCAGCAGGTCCGCCGGCAACTGGCCCGCTGGCGCAAGGTGCTCAAGGCGGCGACGGTGAAGGCCTGAGCGGAGGCGTTCGGGGGCAAACGCTCCGCCACATGCCGAGTGCGCGTAGTAAAAAGCACCGTTGCCTCGGGGCTTGAACCCGGCCATAACAGCGTCCCTGAAACTCGCGCGGTGGCTGCTGGCAGTTACCGGAGGGACTGCCCTGGCGCAAACGCTGCTGCTGGACCCGGCGTTTCCCGCCGGCCCGGGCCCGGACCACTGGGTGCGCTCGGTTGCGGTTCAGCCCGACGGCCGCGCCGACCCCTCATTTCAACTGCGCGCCGTCCCGTGGCGGGGTTGGTCCCAACCCTTGGTCCCGGCCGCGCCGGTCCAGTTTTTCCGCGCCCGACAGGTACCTTGAACGAGGGGACGAGGGCCGGGAAGGCGGCGGGCCGATCAGGGCCAGACCAGCGCCCGCAGGCGGGGACGGTGAGCGCGCAGCCGGGGCAGGCCTGCGTGTCCCAGCACCAACAGGGCGGTGGACAGGGCGTCGGACTCCGCGGCTTCGCGCAGGACCACGGCCGCCAGGGCGGCGTGCTGGACCGGCTCGCCGGTGCGCGGGTCCAACACGTGGCCCCGGACATGCCCGCCGTGCCGCACCCAGCGGCCGGAAACGGCCGAGACGCCCAACGACTCATCCTCCAGCTCAAATTCGGCGAGCGGACGTTCGGCCCGGGAGTCCGGGACGGGAGACGCCGGGGGGGGGGCTTCGGGTGGGGTGGGGGAGGGCACGGCCACTTTCCAGGGGCGGCCATCGGGCATCCGGCCCAGGGCCGCGACGCTGCTGGTGCCGCCGTGGATGAGGGCGCTGGTCACGCCGGCGTCGCGAAGGATTTCCACCGCGCAGTCCAGCGCGTAGCCCTTGCCGAGGGCGCCCAGGTCCAGGGCGAGCTTCGGGTGCAGAAAGCGCACGGTAAAATCGGCGGGGTTCAACTCGACTTTGTCCATGCCGGTCGCGGCCCGGGCGGCGGCGAGCGCTTCAGATGTTGGCTCCGGCACATCCACGTCCCGGAAGCCCCACAGCCGCATCAGCGGGCCCACGGTGGGGTCGAAGGCGCCGCCGGTCAGGCTCCAGAGATCGCGGGCGCGCTCGAGCAGGCGGAAAACCGGCGGGCTGACCTTGACCGGACGGCCGGCGGCCTCGCGGTTGAGGCGGGCGATTTCGCTGGTGGGGCGGAAGAGGCTCAGTTGGGCCTCGAGACGCTCGATTTCGTCCAGGGCCTCCTCGCCGGCGGCGCGCAGGGCGGTTTCCCGCGCGCCGTACAGGACCAGCTCGAAGCGGGTGTTCATCGCCCGGCGGGCGAGCAGGACGGGTTTCATGCAGCCAAAGAAAAAGGCTTCGCGGGCGGCCCGCGAAGCCCGGATTCCATCCGCCGAGGTGGTTTTACGACGGGTTTAACACGCCGTAGTAGGCCGGCTCGACCTTGCGGCCGGAGCCATCGGTGATGGTGCGGGTCTTCTCGTCGTAGTGGCAGGTGATGCCCATCCGATCGGACATTTCGCCGAGGGAAACGACGGTTTGCACGCGGATGGCCAGCTCGATGTTGGCGTTGGGCGCCTGGCCGGTGCGGATGCAGGACAGCCAGTTGGACTCGTGCACACCGATGTCTTCGACCGGCTCGAGGTTTGGGTAACGCTCCGGGTCCACTTCATCCGTAAACGGCCGCTCGGGTTTGAGTTCGACGGTGTTGCCGCCGATGTAAAGCGTGGCGTAGTGGCCGCGGATGATGTCGGGCAGGCCCTGCTCGTTGACCGAGGAACTGCACACCATCAGGCTGTAGCCGCTGGGGAACTCGGCGATGAGGGTCAGGCACTCGGGCACGTCGCGGATCGGGGTGCCGGGGGTGTTTTTGTCGGTGAGGATTTTCTTGGTGCCGATGGCGGCCACGCGCACCGGGAACTCGGGGTTGCCGGTGGCCAGCAGCAGGGGATGCAGCCGGTGCGGGAACAGGTCGCCCAGCAGCCCTGCGCAGTACGGGTAGTACTTGCGCCAGCGGAAGAAGTGATCGGGGTTGAACTCGGGTCGGGTCTTGATGTTCGGGCCGAGCCATTCGTTCCAGTTCACGCTGCCGGGTTGGAGGTCCGGCTCGATGGTGTAATTCCACTCGCCCTTCGGAGTGTTGCGCATGTACGAGCCCTGACCGAGTACCAGCGGCCCGATCTTGCCCTCCTTGACCAACTCCGCCGCCTTGTGCCACTTGGCGTCCGAGCACCCCTGGGAACCGACCTGGAAGACCTTGCCGGTGGCCTTGACCGTGTCCCACACCTCCCAGGCCTCGGGCAGGTAGCGGGCCATCGGCTTTTCCACGTAGATGTGCTTGCCGGCCTTCATCGTGTCAATGGCCACGCGGGCGTGCCAGTGGTCCACGGTGGAGCAAATGACCGCGTCAATGTCCTTGTTCTCGAGCAGGCGGCGGTAGTCGTCGTAGGTCTTGGCGTCGCCGCCCACCTTGGCCCTGGCCATTTCGCGCCGCTTCTCCCACAGGTCGCAGAAGGCGGCCAGGACCACGTTGTTCTTTTCGGCGTTGGCCTTCATCTTGTCCACGTGGAGCTGACCCTGCGGCCCGAGACCGACGAAGCCGACCACGATACGGTCGTTGGCGCCGATGACGCGACCAGTGGAGGGGGCCGTGCCCTGGCCGTACACGGGTGTCTTGAAGAGGTTGGCCGAGGCAACCGCCGCGGTGGCCGCGGCCGTGGTTTTCAGGAAGTTACGCCGGGTTTGCCCGCCGGTCTGCGTGGATTTGGAGTGCGTGTGCATGGTTCAAATGGTCCGCAATCGTGCGTCGTTGGACGCAGCCTAGGGCATGCCTGTTCAGCGTCAACCGTGAACCCGCCGCCCGGGACGCGAACCTCTGTCGGGCGTGGCCGGCGTCCGGGAGCGGTGACGACGCTTTTTTCAAGGTTGATTCGACGCGGGCGCTGTCGCCAAGTTTGGCCATGCGCGAAATCGCGTCCGTGGCGGCCATGCAACGGCTGGCCCGGCAGTGGCGGCGTCGGGGAGTGCGGGTGGGGTTTGTGCCCACGATGGGGTACCTCCACGAGGGCCACCTGAGTCTGGTGCACGCGGCCCGCCGGCGCGTGGGGACGGGCGGGGTGGTGGTGGTGAGCATTTATGTGAATCCCACACAGTTCGCCCCGCACGAGGACCTGGCCCGGTATCCGCGCGATTTGGCCCGGGACCGCCGCTTGTGCCGGCAGGCCGGGGTGGACGTGCTGTTTGTGCCCACCGACGCCGAGATGTATCCCCGGCCGCCGGGCGCAGAATTCAGCACGTACGTGGTGGAGGAGGTACTGTCCCGTGGCATGGAAGGCGCCTCGCGCCCCACGCATTTCCGCGGCGTGACCACCGTCGTGGCCAAGCTCTTCAACCTGGTCCTGCCGGACGTCGCCGTCTTTGGCGCCAAGGATTATCAACAGGCCGCGGTGGTCCGGCGCATGGTGCGCGACCTGAATTTCCCGATCGAAATCGTGGTGGCGCCCACGGTGCGGGAGCCGGACGGCCTGGCGATGAGCTCGCGCAACCAGTACCTCGACGCCGTCACCCGTCCCCAGGCCAGCGTGTTGTGGCAGGCCCTGGAGGCCGTGCGGCAACGCGTGCGGGCCGCGCCGGGGGGCATTCCCGCCGGGCGCCTGGCCCGCCTGGTCTCGGCCTGTGTGGGGCGCGCACCCGCAGCGCGGTTGGATTACGTGGCGTTTTTCGACCCCGAGACCCTGCAACCGCTGCGCACGGTGCGGCGCGGCGCCCACATGGCGCTGGCCGTTTTCCTCGGCGGCACGCGGCTGATTGACAACGCCCGGTTGGAGTAACCCCTCATCATGGAAGACGCCCTGCGGTTTGATTACCTGGTCATTGGCAGCGGCATTGCCGGTCTGCTCTACGCCCTCAAGGTGGCCGACCGCGGCCCGGTGGCCCTGGTCACCAAAAAAACCAGCGCCGAGTCCAACACCAACTACGCGCAGGGCGGCATCGCCTCGGTCATGAGTCCCGAAGACTCGTTCGAGTTGCACGTGCAGGACACCCTCACGGCCGGGGCGGGCCTGTGCAAGGAGGAGGTGGTGCGCACCGTGGTGCGGGAAGGCCCCGAGCGGGTGCGCGAGTTGATGGCTCTGGGATTGCAGTTCACCGAGCGCGAAGTGCCCGGTCAGCCCGGCCACCGCGAGCTGGACCTGGGACGCGAGGGCGGGCACTCCAAGCGCCGCATTGTCCACGCCCGGGACATGACCGGGCGGGAAATCGAGCGCGCCCTGGTCGCCGCGGCCGAGCGCCATGCGAACATCCGCATCTTCGAAAACCATTTTGCCGTGGACCTCATCACCACGCACAAGCTGGGCGTGGACGGGGCCAACCGCTGTCTGGGCGCTTATGTGCTGGACAAGCGCGGCGGGCAGGTGCGGGTCTTCGCCGCCCCCGTGGTGGTCCTGGCCACCGGCGGCTGCGGCAAGGTGTACCTCTACACCACCAACCCGGACATCGCGACCGGCGACGGCGTGGCCATGGCCTACCGGGCGGGGGCGGCGGTGGCGAACATGGAATTCATTCAGTTCCATCCCACCTGCCTGTACCATCCCAAGCTCAAATCCTTCCTCATCAGCGAGGCGGTCCGCGGCGAGGGCGCCGTGCTGCGGGGCTTCGATGGACAGGAATTCATGGCCCGCTACGACCCCCGCAAGGAGCTGGCCCCGCGCGACATCGTGGCCCGCGCGATTGACAGCGAGATGAAGCGCACCGGCGCCGACCACGTCTGGCTGGACATCACCCACAAACCGGCGCCGTTCATCATCCAGCGCTTTCCGAACATCTACCGCACCTGCCTCGAGGTGGGTCTGGACATTACCAAGGAACCGATCCCGGTCGTGCCGGCCGCGCATTACCAGTGCGGGGGCGTGGTCACGGATCTCAACGGCGCCACCGAAATCGCCGGCCTTTACGCCATCGGCGAAGTGGCCTGCACCGGCCTGCACGGCGCCAACCGACTGGCCAGCAATTCCCTGCTCGAGGCCCTGGTGTGCGCCCACCGGGCCGCGCGGCACAGCCGGGATAATCCCCCGCCGCCGGTGGACGTGGCCATCCCGCCCTGGCAATCGGGCCACGCCCACAACCCGGACGAACTGGTCGTCATCTCCCACCTCTGGGACGAAATCCGCCGCCTGATGTGGGACTACGTGGGCATCGTGCGCACCAACAAACGGCTCCGGCGCGCGGCCACGCGCCTCGCCAACCTCCAGGCCGAAATCCACGAGTACTACTGGGACTTCATCGTCACCTCGGACCTGCTGGAACTGCGCAACATCGCCACCGTGGCCGAACTCATCGTGCAATGCGCCCTGAGGCGTCCCGAGAGCCGTGGCCTGCACTACAACCTGGACTATCCCAATCCCGATCCCGCCTGGGCCGGACGCGACACCATCCTGCGGCGGGAGGCGCAGCCGGTTTGCCCCGATTCGGAGGCGGCGCAGCGGGTGACCCCGTGAAAGGGCGGGGCGCTTCCGCAATGCGGGCTTACGGCCCCCCTTCGGTCTTCGTCCCAGGGACCGACCGGTCTGCCGGAAACGGAGTTGCCTTCGAGCCACGCCCGCCGGCGGGGTGTGATTGACGCCTGTGGGAGAGCGCGTACCGTGCGGGGCCGATGTGGACGCGAAAGCGCCGCCTGTTTGCGCGCATTGTGTTCGGATGGGAGACTAAGCCATGTCTGCCGACTCCAAACCGGTAAAACCCCTGCCCCGGCGCTCCCGCGCCGCCGCTCGCCTCAAATGGCTCGGCCTGGTCGGCGTGGTGCTGCTCGCCCTGGGGGTGGGCGGCTATTGGGTGCTGACCAGCAATGCCGCCCTCAAGGCGTTGGTCTTGCCCCGTGTCAGCGCCGCCCTGAATGCCCGCGTCAACGTCGAGACCATCGCGCTCCGCCCGCTTTCCGAGGTTCGCCTCACCGGTCTGGAAATCACGCCGGCGGAGGGTCCCCGCCTGTTGCGCGCGGCCGAGGTCCGGGTGCGTTACCACCTGTGGAGCCTCCTGCGCGGCCGTTATGTGCTGCCGGAAATCCGCCTCGACCGGCCCGAGCTCGACCTCCGGGTGACCCGCGACGGCCGTAGCAACCTGGATGCTTTGCTGGCCCGCCCGGCCTCCCCGGGTCCGGCCGCCACCGCGCCTCCCGAGGTGGACCTGGGCACTCTGGACCTGCGCGCCGGCAGCCTCAGCTACTGTGTCGAAGACCCTGCCGGCGGCCGGCAGTGTTCGACGGTGACGAATCTGGACCTGCACCTGACCGGACTGAAAAACGCCGCCAGCGCCCGGGTCAAACTCAACGCCCTCTTCGCTCAGGTGAACACCCACCCGGACGGAACCCGCGATGTCCTCCGGGCAGGGCTCCAGGGGGAGAGCACCGTCGGCCTGGACCGCAAGCTCGAGCCGGAGCAAGTCGAGGCGGACCTGCGGGCCACCGTGACCGAGGCCACCGGCGCGCTCGCGCTGGCCTCCAACCTGACCGCGACCCTGGCGCTGAGCCTCAACCCCGAGGAGCTGCGCCAGGGCCGCCTGCGTTTCGAGCGCGACGGCCAATCGCTGGGCGAGGCCCGCCTCTCCGGTCCCCTGCAACTGGCCCGACGCGAGGGTCGGATCGGCTTCCAGATCACCTCGATTGGCCGGGCCGCGCTGGCGTTGCTGGGCGCTCCCCTGGGGCTGGACTTCGGGGACACCACGCTCAGCGGCTCGGGGTTTGTGGACCTGCGCCAGCGCGGGCAACGCCTCATCACCACGGCGAACCTCGAGGCCCGACAGTTCTCGATCAAGCAGGCCGGCCGGGCCACCCCGGTGCTGGACCTCCAATTCGAACTGCGCGGCAACGCCGACCTGCAGGAACAAACCGCCTACCTCGAACGGCTCAGTCTCAGCGCTCGCACCGCGGGTCGTGAGTGGCTCAGCCTGGCCTCCCAGCGCGCCATCAACCTGGCCTGGAGTCGCGCCGAGCCGCGCGCCGCCGCGCCGGCCACGATCCACCTCGCCCTCCGCGACCTGTCCCTGCCCGAATGGCAGGCCTGGCTGCCGACCAACCTGCTCGCAGGGGTGGTCAACCTGGAAGCCACCCTCACCAGCGCCCAAGACGGCCGCCAGCTCACCCTGGACTTCACCAATTCGGTGCGGGGACTGAAGGTCGCCGCCGGCGCGCAAACCATCCCCGATCTGGCAACGGAGGCCACCGGCCGCCTGACCCTGCGGGAGTATCGTCAGTTGAGCCTGGACCAACTCGACCTGGACGCGCGCGCAGGAGCCGACCCGTTGGCCCGGCTCCGGGCCTCTGCCGCGCTGGACCTCGTCGAGCTTGGCGGCAATGCCCAGCTCAACGTGGAGAGTGAACTGCCGCTCCTGCTGGCCCGCCATCCGGTGCCCGAACTCGAGTTTTCCAAGGGCCGTCTCCGCGTGAGCGGGCTGGTGAATTGGACCCGAACCCGCACCGCGGCGTCGCTCACGGCCTTCTTGAGTGATCTCGCCGGCCGCGCGGGTGCGTATCGCCTGGACGGTTACTCCGCCGAGATGGAACTGAGCGGCGACCTGGCCGGCGACAAACTCACCCTGCGGCGCCTCGGCCTCAGCGCCCGCGAGGGCACCCGCAGCGGCGGCGCCGGGGAACTCTCCGGCGTGCTGGACGCCGCCACGCAAACCGCCCAGCTCCTGCTGAACGTCAGCGGCCTGAATCAGGTCGCGCTGCGGCCGTTTCTGGCGGGGTTGCCGGCGGGCGTGGAAATCGCCGCGCTCACGCTCAACGCCACCGGCGAACTGCGCCACGACGCCCGGACCCGGCCGTCCGGTCCGCCCGGCCGTCCGGAGGCGTTCCTGGCGGTGCTTCAGTCCCTGGCCGAAGGCCGCGGCGAAACCAGCCTGCGAGTGGCCGGAACGGTTCCGACCCTGGTTCTCACCAACCGCACCCGGAACCGGACGGGCGCGCTGAACGGCCTGGCCGTTCAACTGGACACCACCCGACAGGGCCATGAGTACACGCTGGGCACGAACTGGCTGGAATTGCCCGCCACCACCCGCGTCGCCACCAACCGGCTTCAGTTCACCGGCGCGCTGGACCTTGCCCCCACCAATCCCGCTCCCGGAACTTTCCGCCTGCGCGCGTCGGCTTTGGACCTGACCCCGGTGCTGGACTTCGCGGCCTTTTGGGAGGGTGAAAAAACCGAACCCGGCCCCGGCCCCGAATCCGAGCCGCCGCCCGTGACGCTGCCCCTGCGGCAACTTTCCGCCGAACTGCAGGTGGACACCGTGCACCTGCGCACGCTGACCCTGCGGGACTGGACGGCCCGAGCCGAATTGAAAGACGGCCGGGTCCGGCTCGCCCCCTGTACGTTGCGGGTGGAGGATGCGCCCGTTTCGGCCACGCTCACGCTGGACCTGACCCGACCGGGTTACGTTTACGAGTTTGGAGTGGACGCCGCCCGGGTTCACCTGGGGCCGGTGGTGGATGCCTTCGCCCCCGAGTATGCCGGTCGGATCCAGGGCGACCTGTTTGCCAAAGTGCAACTAAACGGTGCCGGAGTGACCGGTCCGAACTTTCAGCGTCACCTTCGGGGCACTGCCGCGCTCCACACCACCAACCTCAATTTCCAGGTGGTCACCCCGCGCGCCAAAAAACTCCTCACCACCCTGGCCACCGCGTTGCGGCTGGAGGCGCTGGCCAACTCGCCCCTCACCCTGCTCAGCGCCCGCCTGGACATCGGCGAGGGCCTGGTCAACATCCGGCCGTTCATTGCGGCCAGCGACGCCTTCTGGGCCACGGCCGAAGGCGTCGTGCGGCTGGTGCCCGTGCTCACCAACTCGCCGATCGAGTTGCCGGTGCAGTTGGCGCTGCGGGAGGATTTGGCGCGTCAGATCATGCTGGCCCAGCTTACGCCCTCGACGCGGACCAACTTCCTGAATCTGCCCCCGCTGGTCAAAATCACCGGTACCCTCGGCGCGCCCGAGACCGAAATTGACAAGCTGCGCCTGGCGGCCCTGCTGGCCGGCAGCATGGGCGGCGCGCTCGGGGGCCGGGCCGGCGATGCCCTGCAGGGGGTGGGCGGCCTGTTGCAGGGCGATGTCCAATCCGCCGTGGGCGCATTGGGCAACCTCCTCCCCGGGGCCAAGCCACTTGCCCCCACCAACACTCCGCCGACGACCAATGTCCCGCCGTCCACGAACGCGCCGGCGGCCCGGACCACCAACGCCCCTCCGACCCGGCCCGGGGTGCTGGACCTGCTGGAGGGCCTTCGCAAACGCAACTGACCCGGCTCCGGATCCCCCCGCTCATGCAAGCCGTCCTCGATTACCTGCAGACCCACCACGACCGGTTCGTCCGTGACCTGTGCGAGTACGTCCGTTTTCCCAGCGTCTCGGCCCAGCCGGAGCACCAGAACGACCTGCGCGCCTGCGCCGCGTGGCTGGCCGCCCGCTGCCGGCGGATCGGCCTGGACAGCGAGGTCTGCGACACACCCGGCCATCCGGTGGTGCTGGCGCGAACCCCGCGCCGGGCCGGCCCGCGCCGGCCGCATTTCCTGGTCTATGGCCATTACGACGTACAGCCGCCCGAGCCGTTCGAGTTGTGGAAAAGCCCGCCCTTCGAGCCGCGCCTGGAAAACGGGGCCGTGTACGGCCGCGGCGCCAGTGACAACAAGGGCCAGCACCTGGCCCACCTCAACGCGGTCGAGGCCTGGTTGGCCACCGGTGCCGAACTGCCCTGCGACCTGACCTTTCTCATCGAGGGCGAGGAGGAGGTGGGCAGCCGCAGCCTGGCCGGTTTCTTGGAGGCGCGCCGCGCGGAGTTGCGCTGCGACGCGGTGGTGGTGTCCGACACCGGCATGCCCGCCCCCGGCCTGCCCGCGTTGACCTACGCGTTGCGGGGCATCGCCGCACTGGAAATCACCCTCACCGGCCCGAACCGCGACCTGCACTCGGGCATCTTCGGCGGTTCGGTGGACAACCCGGCGATGGCGCTGTGCCAGATGCTGGCCCGACTGCGCGACCGCCGGGGTCGGGTGAACATCCCGGGGTTTTACGACGAGGTCGTTCCCCTCAGCGCCTACGAGCGACGGCAGTTGGCCCGACTGCCCTTCAACGAGCGCGAGTACCGGCGTTTCCTGGGCGTACCGCGACTGTTCGGCGAGGCGGGGTACACCCCCTGGGAACAGCGCAGCGCGCGGCCCACCGTCGAGATCAACGGCCTGACCAGCGGTTACCAGGGCGAGGGCAGCAAGACCATCATCCCCGCCTGGGCGCGCGCCAAGCTCACCTTCCGCCTGGTGCCCAACCAGCGTCCGGACCGCATTGCCCGCCTGGTGGTGCGGCACCTGCGCCGGCTCACCCCGCCCACGGTGCGGGCCCGCTTCACCGTCGGTCACGGCGGGGAACCGTACCTTCTGGACCCGCGCGGCTCGCGCGCGCAGGCCGCGTTGCGGGCGCTCCGGACGGCGTTCAACCGGGATCCGGTGCTGCTGCGTGAGGGCGGTTCGATTCCGATTGTGACCCAGTTCCGCAAAATCCTCGGTGCCGAAACGCTCCTGCTGGGTTTGGCGTTGCCGGACGACAATGCGCATTCGCCCAACGAGAAGTTCGACCTGGGCAACTACGCCGCGGGCATGAGGTTGGGGACGAGCCTGTGGCCGGAACTGGCCGCGGTGGCTTGAGCGGCCCGTGCCCCGGAGCGCACGCGAGACGGCGCTCAGGCGTGACCGTGGTGGCGTTGGATGAGGAGCATCTCCCGCGGTGAGCGGCGCGGGGCGGGGGGCGCCTCCGGACCGTAGCCCAGCCGCAACAGCACCTGGGGATACCCGGACTGACCCACCACCTCGGCCGTGCGCGCCCGCAGCTCCGGCACCTCAAGGGGCTGACACAGGAACGAGGCGTGCACCTCCTCGGTCCGCGCGGTCAGCAACACGTGTTGCAGGGCCTGTCCGGCCTGCAGCCAGTCCCGGGGGGTGTCGGCAGCGGTACCCAGCAGGGCCAGGCAGGGCGAATGCGTGGCCAGCTCGTGGTCGCGGGCCGCCTGGCCGTCGCCCCGGTTGAAAGTGCGAAGGATCAGCGGTCCCGCCGCCGCCAGCCAATCCTGAATGCCGTAATCCTGCACGGGGATGCCGTCGGTCGCGCCCGGCTTGGGGCGCACCCACTGTGCCAGTTCGCGGCGGAAATGCGGGTCCGCCCACTGCCGCCGGTCGGCTTCGGCGATGAGTTCGGCCAGGACCCGACGGCGTTCCTCCTCCGGCACGCAAACCAGCCAGGCGCCCTCCCGGGCGGCGGCGCTTTGCAGGCGTTCGCCCAGGTCGGGCGGGAGCGGGTCCGGCAGGAAGGGCTGGCGATTGGTGTGCCGCCGGGTGATGGCGTGGAACAGCAGCACGTCTTCCGCGCCCGTGTCCGCGCGCAGTCCCAGATGGAAGCGGGCCAGCAGATTTGGTTCGGTCGGGTCCGGCAACAACTCGACCCGGTACTCGTGACCGAAGTACTCGGCCGCCACGCGCAGGTTGAAGAGCGCCGCGCCAGCGCTGAGGGTCAGCTCGCGGTCCAGCGGGTCCACCACTCGGAGCGCCCGGCGGCGGTCGGCATAGACCGCCAGATCGGTCACGCCGATGCGGAACAGCCAGGGCTGGGTGTTGTGGTTGGAGGGTGCCAGGATCGCGTAGTTGAGGAGAAATTCGAGCTGGTCGCTGGCATAGCCATCGGCCGGGAAGTCATCCGCAGACACGTGCCAGGCATTCATGGTGCACCTCGGGATTGCAGGGGAACTCAAATGCGAACCGCCCGCCAGGGCCAGCAAAATCCGGCGGGCCGGGCGGCCTTCCGTTCCCGCCGTGAGGCGTTGGGCGCCCGGCTCCGGCTCAGCGCCCGGGGGAGGGTGTGGATTTTCTTCAGGCTGGGGATTTCAGATTTCGACCCTTGGAGGGCCCTCAGCTTGAAAGCGCCAATGGGGAAACTGCCCTGACTCGCGAGGAGGAAAAAGCTGGACGCGGACCGGCGGTTTGCTAACCTGCCCGTGCTTGAAGAACAGCAGGGGTCCCTTGAGACCGATGTCCGTGTTCGTATCAGTGGTAGCCGGCTTCGACGGTTCTGCGGGTGCAGCAACGCCCTTCTGCCTTCTTTGAGCCCCAACCCTTCCCTCCATGAGCGACTGCAGATTGTTTGTCGGTAACATCTCCTACCGAACCCTCGAGTCGGAAATCCAAGACCTCTTCTCCCAAGCCGGGGTGGTGACCTCCTGCAACCTGATGCTCGACAAGTTCACGGGCCGTTCCCGCGGGTTCGCCTTCGTCGAATACGCCACGCCCGAGGAGGCCGCCCGCGCGGTGGAAATGTTCAACGGCAAGGAACTTCAGGGACGCGCGCTCACCGTCAACATCGCCCGGCCCCGCGAGGAACGCCCGCCGCGCGAACCCCGGGGAGACCGCCCGCCCCGCCGCGAGCGCCCGCAGTATTGAGCCGGGGTTGCCGCTGGGCGCCCGCCGCCGCAGCGTGTTCAGAACAGGCTTCGAGCGACGCAGCCGGCCGTTGGCGTGGAGGGGTCCGCACCCAACCCGGTGCGATTTTATCAAGCACCCTCGCCAGGGCCGTTCTCTGGAGCTTCCGGCCGCGACCTGAAGCCCCCCGGCTGTCTTGAACGGTCACCGGGCGCTGCCTGGCGGTAAGGAGGTCTGCGACCCAGCGGCGGTCACCTGCGCGTGGTGGCCGGGGCGTGATCAAAATGGGTTGTCGGCGCGGGCGCCGTCGAGCAGACTGCCCCTGCCTTAATTCCCATGAACCTCACCGCGATGTTTTCACGCCTGTTTTTCAGCCTGGGGCTGTTCCTGAGTCTGTGTTGGTGCCTTCCCGCGTTGGCCGCTCAACCCGCCCGCATACCGGTCATCCTCGACACCGACATCGGCGACGACATTGACGACACCTGGGCCCTCGGGCTCCTGCTCAAGAGTCCGGAGCTGGAGGTAAAGCTGGTTGTGGGCGACCACGGCAAACCGCTTTATCGCACCAAACTGCTGGCCAAGTTCCTCGAAACGGCCGGGCGCACGGACATCCCCATCGGCATCGGCCTCGACACCCGGGTGCACGGCAGTGGGCGCCAGGCGGCCTGGGTGGCCGATTACCCCCTCAATCGGTACCCGGGTAAAATTTACCCCGACGGCGTGCAGGCCATCATTGACACCATCCTCCACTCGCCCGAGCCGGTCACCGTCATCGCCATCGGCCCCCTGCCCAACGTGGCCGAGGCCCTGCGTCGCGAGCCGGGCATTGCCCGCAAGGCGCGTTTTGTGGGGATGCACGGCAGCGTGCGCCGCGGCTATGGCAACAGCCCGCAGCCCCACGCCGAGTACAACGTGAAGGAAGACGTGCCCGCCTGCCAGCGCGTCCTGGCCGCGCCCTGGCCCATCACCATCACCCCCTTGGACACCTGCGGCCTGGTGCAGCTCAAGGGCGCGGACTACGCGCGCGTGTTCCGGGCCAGCGACCCGGTCTGCCGGGCCATCATCGAGAATTACCGGCACTGGCTGGAGCCCCGGCACAAAGCGCAGGCAGAAAGCCACTCGAGCACCCTCTTTGACACCGTGGCCGTGTACCTGGCCATCGAGCAGCACCTCTGTGTGATGGAGGAACTCGGTATCCGCGTCACCGACGACGGGTTCACCGTGCCGGACGCGGCTGCGCCGAAGATGCGGGTGGCCACGGCGTGGAAAGACCAGGCCGCCTTCGAACGCTGGCTGGCCGAGCGCCTGGCGCCCGCGGGCGGGAATTGAGCGCGCGCCGGTGCCGGCGTGACGCGGCCGCCGCCCGGGCCTAGACTGCGGCCCCATGCGCAAGCGGCTGTTTCTGCTCGATGGCATGGCGCTGGTGTACCGGGCGCACTTCGCCTTCATCGGCCGGCCCATCCGCACCTCGCGCGGCTTCAACACCTCCGCCCTGTACGGCTTCGTCACCACGCTGCTGGACATCCTCGAAAAGGGCGAACCCACCCACCTGGCCGTGGCCTTCGACACCGAGGCGCCCACCGCTCGACACCGCGAATTCCCCGCCTACAAGGCCACCCGCCAGGAGATCCCGGAAGAACTGGCCGCCGCGTTGCCGCACGTGCGCCGCTTTGTCGAAGCCTTCCGCCTGCGCAGCCTGATGCTCGACGGCTACGAGGCCGATGACCTGATCGGCACGCTGGCCCGACGCGCCGAAGCCGCCGGGTTTGAAACCTTCATGGTCACCCCCGACAAGGACTTCGGCCAACTGGTGACCGAGCGCACCCGGCTCTGGCGCCCCGGGTCCAAGGGGGGCGACGCCGAAATCTGGGGCCCGGCCGAGGTCTGTGCCCGCTGGGGCATTGCCCGCGTGGAGCAGGTGGTGGACCTGCTCGGGCTGATGGGCGATACCAGCGACAACATCCCCGGCGTGCCCGGCGTGGGCGAAAAGACCGCCGCCAAACTCATCGCCCAATACGGATCACTGGAAGGTGTGCTGGCCCACGCCGGCGAAATCCCCGGCCGGCTCGGCGAGGCCCTGCGCCAGTATGCCGAACAGGCCCGCGTGAGCCGACGCCTGGCGACCATCCTCACCGATGCGCCCCTGGCGGTGGAGCTGGAAGACCTGCGCATCGGCCCGCGCGACGAAGCCGCGCTGCAGGCGCTCTGCGCCGAGTTCGAATTCAACGCCATCGGCCGGCGGTTGTTTGGGGAATCATTCCGCGCCGGCCGTACCTCGCCCCATGCCGGTACCCCGCCGCCCGCGCTGGGTGCGCTCGGCGCGGGCGAGCGCGACCTGTTCGGGCAGCCGCTCGAATCCCCCGCCCCCGGGGCGCCCACCGCCGCTGCGCCAGCCGCGTCGGCGCCCGCGCCGAGCCTCCGCCCCGGGGTGCGCACCCTGGCGGAAGTGCCCCACCGCTACGAGTTGGTGGACTCGCCCCGCGCGCTGGACGCCCTGATCCAACGCCTGGCCGCCCGCGAGTGGTTTGCCGTGGACACCGAGACCGACCACCTGGACCCGCAGCAGGCGCGGCTGCTGGGCGTGGCCTTCAGCGAGGCGGCGGGCTGCGGCTGGTACGTGCCGGTGAACGGTCCGGACGCGCCGGCATTGGCGGCGCTCAAGCCGCTGCTGGAAAATCCGTCTCTGGGCAAGGTGGGTCACAACCTCAAGTTCGACCTCAACGTGCTGCGCTGGCATGGCGTGACCGTGCGCGGGCCGCTGTTCGACACCATGATCGCCCACGCGGTGCTCGAGCCGGAGCAGCGCCACGGGTTGAACTACTGCGCCGAGGTTTATCTGCACTACGCGCCCATCCCGATCGAGCAACTCATCGGCCCCAGGGGACCGACCCAGCGCTCCCTGGCCGAGGTGCCCGCGGCGCGGGTGGCCGAGTACGCCGCCGAGGACGCGGACGTGGCCTGGCAGTTGCACGAGCGTTTCCGACCGCTGCTGCGCGCGCACAACGCCGAGCGGGTGTTCTACGAGGTCGAGATGCCGGTGCTGCCGGCCATCGCGGCGATGGAATTCGAGGGTGTGCGCGTGGATGCCGGGGTGCTGGCCGAGTTGAGCGCCCACCTGGCCCGGCTGCTGGCCGAGCACGAGCGGGCCATTCACCGCCTGGCCGGGGTCGAGTTCAACGTGAACTCGAACAAGCAGCTTGGCGAAGTGCTCTTTGAAAAGCTGCGCCTGGCCGACCAGCCCAAACGCACCGCCACCGGCCAGTACGCCACCGATGAGCAGACCCTCCAGACCCTGGCGGGCGAGCACGAAATCGTGCGCCGGGTGCTCGAGTACCGCGCGGTCGCCAAGCTCAAGAGCACCTATGCGGACGCCCTGCCCACGGCCATCTCGCCCCGCACCGGCCGGGTCCACACCACCTTCCTGCAGGCCGCCACGGTCACCGGCCGGCTCAGTTCGCAGGACCCCAACCTGCAAAACATTCCCATCCGCTCCGACCTCGGCCAGGAAATCCGCCGCGCGTTCGTGGCGCGGGAACCCGGTCCGGACGGCGTGCCGTGGGCGATCCTGTCCGCCGACTATTCACAGATCGAACTGCGCATCCTGGCGGCCCTGAGCGGCGAGCCGGCGATGATCGAGGCGTTCCGCCGCGGGGAGGACATCCACGCCGCCACGGCTGCGCGGGTGTTCGGCGTGAGGCCGTCGGAGGTCACGCCCGAGCAGCGGCGCCGGGCCAAGATGGTCAACTTCGGCATCGCCTACGGCATCTCCGCGTTTGGCCTGGCGCAGCGGCTGGGCATTGGGCGGACGGACGCGGCGGCGCTCATTGAGCACTACTTCGCCAGCTACCCGGGCATCCGGGGGTACATCGAACGCACCCTGGCCACGGCGCGCGCGCGCGGGTACGTCGAGACCCTCACCGGCCGGCGGCGGGTGTTGCGCGAGATCAACTCCGCCAACGCCACGGTGCGCGGGGCCGCCGAGCGCAACGCCATCAACAGCCCCATCCAGGGCACGGCGGCGGACATGATCAAGCTGGCGATGGGCCGCCTCCACGCCGAGTTCGAGCGCCGGGGCCTGCGCACGCGCCTGGTGCTGCAGGTGCACGACGAGCTGGTGTTTGACCTGTGTCGGTCCGAAGAGGCGGAGGTGCGGGCGCTCGTCACGGAAGCAATGCGTCACGCGCTGCCGCTGCCCCACGACGTGCCGGTGGAAGTCGGCCTGGGCACCGGCCCGAACTGGCTGGAGGCGCATTGAGGCGGTTCGCTTGGAGTTGAGCGAGTGCGCCCAAAAGCGTGGCCCGCAACCCCATTCCCGGGAGTGCGCGGCGCCTGCGGCGCCAAACCATCCGAATCAAAGGCACAGCGGTTCCGTTCGGTGCGGCGCCTCCGTTGCCGGACAGTTTGCTCCCCCAGCCGGGTCACGCCCGAGCCGGGTGAGGGATCGGAACGGCGGTGTGGCTTCAGGTCCGCAGGGAGTTCACCGCCCGCCGCACCGCGGCAAGGGTGGTTTCGATTTCCTGCGGGGTGTTCTCCGGTCCCAGGGAGAAGCGAATCATCTGCCGCGCGGCGGCCGAGTCGGGTTTCATGGCCCGAACCACGTGCGAGGGTTCCGCCGAGCCGGCCAGGCAGGCCGAGCCGGCGGAGGCGCAGATGCCCTCCAGGTCCAGCAGGATGAGCAACGCCTCGGATTCAACCCCGCGAAAGGTGAGGTTGGTGGTGTTGGCCAGACGCCGGGTCGGGTGTCCGTTGAGCTCGGTGTCCGGAACGGTCCCCAGCAATCCCGCCTCGAGTGCGTCGCGCAAAGGGCGCACCCGGGCCTCGTAATCCGCCAGCCGTTGACGGGCCAGTTCCGCCGCCCGGCCCAGGCCGACAATGAGGGGGACGGCCTCGGTGCCCCCGCGGCGGTCCTGTTCCTGATGGCCCCCGCGAATCAGGGGAGTGAACGGGGCCTGGGGCCGCACGTACAGCGCCCCCACGCCCTTGGGGGCCTGAAATTTGTGGCCCGAGAGGCTCAGGTAATCCACCGGGACCTCACGCACGTTGACCGCCAGTTTGCCCACGGCCTGCACGCCGTCGCAGTGGAAGAGCACGCCGCGGGCGCGGCATCGTTCGGCGATTTCCCGCACCGGGAAGAGCACGCCGGTCTCGTTGTTCGCCCACATGAGCGAGACCACGGCGGTGTCGGGCGTGAGGGCGTTTTCCAGATCGGTCAGGCTCAGCAGGCCGTCGCGGTCCACGGGCAGGCAGGTGACGCGGTAACCCTCTGATTCGAGGGCCCGGCAGGGCTCGAGCACCGAGGAGTGTTCCACGGCGGAAGTGATGACGTGGCGACGGGCGGGGTGTGCGTGCAACGCCGCGTGCAGGGCGGCGTTGTTGGCCTCGGTGCCGCCGGAGGTGAAGAGGATTTCCCGGGGACCGGCGCCGATCAGTTCGGCGACCTGCTCGCGTGCGGTCTCGAGCACCGTTTGGAGACGGGCGCCGAACTGGTAAATGGCGGAGGGGTTGCCCCAGGCGGTGGTCAGGTAGGGCAACATGGCCTCGAGCACCTCGGGCGCGACCGGGGTGGTGGCGTTGTGGTCCAGGTAGATCACGCGGCCCAGTTTAACACGGGACTCGGTCGGGCACAGGCCGCAGCGCCGGGAGCCCGCGGCGTCCGCCGGCCGTCGCGAATGGCCCGGGCCGACCCGTGACCGGGGGACGAGCCGTTGGGTGGTTGCATCAACCGCCCCTGCCGCTGTGCCGGCCGGCCGGTCTCCAGGGGTGCCGCCCGGGGTTGACAAGGGAGGATTTGCGTCCACGTTCCGGCCATGCAAACAACGTTGCGTACCACTCTGCTCGCCGCCATGACCCTGCTTGCCACCGCCACCGCGGGTTCGCTCTACGATATTCCGCTCCGGGACATTGACGGGCGGCCGACCTCCCTGAAGGCCTACGAGGGCAAGGTCGTGCTGTTGGTCAACGTCGCGTCCCAGTGCGGGTACACCCGGCAGTACAAGCCACTGGAGGCGATTTACCGCAAGTACAAGGACCGCGGGTTTGTGGTCGTGGGCGTGCCCAGCAATGACTTCGGCGGCCAGGAACCCGGGTCGCCGGAGGAGATCAAACAGTTTTGCACCTCGAAGTTTGACGTGACCTTCCCCTTGCTGGAGAAGGTCAAGGTCAAGCCCGGACCGGACCAACACCCGCTTTACGCGGCGTTGACCGGCAAGGATGCCGCCTTCCCCGGCGAGGTGAAGTGGAACTTCGCCAAGTTCCTGATTGGTCGCGACGGCAAGGTGCTGGCGCGCTTCCAGTCCGGTGATGAACCGGACTCGCCGGCGGTGATTCAGGCGATCGAGGCGGCACTGGCCGCGAAGTAAACGCCCCTTGGTGCCGGTCTGCCCGGTTCAGTGCCCCGCGGCGCCACCCGCCCGCGTCGGCGGGTTTTTGTTTTCCGCGCGGCGCCAACGACCGGCGGGGGCGTATTCCCGGCTCGACACCCACCGCCCCGGCAGGAAGATGCCGGCGGCAGGGGTACGGTTTGGCTGGTGAGGACACTTGCCGGAAGTGCCCCGCCGTGTGTCTGCCATCGCCCTTGAACCATGAGCCTGACCACCTTTGCCTTCCCCACCCGCCTCTTGTTTGGTCCGGGCGCGATTCGGGAACTGCCCGCGCATTTGGACCGCCTGGGGATCCGACGTCCGCTGGTGGTGACCGACCCCGGGTTGATTGAAACGGAGGCTTTCCGCGCCCTGACGGCGGTGTTGGGACCGGCGGGCTGCAATCAGCAGTGGTTCCTGTTCGGCCAGGTCCATCCCAATCCGGTCGAAGACGACGTGCGGCTGGCGGCGCGGCTGCTGCGCGAAAGCGGCGGCGACGGGGTCATTGCCTTTGGCGGGGGCAGCGCACTGGACGCCGGGAAAGCCGCCCGACTGCTGGCCCGGCGGCCGGACTTTCCCCTGGCGAGGTTTTACGAACAGGAGGCGGATTGGAGCGACCTGGTGCCCCTGGTGGCCATTCCCACCACCGCCGGCACCGGCAGTGAGGTGGGGCGCAGCTCGGTCATCACCCTCGAGGCCACCCGGCGCAAGGCGGTGCTGTTCCACCCCGAACTGCTGGCCCGCCTGGTGATCCTGGACCCGGAACTGACCGTGGAATTGCCGCCGCGCCTGACCGCCGCCACGGGCGCCGACGCCCTGACCCACTGCATTGAGAGCTTCACCTGCCCGGTGTTTCACCCGATGTGCGACGGCATCGCGCTGGAGGGCATCCGCCTGATCGTGGACGCCCTGCCGCGGGCTTTTCGCCACGGGCGGGACCTGGAGGCGCGCGGCCACATGTTGGTGGCGGCGGCGATGGGCGGGGTGGCCTTCCAAAAGGACCTGGGCGTGGTGCACTCGCTGGCGCACCCGCTTTCGACGTTGGGCGGCCTGCACCACGGCCTCGCCAACGCCCTGTGCCTGGTCGCGGGCATGAAGTTCTGCGCCGCCCGCCGGCCGGGCTTGTACCGGCGCGTGGGCGGGGCGTGCGGGCTGGAGTTGGGCGACTGCACCGAAGCGGAAGCGGACCGGCGCACGATCGAGTTTGTGCAGCGCTTTCTGGCGGACCTGGGGCTGAGTGGCCGGTTGCGTGAGCACGGGGTCCGGCCGGACCAACTGGACGCGCTCACCGAGCAGGCTTGGGAAGACCCGTGTCATCGCACCAACGCGGTGCCGGTGACCCGCGAGGACCTCCGGGCGCTGTACCTCGAGGTGCTCTAGCCCGACGACGGGTGTGCGAGGACGGCGAGGATTTTTTCGGCGGTGACCTCGGGCGGCTCGTCCGGCGCCACGTCCAGCCAACGGACCGGCAATTGGTGGCGAAACCAGGTCAGTTGCCGCCGGGCGAACTGCCAGGTTTTGCGCTTTACCAGCGCCACGGTCGCCGGCAGGTCGCGCTCGCCCCGGAGGTGCTCGGCCACCTGGCGGTAACCAAGGGCCTGCAGGGCCACCCGATTCCCGGACAGCCCCCGGGTAAGCAGGTGACGGGTTTCCTCGACCAGTCCCCCGGCGAACATGGCCTCGACCCGCGCCTCCAGACGCGCCCGCAGGTCGGCGGGGGCACGCCGCAGTCCGAAGACCACCGGCGCCGGGCCGGCGGGGTCGGCGGGCGGAGCGTCCCAGGCGGCGCGCAGAGCGGACCAGGGACGGCCGGTGAGCCGGAGCACCTCCACCGCGCGGACCACGCGCCGCGGGTTGGCGCGGTCAATGCGGGCGAAGGTTTCCGGGTCGCCGGCGCGCAACTCCTCGAGCAACGCGGGCAGCGGCATGGCTTCCAGACGGGCGCGCAGGGCGGGGTCGGGCGGGGGAGCCGATCCCAGGCCGGCGAGCCAGGCTTTGAAATACAGGCCGGTACCGCCGCAGAAGATGGGTTGGCGGCCGCGGCGTTCGATGAGCTCCACCGCGGCTTGGGCGAGGCGCACGAAATCCGCGGCGGTGAACGGGTGGTCGAGGTCCACCACGTCAATCAGATGGTGGGGGACGCGCGCGCGGACGGCGGGGTCGGGTTTGGCGGTGCCCACGTCCAGCCCGCGATAGACCTGCATCGAGTCCACCGAGATGATTTCGCCGCCCAACTGCTCCGCCAGGACGAGGGCGACCGCGGATTTGCCGGAGGCGGTCGGGCCGGTGAGGTACAGGGGAGAACGGCCGGCGGCTTCCATCAAATCGGGCCGGTCAGGGCGGGGCCGCTGCGGGGCTTCAACTCCTGGCGCAGCGAGCGCAGCAGCAGCAGCGCCACTCCCAGGCAAATGGCGCTGTCCGCCACGTTGAAGGCGGGGAAGCCCACTTCGGCGCCGTCGCCCCGGCGCACCAGGTAAAAGCGCAGGAAGTCAATCACGTGGCCCACGCGGAGCCGGTCGGTGAGATTGCCCAGGATGCCGCCGAAGATCAGGCCCAGGGCCACCTGACCGGTGAGGCTCCGGGGCTCGAAGCGCTCGCGTGTCAGGTAAAGCACCACCAGGGCCGCCACCGAGACCAGGGCGAGCAGGCCGTTGTTGCCGGTGAACAGACTCCAGGCTGCGCCGGTGTTGCCCCAGTGGACCAGTTTGAAAAAGCCGGCGATGACCTCGCGCTCGTCCCACGGGCCGATGAAGCGGAGCACGGCCAGCTTGCTGAGCTGGTCCGCCAGGTACACGGCCACCATGCCTCCCCACAGGCGACGGTCTTGGGGCGTGTTAAGCGGCATGGGACAATTTACTCGGCGTAGCCGAAGAGGCGACGTTCCTTGATCAGGCGGGCGACCGCCGGCGGGACCTGGGCTTCCCAGCGCGGGTCACCGGACCGGATCAGGGCCAGCACTTCCTCGGCGAAGATGGGGAGACAGTCCGGCGAATAATCCGTCAACGGCTGGATGCACCCGCGTTCCTTGAGATAGGCGTGGAGGTGGCGCAGGTGCGTGGCCACGCGCAGTTGGTCGGCGGTCTCGATGCGGCCGGTCAGCGGGTCGCGGAACGGGTACACGTAGAGCTTGAGATCGTGTTTGAAGAGGCGGCCGAACGACTCGAGGATGCCGCCGGCCAGGTCGGTGTAGTACTTCTCCTCGAACAGTTCCCGCAGGGTGGGCACCCCCATGACCAGGCCGATCATCTTGCGCGTGTAGCGAAACAGGTAGCCGGCCAGGCGGTGAAACTCGCCGTAGTCGGAGATCAACACGTCGTGTCCCAGGGCGGCCAGGGTGTCCACACGGTCCAGGAAATCCCGGTGCTCGATCACCCCGTCCTCGGCCAGGTTTTTGAGGGTCATTTCGGCCAGAATGACCACCGACTCGCCCTGCACCAGCGGTTCGTTCAGAAACGCCGCCCGCGCGCACTCGAGCATGTCCTCGGTGGTGCGGGTGACGGGGCGAAAGCTGCCCCGCGCCACGAGGATGGGTTTCTTGTAAAGCCACTCGCCGGCCTGCACCACCTCGCCCCGGGCGGTGAACAGGGCCGCGTCGGTCAGTTCATGCGCCACGAGCTGGAGGGCGATCAGGCGATTGTCCACCGCGGCGAAGTCCGGCCCGGAGAACTTGACCAGGTCCACTTCCACCCGGTCGCGGGTCAGATTGTCCATCAGGGACTGGATGACCAGCTCCGGTTGATCGGCCAGGAACAGGCCGGCATAGACGAGGTTCACCCCCAGGATTCCCAGCGCCTCCTGCTGCTGAAGGTTCTCCCGGTCGTGCAATTGCACGTGCACCAGAATGTCCGAGGGCGGCGCCAGCGGCCGGCGCTGGCAGCGGAAGCCGATCCAACCATGACAGTCCTCGGTGCGACTGTAGCTGCGGGCCGCCACCGTGTCCGCCAGCACAAAAAAGCGGGTGGTTTCCCCCCGCCGCGCCACCAGGCGGGCGTGCAGCAGTTCGTACTCGTGCTCGAGCATTTTCTGGAGCCGCTGCCGGCTCACGTACCGCTCGCACGGACCGTAAATCGCGTCGCTCACCGTCATGTCGTAGGCCGACATGCTCTTGGCCACGGTGCCGGCGGCGCCCCCCACGCGAAAAAACCAGCGCGCCACCTCCTGACCCGCGCCGATTTCGGCAAAGGTGCCGAAGCTGGTCGGGTCCAGATTGATCTGGATCGCCTTCTCGTGGGTGCTGAGCACCGGGCGCGGTGGGGAGGGCTCCGCCGCCGGGCCGGCCGCCGCGGGTGGGCGCAGCAAACACAGGGTGGCCCGACTCATGCCTTGCTGGTAATGCGCGCCCAATCCAGCCCCTGACGGGCCGCATAGCGGGCGAACGCCTTTTCGTGCTGGATCAACACCGCCCGCACCACGCTCGAATCATCCGCCCGCCCCAGGTTTGACACCGTATCCGGGATCAGGTCCACCTTGCGGTGCGCGTAAATCAGGGCAAACACCGCGGCCGCAAAGGCCGTGTAGGGCAGCTCTTTGTACGCGCCCTCGGCCGTGTCCTCGACCACATCGGCCAAAAACTCAAGCTGGCTCACCAGGTGAGGATACTGGGGGGCCTGGATTTGGGTGAACTCGGCTTTCCACAAGGGCAGTTTCCGCAACACGGTGTCCACCACCTGCGGGGTGATCTGCCCGGCGCCGCGGTTCACAAAATCAACGATTTCCGGCATGGCCCCAGCCTAACCACCCGCCCCCCGCTGTAAACCCCAAAGACCGGACAGCCCGCGCCGGAGACTCCCCGGGGAGTGCCTGCGGTCGTGGTTCAAGGGCGCAGGCTTTGCCGGCGCGCCCCGCCGGGGGGAAACGGAGGGACCCCCTGTCAGTCGGGGATGCTTTTTGCCGTTGAGCAACCAGCGGCGCCCCCGTTTCATTGGCGCTTCATGGACATCCTGGCAGAGCTCCAAGCCCGCGGCCTCTTCGCCGATTGCACCGACACCCCGGCCCTCGCGGCGCGTCTGGCCGCCGGCCCCACCACCTTGTACTGCGGTTTCGACCCCACGGCCGACTCGCTCCACGTGGGCAATCTGGTTCCGTTGCTGGCGCTGCGCCGCTTTCAACTTGCCGGCCATCACCCCATCGCGCTCGCCGGCGGCGCCACCGGCATGGTGGGCGACCCTTCCGGCAAATCGGCCGAACGCAACCTGCTCAGTCGCGAGCAGGTGCAGGCCAACATCGCCGCGATCAAGGCCCAACTGGCCCGCTTTCTGGACTTCGAGACCCGCCGCAACCCGGCCCGGCTGGTGGACAATGCCGACTGGCTCGGGCCGATCAGTTACCTGGACTTTTTGCGCGAGGTCGGCAAGCACTTCACCGTGAACTGGATGATCGCCAAGGAGTCCGTGCGCGCCCGCATGGAGGACCGCGAGGCCGGCATCAGCTACACCGAGTTCAGCTACATGCTGCTTCAAGCCTATGACTTTTACCACCTGCGTCGCGAGTTCGGCTGCGAACTTCAGGTGGGCGCCACTGATCAGTGGGGCAACATCACCGCCGGTGTGGAGCTGACCCGCCGCAAACTCGGCGTCCCCGTGTGGGGGCTGACCTTTCCCCTGCTGACCCGGGCCGACGGCACCAAGTACGGCAAAACCGCCTCCGGCGCCGTGTATCTGGACCCGCGCCGCACCAGCCCGTACCGTTTCTACCAGTTTTTTGTTCAGGCCGAGGACGCCGAGGTGATCAAGCTCCTGAACTTCCTCACTTTCGTGCCGATCGAGGAAATCCGGGCGCTGGCCGAGGAAGTGGCCACGCGCCCCGAGGCCCGCACCGCCCAGAAGCGCCTGGCGCGCGAGCTGACCACCCTGGTCCACGGTCCCACCGCCTGCGAGGAGGCGGTCCGCGCCAGCGAAATCCTGTTCGGCGGCTCGCTCGAGGGCATCCGCGAAGCGGCCTTTGCCGAAATTGCCGGCGAAGTGCCCACCCGCGCGCTGGACCCGGCGCAACTGGACGGGGCCGGACTGAGTCTGCTCGATCTGTTGGTGCACACCGGCCTGTCCGCCAGCAAGGGTCAGGCGCGCAAGGATGTCGAAGGCGGGGGCATTTACCTCAACAATGTGCGCGAAACCTCCCCGCGTCGGCACGTCACGCGCGCCGACCTGCTTTTTGGCAAGCACCTCCTGCTGCGCAAGGGCAGGCGCAACTACGTGTTGGTAACCGTGCCGTGAGCCCGGGCCGGCCCGCGGCGCCGAGTTCGCGTCCGGCGCGAGCCGGGTCGGGTGAACGGCTCGCTTCCCGCACACCGGCCATGCGGGGTGGCGGTGCGCACCTCAGCTCTTGAGCTTCCGTTCAAGGATTTCTCCGACCAGCGACGGGTTGGCCCGGCCCCGGCTGAGCTTCATCACCTGGCCCTTGAGGAAATTCAAGGCGGCCACCTTGCCGGCCCGGTAGTCCGCGGCCGGGCCGGGATGGGCGGCCAGGACCTGGTCGCAAAGGGCTTCCAGGGCGGCGGCATCGCTGACCTGGGCCAGGCCGAGTCGCTCGACGATGCTTCGGGGCGGCTCGCCGGTGTCGAACATCTCGTTAAAAACGCGCTGGGCGCCGGAGCTGCTGAGCGTGCCGGCCTCGACCAGTCCCACCAGTTCCAGCAGGTCGTCAGGCTTGAACCGCAGGCGGGCCAGACGCTCGGCCGTGCCGGCAACGGGTGTGGTCGCTTCCTCTGCGGCCCCCGGGCTTCGGGCTTTTCCTCCGTTTCGGCCAGCCGGGCCAGGAGGTTGTTGAGTATCCAGTTGGCCACGGCCTTGGGCTGGCGGGCGCGCGGGGCCAGGCGCTCGAAGTAGTCGCCCAGGGCCACATCGTTTTTGAACACCTCGGCGTCGCCGGCCGGCAGGCCGTAGTCGCGCATGAAGCGCCGCTTGCGGGCCAGGGGCAGTTCGACCACCCGCGACCGGACCTCTGCCAACCAGTCGGCCCCGGGCTCCAGCGGCATCAGGTCCGGGTCGGGAAAGTACCGGTAGTCGTGCGCCTCTTCCTTGGTGCGCATTTCCTCGGTCACCCCGGCGGCCTCGTCCCAGCGGCGGGTGGATTGGACCAGCCGCCCGCCGCGGCGCAGGACCGCGATCTGGCGGGCGATTTCGTACTCGAGCGCGCGGCGCACGGCGGAGAAGGAGTTCAGGTTTTTGATCTCGATCTTGGCGCCCAGTTCGGCGTGGCCCACCGGGCGCACGGACACGTTTACGTCGCAGCGGACCTGGCCTTTTTCCATGTCGCAATCGCTCACCCCGCCGTGCACCAGAATTTCCTTCAGCGCGGTGAGGTAGGCGTGGGCCATGTCCGGGCTGGAGATGTCCGGCTCGGAGACGATTTCCAGCAGCGGGACACCGGCCCGGTTGAAGTCCACCCCGCTGTGGCGCTCGAAGTGGAAGCTCTTGCCCACGTCCTCCTCGAGATGGGCGCGGGTCAGCCGCACCATCGGAAAGCCGTTGGGTCCGCGCTGCCGGCACGGGCCGTCGTACTCGAACTCGACGTAGCCGCCCACGGTCGAAGGTTGGTCGTACTGGGTGATCTGGTAGTTCTTGGGCATGTCGGGGTAGAAGTAGCTCTTGCGGTCGAACCTGGCCCGGGGCGGCAGCGTGGCGTTCAACAGCAGCCCGGCCAGCGCGGTCAGGCGCAGGGCCTCCTCGTTGGGCACGGGCAGGGTGCCGGGCAACCCCAGACACACCGGGCAGACCAGGGTGTTGGGCGGGGCGCCGAAGGCGTTGGCGCACCCGCACCACATCTTCGAGCGGGTTTTGAGTTGGACGTGCGTTTCCAACCCGATGACGGCTTCGTAGTCCATGACGTTGACCGCGGAATCCAAGCATCCGCGCGCGGAAATGGACAGCCGTTTCCCCCGGGCGGTGGCGGGCGACGGGCCGTTATGTCCGCGGCTCGGTTCTCCCGATCAGGCGGGGACCGGGCGGGCAAAGCGGTGCCGCACGAGGGCGGCTGCCGTGAAGGGCCGTTGCAGCCCCGGGCGGTTGCGATAAATTAAGGCCGTGCGTCGCACCACGAGTTGAAAGCGCTCATTTCGACCAATCAGGAACGCCGCACCGAGCGGGTGCTGCTGGTGGGCGTGGAGTTGAAGCACCGTACCAACGGGGAGGTTGCAGATTCGCTGGACGAACTGGCCGAACTGGTTCGCACCGCCGGCGGCCAGGTGGTCGGGCAGGTGACCCAGCGGCTGGACCAACCCACCCCCGGGACGTTTATCGGTTCGGGCAAGGCCCGGGAAATCGCCGAGCGCTGCCGCGCCGAAGCGGTGGACACGGTGGTTTTCGATGATGAACTGACCCCGGCCCAGGGCCGCAACCTCGAGCAGGTGATCGGCGCGAAGATTCTCGACCGCACCGAGGTGATCCTGGACATCTTCGCCCTGCGGGCGCGCACGCGCGAGGGCAAGCTCCAGGTCGAGCTGGCGCAGTTGCAACACCTGCTGCCCCGGTTGCGCCGCTACTGGACCCACCTCTCGCGCCAGCGCGGCGGTTTGGGGGCCATCGGGGGCGAGGGCGAAAGTCAGCTTGAGGCTGACCGCCGCAAAGTGCAGGAGCGCATTGACCGGCTCAAACTCGAGCTCGAGGAGGTGCGCCGCCGGCGCACCACGCAACGACAGGGGCGCCAACGCCACCACTGGCCGCTGGCCTCGATTGTGGGTTACACCAACGCCGGCAAGTCCACCCTCTTCAACGCGTTGACCCGGGCCGGGGTGCTCGAGGAAGACCGGCTCTTTGCCACGCTGGACCCGACCACCCGTCGCTTGCACCTGCCCACCAACCAAAATGTGCTGCTCTCGGACACGGTGGGCTTCATTCGCAAACTGCCGCACCAGTTGGTCGAGGCCTTCAAGGCCACGCTCGAGGAGGTGGTCAACGCCGACCTGCTCCTGCACGTGGTGGATGTGAGCCACCCGCGCGCCGCCGAACAAATCGCCGCCGTGAACGCCGTGCTGGCCGAACTGGGCGTGGCGGACATCCCCGTGTTGATGGTCCTCAACAAGATTGACCGGCTGCCCGAGCCCGGCGCGCTGGCCTGGTGGCGGGAGCAACATCCGCGGGCGGTGGCGGTTTCGGCCCGCACTCGGGCCGGGTTTGACGAATTGCTGGCGGCGCTGGCCAACGCGCTGCGCCCGGCGCGCGAATTTCTGGAGCTGGCCATCCCGCACAGCGAAGCCGCGGCCGTGGCCCGGCTTCACGAGGTGGGACAGATCGTCACCCGCGAGTATGACGGGGAAGCGGCCCGGTTCCGGGCGCGGGTGCCGCCGCATCTGCACGGGGAGTTTGCCCGGTTCCTGGTGGCCGAGCTGTAAACGGACCGGTGACGTTCGGGCCGGACGCCACTAAAAAAACGGCCGCCCGCGGGCGGCCGTGAGAGGTGTGTGGGGTGGGGCGCTCTCAGCTAGCTCCGGCGGCGGGCCAGCAGCCAGGCCCCGAAACCGAGCACTCCCAGGGCGAGGGTCGAAGGCTCGGGGATGAATTCCACCCGCACGTTGTCCACGATGCCAAAGCTCAGGGCCGGATTGTCCGAGACCGAGTTGAACGGGTCGAAGTAGCCCACGCTGATGTTGCCGTTGAGTGAAATCCCGTTGCCCGAGCCGGTCAGTTTGGCGATGGGCAGGCCGTCAATGGACCAAACCACTTCATCGCCCACCTTGCTGATCTCGACCTGCCGCCAGGCAAAGCCCACCGTGCCCACGTTCAGCGCCCCGGTCTGTTGGGGATGAGCCGCCGTCTGGCTGGCGGGCGGGGTTTGCCCACCGGGGAAGGTCGTCGCGTAGTAGGGATGACTGTTGTCCCGTTCCGGCGAACCGTTGGCAAAGTACACCGGGCCTTCGCCCTGCATGGTGGTGCCCACGTAGGCGCGGAAGTCCTGGCTGGCGCCGCCCTCGCCGGAGACCGCAAACCAGCCCACCCCCGCCGGGGCCGCGCCGTGCCACAGCAGCGCGCCGTCACCCGCCAGCCCGATGCCCGCCGAGGCAAACTCGGTCGAGCCGGTACCACCCGCCGGGAAGGGGCCGTTGGCGTTGATCCACAGATCAAACTTCAGCACGTAGTCGCCGCTAAAATTCTGCCCCTTGGGGACAATGTTCAGGCCGGCGGCTTCCGGCGACTGGCCGGCGACCATGTTGGCGGTGAACTTCACCCCCAGCGTCGTCCCGCTGGAGTGGGGCGCCGCGGGGATGCCGTCGGCGCTGTAATCGTAGGCAAACACCACCGCGGTGTCCGCCTGCGAGGTGTAAATGGACCAGTTGGCCGAGGTGTCCGTGTCGAAATTGTCCGAGAACAGTTCTTGGGCCGTGACGTTGCTCCACAGGCCCGCCAGAGCCAGCGTCGCCAGGCCATTTAGTGTGTGCCTTAGGATTTTCATGTTTGGTGCTTCCGGGTGAAGTGCCGAATAAACCACCGGCCGTCGCTTGTAAACAGAAAAATGACGCGCGGCTCCGGTTGCCAGCGGCTCGGTTCCCCGCCACCCGCCTCCCGGGTGCGACCCGGCGCAATTCTCCCCGGGCTGTCGAGCGGCACCCCCGGCTCCGCCGTGGAGAACAGTACGACTGCGCCCGCATTTTGGGCTTGGGCGGTTTTCGCCCCTTGTGTCAACATGCCGGTCCACCCACTCCGGGTGGGTCAAACAAGCCAGAAACGGAGACGGCCATGTCACAACATCGAAGCCTCCGCGCGGCGTCCACGCTGGGCGCCAAGCGCAACGTGCTCAAACGCTACGAGCGCATCGAACTGCTCAAGAAACGCGGCGAGTGGAAGGAAGGCGACCGCGTGACCGGTCTGCGGAAAACCAAGCCCGCGGCCTGATCCCCGGGCTGTTCCGGTCGCCCGGGCACACGGGTTGCACCGCTTTCCGTCCAGCGGGACCCCCGCGCGCTTGAAAATCCGGCTCCAGAAGCTCATTGCCGCCGCCGGCCTGGCATCCCGCCGGGCCGCCGAGCAACTCATGCGCGAAGGGCGTGTCTGGGTCAACGGCGCGCCGGCCCGCACACCGGGGTTGAAGGTCGAACCGGGCCGGGACCGGGTGCAGGTGGACGGCCGGCCGGTTGAACCCCGGCGGCGGATCACCGTGGCACTGCACAAGCCGCGGGGTTACGTCTGCTCGCGCGCCCGGCAAACGCCCGCCCAGCGGCTCGTCAGCGACCTGCTGCCGCGCGAATGGCAGGACCTGTACCCCGTGGGGCGGCTGGACCGGGACAGCGAAGGATTGCTGCTGCTCACCAACGACGGCGAACTCTGCCTGCGCCTGACCCACCCGCGCTTCGGGGTGGTCAAGACCTACCGCGCCACGGTGACCGGGAAAATCACCCCGGCGGCCGCACGCGCCCTTTGTTCGGGCGTGCGCGAGGGGGGTGAGGTGTTGCGCGCCCGGCAGGTGTGCGTGCTTTCCGCCAACGCGACGCACAGCGTGGTGGAGTTGGAATTGACCGAAGGGCGTCGCCACGAGGTGCGCCGCATGTTCCGGGCCCTGGGGTTGGAGGTGGAGCGGTTGACGCGGCTTCAACTGGGTCCGCTGCGCCTGGGGGATCTACCGCCCGGCAAGTGGCGCGTGTTGATGCCGGCGGAGGTCACGGCCCTGCGTCATGCCCCGGCCGCCGGCGCGGCCCGACCGGCGGTTGACAGGCTGCCCACACCGGCTTCTACTGGCATTGACTCATGAACCGGTGTTTCCCCAGCCTTTTGGTCCTGGCCTGGTGCCTGACCGGGGCTGTTGCGCCCGCCGGCGCCCAGAACGAAGCCCGGGTGCGGGCCGACCGGGTGAACGTCCGCAGCCGACCCTCGCTCAAGGGCGGGGAGGTGATCACCCAACTGTCCCGCGGCCAGCGCGTGCTGGTGTTTGAGGAGGGCCTGCCCGCGCTGTTTGAGGGCGAGCCGGTCACCGAATGGGTCCGCATCGAACTGCCCGCCGGCACGCATGTCTGGGTCTCGGCGGAATATGTGGACCCGGTGACCAACGAGGTCAGTACCCGGCTTCTCAACGTACGCGCCGGCCCGAGCGAGGACTTTGCCGTGCTGGGCCGGGTGGTGCACGGTGCGAAGTTGTCGGTGTTGGGGAGCACCAATGGCTGGCTCAAAATCCTGGCTCCCCGCGGGCTTTCCGGTTTTGTCGCGGCCCACCTGCTGGACCCGGTACCGCCCGCCATCACCCCCGCCCCGGAGCCACCGCCCGCCGCGCCGGCCGCAGAGGTGACGCCAGCCGAAAAGGTCTCTGAGCCCGTCCCCGGACCCTCGCCTTCCACCGCACCCCCCGCTCCGGAACCGTCCCCCGTCCCGCCGCCAAGCCCACCCCCGCCGGGACCTGCCGCCGGGCCGGAGACGCAACCCGAGCCGATGGCCACGGCGATCGAACCGGTTCGCCCTCCGCTCGAAACTCCCGGGTCTGTGACCGCACCGGCGTCTTCCCCGCGCCGGGTGGTGCAGCGCGAAGGGGTGGTGCGACGCACCTGGAGCATTCAGGCGCCCACCCCCTTCGAGTTGCGCGCCACGGACACGGGCCGGCGATTGAACTACCTGTGGATCGAGGCGCCCGAGCCGGAGCTGCGCCGTTTCCACGGCCAGCGGGTGCGTGTGACCGGCGAGGAATACCTCGAACCCGGCTGGGCCACGCCGCTGCTCCGCGTCGAACAAATCCGCCTGACCCAGTAAGCTCCGACAGTCCCGTTCCCCTTGTGAATCCGACCGGCAACCTCATTGACGGCCGCGCCCTCGCCGAGCAAATCCATCGCGAAACCGCCGCGGAAATCACCGCGCTGGCCACCCGCGGGGTGCAGCCCGGCCTGGCCTTCGTGCGGGTGGGCGACGACCCCGCCTCGCAGGTGTACGTGGGCATGAAGGAGCGCCAGTGCGCGCGCCTGGGTGTGCGCTCACAGACCCACGTCCTGCCCGCGGCCACGAGCGAGGCCGAGCTGCTCGCCCTCATCGCGCGGCTCAACGACGAGCCGGCCTTCCACGGTATCCTGGTCCAGGCGCCCCTGCCGGCGCACCTCAACTCGGCCCGGGTTTACGCCGCGGTTTCGCCGGCCAAGGACGTGGACGGGTTCCACCCCGTGAACATGGGCAAGTTGATGCTCGGCGACCCGAGCGGCTTCGTGCCCTGCACCCCGGCCGGCGTGCACGAACTGCTCCTCCGCTCCGGCGTAGCCCTGGCCGGGGCGGACGTGGTGGTGTTGGGCCGCGGCAACATCGTGGGCAAGCCGCTGGCCGCCCTGCTGCTCCAAAAGGCGCCGCAGGCCGATGCCACGGTCACGGTCTGCCACTCGCGCACCCGCGACCTCGCCGCGCACTGCCGCCGCGCGGACATCCTCGTGGCCGCGATGGGCGTGGCCGAATTCGTGAAGGCGGACATGGTCAAACCCGGCGCGGTGGTGGTGGACGTGGGTGTCAACCGCGTGCCCGACCCGGCCGCGAAGTCCGGTTACCGGCTGGTGGGCGACGTGGACTTTGCCGGCGTGCAACCCCGCGCCGGCCTCATCACGCCCAACCCCGGCGGCGTGGGGCCGATGACCATTGCCATGCTCCTGCGCAACACCGTGCGCGCGGCGCGACTCCTCACGGGTTGACGCGGCGCGATCTCCTTGTCGGGTCAATCCACATGAATCACGCGGAATCGAACCGGAGCAATGACTGTGACAAGACCGCGTCAAAGGAACCCCAAACACCTTTCCCCCCACCACCGCATACTTTCGATACACCCGGAGCCGTCCCGACCGTGCGCTTATTCTCAACGAGGGGATTGATCGCGTGGCCAAGAGCCCTGAATGGGAGGCTGTGCAAAGGGATGGCCGAATTCGGCGCTGAGCCAGAATCCCCGAGTTTGATAACCGAGTCCTCCGGGTTACCCTTCTCGCCGACGGATACACGGTGCGCAACGCCTTTTTTGATCGGTCCTTTAATCCCAAGTCGCCATGAAGGTAAAATACTTCGAGGACACTGACACGGCGTTGGTTGAGTTTAGCACCCGTCCGGTGCGGGAAACCCGGGAATTGTCTGAAGACGTGTATCTGGAGCTTGACGAAGCCGGACGGGTGGTCGCCATCACCCTGGAACACGCCAGTCGCTAGGGTGATTTGTCCGAGTTCAGTTTTCAGCGCCTCGGCCGGACGGCCAGCGCTCAGGGTTCCCCGGTAGCCGCGACCAGCCCGGATTGAGTCGTCAGGCGCAACGCCACCCGCACGGCGGCGAAGTCCTCCGGCCAGGGCGCCTCGAACTCCAGCGCCTCGCCGCTGACCGGGTGGGTGAAGGCCAGCCGCTGCGCGTGCAGCATCTGGCGCGGCGGCCGCACGCCGGTCAGTTCGGTCAGGCGCGCGTTGGCCCGGGCGCCGTACACCGTGTCCCCCGCCAACGGGTAACCCAGATGCTTGAAGTGAACCCGGATCTGGTGCGTGCGCCCGGTGTGCAGCCGGGCCTCGACCAGCGTGGCCGCCCGCAGTCGCTCCAGCACCCGGTAACTGGTGTGCGCCGGCCGGCCGCCCTCGAGCACGGTCATCACCTTGCGGTGGCTGGGATGCCGCGCGATGGGGGCCCGGATTTCACCCGCCTCCCGCGGCAGTTCCCCGCACAGGATGGCGTGATAGAGCTTGACCACCGCGCGCGCGGCAAACTGCCGGGCCAGCGCCGCGTGGGTGGGATCATCCTTGGCCACGACCATCAGCCCGCTGGTAAACTGGTCCAGCCGGTGCACGATGCCCGGCCGTGCCACCCCGCCGATGCCGCTGAGCCGTCCGCGGCAGTGGTGAAGCAGCGCGTTGACCAGGGTGTCATCCTCGGTCCCGGCCGCCGGGTGCACCACCATGCCGGGGGCCTTGTTGAGCACCAGCAGGTGCGCGTCCTCGTAGAGAATCGCCAGGGGGAGTGCGCGGGGCGGCACGGCGGCTGCGCGCGGCGCGGGCCAGGTGATGGTCACGAGGTCGCCGGCGCGGGGTGCGTGGGTGGGTTTGCACGGCGCGTCGTTCACCCGCACCGCGCCTTCCCGGATGAGCCGGAGCAGTTGCATCCGCGAAACGCCGGGCAAGCGCTCGCGCAGCCAGGCGTCCAGGCGCAGCCCCGGGCGGGAGGTCTCCACCACGAAAGTTTCGATGCGTTCGGGCATGGGGGCTGGCACCCTCAACCCGCCGCGGCTCAGGCGGCGTCGGCCGGCGGGGAGGGCGTCCGGCCTGGCCGCAGCCGGGCGTAGAGCGCCGCGCCCGCCGCCAACACCACCAGACTGAAGGTCTGGCCGGGCTTGAGTCCGAGCACCCGTGCGTCGCCGTAGTCTCCGCGCCAGAACTCGACGACGAACCGGAGGACCGCGTAGGCCAGCAGATACAGCGCAAAGGTTTGGCCCGGAAACTGACGGCGACGAAACTGCGTCGCCAGCGCCGCGTACAACCCCATCAGCAACACCGCCTCGTAGGCCTGCGTGGGATGCACGCCGGCGTGGCCCAGCAGGGGATTGTCCGGGTAATGCACCGCCCAGGGCAGCGTCGTGGGGGTGCCGTGGCAGCAGCCGTTGATCAGGCAGCCCACGCGGCCCAAGGCGTGCCCCAGCGCGATGCTCGGCGCCAGGGCGTCGGCCAGCGGGACCACCGGCACGGCCCGCCCGCGGGCGTAAAGCAGCGTGGCCAGCACGGCCCCCACCAGCCCGCCGTAAAAAACCAGCCCCCCCGCGCGGAAGTTGAAAATCTCCCACAGCGGCTTGGCGGCGAAGTCCTCCTCCCAGTAACTGATCACGTACCACAACCGTGCCCCCACCAGCGCACCAATTACCAACCACGGCCCCAGGTCCGCCACCGCGTTGGGTGCCAGCCCGGCCTGCGGGGCGCGGCGACTGGCGGTCCAGAGGCCAACCAGGAAACCGGCCGCCACCAGGATGCCGTACCAGTAAATGGCCAGCCCGCCGAGATTGAAGGCGATCTTGCTCACGCCCGGAGCCTACCCGTCTCCCGGCGCGGCGTCGAACTCAATGCCAGGCCCTCCGGCCGGCCGGAGGCGGGGGAGTTCCCCTTGAAAATCCGCGGTCCTGAGGTATGGCGCGCGCACAAAACCTCGCGCCACCCCGGGGGAGTGGTGCCGGGGGGCGGTTACCGCGGCGCTGGCTCCGGCCTCGAGGGGTTCCCGAGGGCCGAAGGCCAAAGCCGGCGCCGGCGCCGCCACCCCACCATCATCCCCGCCAGCCCCGCAAAAAACAGCAGCACCACCAGCCCCACCACCACCGTCAGCCCCACCGAGCCCGCGGCGGTAACCGTGGCGCCCACCGATTCGGCAGCGGCCAGGAGGGGATTGCCCAGACCGCCGGTGGTCAGGCCCGTCACCGCCCGGGCCGTGGTGGTGAGGCCCTGCACCAGGCCCGCCGCTCCGCCCCCTGCGATCAACGCCAGCGACCACTTGAGCAGCGGGTCCAACGCATCGAGCTGCGAGGCCGTCAACACCGTGCCGGCCACGACCGCCGCCGGGCCGGCCAGCGAGTCCAGCGCATGATCCAGCCCGGGCACCTGGTAGGCCAGCACCTCGAGCACGGTGGCCACGGCAAACACCACGAGCGCCGGCCCGCCGGCCAGCCATTGGAAACCCTCACCCAGGGGCAGCCAGCCGCTCAAACCCGCCAGGCTCGCGACCAGCAGCGGGACAAACACCCGCAGCCCGCACGCCGCGCTCAGCCCCACGCCCAGCGCCAGTCCGGTGATCCATTCCTGCCAGCTCATGCCCGGGAAACAAACACCGGAGCCGAACCCCGAGTTTCAACCCGGGGACGAGGCCCCCGTTGGCGTCCACCCCAGCACCTTGCGCAGGGCCGCGATCGCGGCCGCGCAGGCGGACTCGTCGTCGAGGTCGTTCAGTGCCTGATTGAACGGCTCGGCCCGCACCGGGCCGTCGTAGCCGAGCTGCTCGAGGGCGCGCAGGAACGGCGCCACGTCAATGACCCCGGTCGCCGCGGGCAGTTCGCGCCGGCCGTCCAACTGCTGGTGCTTGGGCACGCCGGTCGGGGCGTCATTCAGGTCCACGGACACCACGTCCTCGGCGCGCAGGGCCAACAGATCCGCCTCGGTGTCATCCGCCTGCCACCAATGCCAGGAGTCGAGGACCACGCCGACGTTGCCGGCGCCGATTTCGGCGATGAGCTCGCGGGTCTCGGCCAGGTTGTGCACAAACGGGAACCGGGCCCCCGCCCGCGCGGTGAAGGTTCCCACGTACTCCAGACCCAACCGCAGGTCGTGATCGGCCAGCACCCGCGCCGCCGCCCCCAGCCGCTCGACATGGCGACGGAAGTTCTGTCGGTAGGTGAGGGTGTTGCTGGCGGGCGTCAGCCAGGTGCCCACGCGGGTCACACCCGCGCGCTGGAGCGCGGCCGCCAGGGTGGGCAGTTGTTCGAGCCCGGAGCGGAAGGCGGCATCGTCGCGCCGAAACTCCACCGGCAACCCGGCGGCACCCCAGGCCAGATTCGCGGCCCGGAGCCGTTCGCGCAACGCGGCCATTTGGTCCGGCGTCAGGCGGGCCAGGTGTTGCGGGAACGGCTCGACGGCATCAAAGCCGTACCGGGCTGCCAGGGCGAGGGCGCGCTCCTGGTCGGCTTTCACGCCGATGCTGCCGGGCGAAAGACACGCTTTCATGCGGGTGCGCCGCGGCTCGAGCGCGCGCCCGGATAAAGTGACGGTGCCGGCCAGGGCGGCGACGGCGAGGAACCGGCGCCGGGAAAAAGGCTCAGGAATGTGCATGACCGCAGTGTGCGCGGTGCCGCGGCCCGGGTCAGCCCCGAATTCCACCCCGGGCGGGCGGTTGCCTGCCGGGGTGGGGCCATGTGATGAGGGGAGGGCCGCGCTGCGTCGCGGCCCGGGGAGGGGACGCGGTTTTGATTTGGCGGGGCTGTGCACGCCCCGGTCTAATGGCGGGGTGCACGGTTCGGTTTGGCGGGACGCGCTGGCCGCCGGCGCGGACCCGGTACGCGCGCGGCAGTTTCACGCCCGGCTGCTCGAGGCGGGGGCCGGGCCGGTTTTGGAGGCGGCCTCTCCCGAAGCGGCGCGGGTGTTGACGGCGCTGTGGAGCGGCTCCCAGGTGTTGGGCGAGTGGTTGGCGCAACATCCCGAATGGCTCCCGGATTTCCTGGACGTGGAGGGTCTGCGCCGCGCGCGGTCCGAGAGCGGGTTGCGGAGTGAGGTCGAAGCCTGGTTGGCTCCGGCGCTCGCCGCGGGCCGATTCGAGGAGGCGCTGGCCCGGCTGCGCGGGTTTCAACGGCGGGAGCTGGTGCGCATTGCGGCGCGCGACCTGGCCCGGCTGGACCGGGTGGAGGGGTTGACCCGCGAGTTGTCCAACCTGGCGGACGTGTGCCTGAGCGCCGTGTTCCGGGTGTGCTGGCTCCGGCTGACGGCCCGGTGGGGCACGCCGTACGAACGCTCCCCCGCCGGGGCGTGGCGCCCCGCGCGCTTCAGCGTGCTGGGACTGGGCAAGTTGGGCGGGCAGGAACTGAACTACAGTTCGGATGTGGACGTGCTCTTCGTGTACAGCGACGAGGGGGTCACGTTCAAAACCCCGCCCCGGCCGGGCAGCCAGGCGGCCCAGGGGTTGCCCAATCACGAGTTTTTCCGCCGGTTGGGCGAGGCGTTCGTCGCCGAGGTCAGCCGTGCCGCGCCGGAGGGCATGTTGTACCGGATTGATCTGCGGCTGCGACCGGAGGGCAAGGCCGGCCCGTTGGCGCGCTCGCTCGACAGCTACGAGAACTACTACGCCCAGTACGGACAGACCTGGGAACGGCTCATGCTCATCAAGGCGCGCGGCGTGGCGGGCGACACCAGCCTGGCGGGCGAGTTCCTCGAAATGATCGGCCCGTTTCGCTTCCCCCGGCTGCTGGGGCCGGATGCGGTGGAGGAAATCGCGGCCATGAAGCGGCGGCTGGAGACCGAGGTGGTGCGTGCCGCCGACCAGGACCGCAACATCAAACTGGGCCGGGGCGGCATCCGGGAAATCGAGTTCATTGTGCAGACCCGCCAGGTGTTGCAGGCCGGCCGGCAGCCCTTCATCGGCGTGCCGGGCACGCTGCCGGCTCTGCGCAAGCTGGCCCAGTACCACCTGCTGGCCGGGGAGGAAGCCCGCGCGCTGGCCGCGGCTTACGAGTTCCTGCGCGACGTCGAGCATCGGCTGCAGATGGAGCACGGCCTCCAAACCCACGTGTTGCCGGTCGAGCCGGCGGCCCGGGCGCGGCTGGCGCGACTGATGGGGTGCGCGACGACGGACGAGTTTGAGGCGGCGTTGGAGCGGCATCGCCGGGCGGTGCGCGACCTTTACGAACGGGTGTTCGCACCGGAAAGCCGGATGGACGCGGGCGCCGCCGAGCCGGACCTGCCCGACCTGGCCTCGCAAGAGGGCACCTGGAAGGAATGGCTGCACCGGCACTCGTTTCGCGATCCCGAGCAGGCGCTGCGGCTGGTCCGGGTGTTCGTGCACGGGCCCGGCTTCGGGCACGTGCCCGCGCGCACCGAGCGGGCCGGGCGGCGGCTGCTGGCGCGGTTGCTCGCCCTGTGCCCGCGCCGCGACACGCTGGAGGAACGCCGGGCCGCCGCCGGCCCGGACGGGGACCCGCGGGCGAAGTGGCTCTCGGACCCGGACCGCGTGCTGGCGCGGCTGGACCACTTTGTCAGCGTTTATGGCGCGCGGGCACTGCTGTTTGAAACCTGGATGGCGCAGCCCACGTTGTTCGAGTTGCTGCTGCTGCTGTTTGACCGCTCGGAGTTTCTGGCCGCCACGGCGCTGCGCACCCCGGACCTGCTGGATGACCTGGAGCAAAGCGGTCGGCTGCGCGAGGCCAAGACCGCCGCGCGCACGCTGGCGGAGCTGCGCCTCGGGGCGGGAGACGCCGATCAGCGCCTGTGGATCCGCCGCTACCACGAGGCCGAGTTCATGCGCGTGGGGCTGCGGGACATTTTGGGGTTGGCGGACCCCGAGCAGCACCGGCGCGAGTTGACCGCCCTGGCCGAGGCCTGCCTCCAATATGCGCTGGAGGTCGCGCTGCGTCGGCATCGGCTCAAGACCTGCCCGCTGGCCATCATCGGCCTGGGCAAGTTGGGCGGGGGCGAACTGACCTATGGCTCGGACCTCGACGTGGTGTTCGTGGCCGAGGACAAGGTCCGCAATCTGCCGGGGCTGCAGCGCGTGGCCGTCACGGTGCTCGAGTTGATCAGCAGCCCCACCGAGCACGGGGTGGCCTTCAGGCTCGATGCCCGGTTGCGGCCCGACGGGGAGAAGGGGCTGCTGGTTAATACGCTCCGCGCCCACGCGGATTACTACCGAACCCGCGCGCAGCTCTGGGAAATCCAGGCCCTGACCCGCGCCCGCCCCGTGGCCGGTCACCCGGAGGTGGGCGCGCGGTTTTCGGACCTGGCCGGGGCGTTGACGGACTTTCGCGGCGGACCGGCGCGGGTGGCCGCCCACACGCCGGAGTGGAAGGCGCAAATTGCGCACATGCGCCGGCGCATCGAAAAGGAGCGCACCCCTCCGGGAAAGGAGGCGCTGGCCTTCAAGACCGGTGCGGGCGGGTTGATGGACGCGGAGTTTCTCGCCCAGACGCTGTGCCTGGAGCACGGCTGGCGCGAGCCCAATACGCTCCGGGCACTCGAACGCGCCCGGGCCGAAGGGGTGCTGCCGGGCGAAGCGGCGACCTCCCTGATCGAGAATTATCGCCGGTTGCAGCGCGTGGAGGGCATCTTGCGCCGCTGGAGTTACGAGGGGGAGGCCGAACTGCCCGACGACCCCGCCCCGCAGTACCGGGTGGCCGTGCGGTGCGGTTTTGCGACAGCCGAGGATTTTCTGGCGGCGGTCGCGCGCTACCGCCGCGCCATCCGGGCCGCCTACGCGCGGTATTTTGAGAAGGCATCTGCGTTGCCTGACCTCAGCGCTGTCACAGCAGAGTGAAGCCCTTTGGGGCGCGGCTTTCAGGGTTCCTTCAAACTTCCGACCCCGGTTTGAACCCGGACAGCCGGCGACCTTTCGGGGAAGTGAACCGGGGCGCGGCCCTGCTCGAGCCGCCGGGCAGAAAGGACTTGCGCTTGGACCAAACCCGGCGTATGCCAAGGATCATTCTTATGGCAGCCATGATGAAGCTTCGGCAGATGTTGATCTGGGGCGGGGTGTTGTTCGGGCTTTGTCTGCCGGCGCTGGCGCGTTCGTTCCGCGTTGCCCAGGTTCCCAATGGTAGCGCCTTCGGCTGTGCCACGTGTCACGTTAGTCCCGCGGGGGGAGGGCCGCGCAACGCCTTCGGCCTGGACGTGCAGGCCATTACCGGAACATCCAGCCGCAGCTTTTGGAACGCCACACTCGCCGCCAAGGACTCGGACAAAGACGGCTTTAGCAACGGGGTCGAGTTGGGTGATCCGGAGGGCGACTTTACGGTCATCCCCGGCTGGGTCCCGACCAACCCGGGCAATCCCAACAGCAAACCGGAAAACCAGCCCCCGCAAATCACCTCCACCCCGGTCACGGCGGCCTTCCAGGGCGAGCCCTACCAGTATGTGGCCACCGCCAGTGACCCGGAGGGCGGCGCCCTCACCTTCACCAAGGTGGCCGGGCCGGATTGGCTGAGCGTGGCTGCCGACGGGCAGGTCTCGGGCACGCCACCGGACCTGACCTTCGGCGAGTTTACCGTGACCGTGCGGGTGACCGACAACGGCTCGCCCGCGAAGTCGGCCGACCAGACCTACACCCTCAGCGTCGTGGCGCGCTTCAGCGGCTGGCAGGCGGGGCACTTCAATTTGCCGGCGGAGGCGGCGCTGGCCGCGGTGCTCGCCGACCCGGACGAGGACGGTGTGCCCAACCTCATCGAGTACGCCCTGCGCCGCAACCCGCGGGTGAAAGACCCGCCCGAGCTGGTGCGGCCGGAGTTCGGACCCGACGGCCGGATCCGCCTTTCCCTGCGCGTGCGGCCCGACGACCCGAAACTGCAGGTCCGGATGGAAGCGGCTTCCGAGGTGAGCTTTGCCACGCCCGTGACCGGGAACCTGGTCGAAACCATTCCCGGCGGCGACGGCCTGCACACCCTGCGTTTTGAGGATCCGCTGCGGCTGAACGAAGTCGGCGCGCAGCGTTTCTGGCGACTCCGTTTCGAGCTGCTGCCCTGAGCTTGCCGACCGGAAACGGCGGGTAACGCCAACCCAACAACAAGAGCGCGCCCGGGTTCGCCACGAACCCGGGCGTTTTGTCTCGGAGCAAACCGTCGGCTCGCCCCGGCTGCCGCGTTACTCGAAGCGCTTGGTGAGCCAGGCGAAGACCCCGTGTGCGGTGTAGTCGCTCGCGCCGCCGGCGGTGGGTTCTTCGTGCCGGAAAAAGCCGTACTGGAGACTGGCGCTGAGGCCGTGCTTGAACCGGTGTTTCACCCCGGCCAGCAGGCCGTGGCGGTCGTACACGATGCCCAACGGCAGGCCGTCGGCAAAGTGCTCCTGCCCGTAATCCGCCTTCGAGAACGTATAGCTGGCGGTCAGGTCGGTTCGGGCGTCGAGGACGAAGGTCAGGCTGGTGAGCACGGCGTAAATCTGGCCGGCGTAAGGCACCACCGCCGGGGTCTCCAGGCCCGTCCGGGTCGTGGCATCGCTCAGGGACAGGGTGGTGTTCCACCACCAGCGTCGGGACGGCGTGATCGTGGCTTGGGCACTGTACACGTGGGCACGGTGGTGGCCGGCGCGCAGCCAGCCCCGGGGCACGACCGCGCCGGAGGATGGCTCGACCAGCGCGGCGGTCTCCGAGTTGTAGCGCGTGACCACGTACTGGTATTTGAGGTGGGTCTTCAGCCACCGCGCTGCGCGCCAGACCAGGCGGGTGTTGACCTCGTCGGTGGCCAGGTCCCGGGCACGAATGAAGGCCGGATAACCGTTGCCGGGTTGCTCGGACAGGTCCTCGTCGCGCCCGGGCAGGAAATCGGTTTCGCTGAGCCGGTAGTGGTAGCCCGCATCGAACCCCAGCCGGGCCCAGGGGGACAGGGTGGCGCCGGCGCGCACCTCCCAGAGCCGGGCGCGGGCCTCGGTGTCCCGCAGGAAATCGCCCGGGTCGCCCAAACCATCGTCAATGGCCTGGCGCTCGTACTGACCGTACTCCTCCTGCTGGAGCCGGGCCTCGGCCTGGAGCACCGTGAAGGGCAGGCGCGTGAAGCGCACCCCGACGTGCTCGGTGACCGCCTGCCGATCCAGATTGGCATCCAGCCGGGTGGGGAAACCGTACAGGCTGGCCCGGCCGAAGCCCTCCTGCCGGCTCCAATCCGCCTGCACCCCGCCGGAGACCGTCAGGGCCTGCCAGGGGCCGACCCGGGCATTGGCGTTGAACACATGGGCCTCGCGACGCAGGACAATTTCCGGGGCCAGCACGCCCGCAAACGGCCCTTGTGCCGGATCGGCCGGGAGGAACGTCTCGTTGCGAAAACCGGCCTCGCCGTCGAGGTTCGAGTACAGGTAGCCGCCGCTTAAAAACAGCCAGTCCTTTACCGGCGTCTCCAGTCGCAGCGCATTGGCGCCCTCGAAGTACTGAAACTGCTCGCGATGCCGCGTGACGCTGTCGGGCAGGGCCCGGCCGAGGGTGTAACTGTCCACCAGGTCCCGGCCCCAGCGCAGGTCCGCGAACGTGCCGCGGAAATCGTCCTCGAGGTCCACCCCCGCCAGCGTGTGGCGCAGGCGGAAGGTCACCACGTGCACCTGTTCCTCCACGGCTTTCGCCGCCGGGTAAATCGCGCGGGACTCCAAGGTGTTCGGGTCCGTCACCAGGCCCCATTGCAGGATGGCGCGCTCGCCCTCGCGAAACTCGTACGCGTAGCCCAGCGTGATCCGGGGCAGGTCCGGTTTCGCCAGTCCGGCCTCGAACCACGCGCGGCCCACGTCCAGGTGCAGGTCGCGACCCAAGCGCAACGCGGGCGTGTCGAAGGGCGGGAAAAAGCCGCCGGTGTCGTCGAACCATTTTCGGTACTGTCCGTAGCCGCCGCGTAAAAATCCCAGGTCGCGCTGCTCGTAACTGAGCTTCAACTCGTAATCCTCAGCCTCGAGGAGGACGCGCGACTCGGCGCGGAACCGGCCTGCCCGGCCCACCGGCTCCTGCCACTCGAGGTGTTGGAAGCCCCCCGACGCGCCGTCCGGCAGCCACTCCCGCGCCCGGAAGGCCGCCCGGTTGCCGTCCACCGTGATCCAGGCAAATGCCGGGGTGGCGCTCAGGCGCCGCTCCAAGGGTGGCTCGGCCGCGGTCTCCGGATACCGCGCCCCCTGATCCACCCAGGCGCGCAGCAGCGCCACCTGCTCGGGCGTGAGTGGCTCGCCCTTACCCGGTGGGGGCATCTCCAGGTCCGGCACCAGCCGGGCCACGTAGTGGATCAACGGGCTGCGGGCGCTGTCGCCGGGAACGATGGCCACGCCCAGCGCCCCGCCCTTGAGGGCGGAGGCGCGGTCGGTCAGCCGAAAGCGGCTGCGGGGCTGCTCCCCGGCGTGGCAGCGGAAACACGCCGCCTCGAAGATCGGCCGGATGTCGCGCTCGTAATCCACCTGGACCGCGGCGGGCGCGGGCAGGCGGCCGAGGTCCGGTTCCGCGGCGCCGGCGCCCCAGGCCAGCGCGAGCAGCACCGCCCGCGACCATTGGCCGCGTCGGCGGGCGGGGGTGGGGACGGGGCCGCGCATGATTCAGTACAGCATCTTCGGGTGAATGTTGGACCCGTGCACCGCGGTGTGGCAGCCGGCGCTCCAGCAGGCGCCCAACCGGAGCAACGAGGCGTGATCCGTTTTGCCGATCATCACCGCGCCGGGCTGCTGGACCTGGGCGTGGCATTTCAGGCACAGGTTCGCGTCCCGCTGGGTGAGGAGCTGGGGCGCAATGGAGCCGTGGGGTTGATGGCACTCGGTGCAGCCCTCGCGCAGGGCCTCGTGCTCGAAGACAAACGGCCGCGCCTGCTCGCGGTGGCAGGTGGCGCAGGCTTCGTTGAGGCGGGCGAGGGCCAGACCGCCCGCCGGTTTCATCAGGTCCGGCCCGTGTGGATCGTGGCAATCCACGCAGTTCATCCGGCCCTCGAGCACCGGGTGCCGGTGCGGGAGGCGAAACTCCGCGTGGGTGGCGAGGTGACAGGCCAGGCACGCGGCGGGGTCGCGGCCCGGGTTGACGATAAACTCCCGCGCGCCCGCCGCGGCCACGTGCTTGCTGCCCGGGCCGTGGCAGGACTCGCAGCCGGTCAGGCCGGCCAGGCGCACGTCCGCGCGGTGGTAGCGGCCGTGCGGGCTGGAGTCAAAGAGGCGGGTGAGATTGGTGTGGCAATCGGCGCAGGCGGCGTTGCCGACAAACGTGGCGCCCTCGATGTACGGCGGTGCGGCCGCCGTGCGGTCCACCGTGGCGCAGGAACTCAACAAGGCCAGCCCCGCTCCCGCCCCGGTCAACAGGGCGGCGAGCGCCAGGAGGCGGTTCAAGTGGCGTCGGGCTGGCAACCGGAGCCAGCTTATGGGCCGCATGAATCGGCGCAAGCCCGCAGCGTGGTTGGGGTCGGGGCCTTTGCTGCGAGGCTCCCCTTGCCGGCCCTTCTACTGGTTGTCCAGAAACCGGCGGATCATGCCCTCGAGCGTGGCCAGCCAGCGGGGGTGCTCGTTGAGGCAGGGAATTTGGGTGAGCGTCTCGCCGCCGGCTGCCCGGAAGGTTTCCGCGCCGCGGAGGCGGATTTCCTCGAGCGTTTCCAGGCAGTCGGAGACAAACGCCGGGCACAGGACCAGCAAACGGCGCACGCCGGCCCGGGCCAGCCGGATCAATTCCTGATCCGTGTAGGGTTGCAGCCACGGTTCCCGACCCAGGCGCGACTGAAACGCCACCGACCACCGGTCCTGCGGCAGGGCGGCCGCGCGGGTGAAGGCCGCCACCGTGCGCAGGCATTGCGCCCGGTAGCAACGGGACAGCGCCAGGCCCGGTTCGGCGCAACAATCGGGCGCCCGCAGGCAGTGGGCCCCGGTGGGATCGGATTTGCGCAGGTGCCGCTCCGGGATGCCATGGAAACTGAACAGCAGATGGTCCCAGGCGCCCGCCAGGTAGGGCCGGGCGGATTCGACCAACGCGGCGATGTAGTCCGGGTCCTCGAAATATGGCGGCTGCACGGTCAGACGCATCTGCGGCGCGCGCCGGGCGACCTCGCGCTCCACCCGCACCACGGCGGTTTCGTAGCTGGACATGGCGTAGTGCGGGAACAGGGGCAGGAGCAGGCAGTGGTCCACGCCCTGTTGCCCCAGGCGGCGCACCGCTTCCGGGATGGACGGGGTTTGGTACCGCATGGCCAGCTCCACGGGCACGGGCAGCCGGGCTTGCAGGGCCTGTTGCACGCGCCGGCTGGTCACGATCAACGGCGAACCTTCCGGGGTCCAGATTTTGCGGTAGGCCTCGGCGGATTCGCGTGGCCGCCGGGGCAGGATGCTCAGGTGCACCACGGCCAGGCGCACCGGCCAGGGGGCATCCAGCACCCGCCCATCCATGAGAAACTCCCGGAGGTACCGCCGCACGTCCGGGACAGACGGCGACGCGGGCGAACCGAGATTGACCAACAACACGCCGGGTCGGGTCATGGCAGGTGCGCCCACGGTAGCGGCCGGTTCCCGGAACGCCAGTTTCTTCGGGAAAAGTGTGGGGACGGTCCCGGGCTTTCGTGTTTGAAGAACCGCGTTTGGGTGCGCGGCGGCCCGCATCCCGTCGGGACCGTGAGGCGGTGCCAGCACCGCTGGGGTGCGTCGCCAGGACAAATCGCGCCGCGACGGGGTGAGTCCCGGCAGGGCAGTGGGGTGGCTTTGGCCACCCGTGCATCCCGCGGACAACTCCGGGCGGCGGCGGGAAAAACTGTGGCGGTCCGAGTCAGGTCCGTTCCGAAGCCGGCGGCCTGGCTAGAAATTGAAGACCATTTGGGCGTATACCCAGTCGGCGTCGCGGGCACCGTAACCCGGCGCGGCCAGCGATTGGCGCACGTACTCGCCTACGAAGAAATGGCCGTACCCGAGCTGGGCGTTGAGCCAGGGTTTGGGCGCGTAGGTGGCCACGAGGTCGAGTTCCGAGCCCACGAAGCTGTCGTAGCCCGGGTTGCGATCGTAGCCCGTGCCCGAGCCGGGCGCGGCGCCGCGGCGGGGCGCCCCGGCGGCGGTGTAGAAATAGTCGGCGGTGTCCGCCAGCCAGAACAGGTGGTAGTCCACGGTCAGGGTCAGCCCCCGGGCCGGTTGGAGCGAGAGGCTCAGGCGCGGGTTGTGGAGGTTCTGCCAGGAGAACAGGTCCATGTACCCGTAAAACTTGTGGTTGGTGGGAAAGAGATTCTCGAAGGTCTCGTGCCGGTCATCGGTCGGGTCGCTGTCGCCGCTGGCAAAGTTGTACTCGACGCCCAGGCGCGGGTTCAGGGGGCACGTGGCCGCGGTGTAGCCGGCCCCCGCGGAGACTGCCAAGGCCGTGTGGTCCAGCGAGGCCCCCGCAGCAGTTTCCTTGAACCGGCCGAACTGGCCGGCCGCCTCCAGCGCGTAATCCCAACCAGCCAGCTCTCCCGGCAGGGACTTGAAACGCGCGCCCACGGTGTAAATGTCGCGGGGCGTGGCCAGGCCGATGAGCGGGCGGTCCACCGCGGTGGGCGAGCCGGTGCCGGCGTTGCGGGCCAGGAAGTAGAGTTGGGTTTCCTGTTTCGGGCACAGTGCCCGGGTGGAGGCGTACACGCCACTGAACCAATCGTAGTCGTTGGGCACGTTGAACACCCCGTCCACGGGCACGACCACCCGCCCGACAAACGCGTCCACCCGGAGGGATTCGGTCTCGTAACGCAGCCGGGCGGCGTCGAAGACCCGGCCGATGTTGTTCCAGTCGAAGCTGCCCACCAACCGTTCCTCGCCGTAGCGGAGCTGCTGGCGGCCGATTTGGGCGGTGAGCGGAAAATGCGCGCGGTGGCCCAGCAGCACCCAGGCCTGGTGCAGGTCCGCGCGGTCGGTCTCGGGGTCCGGCTCCCGCCGGTCATTGAGGGCAAAGCTGTCACGGCCCTCGGCGAAAAATTGCACCCCGTCCGCCGGGGCGTATCCGAGATGGAATTTGGTGCGGAAGAGCCAGTAGGTGTTGCCGGTGGGCACGCCCTCGGCCCGGAAATCCAGTGCCCCGGGCGTGCCGGGGCGGGCCAGATGCTCCTTGTGCTCGAGGCGGGGGCGGAACTGGCCGCCCAGGTCAAACGGCTCAAAATCCTCCGTTTGCTTGCGCAGCCAGTCGTTCAGGAGCCCGGCGGAGGCGGGCGAGGCCGCGGAGACGGATTGCGCGTGAAGGGGTGTGAGCGCGGTGAGGGCGGTGGCCCCGGCCAACAGGGTGAGTCTGGATTTCATAAGTCGGATGTCGCGGGCGCTGGGTTTGTACAGTATCGCGTCAAGGTGCGCGGCCGGCTTAAGCTCGGCTTTGACGGGCGTCAAGCCCGCGGCCGGGCCGGGGGCCGGTGTCCGTCGCGGGGGCCGCGCTTACTCCCCCAGGTGGGCGCGCAGCAGCGCGGCCAGGCGGGCCGGGTTGGTTACGGTCAGCACGCGGCCGCGGCCGGAGATCAAGCCCTGCTCGCGCAGCTTGGCCAGGGTACGGGAGAAGGTTTCGCTCACCGTGCCCAGCTCCGCGGCGAGCACGCGCTTGGTCATGGTCAGTTCGATGTTCACCGGCTGGGTGGCGGCCGGATCCGGGCAGCGCTTGAGGAGCCAGTGGGCCAGCCGGGTTTCCACGTCCCGGAGCGTGAGTTCCTCGAGGCGCCCCACCAGCACGCGCAGGTGCAGGCTCATGGAACTCAACATGCGCAGGGCCAGCTCGGGTTGCCGGCGCAACAGGGCCAGGAAGTCCTGTTTCTGCACCAGGAGCACCTGGCTGGGCTCGATGGCGCGGGCGTTGGCCGGGTAGCCCATGTCCGTGGCCAGCGTGACCTCGGCAAAAGACTCCCCGGGCCGGAACACGTGGATGACCTGTTCCTTGCCGGAGGCGCCCACCCGGTGGACGTTGATGGCGCCCTGCTGCACCACGTAAAAGCCGCGCGCGGGTTCGCCCTCGCGGAAGAGGTACTCCCCTTTTTCGAGGGGCTTGGGAATGGTGATCGCGGCCACGTTTTCCAGGTCGGCGGGGGGCAGGCCGGCAAACAGGCGGCAGGCGCGCAAGGTGCTGATGAGCGCGGCGCGCCTCAACTCGTGAAACTGAGTGGGGTCCATGTCGGCCGGTGGTTTCCCCCGCCGGGGGTTTTGCCGCCCCGGTCCCGCCCCGGTCGGAGGGCGGAGCGAACCGAGCTGCGGAACCGCGCTCGGCCGGGTTGGAAACCGGGGCTAAGTACACCGGGACTTCCCCGCGTGCAACCCGAACCGGAGCACCCCGCAAAACAACTTGCCCCGCCGCCGGCGCGGGGCATAGTCAGGTCGCCCGGGCGCGGCAGCGCCCCGCCTCGCCCCGAACACGAAAAAGGGTTGGTAGCTCAGTGGTAGAGCAGCGGCCTTTTAAGCCGTTGGTCGTGGGTTCGAATCCCACCCGACCCACCAACTTTTCCCCCACGCCCGGAGTCCTCCCCGGGCGTGGCGGTTCGGCCTCAGCGCCGCAGGCGGAAAAACTTCACCCCGGCCGCGGGGGTGGTGTAGCCGCTGGCCGCGCCGGCCACATCCTGCCACGGGCCGAGGGGCTGGGGTGCCGATTGCAGGACCCCCCCGCCGGTCCATTCCAGCCGCACGCTTCCCGCCTCGAGCCGAATGGCCGTGAAACGCAGTTCCCCGCCCCCGCCCCCACCGGTCAGCCGCACCGGCGCCGAAAACGGACTGGTCAGCACCACCGTGCCGGGGGCGGTGACCGGTCCGGAGGCGTAGTTGGCGGTGATGGTGACCACCCCATCCGTCAGGCCGAGGCCGGAGAGGTCGAAGTCGAACCGGCCCGCCCGTGGGTCGGCATCGGCGGGGCCGTTGTCGCGAAAAGTGCCCAGGAACCGCCGCCCCTGCACAAAGCCGTCGGGCAGTTCGGGCAATTCCAACGCCCGGCCGGTGGCCAGCCCCTCGGGGTCGGCCAGGTAAAGGTCCACGTGCGTTTCGGGCCACTCGGGCGTGCGGGCCCGCGGCACCGTGCCCTTGAGCCGCAGCGCGGTGGACTCGGGCGCGATCACGGGCAACAGGCCGGCGGCCGGGGCCTCGAGGGCCTTCTGGTAATAGGCCGCCAGAAACGCGCCGTCGGCCCGGCCGGGCGCTACCGGGAAGGCCAGGTTGTGGACGAAGGTGTTCCCGCGGGCCGAGAGAACCCCGCCGGAGTCCAGTTCATCAAAAAAGCCCAGGTCAACCGGATTGAGCTGGTAAAGGTACTCCGGGCCGAACAGCTCCGGGGGCCAGTAGTTGAAAACCACGTTGCCCTCCAGCTCGTCACTGACGCCGTCAAAATTCGACCCGAAGCGGTATTGCGCCGCCCCGCCGGCGGCGTTGAGCACCGGCACGGCGTTGGTGAAACGGGTCTGGCCGTCAATGCCCACGCCGAAAAAGTTGCCGGCAATGACGATGTTGGTGCCGGGCGACGCCCCGTAAAACTCGAGGCTGTGCTCGTAGCCGCCGAAGGCCGGTGGCAGCGTGCCGCCGAAAATATTCCGCTCGTGGGCGTCGTTGACGCCGTCGCCGTCGGTCCCGATGACCGTGTGGTTGCCGCCGCGACCGATTTCGATGAAGCCCTTGAAGCTGCCCGCCAGTGCGGGATCCAGCATCAGGTTTACGTCTCGCACTCCGTCCGGCATCACGCCGAAAAAGTTGCCGGCGATGCGGGCGCCGTGGCCCTCGAGAATGACCGGGATGGCGGGGATGCCCACGAACACGTTGAAGTCCGCCGGTGCGTTGGTCGCGGCCTTCGCCACGCCGATGACCACGTCGTTGATCAGGATGCTTTCCACCTCGGCCCCGGAATCGTCCCGCACCCGGTAGCGAAAGCCCGAGACGCCGTTGGCCGGGCCGGCCAGCGTCTGGCCGTCCGGATGCAGTCCGATCCAGCAACCGCTGATCCGCCCCGAGGCGCCCCGGGCGAAGGCCACGCCGTACAGCGCCACGCCCGCATCCGGGCCCACCCGCGGCACGCCCAGGAGCGAAACGCCGCGCAACACGAACCCCCGCGCGCCCAGCACCCCGAGAATGGCGGCCTCGCGGTCACCATAGCCGGTGTCGTCATTCGGGCCGTCGCCCGGGAAGTCCATCAAGCGGTGATGCCCGTTGCGCGAGTCGAGCGCGATGCGCAGCCGGGCGTTGTTCGGGGCCAGGATGGGGTTGGTGTTGGGGGCCGCGCCCGGCTGACTGTACCCGTCAATGACCACGTTGTGCCGCGTGATCAGGGGGTACCCGCCCGGCGGGGTTTCGATCAGATGCGGCCCCGGCCCGGGGAGGTTGAACCGGATTTCGTCGCCGTCCTGCAACTCGGTCAACGCCTGCAGGAGCGACTTCTGCCCCGCGGGCGGGTTGAGGTTGTCCGCGGTGGTGACGGTCACCACCCGGGCCTCGGCACTCAGCAACACGATCAGTCCCAGCGTCCACAGGCCGCGGAACGGGTGTCGGGCAACAGCAGCGAAGCAATTGTGCATGAGCCAAGTTGGGACGCTGCTCGGACGCTGGCAAGAAAATGGCACCCGCTCCCGAGCCCGGCCCGGGGCGGTTCGTCCGCGCGCGCAGCGCAAAAAAGGGGGGCCGGTCAGACCGGCCCCCCGCGGGTGCACGCAAGCGGCGAACCGTTATTGGGTGTTGGCCCGTGGCCCCCGCGCGGGGCGCTCACCCGGCCCGCGGCGTTGACCGGGCTCGCGATTGGGCGCGCCGGCGCGTGTCTGGCGCAGTTCCTGCCACTTGGTGTACTGCTCGGTGGTCAGAATCTCCTTCATCTTCTTGTCGTTTTCCTCGCGCAGCGCACGCATCTTCTCCCGGCGTTGTTCGGGCGTCAGACCGGTGTCCTGACGGATCTTGTCGCCCTTCTCCCGCTGCTCCTTCTGGAGCGCCCGGATTTTTTCCTTCTGCGCGTCGGTCAGCTTGAGTTCGGCACTCCAGCGGTTGAACCACTCCTCGCTGCCGGCCCTCATGCCGGGACCGCGTTCGCCCACGGCCGGCGGACCGCCGCGCCGGGGCCGGTTGGCCGGTTGCTCATCCGCGGCCAGGGCCAACGGCCCGCCCACCAGGACGGCCGCCAAACCCGCCGCACTCAGCCACTGCCAGTTGAATCGTTTCATGTTTGTTCCTTTCTCGGTTGTGTGTTTTGTTTCTCGCAACGTCGCAGCCAGACGCCGGGACGCCGGGAGCGGTTACAGAAGCGCCCTTGTCCACATCCCACAGAAATGATACCCAGCAGCGCATGACCCGCGCTTCTGACGCAATAGCACGGCGGTTGCGCCGGAGCCTGCTGTTGCTGGTGCTGGGCGGCGCCACTGTGGCCCGTCCCGACTGGCCCCAGTTGCGCGGCAACCCGCAACGCACCGCGTTCACCTCCGAGACCCTTGCGCCGCCGCTGCACCTGGCTTGGTCGGCCACGTTCACCGGCGAACGTATCGGGACGGGGGTCGAACCGATTGTGGCGGGCGGCCGCGTGTTTGTGGCCACTCACGCGGGAAACCTGTACGCCCTGGACGCGGCCACCGGCACGCCCCGCTGGCGCTTCACCGCGCCGGGGCCGCTGCTGCATTCACCGGCGGTCGCGGAAAACCGGGTGATCACGGCTGCGGCCGAAGGCGGCGTTTACGCCCTCGACGCGGCCACGGGCCGGCTATTGTGGAGTGCAGCCGTCCGGCCGGGGGGCGCGGGTTTTGCCGCCGCGCCCTTGATTGCCGAGCGGCGCGTCTTTCTCGGTTCGCGAGATGGTCGCTTTTATTGCCTGGACCTGGCCGACGGCCGCGAGTTGTGGCGGGCTGATCTGCCCGCGCCGATCCGGCAACCGGCCGCGTGGGACGGCGCGCGGGTGATTGTCACTGCCGAAGACCTGGTCGCCCGGGCTTTCCAGGCGGCCGGCCCCGATGCCGGGCGTGAAATCTGGCGTCAGCCGCTGCGCGGCCAATCCGCCCGGGATTATCCGCCCGTGGTCGTGCGCGGTCCGGACGGCCGGCCGCGCGTGATCCTCCGCACCGCGCCGTTGGCCAACTTTGCCCGGCGCATCCACGAGGACCGCACCGTGCTGACGCGGCACGCGGGAGCCGACGACCGCTCCTGGCAAACCCTCGAGGCCTGGCTCAAGAGCGACGCCGCGCGGGGCACCCCCGAATTGTGGGCTTCCGAGCAAGTGGCCGTGCGGGCGCACCTGGAGTCTCACCCGGAAGCGCAAACCTTTTACGTGCTCGAGGCTGAGACCGGTGCGCTGGCACCCCCGCCGCCCGTGCTCTGGACCGGCGGCTGCCAGGGCGTGGGCAATCCGCCGGCCCTGACCGCGGATGGGCGGTTGTTGGTCATGTACCGCAGCGCCTACGGCAACTGGAACCTCGGTGTGGCGCCGTTGGTTGCCCTGGGCCGGCTTGATCCGCTGACCGGCCGCATCGAACCGATCTTCCATGACGGCGGCCGGCAACCGCCCTGGAACACCTTCTGGGGCACGGCCGATGAGGCGCAGAGCTTGACCGTGGCCGGACGGCTCGCGCTGCTGGTGCACCAGGGCACCTTGGGCGGGCTGGACCTCGAGACAGGGCATTTGTTCAACATCCACGGTGCGCGGGACACTTTTGGCGGCTTTCGCAATCCGCCCTGGGCGCGCAACGAATGGCACGGACCGGCCCGCAGCGGTGTGGCCGTGAGCGACGGCCGCGTGTTTTGGATCACCGGCAGCCGTCTCTTGTGTCTGGACTCGCGCCCCCCGGGCGCAAAGCCCCGGGAATGGACCGTGCGCGCTGAAGATGTGCCCGGTAACCGCGCTCCCGACCCGCCTCCGGCGGATTTGAAAGCCCGGCTGCGCGCCGGTGTGGCGGAGTTGCTTGAACGGCGCTGGGCGCCGCTGGTGGTGGAGCCGGGCCTGGCCGGACGCGAGCTTTTCTTCACGCACAGCGCCGAAGTGTTCGCCGCGTTGGCGTGGGCTTACCCCCACCTGGCGGGCGACCCGATTCAAACCCGCGTGCGTGAGTGGCTGGCGGCCGAATGGGAACGATTTCCGCCGTTCAGCGCCGCGGGGGCTTACGCCCCGGAGACCGGCACCCGCCGCGAGGTACACCCCGGGGCCGGCACCGACCCGACCCACGAGGCCACGGACCGCCCGCCGCATCCGTTGGGCCATCTGCCGGCCGTCTGGCTTTACGCGACGCGCGTGGGCGAGAGCAATCGGGTGCGAGCCGCCTGGCCGCAGTTGCGCGGGGTGTTCGAGGATTGGGAAAAACTCGGCTGGCGTCTGGACGGCCAACAAGGCGACCTCCAGGCCAACCGCCACCTGGGCGCGTTGCTGGCGCTGAACCGACTGGCTGCACTGGCCGGGGACCCCGGAACCGCGAGTCGCGCGCGCGCTCATTTCGAAAGACTCAGCCCCGAGCTGGCCGCGTGGTGGGAACGCGCCGCGCGGGAGGGCACGTTGACCTCGACCACCGGCGTGGCCGAGTTGGACCACTTCATCGGCGGCGGCGACGCCCTGTCCTTCCGGGTCCGGCCGCACCGGCACAAGATCGCGTTGTTGCGCGATCTCACGCCCGAGTTGACCGCGTGGATCCGACAAACCGTGCCCGGGGCGGTGGCCCAAGTCTGGGAGACGTTCACCGGCGTCCATCAAACCTGGTGGCTGGTGGGCGAGGAACGGCAGGTGCACTTCGGAGAAAACTATCTCGACCCGCCCGATCTGGCGCTGGGAGCGTTTCAAGCGCTGGCGTGGCTGCGGGGCGCCACGGCAGAAGAGTTGGCCCGCCGCCTGGACCAGCCGTTTTGCCGGGCCGACCTGTGCCATCTGACCAAGCTGGCTCTGGCTCTGGAGGCCGGGCAACCGTGAGGCCCCCGCGGACCGGGGGCCGAAAACAAGCAGGGTGCCGCCCCGGGAGGTTCAAGACGCGGGGCGGCCGGACTCCGGGAGCAGGGGGCGCAGCGGGCAGTCTGCGCAGCGCGGCTGGCGGGGTCGGCAGTAATCCTTGCCCACCGCGACCAGTTGCGCGTGGTAGTCCTGCCAGTGGTCCAGTCGCCCGGCCACGGGGCGGTGGTTCAGGGCGGTTTCGCAGAGCCGTTGCACCGTGTCGTAGTCGGCGTCGGGCGCGCACCAGCCGTGGCGGGCAAAAATGCGGCGGGTGTAGGCGTCCACCACGAACACCAGCCGCTCGCCCGCGTAGAGCAACATGCTGTCGGCGGTTTCCGGGCCGATGCCGTGGATGCCCAGCAGCCGGGCGCGGGCGGTTTCGCGCGGGCCGCCCAGCAAGCGGCTCAGGTCGGCGTCGAAATCCCGCACCAACACCTCGAGAAAGGCCCGCAGCCGCCGCGCCTTGACGTTGAAGTAGCCGGCCGGGCGGATCAGCGCCGCCAGCCGGGCCGGGGGCAGCGCCAGCAGGCGCCGCGGCTCGAGCGCGCCCGCGGACTTCAGATTGGCGATGGCCCGCTCGACGTTGGTCCAGTTGGTGTTCTGGGTGAGAATGGCCCCCACGCAGACCTCGAAAGGGGTTTCGCCCGGCCACCAGCCCTGATGTCCGAAGCGGCGGCGCATCAGGCCGTAGGCGCGGCGCAGTTGGGTGATGGTCCGGCGGTCGGGCAGGGGACGGCTCATGCGGCCGGGAGCGGCTGCGCACACGCGCCCAGTTCGAGTGTGGGACCGACCCGGTCCTGCGCGGTGACCTCCACCCGCACGTGCGTGGCGCCCAGGGCCTGCACCCGTCCGGCGACGGTGCGGTGGGCCAGTTCGGGGCGGTTGCAGTCGCGGCTCAGGTGGCCCAGGTACAGGTGCCGCAGGTCGGCGGAGAGGATTTGCGAGACCACTTCCGCGGCGGCGTCGTTGGAGAGGTGGCCGTGCCGGCTCAAGATGCGTTGCTTGACGCTCCAGGGGCGGCGGGGGTCGTCCTGGAGGAGGCGCACGTCGTGGTTGGTTTCGAGCACCAGCACGTGGGCCGGGCGCACCCGCTCCAGCACCAGGCGGGTGGCGTGGCCCAGGTCGGTGAGGAACCCGATGTTGCCCGCGTCGGTGCGCAGGAGAAACCCCACCGGGTCCTGGGCGTCATGCGGCACGGCGAAGCTCTCGACGTGCACGTCGCCGAGGTCGAAGGCGGCGCCGGTTTGAAACAGCCGGCAATCCAGTTTGCAGTCCAGGGCCTGCTCGACCGCGTCGCGGGTGAGGCGGTTGCAGTAGATGGGGATTTGGAGCTGCGCGCAGAGCACGGCCAGCCCCTGCACATGGTCGGTGTGCTCGTGGGTCAGCAGAATGCCGTGCAACGTCTCGGGGGAACGGCCCAGGGCGGCCAGACGCAGACGGATTTGCCGGGCGCTGAAACCGGCGTCAATGAGCAGCCGGGTTTGATCGGTCTCGAGGTAGGCGCAGTTGCCGCCGGAACCGCTGCCGAGGATGGTAAACCGCACGGGCACGCGGGGACGTTAAGAAGTCCCGCCACCCGGTCAACGCAATAGCGGGCGCGGCCCCGCGCGGGGCTTCGTCTCCCACCGC